>UQMF01000008.1 GCA_900542145.1 uncultured Oscillospiraceae bacterium | reverse complement strand
CATGGCTTGTCCTCCTTTCTTCGTACTTGTACGCTGCCATTGCTCCCAGGATAGCACCGCCGCTCAGCACCGCGCAGGCTGATATGAGCACCCAGTATGCAGCGCCGTCAAGTCTGCCGCTCTCCAGGGCTGCAATCGCCAGGAACATGCCCAGCAGTCCGGCGAAGAACGCGGCGGTGATTATTGGCTTGAGTATTTTCATGCTGCTCACCTCACGCGATCTTATACTTCTCCGGGAGCCCTGCTCCACACCTTACGCAGCGGTGCTCGGATTTGCGCAGGCGATAGCGTTCCCTTGCCTGATCTGTCATGATTGCACCGCCTCTTCTGCGTCCATGAGTTTCATGAGCTGCCCCTTGTCGTACCGGTACTTGTTCCCGAGCCTGGTCGCAGGGATTTCTCCGGCGCGCGTCAGCGCCTGTACGCTCTTCACAGAGAGCCCGAACAGGATAGCCACATACTCGCTGTCAAGTACCGGCGGCACCTGCGCCCATGTCGTCGGGGGGCGCTTAATAATTTTTGTTTTCCTCGCCATTGCTACCTCCTTAAAAGTTCCTCGATGGTCACGCTCAGGACCTTCGCCAGAGCGACAACCTCGATATCCGTGATGAATCTCTGCCCGGATTCCATGCGCTGGACTGCGTTCTTGTCGATATCCAGCCCGTTGATCTGGAGCCGGTCAGCAAGCTCACGCTGGGATATCCGGAGATTCTTGCGGATCTGCGCGATCTTTACGCCGACGATGTTGTTTCTGCCGTCGGGCGTACGATTTGTAAACATGGTGTTCACCTCTTTCCTTATGTTTGACATTTGCAATGATTTGTGATATAATTCCCCTAAAGGAGTGATTGCTGTGCAAATAACCCGAAAGTGCAACAATTTGATTAACGGAGAATTTACCGAACTTGTTTTCGACCAAGCAGAAAACTGTCCGATTTGCCACGCACATATCATTGCTAAAGACATAGGAAACGCGCTATACAAGCACGGTCAAAATTACCACGCAACGGTATTTAATTTCTGCAGCGGATGTCAATCTTGCTTTATTACAACGTATCAGGTTAAACCGATTGTGGCGAAACCATCGACTTTTAAAACAATAGAATTGATATCATCAGAACCAGTAAAATATGTCGCCGAAAAGTTTGAGGATAGTCTTGCAACGCTGTCCCCAACATTCGTAGAGATATACAACCAGTCCAAGCAGGCTGAAACTATGTCTTTGAACCACATTGCAGGAATGGGATACCGGAAGTCCCTGGAGTTTCTTATCAAGGATTACGCGATACACTTTAATCCTGGCAAAGAAGATGAAATCAAGTCTATGCTTCTTGCACCGTGCATAAAGGCTTATGTTGATAGCCCCAAAATCAAAACACTAGCCGAAAAATCTGTTTGGCTCGGTAATGATGAAACGCATTATGTAAGGAAGCACCCCGACCTTGACGTGCAGGATATGAAACGCTTTATCAAAGCTTGCTACACCTATATTATTTCCGAACTCACCTTAGAGGAAGCCGAAACCATCAGAAAGGCTTGAAACTGTCCTCGTGTGCTATCTGTGTTCCATCAGGCAAGAAATAGTTAACGACCTCTCTTATGGGGTCGTTTTCTGTTCCTGCCCCTGTGATGCTTGTTACCTTAATGACTGATATCAGTTCTGCTGTAACACCGTTCATTTCTCTCACCCCCTTTCAATAGTCCGCGTTGCCATTTCAGCAACTTACATTGCAAAAAAAATCTCCTGCTTCTGCTTCTCGGACAAGCCAAGGATTTCCGCGAGTTTAGAAACCTCGCTCACGCGGAACTCTGACCTGTTCTCTATTTTCTTTGAAAGCCCCTGGCGTGTTAATCCAAGAGCTTCAGCAAGTTCCTGGAGAGTGATCTGCTTTGCTTTTGCGATTTCTTTCAGAAGTTTGCCGTTTGTCATTATGTAACCTCCTTTCATGTTGCCATTTTGGGTACATCTATATCATAGCACAAAGTTTCCATTATGTCAACAGTTGTTGGCGCGTTTCTCTTTTTTGCACAAATAAAAGAGGTGCATTTTGTTTACATTTTGGCGACTTGCATGTTAATTATTGTTGACATTATGGACACAATGTGATATACTATAACAGGAGGTGAAAGCATGACATTAGGAGAGAGAATAAAGAAGTTACGCTTAGAAGCCGGATTAACTCAGGAAGAGCTTGCTAAAGAGATAGGCTACTCAACAAAAACTAGCATATCCAAAATTGAAAATGATGTCCTGGATATAAATCAATCAACGATAGTTGCACTTGCAAGAGCACTTAAGACTACTCCAAGCGTTCTAATGGGCTGGACCGAAACCGAAAAGAAGCCCCCACTCAAATTCCCGAGCGCAGATGAGCAGGAGCTCCTCACGATCTACCGGAACGTGAACCAGGAGGGACAGGACTACATCATGCAGACCGCGCGAATGGTCGGCGATACTGAGCGGTATCAGAAACCGAATATCCGCCTAAAACACGCCAGGAGCGCAGACGATCGCGGACCGGAGATCGTAACGCTGACCCCCGAAGAGCGAAAGTGCCTGGACGAAGCTCCGGACGAAACGCAGAACCCGGACAACGACCTCTGATAATTCCCTATAATTCGACCTCCACAGGGTACAATACCTGTGGAGGTGAGAATTATCACAAACGCATACAAACTCTACAAAGACGCGCGGGACGCGTCCTGGCGCTGCCTTATCAGGACTGGCGCGGCAGAATTGCCGATAAAGGTGCTAAAAATCGCAGGAGCCTGCGGCGTGAAAGTCGTAAAGGACAGCAACGCGCATTATTTAAAGCCCGGAGAATCCGGGTGCACCCTGGTTGACAGCGCCGGAAACTGGCAGATAATCTACAACGACGCTGAAAGCCGTGAGCGCGTACGGTTCACCATCGCCCATGAGCTCGGGCATATCCTGCTCGGTCATGAACTCAGCCCGGACAAATCCGGACATTTTCGGACAGCTTCGGACAGGCGAGAACCTGCGGAGACCCAGGCGGACGAATTCGCGGCGCGACTCCTTGCTCCTGCCTGCGTGCTCTGGGGACTGGAAGCCTATGAGCCGGAGGAAATCGCCCGGATCTGCGAGATCTCCAACCAGGCTGCCGGGTACCGTGCAGAACGCATGCAGGTGCTCCGAACTCGAGGGAAATTTCTGACATCACCGCTTGAGCGCCAGGTGTTTGAAGCTTTCAAGCCCTGGATAGAGCAACAAAAAAACCGCCCCGAATAAGGGCGGTACATAAAAGAAAAAGCCCCTCCCGTGCCGCAAACACGAGAGGAGCAGAAACGTGACAGCGTGCTATAAAAGCCGCCTACAAGCTTTATTATAGCATGTTGTCCGCAATATGTCAAGGAGGATAACATGGCAAGAATGAAAAACACAGTCCGCAAGGACGGACGGGTGCAGTCAAAAGTCTATATCGGCGATGGAAAGTATAAGTATGTTTACGCAGCCAACAACAAGGAGCTCCAGGAAAAGGTCACGGATCTCAAGACCAAGCTTGGAAAAGGGATTGATATTACGGCCGAGCATGATACATTCGCGTATTGGGCTGAAAAGTGGCTGAAACTCAAGAAAATTCAAGTATCGTACGGACGTTACAAATCCTATGAGCGGAAAGTAAACAATCTGGAATCAATCGCATGCATACCTATCAGCAAACTCCGTGTCGCAGACATTCAGGAAGTAATCCTTGACATCGCCGTGTGCAATCCCCACACCGGAAATCCTACAGCCCGGCAAACCCTCGAGGAGATAAGGAATACAGCTGCTCAGATATTGGATTTTGCTATCGAAAACCGCGTTATTGAGTATAACTGCGCTCGGGCGGTAAAGATACCGTCAGAAGCAGAAGCTCATAGCAAGGAAGCCCTGTCAGACGAAATGCAACAATGGGTTCGCAATACTCCGCACCGTGCACAGACCGCTGCAATGATCATGCTGTATGCAGGGCTGCGGCGCGGAGAACTTATCCCCTTGCTTTGGCGCGATGTAGATCTCAGCGCTGGAACGATTTCCGTCAACAAATCCGTTGAATTTATTAACGGCGTACCAAATCTAAAATCTGGCGGCAAGACCAAAGCTGCTGCGCGCACGGTCTATATACCCCAGCTCCTTGTGGACTACCTTAAACCTCTCGCCGGGAATCCATTCGCGCTGGTTTGCCCCTCCGCTAAGGGGAAGCTTATGAGCGATTCTGCCTGGAAACGTTTGTGGAACAGTTACATTGCCGAGCTCAATTTTAAATATGGCGATTTTGGCAAAAGTATTGAATGGAACAAGGGCAAAGATGGCTCACCGCTAAAAAGAGAAGCCCCGAAGTCGAGATTTACTCCCGAAAAAATACCTATCATTATTCCAAAATTCACAGCACATTCGCTCCGGCATACATACATTACAATGCTCTATAAAGCTGGCGTCGATGTACTCACTGCCAAAGAACAGGCAGGACATGCAGACATTTCAACCACCCTTTCAATCTATACCCACCTCGACGCGGAGTACAAGAAAAAAACTATTACAAAGTTGGACGAGTATCTTTCCGGTGTGGTAAAAGACAATGGCGATGGGTGTCAAATGGGTGTCAACGCAAACGCGTGAATCGCATATCCAAACGGATTGAGCGCACTTTTTCCCGACATTTGGGATGTTGAGGCCGCAGGTTCGAATCCTGTCACTCCGACCATAATATGAAAACGGCAGCATTGCGATATGCTGCCGTTCTTAATTTATACGCATGCCAAAAGGGCTGTTTCCAATGGGAAGCAGCCCTCTGGTTTATGTAGCAATTCCTGCAAACTGGCTCTGGTACAGGTCGTAGTAGCAACCCCTCTGAGTAAGTAGCTCATCGTGGTTGCCTGCCTCGACTACTTGTCCGCCCTTGATTACAACGATCTTGTCCGCGTCGCGGATCGTAGACAGACGGTGCGCAATAATAAGGCTCGTTCTGCCCTTCATAAGCGCCACCATTGCCTCCTGAATGTGCATTTCGGTTCTGGTGTCAATGCTGGAAGTAGCCTCGTCCAGAATAAGTATCTTCGGGTCAGCAAGCACCGCTCTCGCAATAGAGATCAGCTGGCGCTGTCCCTGGGACAGATTACTTCCGCCCTCGGAAAGCATTGTGTTGTACCCATCCGACAGCTTGGAGGCGAAGTCGTCCACGCGCGCTACCTTTGCCGCCGCAATAACTTCCTCGTCCGTCGCGCCGGTCCTGCCGTAGCGTATATTCTGCGCGATCGTATCCGAGAATATCACGGTATCCTGGAGCACTATGCCGATACTTCCACGGAGCTTCTTCACCGGGACGTTCCGGATATCCTGACCGTCCAGCGTGATTACTCCGCCGTCAATATCGTAGAAGCGCGTCAACAGGTTGACGACGGTAGTTTTACCGCTGCCTGTTGCGCCTACAATCGCAATCTTCTGTCCGCTCTTTACCCACAGGTCAAAATGCTTGAGGACCTGCTCGCCCTTGACATAGGAGAAATCGATGTCCTTAAAATTGATATCGCCCTTTACATTTTCAATTTCAAACGGTTCACTGCCACCCTCGTCCTCGGGCTGGCTGTCCATAACCTCAAACACGCGTTCCGCGCCGGCAAGTGCTGACTGGATCTGCGCATACTGGTTCGCGATCTCATTGATAGGTCTGGTGAACTGCTTGGAATATGTGATGAACGCCTGGATAGTACCTATAGAAATATAGAGCATATCCGTTTCGGGTCTTGAAGCGAGAATTGCGCCCACGACCGCGATCAGCAGGAATCCGAAATTGCCGATCGTATTCATGCACGGACCCATGGAACCGCCAAGTATCTGCGCCTTTACGCCCACGGATTTCAGCTCGTCGCTGGTGCGGTTGAAGTCCTCGCATATCTTTCCTTCGTGGGTGAAAGCCTTGACCGTCTTGCAGCCGCTGACCGCCTCTTCGATCTGACCGTTCAGCTGTCCCAGCTTGGACTGCTGCATCGGGAAGTACTTCCGCATGAACTTCGACAGATACTTCGTTACGACAAGCGTCAGCACGATTGTCACCATGCTGACCAGCGTCATCAGCCAGGAATGTATCAGCATCATCACAAAGCAGCCGATCAGCATGATCACGCCGGAAATCAGCGAACCGAGGGACTGCGACACTGAGTTCGACACGTTCTCGACATCGTTAGTCATGCGGCTGAGGATATCGCCGTGCTTGTGGGTATCCATATACTTTATCGGCAGATGGGATATCCGCGCGAAAAGATCCTTACGCATTACCCTGACGGTGTACTGCGAAAGCATTGCCGCAAAAAGGTTCTGGAAGTAAGTGAATATAGCGCTGCTGAAATACACCACCGCCATTACAACAAGCCACATTATCAGCGTGCCTGCGTCAAGTTTCGCGATGGCGTCAATAGCGTTAGCCTGTATTGTAGGAGCGATTACGTTCAGCAGCGTTGCGCACAGCATTACCGCCAGCATGGCAATGATAAGGCGGCGGTTCTTTCCTATATAGGAAAGTATGCGCTTGAGAGTTCCCTTGAGATTCTTCGGCTTCTCACCGGGCATCATTCCTGGAGGACCTCCCCTGCCGGGACCTCTGCCAGGTCCGCCGGGTCTGAGATTAACTACGGGAGCCTGTTTTTCAGCCAACCTGCTCAGCCCCCTCTCTCATCTGGGAATTGTAGATGTCGCGGTACACATCGCAGGTCTTCATTAGGTTGTTATGATTATCGAATGCAACTATGGTGCCGTTGTCTATTACAGCGATCTTGTCCGCGCGCATTACGCTGGCGACACGCTGCGCTATCATGATAACGGTGGTGCCCTTCAGCTTCTCGCGGAGCGTCTGCTGGAGCTTCGCGTCAGTTGCAAGGTCCAGCGCCGACATACTGTCGTCAAATATCAGTATCTCGGGATTCTTTACAATCGCACGGGCGATGGAAAGGCGCTGCTTCTGTCCGCCGGAAAGGGAGCTTCCCTTTTCCGTGATCATGTCCTTATAGCCGTCCGTGAATCCGCTGATGAACTCGTCCGCCTGGGCTATCTCCGCGGCACGCTTCACCTCTTCGTCGGTGGCGTCCGGGTCGCCCCAGCGGATATTCTGCTCGATGGTTTCAGAGAACAGCTCGCTCTTCTGTAGCACGAATCCTATCTTGTGGCGCAGTTCGTCCAGCTTGTATTCCCGTACGTCAACGCCATCGACCAGGACTTCGCCCTCCGTGGCGTCATAGAATCTCGGAATAAGGCTTACAAGCGAAGTCTTTCCGCAGCCGGTGGCTCCGAGGACTGCAACCGTTTCGCCCTTGTTCACGCGGAAATTTACGCCGGAAAGCACGTTTCCGCTCTGGACTCCGGGGTATCTGAACGATACGTTGCGGAATTCCACGGTCCCGTTTTCCGGAGTGCTGCCGGTGAAATTCCCGTCGGAAATGACCGGGTCAGCCTCGAGCACTTCGCGGATTCTGGAAGCGGAAGCGGTCGCCCTGGTCACCTGCTGGAACATCATGCCGATCATCATCATCGACATAAGGATCTGGGTAATGTAAGTAATAGCCGCCATGATACTTCCCACCTGAGCGCCCTCAGCCGCGGTGCGGACAGGCTCGCCGCCTATGTAGATGACTGCGATCACGGAAGCATTCATGAGTATCGACAGGATAGGCACCAGCAGCGCCATCAGCTTCTGAACGCGGAGGTTGGTGGAAACCAGATCGTCGTTAGCCTTGCTAAAACGGTCATACTCGTATTCCTCCCGGGTATACGCCTTGACCACCCGGGCACCGCTGACATTCTCCTGCACCACCGAATTCACGCGGTCGAGTTTGCTCTGTACCACGCTGAACAGCGGCGCCCCCTTGCGGAGAACAAGAATAATCACAACGATCTGTACCGGAAGTGTGAAAAGCAGTATATAACCGAAAGTCGCGTTGATGGAAAGCACCATTACGATTCCGCCGATAAACTGCATGAGAGTACGCACCATCATGCGCAGCGCCATACCGACAAAATCCTGGCAGGCGGTAATATCGTTGGTAAGCCGCGTTACCAGGGAGCCTATCGTGAATTTGTCGGTCTGCTGGAAGGACATCTTCATCACTTTTGCAAAAGCGTCCTTGCGCAGGTCGTTGGAGAAATTCTGTGCGGCAAGGTTTCCGAATACGCCGGACAGGATTCCGCCAACGCAGCCGAGCAGCGTGAATATGAGCATCTGTATGCCCAGATTCAGGATTATTCCAAAGTCCTGCCTGACTATGCCATCGTCAACGATACGGGACATGAGCGAAGGCTGAACGAGATCCATGCTGACCTCAAGGATCATGAAAAGAGGAGAAAGTACGGCGAAATACCAGTATTTCTTCAGGTATTTCAGTACTTTACTCACTTATGTCGCCTCCGAGTTCCTTGCGGAGGTTCTCGGTCATCTTGGCGAGAATCTTTCTGGCGGTTGCCATTTCCTTTTCGGAAACGTCCTGGAGCATTACCTGCTCAGCGCGGTCAAACGCTTCAAGAATCTTCTTGTGCATCTCTCTGCCCTTTTCAGTGATGTAAACGTGGGTTTCGCGGCGGTCAATGTCGTTCTTCTCACGGCGCACGATTCCCTCGCGCTCCATGTTGCGCAGGGTGATGCTGATGGTAGGAGCCTTCAGCTGGGTTAGATTAACCAGCTCGAGCTGGGTCATTCCGTCCTGCTCCATGAGCGGCTTCATGACGTGGCGGTAGGAGGAACGCATGCCGATAGCTTCCAGCTCCTTGCATACGAACTTGCCGAACATGAAAGACGCGTCGTTCACGCTCTTGATGGTTTCGTTCCCCTTGAACATGTAGGTGTTGTTGTTGCTGTTCTTCATTGTAGAATTCCTTTCTCCGTTGTAAGCTTCCGATATTTATGTTTACTTACTCAACTATTTATATTATAACGGATTTTTTGTTAAAGTCAATAATCATAAGGTGAAAAATAGATGAAAATTGACTATTGAAATTATGATATTTCACCAGAAAGATAATAACTCTTGTCATATTTATTGTTATATTGCAGATTATTCTCATATATGTGGTTTTTCCGAAATCCCACAAGTCAAAAAAATGTAACCGTTTTGTAATATTTCTGTAACCGACTTGACATAATTCAGCAAATAGTATATAATATGTAGTGGATTGTTTAAATTTGTTGTCGTTTTGGGGAATTCCATGCATGATCCCACGGATTTTTCCTGATCAAAAAGAACGGAGTTACTATATGTCACTAAAAAACAAAGCAGCGGCATTCTTTGCGGCTGTCCTGCTCGGAACTTCACTGTCACTTAACGCATATGCCTCGTCGGCGGACTCCAGGGAAACAGACGTGTATATTTCGCACGAGAGCGGTTATTATGATACTACGCAGTTCGTGACCATAATAAACGGCGTATCCACAGATGTATACTACACCACCGATGGCTCAAAGCCCGACACGGATTCCATGCTGTACGAGGGCAGGGCGATAATCGTCGAGGAAAACACGGTTATCCGCATGGCATGCTATTCCGAGGGTACCCTGGTCAGCAGCGATAAGTCATCTATCAAAATAAGGAGCGCTGTCCCCTCCGCCTCCTTGGACGGCGGAACCTACAGCGACAAGGCTAAGGTGAAGCTCACCTGCCTTGATCCGGCGGCGGATATCTACTACACTACCGACGGCTCCGCTCCCACAAAGGATTCCAACAAGTACAAGAAGGCTATCACGATCAGCGAAACCACCACGCTGAAGTTCGCGTCGTTCTCCGAGAACCTCGCCCGGAGCAAGGTGGTAACCGAGAAATACGTCATCAGCGAGGATCAGTTCGAGGATCCCAAGGCGCAGGCGATTTTCGAGCTGGTGAACGAAACCCGTGCGGAATACGGACTGAAGCCGCTCAAGGCTCTTACGGCGCTTACTGAAGCCGCTCAGGTGCGCGCGAAGGAATATTCGTACTGTCAGTCCCACTATCGCCCGGACGGAAGCCGCTGGGACACCGTCCTCAGTGAATACGGCGTGAAGCGCAACACCCGGACCGAGAATCTCGCGTACTACTACTCCACCGCCAAGGGCGCGATGAAGTGCTGGATGAGCGACTCCTGGCACCGCGGAAATATTCTGGACCCCAACGCGGAATACATAGGCATTGGTCACTATAACAACGGCTGGTGTGACTACTGGTGCCAGCTCTTTATAGGTGGTGAGTAATTTTGCTCAGCAAGCTGCTATCCCACGAAACCTGCGCTGAATGCAGGATATGCTGCGGATTCGTAGACAGCGACAAGTGGGAGATACCGATATTCGCCGGCGAGGAGGAATCCGCTGTCGCAGAGGGAACGGCGCCGGTCCGCCAGATTCCCGGGACTAAAAGCTGCGTGTTCGACATGAAATTCCACGGCAGCGAAGTAATAATGTGCCCTGCCGCCAGCGACCACGGCTGCACTCTCGGGGACAAGCGCCCGTTCGACTGCATGATCTGGCCGTTCCGGGTGAACTCCATCAACGGAATGCGCGTGATCACCATTTCCCCGGTCTGTCCGGCAGTGATCAAGCTTCCGCTGGAGGAACTGTGCAGGTTCGTGAACTCCGACGGATTTGCGGAAAGGCTGTTCCGGCACGCGACGGAATTCCCGGAAACCGTGAAGCCCTATGAACAGGGATATCCGATTCTTGCCGTTGATCTATAGCGTCCTTGCACTTGTCGGATAAATAACCATCACAGGCTGCCGAGAAATCGTCAGATGCCAGAAACGCGTGCTGCGACTAGGCTTATTGCCTGTCGCAGCACGGAGTGACGACACAGATGACGGTTTATCGACAGCCTGTAGCTGCTTTGAGCAGCTTTTTTTGTATGTAAATACAGCTTAACATATTCCCCGAATGTTATCCAAAAGTAACATGATGTCAGTTTTGTTTGGTAGAAATAACATGCCCGAAGTGATATAATCATACCATGAGGTGAAAACATGAGCATTGAATTCAACAACCTGAAGATATACCGCCGGGAGAGCGGTCTGACCCAGGAGCAGGTGGCGGAAAAGCTGAACGTATCCCGGCAGGCGGTCGCAAAATGGGAAAACGGGGACACCCTCCCGGACATCGAAAGCTGCATTGCCCTGGCGGACCTTTACGGCACCACCGTGGATATCCTGGTGCGGAATCTGTCCTCGTACAACGCAAACGACGATGGCAAAAAGCACATATTCGGTCTTTCGAAGATGAACGACAAGGGTCAGATAACGCTCCCCAAGAAATGCCGCGAAGTATTCAGGCTGCACCCCGGCGACGCAATACTTGTCCTCGGCGACGAGGATAAGGGAATGGCGCTGGTCAAGCTCGGAAATCCTCTTGATATTCTTTCGCCAAAGGGAGGAAAAGACAATGACGGCAGTACTGACAAAGGGACTGACAAAAAAGTACAAAGAAAAAACGGCGGTAAGCGGACTTGACCTTTCGATAGAAAAGGGGGAGCTGTTCTCGCTCCTGGGAGTGAACGGCGCAGGTAAAACCACGACTATCCGCATGCTGACCTGCCTTTCAAAGCCCACTTCCGGGGAGGCTTTCGTATCCGGACACAGCACCGCGAGCGAATCCGCGCAGGTAAAGCGTATCGTGGGAATCTCACCACAGGATACCGCAGTTGCCGGGAATCTCACTGTCCGGGAGAATCTGCGGCTTATCGCCGGGATTTACGGATTTTCCCGGGAAAGGACCGCGCAGCGTATCGACGACATGACCCGTCTGTTCCGCCTGGAGGAAGTCCTGGATTCCCGGGCGAAAACTCTTTCCGGCGGCTGGAAACGCAAGCTGTCAATCGCCATGGCGCTTATCTCCGAGCCGGAGGTGCTCTTCCTGGACGAGCCGACCCTCGGACTTGACGTGCTTGCCCGGCGTGAACTCTGGAGCGCGGTGAAATCCCTAAGGGGGAAGATCACGATAATCCTCACCACCCACTACATGGAGGAGGCGGAACAGCTGTCCGACCGCATTGCAATAATGGTCGGCGGCAGGATCCACGCTGTCGGGACCCTCGGGGAACTGGAACAGCTGTCCGGAGAACAGGGACTGGAAAACGCGTTCGTCAGAATTGCCGAACAGGCAGGAGGTGCCGACAGATGAAAAAGGTGCTCGCATTCTCATCAAGGAACTTTAAGGAACTGCTCCGCGACCCTCTGAGCTACATATTCTGCCTGGGATTCCCACTTATAATGCTGATTATTATGAGCGTGATAAACGAGAGCATTCCGCCGGAAGCCAACATGACGCTGTTCCGTATTGAGAATCTTGCAGGCGGAATCGCAGTGTTCGGGCTTTCTTTCGTAATGCTGTTCACCACGCTCACCGTGTCAAAGGACAGATCCGGGGCTTTCCTGGTGCGGCTTTACGCCACTCCGATGAACAGCGCGGATTTCATTGCAGGCTACGCGCTCCCATGCCTGCTCCTCGCCGTGCTGCAGAGCGTGATCTCCTTTGCGGCGTCGCTTGTCGTGGCGTCAGTTTCCGGGAGCGGCTCGCTTACGGTGGGAGGTTCCCTGCTTTCAGTACTGACGCTGATTCCCGGAGCGGTGTTCTTTATTGCAGCCGGAGTGCTTTTCGGGGCGCTGTTCAACGAAAAGGCTGCGCCGGGACTGTGCTCTGTGATAATTTCGCTGGCTTCCCTGCTCGGCGGAGTCTGGTTTGACTGCGAAGCGGCAGGCGGCGCTATCTGGAACATCTGCCGGGCGCTCCCGTTCTACCACTGCGTTAAGGCGGCGCGCATGGCTTCAGTGCTGGATTTCAACGGAATTGGCGTACATCTGCTGATCATCGCTGCATACGCAGTCGTATTCGCGGCGCTTTCAGCGGTTGTATTCCATTCCAGAATGAAGGCGGATCTCGCATAATAATACAGGGCGGAATTTAATTCTGCCCTGTTGTTTGATTTATGAATCTTTTCCGGAAGCACAGCGCCATCAGCATGAATACAGCGGATCCGGCGAAAATTTCCGCCGGGTAGATCAGCAGCGCCTTTTCCGGGATTATCATCGGCAGGACTGCGAGAGCGCCAGCCGGCGGAATATACTGCCCGGCAAGCCGCATTATAGCTAGCGCCGCGGCGACCGCCAGAATTCCGGCGACGGTAAGCGGAAGTCCCAGGAAAGTGCACAATCCAAGGCGAAATGCGGCTCCGCACAGCGCGCAGCCGGTGATTATCAGCACAGTGCGCACAGGATTCTGCCGCGCGCGGCTTTCCGGGTTGGAGAACTCCGTGAATGCCACCAGGAGCGGCGGAGCCACGCAGAAATTCCACCCCAGGAACAGCACGGGAACTGCTATGACAGCGGCGCATGCCGTCCTGACGGCGGCGGATATCCAGCGGAATTTATCCGGGATAGAGAGCGGCGTGAATTCCTCGCGCTCGCGCCTGCCGCACTTCTCAAGAATCAGCTGCGCCAGCACGGTAAGTACAGTCATGATGACGGCGGATATCGGGTAGATGATGGATTTCGTATCCATGAGCACGGGAAGTGCCGCAGCGGAGATCATCGGCGCAAAGCTGGTGCGCGACAGCAGAAATATCACCTGGCACACCAGATATGCTCCGACAAGATTCGCCGCCTTTGGCAGAGGACTATACCTGACGATGAGTATTCCGAGCACGGAGCAGACCGCAATAAGAAGCATCATTCTGACCCGGCTGACGCGCCAGGACTGTTTCGGAGCAGCAATAGCGCCCACGGTCAGCGCAGTAATTTCCGGGAAGATGATCTCCTTCTCGCCGAGGAGTTCCGAAACCCCGATCATTGCGGCGGCGAGCAGGGTGCACGCCGCGGCGCGCAGGAGGAATCCGGTGCGCTCACCGCTCACTTGCAGTACTCCCCGTATTCACATCCAACATGCTCCGCCAGGATATCGTCAACCAGGTAGAGCTTTCCGTCATCGTTTCTGCCGTAAAGCTTGATTCTTCCGTGACCTGTTCCGCCGTTCCACAGGCGGTTGTGCCGCTTCGCACCGTCCGGGGATTCATAGTTCACCAGCAGCATTTCGGATTTGCTGCAGCGGATACGGCACTCTATCTTGCCATACGCGGAGGTCTGGGCGACATGCCACAGCACCTCGTCTTCGGTTTCGGTGCAATCGAATCTGGTCTGGGTGAACAACGCCGGCTTGGAGAAGTTGAACTCATACTCCCGACCCTCGTACCAGAATGCGGAAAGCAGCTTGCGGTCCAGGGGCTTTCCGGCGATGACGGGTCTTCCGCCGCCGATGTCGAATACACTGTTCTTCAGCTTCCTTCCGGTCAGGCTGCTGAACAGATCGCAGGAGGAAAGCCACAGCCATGGGGAGGTGAAATCCCTGCCCCAGTTCTTATCGGCGTATCCATAGCAGGTTTCCGGGTCAACCGTGTATTTCTCGCCCTGGTAGGTCACGGTGCCGGAATAAGCGGTTTTCATTCCCTCGGCGTGCCAGTACATGTCGAAAGCCTGCACTGCGCGGAACGGCTTCGCAGCGCCGTATCCAACGTTGAACGCCACCTGCTTGTCCAGCTTTAGGTCCCAGCTCATCTTGCCGGGATCGCACATGTATTCCGGGTGGGCGGCGCAATCCTCCTCGGAAAGGGACACGCTGCCGCGCAGGACGAAATCCGACGCGAAGCAGTCCGCCGCCATGACGGAATAGGGCGCGTTGCTGCTGACAGTCACGTCCTTCCAGCCGAAGAAGCGGTGAATCTGCCGTGCGCCCTCGCCCCAGGCGCCTGCCTTTATCATCAGATATGACGGCTTTATCCCGTTGCTTCTATTAAACGGGAGCTGCCCGTAAATCGGCATGCTTCCGCCGAACGCCGGATTACACAGGAAGAACTCGACGAAAAAAGACCGCTCTTCCCCGGTCTTTTCGTTTTTTCCGGTGAAGCTGTGCCACCACCAGTCGTAGCCTCGGGAGCGCAGCGGTCCTTTCAGCATACAGGCGTTCCGGTTCAGGTCATGAATATTGAATGCCATTGTAACATCTCCTTAAATCCGCACGGGGCGGAATGAACTATCGTGTAGCTATACTATTTATTATATCACTTATTTACATTCAAGTCAACCCGGTAATACGGCTATTGAAAATCCAGCGGAAATGTTGTATAATAATATCAGAACCAGGGGGTGGGATTCATGAGCAGGAATCCGGACAGGGAGTGTCTGTATGAAAAGCTGTACGAGGAAATAAAGCAGGATATAATCCACGGCAGGGTGACTGACGGCACCAAGCTTCCGTCGAAACGCGCGCAGGCGGAGCGCCTGGGAATCAGCGTGATCACAGTGGAAAACGCCTACGCACAGCTTATCGCGGAGGGATACATTGCGGCAAGGGAACGCAGCGGATACTATGTTTGCGCCGGCGAACTTACCCTCCCGGAATGCCCGGATCAGCCAGAGGAAATAATTGCGGAGATCCCACAGCATGACCTTCCGGCGCCCGGTAATCCTATCTTCCCGTTCTCGGTATGGACGCGGCTCATGCGCACCGTAATTCTGGAAAAGGGCAACGCAATGCTTGCCCCGGTGCCTCCGGGTGGTGCTCCGGACTTACAGCAGGCTATCTCCGCGCACCTGAAATCCTACCGGGGAATAAATGTTCCGCCGCACCGCATAATCATCGGAGCCGGGACGGAATACCTCAACAATCTGCTGGTGCAGCTGCTCGGGAACAACCTCACCTACGCGGTGGAGGACCCCGGCTACCACAAGCCTGCCCGGATATACCGGCTGAACGGTGCACTGTGCCTGCCGGTTTCCCTTGACAGCCAGGGAATTTCCGCCGAGGAGCTGTACTACAAGAACGTGGACGTTGTGCACATCTCCCCTGCCCACCACTTCCCGACCGGTATCGTTATGCCGATCTCCCGGCGAATGGAGCTTATCAAGTGGGCGGTAAGGCGCAACGGGTACATCATCGAGGACGACTACGACAGCGAATTCCGCTGGGTGGGAAAGCCGCTCCCCACGATGTTCGGACTGGACAAGACCGGGCGCGTTATCTACATGAACACCTTCAGCATGACCATCGCGCCCTCCGTCCGGATAAGCTACGTCTGCCTGCCGCCAGAGCTTTACGAGCGTTGGATCCAGCGGCTGGGATTCTGCTCCTGCCCCGTTCCGGCGTTCGAGCAGTACACCCTTGCACGGTTCATTTCCGGGGGTCACTTCGAACGGCATATCAATCGGATGAGAAAGCACTACCGCAAAGTGAGAGAGCTTGCACTCAGACTCGCAGAGAAATACTGCGGCAGGGATAGCATTTCCGAGGAAAGCGCCGGGCTGCACTTCCTGCTGGATATCCCTGAGGATTCCCCTCTGCACGGCATTTACCGGGATTGCGGAGTTAGAATTTCTCCCCTTGCCGAGCACTATGACGACGGTAGCGTGGCTCCTGCGGAATCCGCCGAGGAATTCGTCGTAAACTACTCCTCCGCGGATATTGAAGCGCTGGAAAAAGCAATAAACGCCTGATTTTACAATCAGGCGTTGTTCTTTTTGTATTCCGCCAGGAAGCGGCGGATCTTTCCGGTCACGGGAGCGTTCCTGTCCAGGTGGACTTTCGCGGATATTTTCGCCAGGATAGCTTCGGCGGCGGATTCGTCGGTGTATTCCACCTCCAGTTCGAAGTCCGTCCTGCCGAAATATTCACTGCGGTCGAGGTCTATCTCCGCCCCGGGGAATCGCTTCACGCTGCGGAATGTGCACAGAGCACCCAGCAGCTTTACGTCGGGCAGGCTCTCGCCACTAAGATTCTTCAGCTCCGCGGAGGGAATCTCCGCCGGGATCGCGGAAATCTCCTGCTCCAGCTCAACGCGACTCACCGCGCCGTTGTCGGAAGCCGCCGCCGGAAGCTTCATCTGGAGGAAGTACCTCCCGGTGACCTCCCTCACGCGCACTGTAATGTGCCTTTCGCTGCATGTAAGCTCCGGGTCGTCGTAGTAGCTGTTCACCTGTCGCTTCTCGCTGTCCCATTCATACATGGCGTGGATCGCGTTGTACTGCTCCTCCGTGAGCATTATCTTGAATTCATTCTCGATCATTGCAACCTCTGTCAGATATAATCCATAAGTCCGCGTACGCTGACCTCGCCGGAATTCACCTCGAACCTGCCGCTCTCATCGGAGCATATGAGGAATCCATTGGGGGCGATCCCCTCGGCGAACGCTTCGCGCTCGTTGCCGTTCTCAATTATTCTGATCTTTTTTCCTACGGTCATACATCTGCTGACGTATTCCTCGGAAATCGCCGGAAATCCCTCCCGGGTGTAGACGTACAGCTTGCTGCATATCTCCCCGGCAAGTGCGTTGCGCTCCGCGATGGTCTGCCCGGTGAGCATTTCAATGGAGCCGCCGTGGGGGATCCCTGCCTTCTCGAAGAATTCCGGCTTCTGGGAAAGATTCACGCCGATTCCGCACACGATGTCAATTGAGGAACCAAAGCACACGCTCTCGCATAAAATACCACATACCTTATGACCGCGCAGTATGATGTCGTTCGGCCACTTTATGCCGAATTCCTCCCCCGGTACCCAGGAAGCAAGCGTCTTTGCGACCGCCACCGCGGCGCACAGCGTCACATTATCCGGGTGCGGAGGATTCTTCAGCAGGAACGAAAACGGGAGCATTCCCCGGTCAGCAAGCCAGTCGTGACCGCGCCTGCCCTTTCCTGCCGTCTGGAGTCCGGCTATGACAAGCGAGCCGTCCGGCAGCTGGCTGCGGTTGGCTTTAAGGTAGTTATTGGTGGAATCCACCTCGTCGATTCTGATGTAATTTATCGTCATTTCGGCACCGTAATTATCTTCATCTCGATCTGACCGTCGCTGGTGAGGTTGATCACTCCGTAGGTTGGCTCGTTGTGGTTTCTGGGGCTGTCGGGACTTCCAGGGTTCATTATGAACACGTCGTCAACGATTCCCGTGCGGTGCAGGTGGGTGTGGCCGTAAAGCGCGATGTTGCAGTCCTCCGCCTTGGCTGCGGCGGCAAGCTCGTGAAGTCCGCTGTGGACGTCGTAGGTGTGCCCGTGGCAGCAGAATATCTTATATCCGCAGGCGGTCACGACCTCGTAGAGGTGGTGGGTTCCGTAGTCACAGTTGCCCTGGACATACACGCAGGGAATCTGCGGATACATGTTCTGTATGTCGCGCGCTTCATTCTCGCCATCGCCCAGGTGGATTATCAGGTCGGAATCTTCATTATTATTCACGATCTGCTTCAGGACATTAAAGTTTCTGTGAGTGTCAGACACTACAAGTATTTTCAAGTTTGGTTTTCCTTTCTGAAACTGTTCTAGTTATACATATTATAACATAAAATCTTACTGAATAAAAGGGGGCAAATGCAGTTTTTTCTCTTAAATCAACTGAAACCTGTCACATTATGGTATTTAATCAGGAGGTCACACCATGAACAACAACGATTATGACAACCTTATCAGGTCAGCAAGCGAGAAACTCGGCTCTTCCCCCGAGGACCTGAGAAAATCCCTTGAGAAAAAGGACCTCTCCGCGCTGTCGGCAATACTCACGAAATCCGACAAGCAGAAGCTGCGCAGGGTGCTGGCGGACAAGGAACTGATGAAGCAGCTTAAATCCGCAGGGTCGCCGGAGGAAGTAATGCGGCTGCTCAGCGGAGTAAAATGATCCTGCTGGAATCCGGAGGTGCTGTGCATGGACAATATAGAGGATATTCTCCGTGCGCTGGCGGAGGACGATGACAGTTCCCCTCCCGAGGGATCCAGCGATAACAATGACAGCGGCGGATTATTCTCCGGCATTGACATTGGCTCAATGGCTAAGATAGCCGGACTTCTGGGCGCCGCCGGGAACACCAGCAACGACGAGAAGCTGCTTCTTGCGCTGAAGCCGCTTCTGAGGGAGGAAAACCGCGGCAAGGTAGACACCGCCGTGCGGCTGCTGAAGCTGATCTCGCTGCTTCCGCTGCTGAAGGACAGCGGACTTTTCGGACAGGGAGGATAACGACAATGGTATGGAATCCGGAGCAGTCACCGCTCTACAGATCAGTGGAGCAATACAACCGCAGCACAGACGCAGCGGAGTCCTGCGGCTGCCGGGAGGAGCCTTCCCGGGAATCCCCCTGCGATGAGAAGCCGCGCCCGGAGCGGAAGTGCCCTCCGCCCAGGGAACAGGGATTCCTTCAGCGGCTCACCTCCGACCGGGATTCCCTGCTGATCATCGCGCTGATATTCCTGCTGTGGCACGAAAAGGCGGATATGAAGCTCATCGCGGCGCTTGCTTTTATCCTCCTGGGGTGAAAATTCAATGAAATACGAAAAAATCTCATTTACCCCCTTGCAAAATCCGGGCAAGTGAGTTATAATATTATTAAATATGTTGTAATGGCTTTGATCAGTCAGAGTACCCGGTGGGATATACTCCAGAGAGCGGCGCGTTTGCTGTGAGCGCTGCGTATTGACCCGGCGAAAGTGCGGCTGTGAGCCGGTGCGGTGAAATCCAGTATCCGCGCCCGTCGCCTGCGTTAAGGGTCACGAGGGGCTTTTGCCCGAAGCGAAGTGGAACAGCGGTAATGCGCCTTCGCACCATTCCGGTGCGGAGGTGTTTTTAGTATGCGCCGGTAACTTTAAGTATTCATCAGCATGACCGGAGGTTTCCATGTTCAAAAAACTCAAAGAAGAGATCGAATCCATAAAGGCAAGGGACCCGGCGGTGCGTTCTGCGCTGGAGGTGGTATTCCTCTATCCGTCGTTCAAGGCGGTGAGGGCCTATCGTCGCGCCCACTGGTTCTACGAGCACGGGCATTTCTTCATCGCACGCTGGATTTCCCAGCGCAGCCGGAATAAGACCGGCATTGAAATACACCCCGGCGCGAAGATCGGAAAGGGGCTGTTCATCGACCATGGCTCCGGCGTCGTGATCGGAGAAACCACCGAGATAGGCGACTACTGTACGCTCTATCAGAACGTCACCCTCGGCGGCACCGGCAAGGATACTGGCAAACGCCACCCCACCCTCGGAAACAACGTAATGGTAGGCGCCGGCGCGAGAGTCCTCGGACCGATGAAGATCGGCGACAACTCCAAGATCGCGGCGAATGCAGTGGTTCTGGAGGAGGTACCCCCGAACTGTACCGCGGTGGGAGTTCCTGCCAGGGTAGTCAAGCGCGACGGCGTCCGCGTGAGCGACTGCGACCTTGACCAGATACACATTCCGGACCCTGTTTCGCAGCTCCTCTGCGAACACATTTATAAGATGGAATGCATGCAGAAGCAGATAGACGACCTGAAAAATAAGCTGGCTGAATTTGAAAACAAAGAACCAGGAGGAAAATAAAATGCAGATCTACAACACTATGACGCGGCAGAAGGAAGAGCTCAAGCCCATTACACCGGGCACTGTGAAGATCTATGCCTGCGGTCCGACCGTCTACAACCTTATCCACATAGGAAACGCCCGGGCGCTGTGCGTATTCGACACCCTGCGCCGCTACCTCGAATTCCGCGGATACAAGGTGTTCTATGTACAGAACTTCACCGACGTTGACGACAAGATCATCAAGAAGGCAAACGAACTCGGCAAGACCGCGCACGAAGTATCCGAGAACGCGATAAAGGAGTACTTCATCGACGCCGACGGGCTGAACGTCCGCCGCGCCGACGTACACCCGAAGGTAACTGAGAACATGGACATCATCATCGACATCGTAAAGACCCTCGTGGACAAGGGATTCGCGTACCAGGTTGACGGCGATGTGTATTTCGACACCTCCAAGTTCCCGGAATACGGCAAGCTGTCCCACATGCCGCTTGAGGACCTCCAGGCAGGTGCGCGTATCGAAGTCGGCGAGAAGAAGCGCAACGCCATGGACTTCGCAGTATGGAAGGGCGCAAAGCCCGGCGAACCCTACTGGGATTCCCCGTTCGGCAAGGGCAGACCCGGCTGGCACATCGAGTGCTCCGCTATGAGCCGTCACTACATCGGCGACACCCTGGATATCCACGGCGGCGGCGCTGACCTCATCTTCCCCCACCACGAGAACGAGATCGCCCAGAGTGAATGCGCTACCGGTCAGCCCCTCGCAAACCTCTGGATGCACAACGGAATGCTCAACGTGGACGGCACCAAGATGTCCAAATCCAAGGGCAACTTCTTCATGGTAAGGGACCTCTCCAAGGAATACGGATATGAGCCTATCCGCTTTATGCTGCTTTCAGTGCACTACAGGAGCCAGCTGAACTACACCATCGATGTCATCGAGAGCTGCAAGGCTGCATTACAGCGCCTTTACACCTGCCGCGACACACTGAAGCGCGCTCTTGCCGCAGCTCCCGAGGGGGCTGCTTCCGAGCAGGCGCTCGCGGACGTCAGGGAGGCGCAGGAGCAGTTCATCAGAGTGATGGACGACGACTTCAACACCGCTGACGGAATCTCCACCATCTTTGAGCTGGTGCGTAAAATAAATACCGCGATCTCCGCCGGCAATGCCACCAAGGGCACGCTCCAGGCTTACTCCGACGAATTTACGGCATTGACAAATGTGCTCGGTCTGTTGTATAATAATAACAATACTGAGGAGGAAATTCCTGCCGAGGTAACTGAGCTCATCGAAAAGCGCAAGGCTGCCCGCAAGGCAAAGGATTTCGCCCTGGCTGACTCCATCAGGGACCAGATAGCCGCTATGGGCTGGACCGTTGAAGAAACCCGTCAGGGAACCATCGTAAAGAAAGCCAACTGAGGACACTGAATGAAAAAGAAACTTTTAGCCGCTTTCGCGGCAATCACCGTAGCAGTTTCCGCGCTGGGAATGTCCGGCTGCACCGTTACAAGTTCCGACTACAACGCAATGGCGGACTACGACTTCACTAGCATTGACCTCGTGCAGCTCGAGGGACCCAGGGACGGGGATACCATCGCGATATTCGACACCGACCTCGGGGAGATCCGCGCAGTGCTCTACGATCAGTACTGCCCCAAGACTGTCGCGAAGTTCATCGAGCGCGCGAATGCCGGTGAATACAACAACAGCAGCATTAACGCCATCGTCAAGGACACCTACTTCATGGCAGGAATGCACCTTAACGATAAGGGACAGTATGTCGGCAGGGACGATGATTCCGAGGCGCTGGAGCATGAATACAACGTGAATCTGTGGCCGTTCCAGGGGGCGCTGGTGGCTTATTCCGAGCTTCCGGGGTACTCCGACGCGCGCTACATCATCTGTGACAACGACGACACCATGACCCAGGAGCAGATAGACGAGCTCAAGAACTCCATGAAGGAATCCGACAAGTACACCGCTGAGCAGAAGGCGAATCTTGACAACCTGTTCGACAAATTCATGGAAGTCGGCGGCGTATTCGGCATGGCAGGCTATGTCACTGTATTCGGACAGGCATACGAGGGAATCGACGTGATAGAGAAAATCACCGCGCGGCAGTCCGACGAAAAGACATACAAGCCGCTGGAGGATATCTTCGTCAAGTCCGTTACCATCTCCACATACTCCAGCGAGGAATAAGAAAGGCAATACAAATGAAAATCAAAAAGCTTATCATCGGTGCAGTTCTGTCAGTTCTCTGTCTGACAGGCGTTACAGCCTGCCAGAAGGCGGAGGATACCAGCGGCAACATCGGCGAGGTTACGATCTCCTCCGGCGACACCGTTGCAGAGATTGAGATCGAGGGCTACGGCACCATCAAGGCAAAGCTGTTCCCTGACATCGCGCCTATCGGCGTTGAGAACTTCAAGCAGCTTGCGGACCAAGGATACTACGACGGGAAGAACATTCACCGTGTTATCGAGGGATTCATGATGCAGGGCGGCTCCGAGAACGGCGACGGCACCGGCGGAAATGCCGCGTACACCGGCGACGGAAACTCCGCTACCGATTTTGGCACCGAGATCAACAGGAATGCACGTCATTTCTACGGCGCACTCTGCTACGCCAACGCCGCCGGCAGGAATTCCACTCAGTTCTACATCGTGAACAACAAGGAAGCTCAGGACATTGACGGAATCGACATATCCCAGGCAGAAAAGAACGTTAGCACCGCAAACCAGTACAAGAGCCAGTACCAGGAAGGCTCCATGGAGTACAACTACTACGACTACCTCGAAAAGGAATACAGTGCGGTAGTTGACTGGTTCAAGGCTCCTACACAGGCGGAGATCGACAAGTACAAGCAGGGCGGAACCTTCTACCTTGACGGCGGCTACACTGTTTTCGGTCAGGTCGTTGAAGGATTCGACGTGATTGACAGCATTGCAATCGTGGACGTTACCGAAAACGCCAGCGGAGAAAAGAGCCAGCCTGTAGAGGACATCATCATCAAGACAGTGAAGGTATACAACGCCGGCTGATCTTCTTGAATCACGGGAAAGGAAATAATCATGAACATCAAACGCATTCTTCTGAGCGCGGTACTCGCCGCCGGAATGTTGATATCCTCCGCCGGGTGCTCCGGCAAATCCGGGAACTCGGGCAATATCGGGGACATCACCTTTGCCGATGGTGACAAGATCGCCGTCATTGAGATCAAGGATTATGGCACGATGAAGGCAAAGCTTTTCCCGGATATCGCGCCGGTGGGCGTCGAGAATTTCATAAAGCTTGCGGAAAGCGGCTACTACAACGGACTGAAGATACACCGTGTCGTAAAGGATAACGTTATCCAGGGCGGCTCCCTCTACGGAGATGGCACCGGAGGGTCCGCCGCGTACACCGGCGAGGATTCCACGGCGTCGGGTTCCTCCAGCGCGGCGACCACATTCCCGGTCGAGGTCAACGAAAATGCCAGGAACTTCTACGGTGCGCTCGGTTATGTCGCAGACCAGTACGGTCAGAATTCAGTGCAATTCTACATAATTAACAACAAGGAACCCCAGAACATTCTCGGCACGGACGCTTCAAAGGTACAGTCCCAGGCGGACGCACTCGCTTCGGAGGCTGCTGAAGCTACCTGGGAGGCTTCCTCCGACAAAGCGAAGGTGAATTCCTATCAGCAGTCCTACTACAGCAACAACGCGAAAATGCTCACCAGCAAGAACAACGCTGGTCTGAAATACGCCCAAGTCGGCGGAATTTACGCCTACGACGGAGCCTACACGGTGTTTGGGCAGGTTTACGAAGGGCTGGACGTACTGGACAAGATCTCTGAAGTGAATGTCACCACCAACGCCCAGGGCGAGAAGTCAATGCCAATTACGGATATCGTGATATCTTCAGTGACCATCGAAACCTACAAGACAAGCACCGCCGAGGCGGAGAGCGAATCCGGCAGCAAGACAAGCAAGCCCGGCGCACAGCAGAATTCCGCAGCGCAGCCAACAAAGGATTCGACCGCTGAATCCACCGGCACGGGCGAAGCCGGGACTACGGCGCAGTCCGCTGAGAGTACACGGACGGCTGAGGTAACACCGCAGACCGCCGAAAGCTCAATATCGACAATCGACACGACAGAAGCATAACGAAATCCCGTTGATCTTATGACCAACGGGATTTTTTCTATCTTAGCACGACTGAATCAGCGGTACAGTCGCAGGGAACGAACGCTGTCGCCACGCCTGCCGCAGTTGCTCGGCTGTACTCCTCGGCGAACTGCGGGTCGATGGCAGAATTCGGCTCCACCACCTCCACGTCCCTCAGCATGATCACGAACGCGATCATCGGGCGGAATCCTCCCGAGATGGCTCCGGAAAGTTCCCGGAGGTGCTTTGCACCACGGGCCGTGGGCGCGTCCGGGAATTTCCCGACGCCGTCCTGCGCCTGGGTGCAGCCCTTGACCTCCACCAGCCAGCGCTCTCCGCCGCGTTCGGCGTAGAAGTCTATCCGGCTCTGACCGAAGCGGAATTCCGGCTTGATGGAGGTGAATCCCTGTGCGGCGAGCCACTCCCCTGCCAGCTTGTTCGGCGCTAGGCTGTCGAGATTCACCCAGCCGTAATCCGAGGAATCCACCGCGATGAGCGTGTAGGGTGTGGAACGTCCCGGATCACGGCTCCGCTGAAGGCTGACTTCCAAGCCGGTGTGCAGCACGCAGGTACACCGGCCGGTATTCCGGACATGCGCCCTCTGCACTTCCCCGTCAACGCTGACCTCGGCAACGAACCGGTTCAGCCTGCGCAGGAATATTCCCGGGACTATATCCTCATACTTCATCAGAATACCGTCATCTCGGCGTTGTCACGGACGAACACCGGAATTACGTCCAGCGGCGCAGGTACTGTGACGCGCTGTCCGCCCTTGTATACTGTGCCGGTGTTTGCGTCCCTCCACACGGTGCCGCCGGGGAGGTACACGCTGCGCTCCTTGACTCCGGCTTCGGTGACCGGAGCAACCAGCAGCGCGGAACCAAGGGTGTATTCGTCCTCGATGTTCCAGGATTCGCTGTCCTCCGGGAACTCAAACCACAGAGGGCGCATTACCGGAGTTCCGGCGGCGGTGCACTCGTCCATGGTCTTTCTCATGTACGGGCGGAGATTCTCGCGCACGAAGAGGTACTTTTTCAGTATCTCGTAGTTGTCCTCGCCGAAGCTCCATACCTCGTTATCCTGTCCGGAGGTGAGCTGGCGCACGCCGTTTATGAACTCCTGCTCGCGCTCATACCAGGGGGACCGCTCGCCGTGCATTCTGAACACAGGGCAGAAGCACCCCCACGCGAACCAGCGCACCAGCAGCTCCCGGAATCCCTCGTCCTGGATATTTCCGCCGAGGAATCCGCCGATGTCCGAAGTCCACCAGGGAATCCCGGCAACGCTCATGGAAAGCCCAGCCTGGAGCTGTTCCCTCATCGCACGGAAGCTGGAGTGAATATCCCCGGACCAAGTGAGAACACCATATTTCTGGCTTCCTGCCCAGGCGCAGCGGACCAGGCTGAGTATGTCCTTTTCGCCGGCTTCCTTCAGTCCGTCGTAGAATCCCTTGGCGTACATCAGCGGATAGATGTTCGTGCACTGAAGCGCTGTGCCTGCATAGTAGCGGTAGTTGTCGAAGTCGTAAGGACCGTATTCCGGCTCCGCCTCGTCCAGCCAGAAGCAGCGGATACCCTTGCTGTAGTAGTTCTCGCGGCACTTCTCCCAGACGAACTTCTGCGCTTCAGGATTCGTCGCGTCATAGAACACCGTGTTGCCCATCCAGGTCATGTGCAGACCGCTGCCGCGATCAGCGGATACCAGCATTCCCTTGTCTGCCATCTCACCGAAATTCTCGCTGCGCTCGTCGATGGTGGGCCATACGGATACGACGGTTTCAATGCCAAGCTCCCTGAGCTCCTTCACCATTGCTTCCGGGTCGGGCCAATCGCGCGGCTCGAACTTGAAGTCGCCCTGCATTGTCCAGTGGAAGAAATCCACGACAATGGCGTCCATCGGCAGTCCACGGCGCTTGTGTTCGCGCGCCACCGCGAGTATCTCCTCCTGGTTGCGGTAACGCAGCTTGCACTGCCAGTAGCCCAGTCCGTATTCCGGCATTCTGGGGGCGCGCCCTGCCGCCGCGGTGTAATGCCCCGTGATCTCCGCAGGGGTGTCGCCGGCGGTTATGAAGTAGTCCAGGTACTTTGCGCTCTTTGCATACCACTCAGTCTTGTTCATGCCGAAGGTCGCGGTTCCTACCGCCGGATTGTTCCAGAGGAATCCGTAGCCGCGGCTGGAGATGTAGAACGGAACACTCGCCTGGGAATTCCTGTGGCAGAGCTCCAGCACGGAGCCCTTCTTATTCAGGTGGCTGTCCTGGTACTGTCCCATTCCGAAAATCTTTTCGTTGTCATAGGCTTCAAAGCGCGCGGTTACCTCGTAATCCGTGCCGCCCTGGTGGGGCTTGAGTTCACGGCCGGTGATACGCAGGGGAACGCAGTAGCGGTTTATGCGGTTGCGGTCGCGCCAGTATTCCTCGGTGAGCACTTCGCCGCGCTGATTCCGGAAGCTGAGCCTGCCCTCGTTGTCGAGCTTCACCGTGAGTTTTCCGTTGGTGAGGAAGTAATCGGTGCCGGTCTGGTGATACTTCGCGTATTCCTCCCCCTTGTACCAGGGATCGGTGGTGTCGATCTCCTCGCTGCGTATCGTGCAGTTATGGGAAACCGGCTCGGTCAGGGCGCTGTAATACGATGAGCCGCTCAGCCGCTCGCACTCCGGGATTTCCGCTGCTTCCGGGTACATGCGCACTCTTACGGAGCTTTCGCCCCAGGGCTCGACGATAAGCCGGGCTCCGCCAAAGGATACGGTCAGTTTATTGTTTTCGGTATTTACGGTCATGGCGATATTCCTTTCGAGAATTATTCTGTACTTATTATATATGCTGCGAGAAAATATGTCAAGGGGATTTTTAGCGGAATGAAATATGCTAAATTGAAACATGAATTAGCATATAAAAAAGAAGCACCCCAACACGCATAAAACGTGTCGGGGTACCCGACTGGTGCCGCTGACCGGACTTGAACCGGTATGGTATTTCTACCGAGGGATTTTAAGTCCTTGCAGCGAGCAGTGGAATTCCGCTTTGCAATGCGGTTTGGCGAACTTGCCAGCAAGAAAATCGTGTAAAATCGTGTAAAACTATCTCAATGAATTTTGCCCTACGTTTCGGGTTAGTCTATGCTGGCGTTCAGCATTTTCTCGACCTGAGCTCTCCACCGAACTGGGACATCCGCCAGGGTTATTTCTTTCGCAATAATACGCTTGTAAAAAATCTTAGCCATTATTTTATATTGGATAAATTGACCGTTATGGTAGTTGTACCAGTTATGTTAAAGGCGTTACCAAACGTCTGTGGGTTTTGAATTGAAGTGCCCGATGCAGTTATATAAGTAAATTTTCCGGATTGTGTATCGGGAAATGCCGCTTTGGCGTATATGTTACGCAGAACCCCACCATCATTAGCGGAAATTGATTTAAGAACGCGAAGTGCCCCTTCATAGTTATTACTACTCGCTTTAACTACCTGTCCATGCACAAAAGAACCTTCTTTAGAAGCCTCGCTACCTGTTCCCCCTGCATGTGCAACTATGTTTGAGGCAATAGTCATATAACCCTCGGCATGAGAGTCCTCTCCAGAAGCGGTTGTATTAAAACCTTCGGCGTGTGCTTTATTACCAGAAGCGATTGTATTAGCGCCCTCGGCATGTGAGCAATCTCCAGTTGCTTGGGTATCAAGTCCTTCTGCATGTGAAAAATCATTAGCATGCGTTCTTAGTCCTTCAGCGTGAGAGTATTTACCATGAGCATCGTTGTCTTTATAGTTATTAAAGATTTCTGAATTCTCGCCAGTACCAGCTTTACCAACACCAACACTTTCACTTATTTTCTTTGCACTCCAAGTTTTATTTGCGTCATTTATGGAAGAATCATCAATAATACTTCCGATACCAGAATTAGCTATTTCTTCCTTTATTTTTTCGTCATAATATTTTAACCCCTCGTAATTAAGAAGCTTGTCATTATTATCTGACATTTTTTGATCTCCCTTCTCTATGAAGAAAAGGGCGCAGCTATAACGCACACGCCCTTAATTTCAAAGAATTATTCCGTTACCGTAATTGTAAGGATTATTCCGCACATTGCCAGTATACTTATCCCGTTGAGCATAGTAAGAGTAGTCTCGTCACCCACGATATTGTATACCCTGGCAATCGGCTCTATCATACTGATGCTCACAGTAAACAGCCCAGTTCCCGCAGCAAAGCAGATTGTATAGAACAAACCCCATAGGAATTTCTTCCAGTCCCAAGCAACGCTGTTTCTACGAGATATCGCCACGCCGAGGATAATATCGGCGGCTCTCATAAGAATCAGAGGGACGAGGAACGCACTCACCATAATCAGATTTTCTCGAATCGCACTAAGTATTTCTACCATAGTCTCATTTTCCTTCCTTTGTTATCTCCACATCGAACCCGAGCCGTTCAAGTCTTGTCTTGTTGGCTTCTGCGAGAGCCCTGTCCTCAAAGGACTTGATCGCAGTAATCGTGTATTTTTCCGGGATTTCACCGTTGTTTTTGACCAACTCTCTGAACCAGTTCATGTCGTACCCGAATTTCGCAAGCCAATGGTCGCAGTCGGCGTGCCCGGAAGCGTACCCTCTGAGATGCGCTTCATGATGACTTACAATATTCTCCAGTTTTATGGTTGGATAATTTTTCATCAGCCTGCTGCATAGCTGTGCCATAAGCTTGAACGCCTTGAGAAAGTAGTCCTTGTCGGTCAGATCGTCCTCGCATATTTCAATCTGTATGTACGCAGGGTTGTAATTGTAACTGCCTTTCGAGCCGTTTCCGCAGCCCCAGCAGCAGATATTCCACGGGAGAATTTTCGCAGCCCTTACCTCGCCGTTCTTATCCAGCCCGATGACCCCGTGTGGGCACACATCGCAATCCGGGCGGTCGAAATAATTCTTGTAGGGATTCTCCCCACAAATCTCGGGTGCATTGACGTATCGCTTGAGATTCGGGTTATTTGCGCCCGTCGAATGCACAATAATACCCACAGGAGAACCAGCAGGCATCGGTCTATTCATTTTATAGGCACCGCTGTTTGTAGCATATGCCTGAAATGTTATTGCCATATATTTCACCTCTTTACTGATTTTCTAAAGCAGCGACTCTGTCCGATAGTTGCTGACATAATGTTGATAGTTCCTTTACTTGTGCTGTTAAGCCCTCAACTTGTGTTCTGAGATTACTGGTGTCAACAGTGGGCGAATATAGTCCGCCATCGCTTCCGACAGACAATGAATTATCCGCGTCTGTCGAGAGAGTAATAATAGATGCCATATTAAGGAAGCTGTATGTCGCAGTATCAGTTCCTCCATCAGCGTTGGATATTCCCCTAACTGCCAGTACAAAGACAGGCTTCCCCTCCAAGCCCGGGTTGACAGAACCTGGATATAACTCTTCCGACCACGCAAATTGCGGTACAAGCGTTGTCTTAGCCTGGTCTAAGAACCTTTCAACAGGTAAATCTATTTTGTATTGAGGCTCATCGGTCTCAACAGATTCGGGGTTCTTATAAAATAGCAGTGAGTTGTTGCTGAACAGCACCTTCTTGATTGCTATATTCCCGCCAGTATCTATCCACGCCTTGAGCTCCGTAAGGATTTCTGTTATGTAGGCGTTGAAATAAGATTCGTCAACTCGAATCATACATCGGTACGCGGTCAGAACTGTAAGTCTGATAAGGCAAATTATTCCGCAATATCGGGATATGTCTCAAAGGTTGAGAATGCTAGTCACGCAATATCATTTGGAAACATTAATAGCGTTACAAAAGATTATGGTTGCGCAATAGGAAGAAACTGCGGTTCGAATGGAATCAACGCTTTGGCTTACGGGTATTATTCCACTGCTAATGGAGACTACGATGTAGTTATAGGAGAACAGCTTATCACGCCGGACACAGGCAATAATCGTTTTGTCGTGGGGAGATACAATGACAAGAACATTGAAAACATGCTGTTCGTCATTGGCAACGGCGATACCAATGAGAGGTCTAATGCGTTCTCCGTGGATAAAGAGGGCAACGTCTATTGTAAGGGAACGATAACATCAGGTGGGTCATCGAACTCCTTTGTACCCTACGGTGCCGAACAGGCTGTCGAATCGGCTAAGTCTGTGTTCGCCAGTGTGATGGAGGTATAAAATGGCAACAATTGATTATGTTACTGTATCCCCGGCGGCGAGAACTTCTGAGGTCTTATTATAATATGTATAATTGGAATTCTCACCCTCCTCAGGAAAGAACACCACGGCGGAATAGTTAGCATCGTCATACGATATAACAGAACCAATTTTTGTTTTCAAAGACCCCTTATTCTCTTCGGAGAAAACTTTTTTTGCCCTTGAATCAATCAGCCCGATAAGCTCGGAAGCGTTCTTGCCATTATTTGTAACGGTGTTATTCGCCATTTCTTCACTCCTTAATTAAATCTCATTATAATAAAGTAGGTCGACAATATTGGTAGCGCTTAATGTCATTGACCCGAGCGAGCCGAACGGCATCGTTATCGAAGTAATGATGAATCTCCGGCAGTCTGCGACCCCATCAGACTCGAGAGTTATATTTTTGTCCACATCAAGATGTGGGAGATACGCGGATTCAATGTTGACTGAAAGTGTGATTATCGACTTCTCCTTGAGCCAGTACTCAGCGAACTCCTTACAGCGTTGGTCTGAATACCCCATAGAAGTTTCTATCGTGCTACCGGCTCTCCTGCCAACAGCGTCTACACTGATGGGAGATGTTGCAGATTTTATTTCTGTGAACTCAAAAGTTACTTTATACTCCACGATGTTTCCGTAATGTACTTTATCATATGTGTGCGAAGTTATCGCACCAACCCACACATTCCCGTCCGGGTCTTTCAGCATCGTAAGCTCCCCCTTGGCAATAAATTCCTTCCACTGTTTGATATCCTTTATCGTACCGAGCCGAACCTTGTTGCCAGGGCACTCGATTGACCCAATTGAAAAAGTCAGCGAGAAAGAATCATAGCTGTTCGACCCAGCTACTGCGACCGGCATAGGCTGGTTGCCTGTGTATACGGCACGGTTTATATTGTGCGTAACCGAATGTGTCGGGTCTATGTCCAACTCGGCAAGCCAGACTTCATCAATACTATACTCGCTGAACTGGTCTTGGTACCCGTAAAAAATTCTGGTATCATCGTTTGTTATTCTAGTATAGGCGGTCGGGAGCAAGCCGTATATAGCCCAGCACTTTTTCTTGGGAACTACGACGTCGACCGTTGACTCGGGGTAGTAATTCGCAATCTTTTTCTCTTCGCTTACATTCTGCGTGTTGATTTTGTACGGGAGAACGACATAGGTATACGACGCGCCCGACTCGCACATGTAGTCATATACGACATTTGTCTTATAGGAACCAGCATAAGAGGTGCCATCGTCGCCCGTTCTAAGTACCTTGTAGTAACAGGAACTTTCAGGCTTGTCCGCACAAATTGTGTATTTCTCGCCGCCCGCGTAATACTTCGAGGCGGGCGCCTTGATAACCAATTTGCCCGTACTGCTGTCGTATGATTTAACCTCGTAAGCACAGCCATCGCCGAACAAGACAACCTTGTTAGCGGCTGATATGCTCAGCCCTGGGTCAATATAAAAGCTACTGAGGTCAACCCTGTTTCCGGATTTCAGAGTGCCCGTTGCAACGGCTTTTCCTAATGCCGTAATGCGCATAGCTTGTTTTGCAGAGTCAAAGTATGTCGCTACTCCTCCCACAACGTTCTGGCTGATGCTTACCAATGAGCACTCGTCAGTCTTGTTGGTAGGAGTCCCGGACTTCCACCATATGGTGTCCTCCTGGTTTGTCATGCCGTCCTGGGTAACAACATGAAACACAGCATGGTATTTCCTGCCCGGACGCGCCTTCCTATAATAATAGCTAAGCTTTGACATGAAGATTTTCCCAGTGGTTTCCACAAGGTTCTCTCCCTCGTATATGTCAAGCCAATAGTATTTAACCGCGTGCCCTTCGGATAGCTCTGCCTCGAAAAGGATGTTCTCGCCGTTAGCGTATCCTAACGCACTGGTAAAACGAGGCGACTCCTTAGTCGTAATTGCATAGAACCGGGAGTCGATGAAAGATGTCCACAGGTTGTACTTCGTCCCGACCTCTTCCTCGGAAAACACGCCGGTGTCCAGCGTGATGATTCCGGTTTTTGAATCATATGCCGTAATGGCAGAATACTGGTTGCCTATTTCGAGGTACCAGGGGTATATTGTTTGCGAGTTGCGCTCGACCTGGAACTCGGCTTCCGCTAGCTCAGTGATACCCTTCCCAATACAAAGCTGGTTGCTGTCAAGCTCCTTGGGAACAATCTTTTTCACCGATGTGAGAGAGTAGCTCGAACCCGGCGACGGGTATTTTGCGAATGCGTTCTTCAGTACAACTTCGCCCGTATCAACATCGTATGACTTGAGGATACGATATGTCTCGTCCGTTCCTATTCGCATCCACATAGGAAGATTTATTTCAAGGTTTTTCTCTATATAAATATGTGTGTCGTCCGGGATACTGAGAGGGTTTTGAATCTTTCCGAATATAAACGGTGGGGCAACGGTTTCTCCGCCCATTCGCTTTACCGTAGGGTATTTCCCGCTACCGATACTTACGTCTTCGAACATCCTGACTTTCCATATGTATGAGTGTCCATTTATAAACCCGCCTCCGATGGAACCGCCGTTTGTGTTGGCATCAATTTCCTCGCCGTTGTAATATGTTCGGCGTGCGTCGTACAGATTCTTGCTGAGCTTTTGCGGCTTCACGCTCGAATTGGTGGAATCATAGATGAGTATGTCCGCCTCGGTGCATCCGTCACCATAGAACACGAACTTGAATTGAACGTTATGCCCGGCGTCCACCGCAATGTTGCTCGGGTATGCGTTTGAAATATCACAAATCATTTAATCACTCCTAGAAAAATAAAACGCCTGAACACTTAGCTGCGTTCAGGCGCTGATTATTTTATTTTGACTGCCCTAACCTGCTATTTTTAGGACATATATATTAATTTTTCGGTCATGCCCTATTCATATAATAGCAAAATGGCGAAGTCACGCAAGATGGCTTGCAGAGCGAGATTACAAGGATGTTCTGAATCGAACTATTTGTACTTCCTATTTCATGGTAGGCTATGTCTTTCTGCTTGACTGGTTCCTTTAGCCCACCACTTATTGAAAATCGCCCACGCTATATCTACAGCCTTCCTGCCATTGTTAATAGCATTAATAATCATTTCCTCAGAAACAAGTTCCAATTCAGAGCCACTAGCTCCTAGCTTTTTCAGCTCGGTGATTAGCATGTCTCTGTACTCTTCTATCTTTTCTTGCGCGACGCCCTTCTTCGACATGCCTTGCGCTAATTCCATGGAATATTTTTTCACACATATCCTCCTCTACAGACCATATGATATCGCCACACTATCCAACTTTAGAAAATGCCCTACCTAATAAAAAAAACGCCTGAATCATTGGCGCATTCAGGCGTTGCTTGTTCATATAAACATCCGTTCCTTGCGTTCTACTTAGCTAAAGCATTCGATAAACGATTTTACCTAACAAAGTAGCACAAGAAGCGTCAGGGGCAGGTGCTGAGTTGGGGCAAAACGACTATTCGCCCTCACCTTTCCAATTCAGTGGGCTAATCCCCAAATCCATTTTAGCGTTTCCTTTTATCGTAAAGGCACCAATTTTAAATGATGAGATTGCTAACTCAACAACTTGAGGGTCACACATTCTATACTTAAAATAGTATAACAGCAACTTTATATATTCACTGTACTCGTCAAGATGTTTCTCATCTATAAGGTCTTTACCGCAGCACAAAGCCTCGCCTAACATGAGGTAGGTTGCGAATCGCTCGTTTACGAAAATATCTCGTTCGACTTCTGAGTCCGCTTTATACTGCAATGGCTTTCTACGTACAATCCAAGCAATTAAGTAAGCGTATATTTTTTCGCTCCGTACTTTCTTAATTTTATGGAATTCCTTCAGCCTTTCGATGTCCGCTAAATAGTCTAGCAAGACTTGAGCTAATATTCGAATGTTGCAGTAAACTGTGTCTTGAAAATTAGATTTCACGATAAATTCATCCGCGGTTCTTTTTAATTGCTCAAATCTGGCTTTATAGTCTTTGAGCTTTGTTCCGGAGAGAAGATCAGAATAATCCTGTTTATCTGCCACGCTGAATCACCCCTATCTCTTTTAAGCACTCTAGATCGTCAAGGCTCTGTCCTGCATCCATCACTAGCTTAGCTAGGTCAGATTGTAGATACCTTCTCAAATTTGAAAAGTATAGTGCTTCGTGTTCACCAGTAAAACTAATAGCAGAATTCGGAAGGTCATCTTTGACATATTCACCAGATTTGATTTCTCTAATTATGTCGTCAATACCGAACCCCTTATTTTCCATTACCATGAGAGCCTCCATCTTCTTCCCTAAGTACCAAATTCTTAATAATAGCCTTTTCGCTATCCGATTTGTTCCCCCCTGATTTATCACCCGACTTTCGTGGTTTTGACGCCGGAGGAACCTGATTGGTATTTCCCCAATCACAGTATTGGTCTTCATCAAAATATGCATCGCAAGCCGCCCAACCTTTTTGCTCCAGCTGGAAACAGGTTGACATCATTTCGTCAATGGAGTCGGTAAGTTTGGAGACTGTATTAGTATACCGCTTCAGGAAGTTATTATCCATTCTATATGGATACTTGACTATGTGATCGAATTCCCCAAACACTTCCTCTGCAAGGGTTCTCGACTGTATCTCACAATACACTCCGTTGAACCTGACGATATAGTGTTGCGATCTATAACCTCTGTTTGAATAATCCAAATGGATTTTGTCCTTATATATATCCCTATCGCCGTATCTAATATATGCGGTAGGGGGTTCAGCCATACACGCCGCATTAGCTATGTCGCCCGGGAACATCTCAGCTATCTTATCGAAAACGAACTCCCAGTCCTCTTTCTTATACACCAGAACACGCAACCCAATTAAATCGCGAACGATTTTATTATAATTTTTATAGCTAATGCCTTTATACTTCGAATTCTGTTCTTCGCCGCGCTTACGTATGATTTTCTCAATTAGGTGTTCAGGGTCTTTAGGTCTGCATCGGATTGAATGAATATTGCAACTGTCTTTCATGATGTCACGACAGTATGCCTCGAAATCCATTACAGTCTTTTGGAATTCTTCGCTCGATTTCAATTTTACATATGCTTGGTATATCTTGTCTAATGTACCCCATCTCAATCTAGATTTCTTAAAAGTATCACGGATTTGATATTTCTCCAAGAAATATTCTTTATCAAGGGCGTATGCAGATTCTTTCAATGTTAAGATGACCCCTCTTTTATGTATTTTATGAGCGGTATTCCAAGTTGACGCTCAATTTAACATTTGGTATATTCTATTTTACATTAAAAAATAAAAAAATTCAATCACATTTCGAAAAAATTATTGTAACATTTTGCACATTTGTCCATTCCAACAAATGCTGGACAAGCCGTAAGACGTTATTAGGCAAATATGCACAAATGACATGATGCAATGACATTCTAAATGTGTTTTCCAACTGGCATTCTCTCCCATTTAACGTCTTGCCCTTTGGTCTATTACATCAGTAGCGCGTCATAATGCAGAGCCGAGATAACTCGGACATGCCCTATTCGTATAATAGCGAAATTCAAAAATGGTGCTAGGCATCTCGAGGAGCCGATTCGCGACGATGTTCTGAATCGAACTAAAAAAAGAACCGGGCTGGATTACCAGCCCAGTCGGTAAGGGATTAGATACCCTCTTCTCTGTCGAATATCATTTTACTCACCCCTAATTAATGCCAACTTGCGCCGGATAATATCTGCACCATCACAAGCGCGTTGCTTGTCGGAATTCGACAATACCTGCCCTGGGAATTTGTGCAAATATACGAAAACGCTCACAGAATGTCATATCGTATTGCATTTTCTGTAAGTTTGTGCTATACTTAACATTAAGCAATTACCAGAATTTTCTCTTCTTTGTCTTCATGCATTTCTTGCATTGATAACAAACAACTTTAATTCTGGGAGGGGGCATGGTGGCGTCTGAATACAAGTCGAACGTGTAGTATTCGTCTATTTCTTCCCACTCATGTTTACATTTGCTGAATAACATTTTATCACCTCACACTATTTATTAAAGGAGCTTACAATTATGGCTAAGAAAAAAGTTTTTGTTTCCTTCGATTACACCAACGACAAGGGTTACAAGTACCTCTTAGATGCGTGGGACAAAAATAAGAACATGGATTTCGTTTTCGAGGACTGCTCCGCCGACGAAATCATGTCTGACAACATCCCCACCATCAAGGCTGGGCTAACCAGGCGCATTGACAAGTCCCAATTCACGCTCGTTATAATCGGGAAGGAAGCAAACAAGAGACACCCCGACAGCGAAGAAATCGGGCACAAGAACTGGATCAACTTCGAGATTGCTCAAAGCATACAGTATGGTAACAAATTGGTAGCCGTTAAGCTCGACAGAACTTATGAGTCCCCCGAGGAACTTCTCTCAGCCGGAGCTTTCTGGGCAATGTCGTTCACCCAAGACGCAATCATCAAGGCGTTAAACAAAGCAGCACATGGATAAGCTCGAACTTCTCTACGACCATTACAAAGAGACCTATGAGATTCTGACGCATCAAATCAAGCAAAGGAACAAGATGTTTGTATTCTCCTTCATTGTTTCATGCGTCGTCCTGCTGTTCGCTTTTGACCCAGCTGAATATAGGAACCTCCTCTTTGGTTATATTTATGACCAGTTTTCGATAGATTTATCAAGCCAGTTCTTCGTGCTCCAGACTTTCTTGTGGATTGTTTTGCTATACGTGACACTGCGCTACTCACAAGCCTTTGTCAACATAGAAAGGACTTATTCCTATCTCGATTCTCTTGAGAGGAAGATCCATGAACTGTCCCAGGTGGACTTTGATAGAGAAGGCGGACATTACGCCAGAAATTTTTCACTGCCGTCGAAATACGCAAATTATATCTACAAGTTTATATTCCCGGCGGTCTCCGTTATGATAGCGGTTATCAAAATAATTAGCGAATATTACATTTCTACTACATGGTACCTCTTCGTTGTGGATTCTATTATTTGCGTCGCCTATATAGTATTGTGGGTATTTCATACCATATACGCAACACGTCCGCGTTTATCAACGCAAGTTGCTTGAGTATCTTCTTCTTCGCTGAGAGGTAGCTTCTACAGTTGGAGATGTCTATGTCATACAGACCCTTGATTTTGTCGGCGTATTCTTCTGTGATAACAACGGTACCTGAGAAGTAAGCTTCCATCTGGTCGCGCATTTCTCGTGCGTAACTTACGTTGGCGGCAAGGTTCGATATCTGGGTGCTCGTGTAACCTTTCTTGCCCATCGCTTCTGTGTCGACGGTTAATTTGTCGAAGTCAATGTATGCTTTGTATTCGTCTGCGAGAGAACCAAGGCTGTCTATGAGCTTCTGGTTTATGTCTTTCTTTGCACTTTCCCAGTCTTTGTAATTATCCAGGTCAATGTCGTAGCTGTCAGACATGTCTTGCCAGAATGAAGCGAATGCGTCTTTTACAGGGAACTTTTCTAAGCTCTTTTGTATAATGGCTATCTGATGCTCCATGTCGTATATCTCAGCCTCGACCCCGTCAACGTAGCTTTGATACTCGCGGTCGAACGCGGCTCTGGTTTCGTCAGAGTCGAACCTATACGACAATTGATGGTTTGCGGCAGCTGTCATCAGCTCCCGGTTCTTTGCTTCGATTTGCGATTCCAAATCATCAATCTTGCTCTTTGCCTTTAAATACGATGTGTCTGCGTCCGGAAACGCCTCGACGTAGTTCGACAGTTCAAGCCATTCTTCCTGCACATCATGAAGCGACTCGTCCCACTTTTCTGCGTAGCCAATCCATTCCGACATCTTCCGCGTCGGGTTGTCCGTATCAAGGCTTCTGATATCGTCCTCCGAAAGCCCCATATCAGTGTCGACCTTGAGTACAATGCCGAGACCGCCGTTTTCCTTCTTATCCGCTTCGAGTATATTTTCGGCTCCGGAAAGAGTTGTTCCAATGTATTCTGCTATGGCATCGTCGGAAAGCACCTCGCCGTTGGGAAGTATCGGTGTGAAATGAACCCCGACGTACTCCCCGTTCTCTTCGTCGCCCTGCCACAGGTATTCGAGCTGGGAAAGAACTGTTGCCGTAGAACCGTCATCAAGTTTCACCCTGGGTCTGACTGTTAAGTCTACATTGCCGAGCCCGTATTTCTGCTGCATTTCCCGGTTCAAGTTTTCAAGGTCTTGCGCAGCTTGAGACTTGCTTACTTTTTCTGTTGCCTTCTCGGTCGCAAGTTTTTCGAATTTCGCTTTCGTTGTCGGGTCGCTCAGGGCTTTCTGATAGATATAGTCCGCCTGTTCCTTGTACGCCTTATCGTATGCCCTCTTGTACTCGCTCATGAAATCATCAAGAGACATCTGCCCGGAAACGTACAATGCGCCTGCGGTAGCCAAGTCGGGGTACTTTTCTATGAGGCTTGCAACAGTATTCTCATATAGTGTCCTCCCTGTTATTGTCGTAAGCCTGCTTCTCGAGGTTGTCACTGTCGGCAGGTCGACCCGTATCGCCGCCCACATCGGAACCAGTTGTGTACGATGTTTTGCGTGGGAAGAATATATCCTCGATCCCCTCGGAATTCTCCTTAATACGTTTCTGCTTTTCGTCCTCGATTGACACGCCCAGAACCTCCAGAGCGCTCTCCAAAGAACAATTCAGCTTTGAATACATCAATTCAACCAAATCCTTCTTCATACTGAGCGAGAGCTGTTCAGCATCAATTATCTGTATGGTGGGTAAATATTCCATTCCAATGCCATGCTCTTCAAGCACGACCTTGTAGAAATCCATGATAATGCGCTCCAGTTGCTCGGAGATTGAATTGATGGTTTTCATTAATTGCTCAAGAGAAATGTTCGCTACAGAAAAACTGCTCGTGTTAGAGTCAATAAACCCTATCCCGAGCGTAGTCATTATTTTAGACCGATACAGATTTATCTTGTCCGACGCGGTATCACTGACGCTCGGCTCGACATACTGTATCTTCTCAACAAATGGTGCTGATGTGTAAACAACCGTTTTGTTCTTCCACGCCTTCATCAATTCGCCATGAGCATACGCAGCCTGTGACAAGCCCTGCTTCTCATAGTTGGTTCCCATAGTCTCCTTCCGGAGTATCTGATGAATTATTTTCTTAGCCTTGGCTTTGTTGTTTATGTAATCGGCGTCCTCGATATTTTCAAGCATGAGTGCGGAGCGAAGAGCCCGAACAATAGGAGACACACCATACTTTCTACCCATATTGCATATGCGCATGATACGTGCACGCTTCGGGTCGAGCTTGGCTATCCGTTCTCCAGCCTTGTAGGCGTCATACACCTCGGGCGGATAATTGTTCTTAATATCGTCTTCTATGTTTTTGAAGAATATTGCTTTTGGCTGCGGTTGCAATGTCGACATTATTGATGCGTACATCAAGTGCGGCAAGACCTATATAGAAGCAGTCGAACAGCTTTTCAACGAGGCTGGTATCCCCTACTCCTTTGCTGAGCGAGGGGTACATAGCTCGGCGGACTACAGATATCCTAAGCCGGAATACGCTGGTAACAAGGATAAGGTTTACGAGTACTGGAGGAGGCGTTGCATCTCCCCGGAAACCATAGATTACCTCGGAATCGAACAGGACAAGCAGGGCAACACATTATTCCGTTATTACGACCTCAATGATGTTTTTACCATGTGCAAGGTCAGGATATCGGGCAAGGTTGCGAAGGGACAGACAAAATGTTGGTGCCTGCCAGGCAGCGATACTTCCCACTTACTATATAATATGAATAAGGTCAACGTCAACCAGCCGCTCATTATAACATCGGGCGAGGGCGATTGCGCGACAGCCATCGAGTGTGGCTTTTACAACACCGTCAGCATTTGCCTCGGCGACAGCAACACACAGTACCTGGCGTCGTGCTGGGACTTCCTCCAGAACTTCAATGAGATAATCCTGGTACATGACAATGACGCAAGTGGAGAAAAGTTTGCGAGGAACTTGGCAACAAGGCTCGGCGAATACCGCGTTAAGATAGTTGATATTCCGCCGTTCTATGAAAAGGAAGACGGAACCAAAGTAAAGATAAAAGACCTGAACGAACTGCTCTTTTCGTGTGGGAAAGAAGCGGTCGTGAAAGCAATAAACGAGGCACAAAGCACAGAAATCAATTACAACTCTTATGACAACAAATGGACAGGCTCCCTTTGTGACTGTGTTCATGTATCTCGGCGAGGTTAGCGACCCGCAGACCAAGCACGACCTCGCACTGATGATTGAGGAAACTCTGAGACAGAGATATCAGGGAGTCAAGAACGAATCCGGAGTGTGGATAACGCCCGCATTTCCGAAGCTGATATATGTTTTGGAGGAAGATAACATTCACGAAGATTCGCCTTATTACTATCTCACAAAGCTTGCGGCGAAGTGTACTGCGAAGAGACTTGTCCCGGATTATATAAGTGAGAAGGTGATGAAACAGCTCAAAGGCGATAATTGTTTCCCGAGTATGGGGTGTCGCTCGTTCCTTTCTCCATGGAGAGATGAAAACGGCAGATATAAGTTTTATGGTAGACTAAACAAAGGCGTCGTTACCATCAATCTCGTAGACGTTGCCCTTTCAGCTAAGAAGAGTTGTCCCCAGTCCCCTCTTGAAGAGTTCTGGGTTATATTCGATGAACGGCTCGAGCTTTGTCACAAAGCCCTTATCTGTAGGTACGAGCGTCTCAAGGGCACCGCATCCGATGTTGCCCCGATTCTCTGGCAGCACGGAGCATTAGCGAGACTCAAACCCGGTGAGACAATTGACAGATTCCTGACTGGCGGCTATTCAAGTATTTCTCTTGGGTATGCCGGGCTCTGGGAATGTGTTCTCGCCATCACCGGCAGCAAGCTTACCGAGGAACGCGGCAAGGAGTTCGGCAAAAAGGTGCTCCGGTATATGAACAACAAATGCCGCGAGTGGGATTCCGAACTCAACCTACACCCCTGTATGAAATACTACAGCTTTACCAAAGCAAATATCGGGAAACCGAGGGTAGAAATGGTATATTGGTTCTAATTTCTGGAACGCCGGACGCACTCAAGAGATAAAGGAAAGGGTCATTCATCTGGGAGATGGAACATGAATTACATTAAGATAAGCAAAGGTAATTATACAGGATAGTACAAAGACTAGAGACCATAGGAGCGTTTACCTCACCAAGACGGCTGCGGACTTGTTCGCCGAAATGAACCGTTCCTTTGAGCATCGCCTGGACGATTATGTTTATTACTCGCCGACCTCTCGGGATGTAAATAATGCTCTGGGCACCTATTCATGGATTTGCAAGAGAGCGGGTATTGAGAATCATCAGGGGCTTCACACTCTGCGCCACACGTTTGCGAGCCTTATGATACGCAAAGGGGTCGACATTAAAATTGTGAGCGAGATGATCGGGCATTCTAGTGTTACCTTCACATATAACACATATGTCCATTTGCAAGAGGACGACAAGGCAGACGCAATTAAGAGACTTGCTATCTGACGTCCTTCCCTTCCTGTAGAAGCTGGGCTCTTGCTAGAGAGGATAAGGGCTAGAAGGTTTATTTAGCGCTGAAAACTATCGTGTAAAAATCGTGTAAAAATATCTGACAACGGGGGAAAAACAGGGAATAGATGTGAAAAACGAGATGCGTAAGCGCCCTAACCAAGCACACAACAGGCACACAAACTGATAAAAAGCAACGCCCACAAATGGCTTTGTAGAGCCAAATGTGGGCGTTTTTGTACTGGTGCCGCTGACCGGACTTGAACCGGTATGGTATTTCTACCGAGGGATTTTAAGTCCCTTGTGTCTGCCGATTTCACCACAGCGGCATTACAACAATATATATTTTATCACAAACCGGACGATTTGTCAAGTACCGAAATCGCATTTCCGCAGAATTTACCTTGAATCTCCCGGAATAATCGCCGGAACAGCGCAGAAAATAAGCGCATAAGAAGGAGATGTGCCATGGAAAAGATCGCATTTTTTGATTCGAAGCCCTACGACCGGACGTGGTTCGACAAGCTGAACAAGGATTTCGAGATACAGTACTTTGAGAGCAGGCTCCGGCCGGAATCCGTCGGGCTGGCGGAGGGCTGCCGCGCAGTCTGCGCGTTCGTGAACGACGACCTCGGGGATTCCACCATCAACTCGCTGGCGGAGCGCGGCGTGGAAATAATCGCAATGCGCTGCGCCGGATACAACAACGTATCCCTGGAAGCCGCCGCCGGAAAGATCCGCGTAGTCCGGGTGCCGGCGTACTCCCCCTACGCAGTCGCGGAGCACGCCATGGGAATGATACTCATGCTCAACCGGAAGCTGCACAAGGCTTATATCCGCACCCGGGACTTCAATTTCAGCCTGAACGGGCTGGTCGGATTTGACCTCCACGGAAAGACCGCCGGAGTGATAGGCACCGGAAAGATAGGGCGCACGTTCATAGACATCTGCCGCGGATTCGGCATGAACGTTATCGCCAGCGACCCATTCCCCGTCCCGGACTATGGGATAAACTACGTCAGCAGCGGGCAGCTGTTCCGGGAATCCGACATAATCTCGCTGCACTGCCCCCTCACAAGGGACACCCACCACATCATCAACGTGGATTCCCTCGCGATGATGAAGCCGGAAGTGCTGCTGGTAAATACCTCCCGGGGAAGCCTTATCGACAGCGAAGCGCTCCTTGCCGCGCTGAACGAGAAGCGTATCGGCGGCGCAGCCCTCGACGTCTACGAGGAGGAAACCGACCTGTTCTTCAAGGACAATTCCACCAGGATAGTCACGGACGAGGTACTTTCGCTACTGGTTTCGCGGCCGAACGTGCTCATCACCTCCCACCAGGCGTTCCTGACCCGGGAGGCTCTGGAGAGTATCGCGCGGACTACACTGGAGAGCCTGCGCGACTACTTCGCAGGGAATCCACTGAATAACGAAATCAAGCTGGGGTGATAAACTATGAAAGAGATAATTGCCGCTGTGCTCGCGGCTTCAATGTCGGTTTCCGCGTCGGAATACTCGCGCTTTGAGAGTATCGACAACACCAAGGTCGCCTACGGAATGGGCGTGGACGTGGACAGCATGAACCGCCCCCTGGGTGCAATCCAGGCGCAGGAACAATACGGGGATATGGGAGGACTGTTCATCGGCGACAGCACGAATAAACAGATATGGCTGACCTTCGACGAGGGCTACGAAAACGGCTGCACCGCCGGGATCCTCGACACGCTGAAAGAAAAGAACGTCCGGGCGGTGTTCTTCGTGACCTACGACTACTGCAAGAGGAATCCTGAACTGGTGAAGCGAATGATCGCCGAGGGTCACACCGTCGGGAATCACACCTGGAGCCACCCTTCCCTGCCGGAATGCTCCCCGGACGAGTTGTATTCCGAGCTTTCCCTGCTGCACGAGTACGTCCGCGATGAATTCGGCTATGACATGTACGTCATGCGACCGCCCAAAGGGGAGTTCTCGCAGAGGGTCCTCGCCTGCGCAAAGGAGCTTGGCTACACCACCGTCCTGTGGAGTTTCGCCTACCCGGACTGGGACGTGAATAATCAGCCTGACCCGGAGCAGGCATTCCAGAAGATCACTGGGAAATCCCACAACGGAGCAGTGTATCTGCTGCACGCAGTGTCCGAAACCAACGCTGCGATTCTTGGCAGGGTCATTGACTACTGGCGCGACAACGGATTCGTGATCACGCCGATGTAAAAAAGAACCGGGCGGTGTAATTACACATCGTCCGGTTACATATGGATTCAGTCGCTTTCCGCAATCTCCTCAATTATCGCGCGTATCTCGTCGCGACCCTCGCCGGTCTGCGCCGAAAACTCGATTATCGTGATGTCCTCTGCGCAGGGAAGTTCGGTCAGCAGCGCCTCGCGGCGCTCCTCTCGCTGTTTCTTCGAAAGCTTGTCCGCCTTGGTAAGCACCACCACAAACGGTATCTCGCTGTCGATCAGAAAATTCACCATCATTAAATCGTCGGCGGTCGGGGGATGCCGGAAGTCTATCAGCTGGAACACCAGCGCCAGCTCCCGGTCGTCGTGGAGATAGCCCTCAATGAGGCTGCCCCAGCGCTCCTTGTCAGATTTCGCGACCTTTGCGTAGCCATACCCGGGGAGATCGACGAAATACAGATTCTCAAGGCTGTAGAAGTTGATCGTCGCGGTCTTTCCCGGGACTGCGCTCACCCTCGCCAGGGATTTGCGGTTGAATATCTTGTTGATCAGCGAGGATTTCCCCACGTTGGAGCGGCCGGAAAACGCGATCTCGGTGCGCTCGGACGGAGGGATCTGCTTGAAACTGCCGTAGGAAGTGTAGAATTCAGCGTTGTTATAGTTCATGTGTCACCTTAATTAGCGGTCAGTGCCGGGATCTTTTCCGCTTCCTTTGTCTTGGCGGAGCTACGGCGTCTGAGCGGAGCCTTCCCGTTCGGTTCGCAGTTCGGGAGCACAAGTGCCGTTTCCAGCACTGTGTTGATGTCCTCTGCAACGACGAACTTAAGGCTGTTCTTCACAACATCGTCCAATTCGTCTATATCCGGCTCGTTCTCCTTGGGAATGCACACGGTCTTTACTCCGGCGCGGTATGCCGCCATCGTCTTTTCCTTTAGTCCGCCTATCGCAAGCACCTTGCCGCGGAGGGTGATCTCGCCGGTCATCGCAACGTCCCGGCGCACGGGAGTGCCGGAAAGCGCGGATACCAGCGCCGTAGTCAGAGTAACGCCGGCGGAGGGTCCGTCCTTCGGAACTGCACCCTCGGGAGCGTGGACGTGAATATCCTTGTTCTTGTAGAATTCCGGGTCGATGTTGTATTTCTTCGCCAGGGAGCGGGTCAGGCTCACCGCGATCTTCGCGGATTCCTTCATCACGTCGCCCAGGCTGCCGGTGAATTCAGTCTTTCCGGTGCCGTCCAGCACGAGAACTTCCAGGGGCATCATTACGCCGCCGACGGAGGTCCATGCGAGTCCATTCACAAGCCCGACCTCATCGTGGGATTCCAGGTGCTCCGGCAGGAACTTCTTCACGCCGAGGAAATCCGTAATATTCGCGTCAGTCACGGTGACCTTCTTTTCGCCGGTCAGCAGCTTCTTCGCTGATTTACGGCAGATGTCGGCAATGCTGCGCTCCAGTTTTCTCACGCCGGCTTCCCGGGTGTAGAAGTCGATGACGGAATACAGCGCCTTGTCGGTTATCTTCACCGTGGAAGGCTTTTCGCCGTGCTTTTTCAGCTGCTTGGGGAGCAGGTGCTTCTTGGCGATATTGAACTTTTCCTCACGGGTGTAGCTGGAAAGCTCAATTATCTCCATTCTGTCCAGCAGCGGCGCAGGAATAGTATCCAGGCTGTTCGCTGTTGTGATGAAGAGCACGTCGCTGAGGTCCAGCGGAATCTCAAGGTAGTGGTCGGTGAATGTAGTGTTCTGCTCGCTGTCGAGTACCTCCAGCATTGCGGAAGCCGGGTCTCCCTTGTAGTCGCTGCCCATCTTGTCGATCTCGTCCAGCAGCATTACGGGATTCATGCTCTTCGCCTGCTTGAGCGCCGCGGCAATACGTCCCGGCATTGCGCCGATGTAGGTTTTTCTGTGACCGCGTATCTCCGCCTCGTCGTGAACGCCGCCCAGGGAAATACGAACGTACTTCCTGCCCAGCGCTTCGGCGATGGAGCGGCCGATGGAGGTCTTACCCACTCCTGGAGGGCCGTAAAGGCAGATTATCTGCCCCTTGACCTCGGGAGCCAGGGCACGCACGGAGATTATCTCCATGATACGCTCCTTGACCTTCTTCAGACCGTAGTGGTCCTTGTCAAGCTGCTTCTGCACCTTGTCGATATCCAGCTTATCCTTGGTGTATACGTTCCACGGAAGCTCAAGCACCGTGTCGAGATATCCGCGGATAACCCCAGCCTCCTGTGAGGAATATGACATCTTCACCAGCTTCTGAGCCTCGCCCACGAGCTTTTCGGTGATCTCCTCCGAGAGATTCAGCGCGCGTATCTTCTCTATGTAAGCGTCCGCTTCTTCCTGGGGATTGTCGCCCTCGCCGAGCTGCTTGTAAATAGCCCGGAGCTGCTCGCGCAGGTAGTAATCACGCTGATTCCTGTCCACCTGCTCCTTGACCTGCTCCTGGATATCTATTTCGGTTTCGATTATCTCGATCTCCGTTTCCAGCATGGAAATGAGCATTTTAATGCGGTTGAGAAGTCCGTTGGCTTCAAGCAGCGCCTGCTTGTCCTCAACCTTGAGGACTACGTTGAACACCACCTTGTCGAACAGCTCGGAGCAGTTCTCCTCGGTCATTATGCCCTCGAAAAGTTCCCTGGGCATCTTGGGAGAGACCTGTGCGTATTCCGCGAAGATGTTCTTGAGCGCCCGGGAAGCCGCAGCGGCAGTACTCTCGGACAGCGAAGCGCCACGGTTTGGAAGCTCCTTCACCTCGAACTGGAGGTAATCCTTTCCGCCCACGGACTTCACTCTGCGAGCCCGGGTAAGTCCCTCGACGAGCACCCTGGTGGAGCCGTCCGGCGTGGTAAGAAGCTGGCGCACCTCAGCGATGACGCCGACTTCGTACATATCGGTAAGCTCAGGGTCAGTGATGGAGGCGTCCTTCTGTGCCACGAGGAATATCCTGCCGGCGCCGTCAGCGGCAGCCTTGAGCGCATTCACGGAGCGCTCTCTTCCAACATCGAAGTGAAGCACCATCGACGGAAAGACCACAAGTCCCCTGAGGGAAATAGCAGGTATTATCTCATTTGTTGTCTTCTTGTTGTTCATGAAAATTCCCCCGATCTATATCAATGGATTGTCTGTATTCAATTTGTCAAATACATTTTCCAGAATGCCGAGAAAGGTACAGATACTAGGAAGCGCCACTTTGGCTAGGCTGTGTGCCTGTTGCCTTTTTTTGCCCGACATCGTGTCGGGCTGAGGGGCAACTGCACAAATATCGTATTTGTGCCTGCCAAAGTGGTGCTGACGAAGTAGATGTGCCTTTATCGACATTCTGCATTGTCAGGTAGATACTATTATATAACATTTTCAACAAAAATGCAAGCCCTTATTTGTGGCAGTAGCCGCACAAATTACCTGCATTCAGTGAAATATCAGGCTGAATATGAAATAAATGATTGGCTGGTGGAGCACATATATCCAGATGGTGTAGCGCCCGACCACAGCCAGCCACTTGATGTGAGTGGGATAGCAGAACTTCGGCAGCCTGCCGTCCTTGGCGATGATCCCGAAGTAACTCCCGGCGATGAACAGGAAGAACCACGGCATCATCGGGAAGTAATCTGCGGAAGCAAAGCCGGAGTCGTGCAGTCCCAGAGGGAACAACACGCCGACATTGTATGCCTCCATCGGGAAATGCAGCTGGAACAGGTTCGGAATGCCGAAGTAGCCCGGGTGCAGCATTCCGCCGCTGTAGGTCATTCTGACGTTCATAGTCAGCACGAAAAGAAGCACGCTGACCGCGATCCCCACCCAGGAGGGAAGCAGGTCGAACAATTTCTGTCCGAGTCCGAACAGCATCATGCTGACCCCGAGAAAGTGCAGAATCCCGAACAGTATCGTTCCGCTTGAGAAGAACGGCATGACGAACGTCATTATCATGCCGATAAAGAAGCACTGGGCACCGCGCTTGATGTTGTTCGAGGAATAACGGCAGACCGTTCCGGAAATGAATATGAACAGCCCGGCGAAAATATCCCTTATCACATCAAACCAGCCGTCAAAGAATACCGGCACGTCCAGCCCGAATATGTATTTAAGATCGTACATCGCATGATATACCACCATGCAGATTATCGCAAATCCCCTCAGCTCGTCGAGAATCCCGACCCTGGATCCTTTCTTCTGTGCGTTTTCCATTTTTGCTATCTCCGTTCAAAGTAATACATTAATTATAACACAATTCAAAAAAAATTACAAGAAGAACTTGAACTGTTTTTAAAAATGTGATACAATATAGGGTGAAATTCTGATGAAAACACTCAAAATGTGAGGATAATTGATGGACTATATCGAAATCGGCGGCGTTAAGATAGAAAAGACCGCCGCCCTGGCTCCCATGGCAAGCGTCGCCGACCGCGCCTACCGCATCATGGCGAAGGAATACGGCGCGGCTTACGTCGTGGGGGAAATGGCAAGCTGCAAGGGCTTGTGCTATAACGACAGAAAAACCGCGGAGCTGCTCTCGGTCACTCCCGGCGAGCGCCCCATGGCGGTGCAGCTTTTCGGCAATGAGCCGGAATTCATGACCGGTGCGGTGAAGATAGCGGAGCAGTTTTCCCCGGATATAATTGACATCAACTCCGGATGCCCCATGCCGAAGATAGTTTCCGGCGGCGCAGGAAGCGCCCTCATGAAAACCCCGGAACTTTTCGGGGAGGTAGTCCGCGCCGCGGTGGAAGCCGCTCACGTCCCGGTGACGGTCAAGATCCGCGCCGGGTGGGACGAAAACAGCATTAACGCGGTCCAGATGGCTCAGATTGCCGAGCAGAACGGCGCGGCGGCAGTCGCGGTCCACGGCAGGACCAAGACCCAGCTGTATTCCGGAAAGGCGGACTGGGACATCATTCGCGCCGTGAAGCAGTCCGTAAATATCCCGGTCATCGGAAACGGCGACGTCACCACCCCGGAACTCTGCCGACAGATGTATGAATACACCGGCTGCGACCTTGTAATGGTGGGGCGCGGAAGCTACGGCAGACCGTGGCTTTTCCGGCAGATAAAGGAGTACCTCGAAACCGGGACCTGCTCCCCCGACCCCACTCCGGAGCAGCGCCTTAACATCATGCGCCGGCATATCCGGCTGATAGTCGAGGACAAGGGCGAACGCGTAGGAATGAAGGAGGCACGCCGCCCGGCGTCCTGGTATCTCAAGGGAATGAAGGGCGCGGCGAGATTCCGCGACCTGTGCAGTGAGCTTACTACGCTCGACCAGCTCGAGCGCCTTATAGAAAAAATAAAGACAGAACAAGGAGAAAAAGACAATGAAGATATGTGAGGAGAAAATACCCCCGCTGATGGTATTCCAGGAGCTGTTTAACGAAAACGTGCTTTTCGCGCGTGGAATCAACTGGCTGTACCCCGACAAGACGGAGGAGCAGCGCCTGATGGGATTCGCGAACATCAGCTCCGAACTGCTGATGACCGGAAAGACCCTTGGCGAGTACCTTACCGAAGCGGTGATGTATTCCAAGTCGCCGCTGTTCGCAGCGATAGTCAAGGAGCCGACGGAGGCGCGCAAGAAGGCGCTCGCCTACGACATCGCCCTCATCAAGAAGATCGTGAAGGAATACACCGCCGCCGCTGTAAAGAAGGCGCTTGCCGGGATCGAGGGTGCGACCGCGGATTACGCTGCGCTGCCGGAATACGAGAGCGGAAAGTTCACGCTGACCGCCGACCGGCTGATAAAGTTCGCGCAGAAGAACGGCACCGGAGATTTCGCGAAATACAAGGCATTCACGTTCCGCGGCGGAAAGCTGATTCCCGTGGAGCACATCGACCCCATCAGACTGAGCGGACTCAAGAACTACGAGCTCCAGCGCAACCAGGTTGTAGAGAATACCATCGCGTTCCTGAACGGGCTCCCGGCGCAGAATGCGCTGCTGTACGGCGACCGTGGCTGCGGAAAGTCCTCCACCATCAAGGCAATACTCAACGAGTACGACCAGCTGCGCATGATAGAGCTTCCGAAGGCTGAGATAGCCGGGCTGGGCGACCTGTATGCGATCCTCAAGGATATCCCCATGCACTTCATCGTCACAATAGACGACCTCACGTTCACCCAGGACGACGAGCGCTTCGGAATACTCAAGGCGACCCTGGACGGAAGCCTCTCCGCACGCCCGGACAACATACTCATCTACGCCACCACAAACCGCCGCAAACTCATCAAGGAAACCTATGCGGACCGCTCGGCTACCGACGTCAACAAGAGCGACGCAGTGGACGAGAGCATGTCCCTCGCCGACCGCTTCGGGCTTTTCATCACCTTCACCCAGCCGAACCGCGAGGTATATTTCGACATCGTAAGACAGCTTGCGGAAGATATGGAAATAGAGATCGATGACGATGACCTGACCCAGGCTGCGGAGCGCTTCGCCCTCAAGCGCGGAGGACGCTCGCCGCGTATTGCAAGGCAGTTCGTGGACTGGCTCAGCTCAAGGATCGAGCTCGGATTGGATTACTGACATGAAGAAGATCATCGCATTACTTACCCTTTCCGCAGTGGTCATGCTGACCGGCTGCGGAGAAAACGATCAGTCTGTCCCGACAGAGATCATCGTTGACGGGAGCGGCACTCCGGAGGATTCCGCCGGGGTATTCCCCGTGAAGCTCGCGGACGGAACCGTTATCGACCACTCCCCCGACAGCATTGCGAGCCTTTCCCCGGCGGCGACTGAAATAATTGCGGAGCTTGGATTCGGCGGCAGGCTGTGCGCCGTCAGCCGCTACTGCGACTTCCCCGAGGGGATATGCACCGTCACCGTGGGGAGCAGCGAAAATCCCGACATCGACAGGATAACGGAGCTTTCTCCGGAGGTGCTGTTCACGCTGACTCCGCTGGCGGAGCGCGAGCAGTACGCCCTTGAGAGCGCCGGAATAACCGTGGTCGAGCTGGAATCCCCGGACAGCGCCGAGGCTTACGGGGATCTCTACGGCACGATCGCCACGGTGTTCGGTGGGGAGGAAGCCGGGAAATCCGCCGCAGAAAAGGCGGTGGAGTCCCTGAAGTCCGCCGCGCAGGGAGTTACCCTGGGGGATTTCCTGTACGTTTCCCCGAAGCTCACCGCCGCCGGCAGCGGAACCTTTGAGAATGCGATGCTCTCCCTCTGCGGAAACAACATGTGCACCGCCGATGGCTACACCTCCTCTGCGGAGGACATCAGCGGAGCGCCGCAGTACATAATCGCGGCGGATTCCCTCACGGCTGCGGACATCACCGGCAGTGAACTCCTCTCCGGATTCGCGGCGGACGCGGATATGATCTTCGTCCCGGCGGAGCGTTTCGAGCGCCCCTCCGCGCGTATTTCCGAGGTATTCGCGGCGATCCGGGAGCAGCTTTCGGATACGGCACAGACAGATGAATAAAACCACCGGGACTCCGATTCGGGAGCCCCGGTTTTGTATTTCAAACGAAGTCCGGATCGTCGAGGTCAGCTTCGAATTCGAGATTTTCAAGCTCGTGTCTTAGCTCGTCCACAAGATCCTGCCCTTTGAGAATCCGGCGGCTTCCGTGCCCGGTAACTGCGGTTTTCTTCCGCTTCCCGATCGGTATCTCCAGACGTTCAGCGCCGGGAATCCGGGTGTACAGGACCAGTTTCCACCCGTGGAAATCCTCATATCTTCTGACTGTTGGAGTTCCGGAGCACGCGCCAAGAATCGCACCGGGAGTTCCCCAGAGAGCGCCGCCTATGAAGGTGTTGAGGGTGGCTCCCCTGAGTTTGTACTGGTAATACACCTCGCTGTCCCGGTTTATCTGCACTGCGGCAAGCTTGCTGAACGGTATCGTCCGGCAGTTCTCGTAGAGCTCCGGGCGTATCTTACGGCGGCGGTAATCAATGGAAATGATGTGCTCCGCCGTGTAATCCGCGCGGAAATTTCTGTCCGGAATTTCACCTGTGCCGAAAAGCCTGTCCCGTTCTCTTTTCTTCTTTCGTGATATGTAGATCGGGGCAAGAAATACAGTCATAATTCCTGCGATCAGCACAACGCTGACAACGACCGACACCCATAACGCTTCGTTCATCTCATCACCCCCGTTTTCTATATTATACCGCCTTTCCTCCAAACGGTCAAGTGAAAACTGTATCATATATGGCACAGAAAAGGGACTGTATTGCACAGTCCCTTCTATAATATCACCCTATGACTACCGAGCATGCAATATCGGTCAGCTGTTCATCGGAAACAACGCCGCTGTCAAAGCTTACCATCACGAAATACGGCACCTTCAAGTAATCGAACGCGTATATGCACTTACCCACCGCGTTTCCGTCCCGGTCAAGGGGGAAAGCTACCGCGGTGCTTCCGGTGGGGCTGTGGGCTACCACCAGGTAACCGTTGCCGTAATCCACCATGCTGGAAAGCCCTATGGCGGAATATATCTGCATGGGCATTGTATTCCCTGTCGGGTCAACATTCGCGAGCTCCTCCGGCTGAGTCGTGCCGAAGGAATACATCGACATTGTCCCGATCTGCGCACCGCCGCTCATAATGGAGATCACGGGAATCCCGGCGGTGTGGTTTTCTTCAGTGGCGAGTGTGAATCCCTCCGGGAGGTCGCCCAGGGTCACAGTCCAGCTGTCGCCGGAGAAGTAATAGTGCACGGAATCCCCGTCGATTTCCGCCCGGGGCGCCGTTACTGTCCCGGCGTCAATCTGGTCGCTGTCCAGCGCGACGTAGTCTGCGTAATATTCCGAATACACGCTCTCATCTACTTCCGTCATGAACGCCGCCCGGAGCATTGCGGACTGGAATTCCCGGTCGTCCTCCGGAGCGAGGACCTCCGTCGTGAAGTCCTCACCGGGGTTCAGTTCGCTGAAGTCCAGCACCCGGGTGTGGGAATACGTCCCATCTCCAAGGTAGTAGTCCACGCCGAGGGAAATCACCAGCTTCGTCTTGCCCTCGGGGTCCTGCGGAATCAGATCAGGCATGCTGAATCCGGCGATAACGGCGCCGTTGTCATTTCTTCTCAGCCTGAAGGAGCTCAGGACAGAGTTCACGGTTTCCGCCGCGTTATCCTCGTTCAGCTCCGGGATATCCTGCGCTGGTGCGGAATCCGAAGCCTGGGAGGTTTCCTCGGTGGGCGCTGAATCAGACTCGCCGGAGGTCTGCGGAACGGCGATTTCCGGCTCCGGCTGGATGTCCGACTGGGTCGTGGAGGTGTCCGGGGAGGATTCCTCCGGCTTCCTGTTGGAATTGGTGAGCAGGCACACAGCCGCAGCCGCAATGAGTATCACCGCCGCAATGCTTATCCACAAGGTCGGCTTCTTCGGACTTAGCACGCTCTTTATGCGCTGCTTAATGCTGCTCTCGCCGAACGCCAGCACTCCGGAAAGGCGGTTCTGGCGGACGGACATTCCCAGCAGCGCCGCCGCGTATTCCTTGCGCGCGTCGGTGTCCATGTCCCGGATTACGCGCTCATCGCAGGAGATCTCCATGTCCCTCACCATCAGGAAGAACGCCACCCACGCCATCGGATTGAACCAGTGTATTCCCAGCGCCAGCATTGCCAACGGCTTGATGATGTAGTCCCGGCGTCGGATATGCGTCCGCTCGTGGGCGATGATGAATTCCCGGTCCCGGGCGGAAAGTCCGGTGGGAAGGTAGATTGCCGGGCGGAACAGTCCAAGAACGAACGCCGTGGAAATACCGCCGCATTCGTAAATGCCGTCCTCCACCCGGACTGCGCCCTTTACCCTTATCCGCACGCCTATCCAGGATATCAGCCAGTACGCTGCGAACGCCGCCGCGCCGGCTGCCCATACCCAGAAAAGCACCGTCGGGAGGATATCCGGCTGCGCAGCGTGCGCTTCGGTGGAAACCGTGACCGCCGTCTGCGCCGGGGTGACGGTGATGTTCCCGGTGGGCGCTGCAATATTACCGGGGACGGCGAAGGTCATTCTGCCGCTGTCCGTGCTTGCGCTGAACAGGTTGAACAGGCTCGCCGGGCTGGGCAGCGAGAACGGGCACAGCAGCCTTATCCCGAGTATCGCCCACAGCATGTAAGAATAGCGGCGCGGCGCCTTGCGTAGTGGGATCCTCAGCAGAATTATCACCGCCGCAATAAACGCGCCTGCAATGCTCATATCAAGCAGCATTTCAATGAATCCACTCATATTCAGCCCTCCTCCGTGTAGTCGTCGATGAGCTTCTTAAGCTCCTCCGCTTCCTTTTTCGTCAGCTTCTCCCGGCTCAGGAACGCCGTCAGGAACATCGGCAGCGAACCGCCGTAACTCCGCTCGATCTCCTCCTCGGAGCGGTCGGAGAGCACCTCCTCCCGGGGGCGCGTAGATGTAATCACCGAATCCTCGTTGATGGCGAATCCCTTGTTCACCAACTTCTTCAGGATAGTGTACACGGTGGATTTCTTCCAGCCGTGCTTCTCCAGCGACATCGACACCAGCTCCCCGGAGCGCACCGGCTCGCTGTCCCAGATAAGCTCCATCAGCTTCATTTCGCTGTCCGGCAGCTTCTTTACAGGCTCCATACTCATCTTCCTTTCTGCTAGTCTATTGCTGTAGACCTTGTTTCTGATTCTAGTCTATCACAATAGACCTGATTTGTCAAGGGGTTTTTGCAAAAAAAATCCGGCGCCAGAAAGCACCGGAATTTGTGATTCTATTCTGCCCCGAAAAGCTGGTAGGGCGGCGTTCGTCCGGAATAGGGGATCTCGCTGAATCCACGTCCGGCGGCGCACTCTATGAGCTTTTTGGTGAGGTCGGGGACGTCCTCCCGGGTGAGCGCCTCGGTTATGTCCACCCACAGCGCTTCGCTGTTTTCGTCGTGGTCGGAGCGCGGCTCCCCGGAAACGTACTCCGCCCGGAATGCCGCGTACCAGTCCTTGGTATTGAAACGCATTCCGATCAGCTCACCGGGGCGGATAAGTACTCCGGTTTCCTCGAGGTATTCCCGGACGATGGCTTCCTGCGGCATTTCGCCGTAATTCAGGTACCCTCCCGGGACTATCAGCAGACCCTTACCGGGTCCGTAGGTGTGCCGGGCGAGAAGTACCTTGCCGTCCCTTATCACGACCGCCGTGACGGACTGGCTCCAGTTAGTGTTTCCGTTTTCCATGTCAGTGCTCCAGTTCCGGCTGCGTGCGGCGCAGCTTCTTAGAATACCAGATGAAATACACCAGGTTCAGTATTATGCCGAAGATAGTCGCGGAGGGCGCCGCAAGTCCGATCATCGTAAGGCTGGCGTCCGGCTGGATACTCATGATATAGGACATCGGCAGCCGAACCAGAAATGTCTGCGAAAGTCCCTGGATCATGACGAAAAGCGTCTGACTGTGTCCGTTGAAGTAGCCGATGAAGCTGAACAGGATACTCGTGACGATGGGCTCAAGGGAGAATCCCAGAAGGTACGCCGCGGACTGCTCGATGTATGCAGGCTCCGGCGTGAATATCATGGACATGTAATCCCCGGCAAAAACCGCCAGCAGGGAGATCACAACTCCAACCGCGCAGCCGATAGCCATGCCGCAGAGCATGGTCTGACGGGCTCGCTTTTCCTTCCCTGCGCCGAAATTCTGCGCAACGAAGCTCGCCAGCGACTGCATGAGCGAGGACGGCACCAGCATGATGAACGCCACCAGCTTGTTGGCAACGCCGTATCCCGAGGACTGCGCGATACCCAGCTTATTGATGAACGCGCACAACGCAAGGAAAGAAAGCTGCGTCAGGAGCTCCTGGACGGCGATTGGAGCGCCCACTTTAATTATTCTGGGAACCTCCTCGTTGAAGCGGATATCCTCCCTTTTCAGCGTGAAGGGCAGCTTCTGCTTCCGGATTATCAGAATGGAAAGCACCACGCTGACCGCCTGCGCCATGACTGTGGCGAGAGCGGCTCCGGCGACGTTCATTCTGAATACCGCCACGAAAAGCAGGTCGCCGACAACATTCACGGCGCACGCGATTCCAACGAATATCAGCGGCAGTTTGGAGTTACCCAGTCCGCGGAAAATACTGCTGATGAAGTTATACGCCATGATGAACAGTATTCCGCCGCCGCATATCATCACATATGTGACCGTGGAATCCAGCGCTTCCGCCGGCGCCTGCATCAGCTGCGCCAGCTGCCGCGCGAAAATCAGCATAACCGCAGTAATGACAAGGCTCAGCACCAGGAAGAAGCATATCGCTCCGCCGATGACCCTGCCGAGCCTGTCCTGGCGCTTTTCGCCGATGTACCGCCCCATGAGAATCGTCACACCCATGGTGAATCCGGCGGCGGTGAATGTCACCATGTTGACCAGGTTGCTTCCGGTGGAAACCGCCGAGATACCCTCGCTGGTGCCGAACTGCCCGACCACCAGGATATCCACCGCGCCGTACATCGCCTGGAGTACCAGCGCGCCAAGAATCGGCAGCATGAACTTTATCAGTTTGGGGAATATCCGCCCCTCAGTGAAGTCGCTTGCTGTGCTCATAAAAATCCTCCGTTTTGTATTATACGTTTGTAATTATAACACAAATACGGAGGTATTTCTATATGCAATATGCCGAAACTACCGCGCCACTGCGACATACTTTTTGGAAACGCGGCGGAATCCGCATCGCTCGTAGAATGCGCACAGGGAATCCTCGCAGACTACCTGCACCTTCCCCGGAATCGCCGCGCTGACCTGCCGCAGGAGCGCTCCGGCGATCCCCTGCCGTTCGTATTCAGCCAGCACGCTTACCTGGGATATCAGCGCTTCCCCGTTGAGCTCATGCTGTATCACCAGCGCCGCCCTCCCGTTGGAAATACACCGTGAGATACCGTGCCGCACCCGGTGGGACATATCCAGATACCACGGCTCGAAATAGATTTCAAATCGGCTGCCGATAATGCGCCAGGCGTCAGACGGGGAGCAGTCCCCAGGGAGCGCTCCACCCTTTCCGCCGACGTATTCCATCAGGTTGACCGGGGTGAAATCCGCGGACAGCAGCGGAATCAGCGCCTGTCCCATATCCTCCGAACAGAAGATGTCCATGAACCCGTGCAGCGCCAGGAACTGCGCCAGTTCCTCGATATCCGCGCCGGGCTGCTCCGCAATTACGAAGGAGCCGTCCAGCGCCGCCAGGAACGTACTCCCCTGTCGGAAGAACCGGCAGAAATCGTACTCGCCGCCGTAGGCAAGGAACAGCGCCCGTATCTTATTCGGCTCGATTCCCTGCGCCGGAAGCCCAGAAATCTGCTCCGCAAAATAAATACGCTCCGTCACAGCTCTGCGAACGTGGCGAGCGCCGCTTCTGCCAGCTTCGCGGTGGCTTCGATGTCGCTCTCCTTCGCAACGCACGCCGGGGAATGCAGGTACCTGGTCGGTACTGACAGGGCACAGGTGCGCACTCCGCCGCGGCTGACATGTATCGCGCCGCTGTCGTTGCCGCCGGCGATGAGCGTCTTGGTCTGGTTCGGGATTCCGAGTTCGTCCGCCGTGCTTCTCGCAAGCTGATACAGCCCACGGTCGTATATCGTCGCGCGGTCCATGAAGGACACAACGCAGCCCTCTCCCAGCTCGCACACGCGCTTCTCCCCGGAGGTCCCGGCGATGTCGCAGGCGGTGGTGGTTTCCAGGACTACCGCGATGTCCGGGGCTATCGTGAACGACGCCGCCTTCGCACCGCGGGTGCCTATCTCCTCCTGCACCGTGAACGCGTACCACGCGTCGTATTCCGGGTCGCCGTTGATCATATCCATCATGATAAGGCAGCCGGCGCGGTCGTCTATCGCCTTGCTCTTCACGAATCCGTCGCCGAAGCGGAACGCGTCGCTGTCAAACACCGCGCAGTCCCCACGGCTGACGAGCTTCTCAGCCTCTTCCCGGGTGGAAGCTCCGATGTCTATCAGCATGTCGGAGAACTCCGGCGCTTTCTTGCGCTCCTCTGCGGACTGCTGATGCACCGCCTTGGTACCTGCCACACCCTTAACTCCGTTATGGAAGCGCAGTCCCCTGCCGAGAACCACTCTCGGGTCGATTCCGCCTACAGCGCCGAACCGCAGGAATCCCTCATCAGTGATATCCGTCACCATAAAGCCTACTTCGTCCATGTGCGCCGCGAACATTATGCGGTTTTTCGGGGTCTTTCTGCCCTTTTTAAACACCAGCAGGTTCTCGAGATTATCCACCGTCACCTCGTCGGCGGTGATGTGCGCCATGATATAGTCACGCACCGCGCCCTCGTCCCCGGAGGTTCCGTCCAGGGCGCATATTTCCAGCAGTCTTTCAGTAAAATCAGCCATTGAACTCACCCCCTGCGTACGCTGCGATAAGCTTCGCCGTATTCTCGATATCGCACAGTTTCACGGTTTCGATGGGCGTGTGCATGTACCTTATAGGAATGGAAAGCGTGCAGCATTTCACTCCCCTGCCGCTGACGGCGATACTGTCGGCGTTAGTCCCGGTGGAGGACGGCATTACCTCCATGGTGAAGGGGATCCCGGAACGCTCCGCAGTGGATCTCAGCGATGCGGACATTCCCCGGTCGAGCGCCGCGGATACGCCTATCATCACGCCGCTGCCCATCTCTGCGGTTTCGTGCGGCAGGCTGTCCGGAGTCCTCCCGAAGGACACGTCCACGGCGATTGCCTCGTCCGGCTGGATACGGAATGCGGCAGGCTTTACGCCGCGCTCGCCGGTTTCCTCCTGAGCGGAGAAGCACACAGCAAGGTCGTATTTCAGCTTGCTGAAGTCCATCATGTCCAGCGCCGCGAGTATTGCGCACACGCCGCTGCGGTCGTCCACGGAGGGCGCGGAAACTGCGTCACCGGAAAGTGTTCGGAACGCGGAATCCACCGTAATGCGGTCGCCTGGGGCAACGTACTTTTCAGCCTGTTCCTTTGTCATGCCGATATCCACGGAAAGCTCCGCTGCCTCCGGGACCTTGCTGTGGTCCGGTGAAACATGCGGCGGCAGCGTGGAGATAACTCCGCGCAGCTCCTGCGAGCCGTGGACTGTCACGCTCTGCGCCAGCATGATTTTAAGGTCTGGACCGCCGCAGCTTCCCACTTTGAGGAATCCGTTCTTATCTATATAGGTGACGATCAGCCCTATCTGGTCGATGTGCGCATCCAGCATGAGGGTCTTTGCCCCGGGAACCCCGGAGCGTATCAGCCCGGTAACATTGCCGCTGGCGTCGATTGAAGCGTCCGGCGCGTATTTCTTCAGCAGACCCAGCGCGGATTCCGCCGCGCCGCACTCCGCCCCCGAAACTCCGGTCACGGAGGTGAGCTGTTTCAGTGTATCAAGTATGTCCATCTGTATCATTCCTTTACTTCAGAAAATCGCTGGCGGCGCCGCTTACATTGAAGCTGTGCCCGGCTGCGTTCAGCAGTTCCAGCTTGTATTCCACGATTTCAGGCATTACGCCCAGCTCGTATGCAACCTGCCCGATATCCACGGCGTATTCCAGCACGGAAAGCGCCTCCCGGTCGGTGATGAGTATTTCCGCCGCGAAAAGGTTCGCTTCACGCTCCGTCTTGTTGTTCGCCAGGAACAGCGTGTTCTCCCGGATTCCTCCGGCGGAAAGTTCACGGTGCAGCATGTCGTGCCCGAGTTCGTGGGCGCATACGGTCCGGGCGACGATATCGTCCAGAGCATTATTTATAATGATGTAGCGGCTGCCGTTCTCGCAGATGTAGAATCCCTTGAGCGACCCAAGTTCCCGGAACCACACGTTCGCCCCGGAATTCTCAGCGGTCGCGAATATGTCCCTGCCGCCGCATTCCCGGCGGACCCGGGCGGCGGTCTGTCTGATAATGTTCATCAGTCGCCGGTCTTTCTCCTGGAATCCTCGTAGATATCCCACAGGCAGCGGAAGAGGGCCTCCTTGTCCTCCTCGTTGAGGGAGTTGCCTGCGAACAACCCACGGGACTGCGCCAGGAACTGTGCCGCCTGCATTTTTTCGCTGTCGCTGGCGGATACCTTTCTTAAAAAGCGCTCCTCAATGGTGAGCTCCAGCTCCTGGGAATCGTCCTTCAGAAAATCCGGCGTGAGCTGTAGTTCGTCCGCGATCTTCTTCAATGTGGATGCCCTGGGAGTCCGCGATCCGTTCAGGTAGTTCGCAAACGCACGGTAGGTCACTCCTATACTGTGGGCGAAATCCGTCTTGCGTATACGCTTTCTGCTGAGGACTATCTCGATCTTTTCGTTCATCTTCATGGTGAAAACCTCCACTTTTAGGCAATGTCCTGCCGAATACGTTCATATCTATATTATAAGCATGAACAAAGATTTTGTCAAGGGGCGCAGGAAAATTTTTAAATATCCATCTATGCGCATATTATTCATTGCATATAATCATGTTTCAAGCATTGCAACCGCGCTGCTATCGCATTTGCTTAGTCCAACGAGCGCGTAAATATTCAAAAATGGCAAAAATATATGCATATTATTCACGCAATGGTATTTTACCCCTTGACAAAAGGCAGAAAAAGAGTATAATAAAGATTGTAAAAAATAAATCACCCATGAAAAGGAGAAAAAAATCATGGCTAAGGAAATCAAAAAGATCGTTCTGGCATACTCCGGAGGACTTGACACCTCCATTATCATTCCGTGGCTGCACGAGAATTATCCCGGCTGCGAGGTTATCTGCGTTGCAGGTAACGTTGGTCAGGATTCCGAGATCGTCGGCCTGGAGGAGAGAGCAAAGAAGACAGGCGCTTCCAAGCTCTACATTGAGGATATCCAGGACGAGTTCGTCAACGACTTCATCTTCCCGACCCTGAAGGCAGGCGCAAAGTACGAGGGCTATCTGCTCGGTACTTCCTTCGCACGTCCTCCTATTGCAAAGCGTATCGTTGAGATCGCACGCAAGGAAGGCGCTGACGCTATCTGCCACGGCTGCACCGGCAAGGGCAACGACCAGGTACGTTTTGAGCTGACAATCAAGGCTCTGGCTCCTGAAATGCAGATCATCGCTCCCTGGAGAATCTGGAACATCAAGTCCCGTGAGCAGGAGATCGAATACGCTGAGGCTCACAACGTTCCGATCAAGATCACCCGTGAAACCAACTACTCCAAGGATATGAACCTGTGGCACCTCTCCCACGAGGGTCTGGATCTTGAGGATCCGGCTAACGAGCCGCAGTACAACAAGCCCGGATTCCTGGAGCTGGGCGTATCCCCCGAGCAGGCTCCCGACAAGCCTACATACGTTACTATCCACTTTGAGAAGGGTATTCCTACCGCGCTCAACGGCGAGAAGATGGACGGTGTAAAGCTCATCAAGGCTCTGAACAAGCTCGGCGGCGAGAACGGTATAGGTCTGTACGACGTAGTTGAGAACCGTCTGGTCGGCATGAAGTCCAGAGGCGTTTACGAGACTCCTGGCGGAACAATCCTCTACCACGCTCACGAAGTGCTCGAAACCATCTGCCTGGACAAGGAGACCCAGCACTACAAGGCTGGTCTGGCTCAGAAGTACGCTGACATCGTATACAACGGTCAGTGGTACACTCCCCTGCGCGAAGCTATGGACGCATTCGTTGACAAGACCCAGGAGACCTGCACCGGCGACGTTAAGCTGAAGCTCTACAAGGGCAACATCATCAATGCCGGCGTAACATCTCCGTATACCCTCTACAGCAAGGACTTCGCTTCCTTCGACGAGGACGACGTTTACGACCAGAAGGACGCTAACGGCTTCATCAACCTGTTCGGTCTGCCTATCCACGTTAAGGCTCTCCTGGACGCTGAGAGAAACAAGAAGTAATTACGGGCAGGCGCTCTGAAGCGCTTACCTCCCGAGTAAGATTAAGGGCGGAAAGCTCACCTTTCCGCTCTTAAATCTTTTATTACAGAAGGATAAAGACAGGAAAAAAGAGGTAGTTTTATGGCAGAAATGATGTGGGCAGGACGTTCCTCCCAGGGCGTTGACAGCAGAGTGAACGCATTCAATTCCTCGATCGCGTTCGACGGAAGAATGTATAAGCAGGATATCCAGGGCAGTATCGCCCACGCGACAATGCTCGGCGAACAGGGCATAATCAGCATGAGCGACAGCCTGGAGCTCATCGGCGGACTGAAGGAGATCCTGGCGGATATCGAAAGCGGCAAATTGCAGTTCGACATGACCGCCGAGGATATCCACATGTTCATTGAGGCGGAACTCACCAAGCGGCTCGGCGACGTCGGAAAGCGCCTGCACACTTCCCGTTCGAGAAACGACCAGGTGGCGCTGGATATCAGACTTTACCTGCGCGACGCGATCGGAGAACTCCGGGAGCTGGTGGTTTCCCTGGTTAGGGTGCTCTGCAATATCGCTGACGAGAACACCGAAACAATCATGCCGGGATACACCCACCTCCAGCGCGCTCAGCCCATCACTTTCGGGCACCACATGATGGCGTATGCGCAGATGCTCCTGCGCGATATTGAGCGATTCGACGACACCCTGCGCCGCATGAACGTGTCCCCCCTCGGCAGCTGCGCACTTGCCGGAACTACCTATCACATAAACCGCGACCGCACCGCGGAGCTTCTCGGAATGTCCGCGCCGATGGTGAACTCGCTGGACGGCGTTTCCGACCGCGACTTCTGCATTGAACTGGCGAGCGCGATCTCCATCTGCATGATGCACCTCTCACGCTTCTCCGAGGAGATAATCATGTGGTGCAGCTGGGAGTTCAAGTTCATCGAGCTTTCCGACCGCTTCTCCACCGGCTCAAGTATCATGCCGCAGAAGAAGAATCCCGACGTCACCGAGCTTATCCGCGGAAAGACTGCCAGAGTGATCGGCGACAATATGACCATTCTCGCAATGATGAAGGGACTTCCCCTCGCCTACAACAAGGACATGCAGGAGGACAAGGAAGCCATTTTCGACGCAGTGGACAATCTCAAGCTCTGCCTTACGACTTTCATTCCCATGCTGGAAACCATGACCCTCTACAAGGACAACATGCGCCGCGCCGCCGCAAAGGGATTCATCAATGCGACCGACTGCGCGGACTACCTTGTTAAGAAGGGCATGCCCTTCCGCACCGCGTACAAGATCACCGGCGGACTTGTGGCGCACTGCATTGAACTCGGCACCACCCTTGAGGAGCTTCCTCTCGCAGACTACCAGAAGCAGAGCGAGCTGTTCACCGAGGACGTTTACGATGCGATCAGCCTTGACACCTGCGTAAAGGAGCGCAAGTCCTTCGGCGGACCTGCTCCCGAGAGCGTTAAGACACAGATCGCACTCACCAGAAAAAGACTGGAGGAACTCTGCAATGGTTAAGGTTTACATCGACGGTCAGGAGGGCACCACAGGATTAAAGATCCTGGAGCGCTTCAAAAACCGCAGCGACATCGAATTACTCCGCATTGACGAGGACAAGCGCAAGGATCCCGAGGAGCGCAGAAAGCTCATTCACAGCGCGGATTTCACTTTCCTCTGCCTGCCGGACGCCGCCGCAAAGGAAGCAGCCGCCCTCGCCGAGGGAAGCAGCACCCGCATCATAGACGCTTCCACCGCACACAGAACAAATCCCGACTGGGCGTACGGATTCCCGGAGCTGGGCGCGGATTTCCGCGAAAAGATCGCGCACTCCGCAAGGACCGCAGTCCCCGGCTGCTACGCAAGCGGATTCGTTTCCATGGTGTATCCGCTGGTTAAACTGGGTATCCTCCCGAAGGACTACCCCGTCAGCGTTCACGCGGTTTCCGGATACAGCGGCGCCGGCAAGAAGGCTATCGCGGTCTATGAGAGCGACGACCGCCCCGCCGGATTCGACAGCCCCCGTCAGTATGCGCTGACCCAGCAGCACAAGCACCTCCCGGAAATGCAGAAGATATGCGGTCTGGATTACGCGCCGGCGTTCAATCCGCTGGTATGCGACTATTTCAGCGGCATGGTCGTTTCTCTGCCGCTGCACACAAGGCTGCTTACAAAGAAGTACACCGCGGAGGATATCCGCAAGGCGCTCGATGAGTACTACGCAGGCGCAAACTTCGTCAAGGTAATGCCAGAGGGCGACCCCCAGGACGGATTCATCAGCGCCAACGACCTCAGCGGCACCAACATGATGCAGCTGTTCGTGAACGGAAACGATGACAGACTTATCCTCTGCTCAAGACTCGACAACTTAGGAAAGGGAGCAAGCGGCGCGGCAGTACAGTGCCTCAACATCATGATGGGCATTGACGAAACCACCGGGCTTCTCTGAGGTGAATAGAAATGGTTAAATTTGAAGGATACGAATTCGTAGACGGCGGCGTTTGCGCTGCCGAAGGCTTCACCGCCGCCGGCGTTATCGCCGGAATCAAGGCAGGCAACACCACCAAGCGCGACCTCGCGATGATCTGCTGCGCTGAGCGCTGCAAGGCGTCTGCACTGTACACCACCAACAAGGTAAAGGGCGCGCCCATATATGTGTGCCAGAAGCACCTGGCTGACGGCTACGCGCAGGCAGTTATCGTGAACTCCGGCAATGCGAACACCTGCAACGAAAACGGAATCGAGATCGCCGAGCAGATGTGCGAACTGACTGCGGAAGCCCTGGACATAGACGCAAACGACGTACTGGTGGGCTCCACCGGCGTTATCGGTCAGCCGCTTTCAATCAAGCCGATAAAGGCTCGCATTCCCACCCTCGCAAAGGAGCTTTCCTCCAAGAAGAGCGGCGACGCATGCGAAGCCATCATGACCACAGATACTCGCAAGAAGGAGCTTGCAGTGGAGTTCGAGATCGAGGGCAGGAAGTGCCACGTCGGCGGAATCTCCAAGGGCAGCGGAATGATCGCTCCGAACATGGCTACAATGCTCGGATTCATCACCACCGATGTCGCTATCTGCCATGAGCTCCTGGAGAAGGCGCTGCGCAAGGTGAACCAGCTGACCTACAGCATGGTAAGCGTTGACGGCGACACATCCACCAACGACACGCTGATACTCATGAGCAGCGGTCTGGCAAAGAACCCCGAGATCACCGCCGAGGACAAGAACTACGAGAAGTTTGAGAACGCGCTGTATGCCGTTATGATGAACCTCGCACGCGAAACCGCCCGGGACGGCGAGGGCGCAACAAAGCTCCTGGAGTGCATAGTTAAGGGCGCTCCGGACGAGAACACCGCGAAGATCGTGGCGAAGTCCGTAATTTCCTCCAGCCTGGTGAAAGCGGCTATGTTCGCGGCGGACGCTAACTGGGGCAGGATCCTCTGCGCGATCGGTTACTCCAAGGCGGATTTCGACATCTCCAAGGTTTCCGTGGAGCTTGCCAGCGAAAAGGGCAAGATCACGGTTTGCACCGACGGCGCCGGGATCAGCTTCTCTGAGGAAGCTGCAAAGGAGATACTCTCTGAGGAAGAGATCAAGATACTCATCGACCTGCACTGCGGCGAGGGCGAAGCTATCGCGTGGGGCTGCGACCTTACGTTTGAATATGTAAAGATAAACGCGGAATACCGCACATAAAAAGGAGCAGAGGAAATGCAGATAGACTACGACATACGGGCGAACGCTCTGGTTGAAGCGCTCCCCTATTTACAGGAATACAACGACAAGGTGGTCGTCGTAAAATACGGCGGCAACGCCATGACCAACGAAACCCTCAAGCAGGCAGTAATGCAGGACATCGTGCTGCTGTCCCTGGTGGGGATCAAGGTGGTTCTGGTGCACGGCGGCGGTCCCGAGATCAACGCCATGCTCAAGAAAATCAATAAGGCGAGCGAGTTCGTCAACGGTCTGCGCTACACCGACGAGGAGACCATCGACATTGTTCAGATGGTGCTTGCCGGCAAAGTCAACAAGGACCTTGTGCAGCTGCTGGAGCGTGCCGGCGGCAAGGCAATGGGACTCTGCGGTCTTGACGGAAACCTCATCAAGGCAAAGCAGCTGAATCCCGACCTCGGCTACGTCGGAGAAATCACGGAGATACACCCGGACGTTATCAACACCGCCCTCAGCAACGGCTATATCCCGGTAGTTTCCACCGTTGCGGCCGGAGAGAACGGAGAGGTTTACAACATCAACGCGGACACTGCGGCTGCAAGAATTGCGGCTGAGATGGGCGCCGCTAATCTCATTCTGCTGACGGATATCAAGGGTCTGCTCGAGGACAAGGACGATGATAATACACTTATCCGCGTTGTTGGCGTCAGCGAAGTGCCCTACCTCAAGAACCAGGGAATAATCTCCGGCGGCATGATTCCGAAGATCGACTGCTGCGTCGAGGCAGTCCGCCGCGGAGTAAAGAAAACCAACATCATTGATGGGCGTATTCCGCATTCTATCCTCATCGAGCTGCTCACCGACATAGGCGCAGGTACGATGATTATTCCGTAAGAGGTGAATGAAATGAGCACAATTGAACAGTTCAACAAGTATGTAATGCCCTCCTACGGCAGATACGACCTGGTACTCGACAAGGGCGAGGGGCGCCAGGCGGTCGATGAGAACGGCAAGGAATACATAGATTTCGGCAGCGGAATCGGCACGAACTCCCTCGGATACTGCAACGAGGACTGGGTGAAGGCGGTCTGCGACCAGGCGCACAGGATTCAGCACACCTCCAACTACTACTACACAAAGGTGCAGGCGGATTTCGCAAAGGCTCTCTGCGAAACCGCAGGCTACACCGACATGTTTTTCGGCAATTCCGGCGCGGAAGCCAACGAGTGCGCCATCAAGATCGCGCGCAAGTACAGCTTCGATAAGTACGGCAAGGGTCGCCACAACATAATCACGCTGGTGAACAGCTTCCACGGCAGAACCCTCTGCACGCTGTCCGCTACAGGTCAGGACGTGTTCCACAACTACTTCTTCCCGTTCGTGGAGGGATTCATCAACGTTGAAGCGAACAACATCGAGGATCTGCGCGCAAAGCTGGACGACACGGTCTGCGCCGTGATGTTCGAATACGTCCAGGGCGAGGGCGGCGTTATGGCTCTCCAGCAGGATTTCGTGGACGAGATTTTCAGACTTTGCGCTGAGAAGGACGTCCTCACCATCGCGGACGAAGTACAGACCGGCGTCGGCAGGACCGGTAAGTTCCTTGCCGGGGACAATTTCGGCAAGAAGGCTGACCTCACGACTCTCGCAAAGGGACTTGCAGGCGGCGTTCCGATCGGCGTGTGCCTTTCCGGAGAGAAGTGCGCTAAGGTGCTCACGCCCGGAACCCACGGCTCCACCTTCGGCGGAAATCCTATTTCCTGTGCCGGCGGACTGGCGGTGCTCAACACCGTCAACAAGCCCGGATTCCTGGACGAGGTCGCAAAGAAAGGCGACTACTTCCGCAAGAAGCTGCTGACTTCCCCGGAGGTCGCTTCCGTTTCCGGAATCGGCATGATGATCGGTATTGAGCTGAAGAACAAGAAGGCAGGCGATGTTGTCAAGGCGGCTCTCGATCAGGGACTTCTCCTGCTCACCGCAAAGACAAAGGTTCGTCTGCTCCCTCCGCTCACCATCACCTACGAGGAGATCGACAAGGGGCTTGATATCCTGCTTGGTATCCTCAATTCCTGATTGTAAATAAACCGACGAAAGGACATAGTTATGAAGCATTTATTAAAGCTGCTGGATCTCAGCACCGAAGAGATCATCGACATTCTTAACCTCGCTGACCAGCTCAAGTATGAGCAGAAGCACGGCATTCCCCATCCCCTGCTCAAGGGTCAGACTCTGGGTATGATATTCCAGAAGTCCTCCACAAGAACCCGCGTTTCTTTTGAAACCGGTATGTACCAGCTTGGCGGTCAGGCGCTGTTCCTCTCCTCCCGTGACCTCCAGATAGGCCGCGGCGAGCCTGTCCAGGATACCGCGCGCGTTCTCTCACGCTACCTCAGCGGAATCATGATCCGCACCTTCGAGCAGAAGGAAGTCGAGGATCTCGCTGAATACGGCTCCATTCCGATAATCAACGGTCTGACAGATTACTGCCACCCCTGCCAGGTGCTCGCTGACCTCCAGACTGTCCGCGAATACAAGAACAAGCTGGACGGACTCAGGTTCTGCTACATCGGCGACGGCAACAACATGGCGAACTCCCTCACCGTCGGCGCACTCAAGGTCGGCATGAGCGTATCCCTGGGCTGCCCCGAGGGCTACTACCCCGATCAGACGATCATCGACTTCGCAAAGCAGTACCCCGGGAAGTTCCAGATCGTGAACGATCCCGTACAGGCTGCGGCTGATGCTGATGTGCTCTACACCGATGTATGGGCTTCCATGGGTCAGGAGAGCGAAGCCGAGAAGCGCAAGCAGATCTTCAAGGGCTACCAGATCAACGACGCCGTAATGGCTTCTGCGAAGTCCGACGCAATGGTACTGCACTGCCTGCCTGCACACCGCGAGGAAGAGATCACCGCGAAGGTATTCGAGCAGCATGCTAACGAGATCTTCGACGAGGCTGAGAACAGACTCCACGCACAGAAGGCTGTAATGGTACGCCTGATGGCTCCAGACGCATAATAGCCGCGTAAGTGAATAAGTATCCCCTTCGAAGGCGCCGCTTCCGGAGGGGATTTTGTTATGCGTTACCGTTCCTCCTCGGGGTAGGTGAATCCCCAGGATCTTCTAAATTCCGTCATCATGTCCATGACGTCCCGGGTGTAGTCCAGGTGCATGCAGCCGGGGTCGCCGCCGATCGCGCGCTCCATATCCTGGAGTTCGTAAGCGAGGGCGTCAGCATTCTCCCCTGCCCTCACGATCTCGGTTTCCCCGGAATCCGTGTAGGTTATGGAAGCCTCCCATGCTCTGGGGTATTCCATTATCTCGATGTAGCCCCTCTCGCAGGATACCATTCCCCTTTTCGGCTGCTTTGAGTGGAGCGAGAGCATTACCGTCGCCATCTGCCCGTCGTCGTTCATCAGCAGGAGCCCTGCCTGCTCGTCAACTCCTGTGGGAGCGTTCTTAACCTGGGAAAGGAGCTTATCCGGCTTGCTGCTCATGAAGAATCTGATGAAGGAGAGCGCGTATACTCCGATATCCAGCATGGCTCCGCCGGCGAGGTCGCGGTTGAAGAACCGGTTACTCATGTCATAATCCTTGAAGCTGCCGAAGTTCATCGTTATCAGGTTAACCTTCCCAAGCTTCCCGGAGTCCAGTATTTCCCGGATACGCTTGTAGATGGGCATGTGGTAGATAGTCATAGCCTCACCGACTACAACGCCCTTTTCCTTCGCAAGCGAGAGGGCTTCCTCCAGCTCGGCGCTGTTCAGCGTAATGGACTTCTCGACCAGAATATGTTTGCCATTCTCAATAGCCTTCCTCATGAACTCAATGTGCGTATTGTGGGGAGTCGTGATGTAGATAACGTCAATATCGGGGTCCGTGAACATGTCGTTGAAATCATCGTACACTTTCTGTATTCCGTATTTCTCCGCAAAAGCGACCGCCTTGGAATGCGTTCTGTTTCCTACTGCGGAAATATTCCTGCCGTTCTTCTTCAAATCCACTGCCATTTCGTTGGCTATAACGCCGGTGCCGAGCACCGCCCATCTGATTTCCTTCATACTGTGATCTCCTTTACTTTCAGCGGACTGCCGCTTCTGATCTGCGTATATTATACCACTTCCGTGCTCGTTTTGCAACTCTTTCACTGAACGGGTAATTCCTCACGGGCATAGGGCTGCGAGTAAATATTTTTCGGGAATTCCGCCACGACCACTTGACAAATCCGCGAAAATAGTGTAAAATATTAGTGTTATTCATTCGGAGACGTATCGAAGTGGTCATAACGGGGCTGACTCGAAATCAGTTAGGGCTTCCGCCCCCGCGAGTTCGAATCTCGCCGTCTCCGCCAGGAAATCCCGACTGCACAGCGCAGCCGGGATTTTTTTATTTTCAGCGAAAACCGCTTGAAAAATACCGGGACGTATGCTATAATCAGAGAGAAAAGATAATTACAAGGAGAACTATCTCATGAACGAATTCGTAAAAACACCCCCCATGGGCTGGAACAGCTGGGACTGCTACGGCGCGGCAGTTAACGAGGATACAGTGCGCGCTAATGCGGAATTCATGGCGAAGCACCTCAGGCAGTACGGCTGGGAGTACATCGTCGTTGACATTCAGTGGAGCAATCCCATCGCAAAGAACCACGAATATCAGCAGTTCACAGAGCTTTGCATGGACGAATATTCAAGGCTGATCCCCGCGGTTGAGCGCTTCCCGTCCTCCGAGGGTGGAAAGGGATTCGCACCGCTGGCGGAATACGTTCATTCACTGGGACTGAAGTTCGGCATTCATATCATGCGCGGAATCCCTCGCCAGGCGGTTCACCGCAATACCGCGATCAAGGGGACTTCCAGAACCGCCCGTGAGATCGCCAAGACTGCCAGCATATGCCAGTGGAATACTGACATGTACGGCGTGGACCCCAAGAAGGAGGGCGCCCGGGAATACTACGACAGCCTGTTCGAGCTCTACAGGGAATGGGGCGTGGATTTCATCAAGGTGGACGATATCTGCCGTGAACTCCCTCACGAGGAAAGCGAGCTGGTAATGCTCAGCGAATCCCTCCACTCCTGCGGCAGGGACATGGTGCTCAGCCTCTCCCCCGGCGCCGCGCTTCCCGGAAAGGCGGAGCTTTACAAGCAGGTTAGCAACATGTGGCGTATCACCGACGACTTCTGGGATAACTGGGCACAGCTCCACGATATGTTCAGCCGCGCAGAAACCTGGTGCATTCACGCCGGAGCCGGTCACTTCCCGGACGCCGACATGCTCCCCATCGGTGCGATCCTCCAGGATTACGGCCCCGATGGCTGGACAAAGTTCACTCACGACGAACAGATTACCATGATGAGCCTGTGGTGCATTATGCGCTCTCCCCTCATGATCGGCGGCGAAATGACCAAGTTTGACGATTTCACCATGAGCCTGCTCACCAACCGCGACATCATCGACTGCCTGGACAATACCCACTCCGCCCACCCACTGTTCCGCCAGACTATCGATGGGAACGAACAGATCGCCTGGTTTGCTACCCATGAGGACGGAAAGACATTCTACGCTGCCCTCTTCAACTGCGGCGAATCCGAGTGCGAGATCACGGCGGAACTCCCCGTGGCATGCAGGCTCTCCGCTAAGGAGGTCTGGACCGGAGCTGTAAGCGAGGTTTCCGGAACTATCAGCGCAGCTGTAAAGCCCCACGGAGCTGCAATGTTCCGCCTCACGAGAGTCTGAGCCATGAGCAACCTGACCTACGACTATATCCGCCGGAACAAGGATATTCAGACCTACATCAACTACGCGGACGCCGCGCTGAACACGATAGGCTACACGGAGCACTCCAACGCGCACGTTGAACGTGCGGCTGCCTCCGCGTTCATGATACTGACCACCCTGGGCTACGAGCAGCGGACCTGTGAGCTGGCGGAGATCGCCGCTTACATGCACGACATCGGCAATGTGATCAACCGTATCGACCACGCCCAGAGCGGCGCCGTAATGGCATTCCGTCTGCTTGACAACCTCGGAATGCCTGCGGACGAGATCTCGCTGATCGTTTCCGCTATAGGCAATCACGACGAGGGTACCGCCGCGCCAGTGACTCCCATTGCCGCGGCGCTGATAATCGCGGACAAATCCGACGTGCGGCGGTCGAGAGTGCGCTCCGCGGACGGAGTGTTCGTGCCAACCTCCGAGAACCTCGCCAGGGATATTCACGACCGCGTGAACTACGCCGTGGAGAAATCCTCCCTGTACTTCTCCGACGACAAGAAGGACATCATTCTCGACCTCACCATCGACCCGAAGATCTCCTCCATTATGGAATATTTTGAGATATTCCTCGACAGAATGAAGCTCTGCCGCCGCGCGGCTGAATTCCTCGGCATTCGTTTCAGGCTGAAGATCAACGACGCCGCCCTGCTCTGAGCGCCTGCGGCTGCGCTGAATCCGGGCGATTCATATAATTGTGCCGGAATTATGAGCGATTTCCAGAAGATTTTGATAAATTTTATGGAAATTTTAAAAAAGGACTTGAAATTCCGGCAATTATATAGTAAAATATAATTATATTCTTCTGCGCTGCTCTAAAGCGCGGAAATAAAGTAAAAGGGAGATTTGATGATGGGTGTAATCTTCTGTCACAGCTATCATAGAACAAATGCGGCTTCTTTTTACAGAATAAGTGCAACCATAACACAAGTGTAACTTTTTAGCTGTATTCCGCATACAGCTAATTTTTATTTCAGGAGGAAAATACATGTCAGAACAGAGAAAAGTTGGCATAGTAATGGGCAGCGACAGCGATTTCCCGGTAGTCCGCAAGGCGGCCGAGGCGCTGAAGGAGTTCGGCATTCCCTTCGAGATGAGGGTGCTCTCCGCACACCGCTCCCCCAGGGAGGTCGCTGACTTCGCCCGGAACGCCCGGGATAACGGGTTCGGCGTAATCATCGCCGCAGCCGGAATGGCGGCTCACCTCGCAGGCGCCATCGCAGGAAACACCACCCTGCCGGTCATCGCGATCCCCGTAAAGGCTAAGGCGCTGGAGGGCGTTGACGCGCTGCTCAGCTCCGTTATGATGCCCCCGGGAGTCCCCGTTGCCACAGTAGGTATCGACGCGGCTGCCAACGCAGGCTACCTCGCGGCTGAGATCCTCGCAGTAAGCGACGCTGATCTGGCGGACAAGCTCCTGGCATTCAAGAAGAAGCAGAACGAGAAGAACCTCGCCGCTGACGCCAAGATGCAGGAAATGGCAAAGGAAATCTGATCAAGTCACAAACCTGCCACCGCAGGAAACATATACAATTATAATAAGGAGATAAGACTATGAGCTACACAAAGGCAGAACAGCTGTACGAAGGAAAGGCAAAGAAGGTTTTCGCATGTGCGGAGAACCCCGACTACGTTATAGTATCCTACAAGGACGACGCGACCGCTTTCAACGGCCTGAAGAAGGGTCAGATCCACGGCAAGGGCGTTATCAACAACAAGATGACAAACTACATGTTCGGTCTGCTTGAGAAGGAGGGCATTCCCACCCACCTCATCGAGGAGATCAACGACCGCGAGACCGTTGTCAAGAAGGTTGAGATCGTTCCGCTGGAGGTCATCGTAAGAAACGTCGCAGCAGGCAGCTTCTCCAAGAAGCTCGGTATCGCCGAGGGTACTCCCCTTAAGACTCCGACGCTGGAGTTCAGCTACAAGAACGACGATCTCGGCGACCCGTTCATCAACAGCTACTATGCACTCGGTCTGGGTCTGGCTACCCAGGAGGAGATCGACACCATCTCCAAGTACGCTTTCGCTGTGAACAAGTTCATGCTCGAATACTTCAAGAAGCTCAACATCGACCTCATCGACTTCAAGATCGAGTTCGGCCGCTTCCACGGTCAGATCATTCTCGCAGACGAGATCTCCCCGGATACTTGCCGCTTCTGGGATTCCACTACCCATGAGAAGCTCGACAAGGACCGCTTCCGCAGGGATATGGGCGGCGTAGAGGACGCTTACCAGGAGATCATGCGTCGTATCTTCGGCGAGAACAAGTAATCACACTAACCACAGGGATCGGGATATTACGCGGCATTCCGGAGCAGGCACTGCCCTGCCCCGGATATGTCGGTAAATACAGACAGAGAAAAGGCGGTATAACTTTATATGGGCGGATTTTTCGGAGCAGCAACTGAACACAGCTGTATCAGCGACGTATTCTTCGGCACGGACTACCATTCCCACCTCGGCACCCGGCGCGGCGGCATGACGGCGTATTCCGCTGAGAAGGGCTTCCAGAGAAGCATTCACAGCATTGAGAACTCGCCGTTCCGCACAAAGTTCGAGAGCGACGTCGAGGGAATGTCCGGCAACCTCTGCATAGGAAGCATAAGCGACACGGATCCTCAGCCTATCCTGCTGAAATCCAGACTGGGTACCTACGCAGTCTGCAACATCGGCATAATCAACAACGATGAGGAACTTTGCAGCGAACTTCTCAGCAAATCCAGCGCAAGCTTTGAAACAATGAGCAGCGGAAAGGTCAACTCCTCCTCGCTCATCGGCGCGCTTATCGCACAGAAGGACAACATCGTTGACGGCATTCGCTACGCCCAGGAGAAGATCCAGGGCACCATGTCCCTGCTTATCCTCACCGAGGACGGAATAATCGCCGCCCGGGACAAGGACGGCAGACTGCCTATAATCATCGGCAGGCGCGACGACGGCTACTGCGTTTCCTTTGAGAGCTTCGCATTCCAGAAGCTGGGCTACGACATCTACCGCGAGATGCTCCCCGGAGAGATCGTGAAGATCACCTCCAAGCGCGCGGAAGTGCTCAGCGAGGGCTGCCAGAAGAACCTCAGGATCTGCACCTTCCTGTGGACCTACTACGGCTATCCGAACTCGGTCTACGAGGGAGTCACCGTGGAGACCATGCGTACCCGCAACGGCGAGATCATGGCGGAGCACGATATCCAGAACGGCACACTGCCTGACGTGGATTTCATCTGCGGCGTCCCGGATTCCGGCGTTCCCCACGCGATAGGCTACGCAAACCGCAGCGGTATCCCGTTCGCACGTCCTTTCATAAAGTATACCCCCACCTGGCCGCGCAGCTTCATGCCGCAGAGCCAGTCCATGAGAAACAAGGTTGCAAAGATGAAGCTTATCCCCGTGCACGAACTCATCGAGGGGAAGAAGCTCCTGTTCGTAGACGACAGCATCGTCAGAGGAACGCAGATGCGTGAAACGGTAGAGTTCCTGTACGCGAACGGCGCCAAGGAAGTGCATATGCGCTCCGCATGTCCGCCGATCATGTACGGGTGCAAGTACCTCAACTTCTCGCGCAGCACCTCCGAGCTGGACCTCATCGCTCGCCGCATTATCCATGAATTCGAGGGCGAGGATGGCGTGAAGTACATCAGCGAATACAGCGATACCAACACCGAGCGCGGCAAGAAACTCAGAGCCGAGATATGCAAGCGCCTCAAGCTCACATCGCTGGAATTCCAGTCGCTTGAGGGTACGGTAAAGGCTGTCGGACTTCCGGAAAGCGGGCTTTGCAGCTACTGCTGGAACGGAAAGGAATGATATACTTTGTCAGGTAATATCCACGAGGAATGCGGCGTATTCGGCATTTATCGCAATGCGCCGTCCGATGTTGCGCACTCCGTGTATTTCGGGCTGTATGCGCTTCAGCACAGGGGTCAGGAAAGCTGCGGTATCGTCGTAAACGACCGCGGCGTATTCAAGGCTCACAAGGGACTCGGTCTGGTCAACGAGGTCTTCAACGAGCGCGTTCTTTCGGAGCTCGGTCAGGGCAGGATCGCCGTCGGGCATGTGCGTTACTCCACCACGGGCAACGTTAATACCGCGAACTGCCAGCCCATGACCGTGCGCCACGTCAAGGGCGCCCTCGCTATTGCACACAACGGAAATCTCATCAATGCCCTCGACCTGCGCAGGCAGTACGAACTTAAGGGCGCGATATTCCACAGCACCAGCGACACCGAGGTCATTTCCTACGCAATTACCGAGGCACGCCTGGAAACAGGCTCCATTCAGGAGGCTGTCGAAAAGGCGATGTATAAGATAAAAGGGGCGTATTCCCTTGCGATAATGTCCCCGAAAAAGCTCATCGCGGCACGGGATCCCCAGGGATTCCGTCCGCTGTGCCTGGGCAGGCTGCCGGATGACGCAGGCTATGTCGTTGCCTCCGAAAGCTGCGCGCTGGATTGTATCGGCGCGGAATTCGTCCGGGACATCGAACCGGGCGAGATCGTTGTGATCGACGACAACGGTATCCAGAGCATTAAGACCCACTGCGGTCAGAAAAGCTCCATGTGCGTGTTCGAGTTCATCTACTTCGCGCGTCCGGATTCTGTCATTGAGGGAGCAAGCGTGCATCGTGCCAGGCTGCGTGCCGGGCATTACCTCGCGCTGGAGCACCCCGTGCAGGCGGACGTAGTCATCGGCTGTCCGGACAGCGGACTTGACGCCGCCCTCGGATTCGCCCAGCAGAGCGGAATACCCTACGGTATCGGCTTCGTGAAGAACCGCTACATCGGCAGGACTTTCATTCAGCCGACCCAGGGCATGCGCGAGAACTCCGTGAAGATCAAGCTGAACGCGCTCAGCGACACCGTAAAGGGCAAGCGCGTAGTGCTAATCGACGACAGTATCGTCCGCGGAACCACCTCTGCCAAGGTCGTGAAGCTGCTGCGGCACGCCGGCGCGACTGAGATACATATGCGGATCTCCTCGCCGCCGTTCATCAGCGAGTGCTTCTTCGGCACCGACATCGACAGCAGGGAGAACCTCATCGCTAACAAGCACTCCGTAGAGGAGATCGCCGAGATTATCGGGGTGGATTCCCTCGGATTCCTAAGCACGGACAGCGTTGTGAAGATCGCCGAGAATGCCGGCTGCGGATTCTGCACCGGGTGCTTCTCCGGGAAATACCCCATAGACGTCCCCACTGAGATACCCAAGGACAAGTTTGAAATGAAGTTCGACGAATAACGGACTTTGACAATAAAGAAATGAATTAAGGCTGCTCCGTGGACTGCGGCGCTCCTTATAGAAAGGGCAGTAAAATGAAAAGTTACAGCGAAAGCTACAAGGCAGCAGGCGTTGACGTTACCGCAGGCTACGAATCAGTTCGCCTTATGAAGGAACATGTCGCAAGGACAAACACCCCCGGGTGCATTTCCGGTATCGGCGGATTCGGCGGACTGTTCATGCCTGACCTCACCGGCATGAAGGAGCCCGTGCTCGTAAGCGGCACCGACGGCGTAGGTACAAAGCTCAAGCTCGCAATGCTTATGGACAAGCACGACACCATCGGTATCGACGCTGTCGCAATGTGCGTGAACGACATCATCTGCTGCGGCGCAAAGCCCCTGTTCTTCCTGGACTACATCGCCATCGGCAAGGTAGTTCCGGAGAAGGTCGCGGAGATCGTCAAGGGAGTTGCAGACGGCTGCGTTATGGCAGGCTGCGCCCTGGTCGGCGGCGAAACCGCAGAGCACCCCGGCATGATGGCTGAGGACGAATACGACATCGCAGGCTACAGCACCGGTATCGTTGACAAGTCCAAGATACTGGACGCTTCCGCTATCAAGCCCGGCGACGCTATTGTGGGCATTGCCTCCAGCGGCGTTCACTCTAACGGATTTTCCCTGGTAAGAAAAGTGTTCAACGTCAACGAACAGAACCTCAAGACCTTCTATCCCGAGCTGGGCACCTCCCTCGGCGACGCACTCCTCAAGCCTACCAGAATCTACGTTAAGCCCGTTCTGGACGTGATCTCCAAGATCACCGTGAAGTCCATCAGCCACATCACCGGCGGCGGATTCTACGAGAATATTCCGCGCGCTCTGCCGGACGGTATCACTGCGAAGATCGACAAGAACAGCTACGAGGTGCCTGCTATATTCAAGCTCCTCCAGAATACCGGCAATATCTCCGAGCACGACATGTACAACACATTTAACATGGGTATCGGCATGATGATGGTCGTTGACAAGGCTGACGCCGCAAAGGCTGTCGAGATCCTCAAGGCAAACGGCGAGAATGCGTTCGTCATCGGCGAAACCATCGCAGGCGACGAAGGCGTTATCATAGAATAATGTTTGAGTTCTTAAGGAAAAGACTGCTGCTCCCTTCACCGGGGAGCAGTGCTCAGTCGATATTTCCAGCGGCGGAATGACGATAAACGGCGAGCCATGGTGGCAGCAGGCTGTGCTGCGCGGAGAGGACTGCGAGGTATTACGCACGCTGCACGTCGGCGGTTACTGTTTGACCGCGGAATACGCTGACCCGTTCGCCGGGGATAAATCCGACGAGGGCGGATACAACTGTGTGGAAATACAGCTCGGGAATTGACCCACACGCTCATCAGGAGGTACATATGAAAAATATCGTGGTGCTCGTATCAGGAGGCGGCACTAATCTCCAGGCGCTCATCGACGCCGAGAAGCGCGGAGAGATACACGGCGGAAAGATAACCTGCGTCATCGCAAGCAGACCGGACGCCTACGCCCTGGAACGCGCGGAAAACAACGGAATACGGACCCGTGTGCTCACACGCAGGGACTATGCTGACGTGAAAAGCTACAGCAAGGCAATGCGTGACGCACTTGTGGAGGAAAACGCTGATCTGGTGGTCTACGCCGGATTCATGACGATCCTCGACGAACAGGTGTGCGACGCATTTCCGAACAAGATGATCAATATTCACCCGGCGCTTATCCCGAGCTTCTGCGGCAAGGGATTCTACGGGCTGCATGTTCATGAAGCGGCTCTGGCAAAGGGCGTGAAGGTATCAGGGGCAACCGTGCACTTCGTCACCGCGGACTGCGACGCAGGTCCCATAATCCTCCAGAAGGCAGTGGAGGTGAAGACCAGCGACACTCCCGAAACCCTCCAGAAGCGCATTATGGAGGAGGCTGAGTGGAAGCTCCTCCCGAAAGCCGTTTCCCTGTTCTGCGAGGACAGGATCGTCGTTAAGAACGGCGTCACCGAGATACTGTGATGAACGAGAACAGATTCACGGGCAAGGCAGGTTATTACGCAAAATTCCGCCCCTCCTACCCTGCCGCGGTGGTTGACCGGCTCTATAATCTGACCCATGCAGAAAATGTCGTGGATATCGGCGCAGGAACCGGGAAATTTACCGAAAAGCTTATCGCCAAGCCCTGGCGCGTTACCGCGGTGGAGCCAAACGCCGACATGTGCCGTGAGCTCCTTAAATGCGTGGGCGGAAAGGCGGAGATAGTCACCGCTTCCGCGGAGGACACCGGACTTCCGGAGCACTCCTTCGGGCTGATAACCGCCGCGCAGGCGTTCCACTGGTTCGACGCGGATAAATTCCGGGAGGAATGCAAACGGCTGCTCACTCCGGACGGACGTGTGGCGATAGTGTACAACAGCCGAATGAACGGTGCTATCAGCGCGCCGCGCGACGAGATATTCCGCAGATACTGCCCGGAATTCAACGAGCACCGGGGTCACATGGGTATCCGCTCTGATACCGACGGGGACTTGTTCCTTAAAAACGAGTACTTCTCCTCGGTGGAGGTTTTCCAGATGGAAACTCCGGTGATGATGACAAGGGAAGAGTTCATCGGGAATTCGCTCTCAAAGTCCTACTCGCTGGTTGAAACTGACCCGAACTACAAGGCGTTTGTCACCGAACTGCGCGAACTGTTCGACAAATACCACAGATACGGCAAAGTAGCCGCAAGCTATACGACCAACTGCTATGCAGGAAAATTCTGAAAGGATATACGACATGAACTACATTGAGCTTGACAAGGAACTGAATTCCCTTGCATACCACGGCAGAGGAATAATCATCGGCAAGTCCCCGGACGGCAAGAAGGCAGTCACCGCCTACTTCATCATGGGCAGAAGCGAGAACAGCCGCAACCGCGTTTTCGTCGAGGACGGCGAGGGAATCCGCACCCAGGCGTTCGACCCCTCCAAGATGGTTGATCCGCACCTCATCATATACGCTCCGGTGCGCGTTCTCGGTAACAAGACTATTGTCACCAACGGCGACCAGACCGACACCATCTACGAGCTGATGGACAAGCAGATGACTTTTGAGCAGTCCCTCCGCACCCGTGAATTTGAGGACGACAAGCCCAACTACACCCCCAGAATTTCCGGCATAATCCACCTGGAGAACGGCGCGATGAACTACGCGATGTCCATTCTGAAGTCCGCTGAGGGCGACGGAAGCTCCTGCCGCAGATACACCTACGCCTACAGCAATCCGATGGCAGGCAAGGGCAGCTTTATCCACACCTACGCCGGCGACGAGACAGAGCAGGACGGCGTGCGCAGACTCCCCAGCTTTGAGGGCGAGCCGAAGAACGTCGTGATCCCGGATATGGACATCGACAAGCTGACGGACTACCTCTGGACTAACCTCAACAAGGACAACAAGGTTTCCCTGTTCGTTCGCTACATCGACCTGGAAACAGGAAAGTATGACAGCAGAATCGTAAATAAGAACGTATAAAAAGGAGATACTATGAAGGAATTCGAATTAAAGTACGGCTGCAACCCCAACCAGAAGCCTGCCAGGATCTACATGGAGAACGGCGCGGAGCTTCCCATCGAGGTACTGAACGGACGTCCCGGCTACATCAACTTCCTGGACGCATTCAACGGCTGGCAGCTCGTCAAGGAGCTGAAGGCTGCGACCGGCTACCCTGCTGCAACAAGCTTCAAGCACGTTTCCCCTGCCGGTGCCGCTATCGGACTTCCCCTGACCGACACCCTCGCGAAGATCTACTGGGTGGACGACCTCGGTGAGCTCTCCCCTCTCGCCTGCGCCTACGCAAGGGCAAGGGGCGCTGACAGAATGAGCAGCTACGGCGATTTCATCGCGCTGTCCGACGTATGCGACGTTTCCACCGCGAGAATAATCCACCGCGAGGTATCCGACGGCGTTATCGCTCCCGGATACGAGCCCGAGGCGCTTGAAATCCTCAAGAGCAAGAAGAAGGGCAACTACAACATAATCAAGATCGACCCGGACTACGTTCCGGCGCAGATCGAGCGCAAGCAGGTCTACGGAATCACCTTCGAGCAGGGTCGCAACGAGCTTGTTATCAATGACGAGCTGTTCGCGAATATCCCGACGGAAGCCAAGGATCTCCCCGAGAGCGCAAAGCACGACCTGGCGATCGCGCTCATCACGCTGAAGTACACCCAGTCCAACTCCGTTGCATACGCATGCGGCGGTCAGGCTATCGGAATCGGCGCCGGTCAGCAGTCCAGAATCCACTGCACACGCCTTGCAGGAACAAAGGCTGACAACTGGTACCTGCGTCAGTCCCCTCAGGTCATGGGGCTCCAGTTCGTTGACGGGATCCGCCGCGCGGACCGCGACAACACCATCGACCTGTACATCGGCGACGACTACATGGACGTGCTCGCTGAGGGTGAGTGGCAGAAGTTCTTCAAGGTTAAGCCTGCGGTATTCACACGCGAGGAGAAGCGCGCATGGCTCGACACCATGAAGGGAGTTTCCCTCGGGTCCGACGCATTCTTCCCGTTCGGCGACAACATCGAGAGAGCGCACAAGAGCGGCGTTCAGTACATCGCACAGCCGGGCGGCTCTATCCGCGACGATAATGTTATCGAGGTCTGCAACAAGTACGGCATTACAATGGCATTCACAGGCATTCGTCTGTTCCATCACTGATATACGGAGGTAATCATGTCCCACGAGTTAGTTCTCGTTCTCGATTTCGGCGGTCAGTACAACCAGCTTATCGCACGCCGCGTGAGAGAACACAAAATCTACTGCGAGGTCAAGTCCTACAAGACCCCCATTGAGGAGATCCGCGCGATGAACCCCAAGGGCATCATCTTCACCGGTGGACCGAACAGCGTCTATCTTGAAAATTCCCCGAGAATGTCCAAGGAGATCTTCGACCTGGGCGTCCCGGTTCTTGGTATCTGCTACGGCGTACAGTTCATGGCATACGCACTTGGCGGAGAGATCGGCACGGCAGTTGACAGCTCCCTGTCTGAATTCGGCAGGACCGAAACCGAGGTGGACACCTCTTCCCTGCTGTTCAAGGGTATCGACAGGACTACTGTCACCTGGATGAGCCACAACGACTACATCAAGAAGCTCCCTGAGGGCTTCGAGGTTTGCGGCCACACCGCTAAGTGCCCCTACGCAGCGATCCAGAACGTTGAGAAGAAGTTCTACGGCGTGCAGTTCCACCCGGAGGTAAATCACACTGAGCGCGGCTTCGACATGCTGGGTAACTTCCTGTACAACGTCTGCGAATGCCGCGGCGACTGGACCATGGAAAGCTACGCTGAAACCGCCATCAGGAATATCCGCGAGAAGGTCGGCGACGGCAAGGCACTGCTGGCTCTATCCGGCGGTGTTGACAGCTCCGTTGCCTGCAAGCTGCTTGCGAAGGCTATCGGAAGCCAGCTGACCTGCATTTTCGTCGACCACGGACTCATGAGAAAGAACGAGGGCGACGAGGTCGAAGCTGCATTCGCTGACAGCGGCGTTAATTTCGTCCGCGTGAATGCCGGCGAGAGATTCCTGGGCAAGCTTGCCGGAGTAACCGAACCGGAGGCCAAGCGCAAGATAATCGGCGAGGAGTTTATCCGCGTATTCGAGGAAGAGGCTAAGAAGATCGGCAAGGTGGACTACCTCGTACAGGGCACCATCTACCCCGACGTCATCGAATCCGGACTGGGCGACGCTGCTGTGATCAAGAGCCACCACAACGTTGGCGGACTCCCGGACTACGTTGACTTCAAGGAGATCATCGAGCCGCTGCGCCTGCTGTTCAAGGACGAGGTACGAGCCCTCGGAACTACTCTCGGTCTTGACGAGAAGCTGGTATGGCGCCAGCCGTTCCCGGGTCCCGGTCTTGCTATCAGAATCATCGGCGACATCACCCCCGAGAAGGTAGCCACACTCCAGGACGCAGACGCGATATTCCGCGAGGAAATCGCCAACGCCGGTCTTGACAGGAGCATCAACCAGTACTTCGCAGTGCTGACCAACATGCGCTCCGTCGGCGTTATGGGCGACGGCAGAACCTACGACTACACTCTCGCACTCCGCGGCGTATCCACCAGCGACTTCATGACCGCGGATTTCTCACGCATTCCTTATGACGTGCTGGAGAAGGTTTCCGTCCGTATCGTAAATGAAGTTAAAAATATCAACCGTATTGTTTATGACATCACGTCTAAGCCGCCGGCTACAATCGAGTGGGAATAATCGCATATTGATTACAATAGAAGAAATGCCCTTAGCAAATGGCTCTAATAAGCCAAATGCCGGGGGCATTTTTTATTCAAGCATAGTTCGTGACAAGATTATGACAAACTTTTCGAACAATTTACAGGACCTACTTACCGCCCAGATTCTTCAGTCTGAACTGCTTCGGGGTGATTCCGCGCAGCTTTCTGAAGCTCTTTATGAGGTGGGGTGAATCGGAGAAGCCGGTTTCGCGGCTTATGCGGTCAAGGTCAAAATCCGTGAATATCAGGAATTCCTCCGCCTTGATTATGCGCATTTCCTCGATGTACTCCTTGCAGGTCTTTCCGTAGACCGACAGGAATTTCTTGGCGAAGTAGGAATAGCTCATACTGCACCGCTCAGCGACCTCCGACACCTGGACTCCCTGAGCGAGCCGCTGGTCGATGAACTCCGTTATGCTGTAGATATCGTACTTGGCGTCCTCGGAATACGCCTCGCTGTCCACGGAGAATCCCTGCTCCTGCCAGCAGCGGACAATACTTATCAGCAGCCGGTATAACTCCGTGCGTATCACCAAGTCGAAGCCGTACTCCTGCCGGGACATCTCGTCAATGCAACGCGCAAATACCTCCGGGGCGCCCATCGCAGCGGACTGCGCGAAGGTAAAGGTTGTGCCCATTTCCTTCCTCTCGGCGCTGCGGAATATGCTCCGGAATTTAGTCGCGTAGCTGGGCGTGAGATTCATTCGGTTGATGTCCAGCTTTATCACCGCGTACCTCGCAGGAGCTCCGTCCGCTCCGCTCATGGAGTGCACCGCCTTGGGGTGGAACAGCACCATCTCACCCTTGTGCAGCGTGAATTTCTCCGAGCCGCTCGACATGACGACATTTCCGCTCAGCATGAGCACAAGTTCCATGTAGAAATGCCAGTGGGCGTGCACAGGGAAATACTTAGAATCCGTGTCAAAATAGAAGCACTCCACCGGGCGGTTAAGGACATCGCCGTCCTCATAAAGAAAATACATAGCTTACTCCGTTTTCAGCGCTCTCCGCGCCACCTCAGCTCCCAGAATGCCACGGCGCCGGCAGCGGCAACGTTCAGGGAATCCACCCCCAGGGACATGGGGATCTTCACGGTATAATCGCAGCTGGCGATCGTGGAGGAGGACAGTCCGTCGCCCTCCGTGCCCAGGATTATTGCCAGCTTGTCCTCGGCAGCCAGGGCAGGGTCGTCAATGCTGACAGAACGGTCGCTGAGCGCCATCGCCGCCGTCCGGAATCCCCAGGAGTGCAGCTGCTCGATTCCCTTCCCGGGCCAGTCGGAGGATTCCTCGCCGATGACCGCCCAGGGAACCAGCAGCACCGTCCCCATGCTGACCCGGACTGAACGCCGCAGCAGAGGGTCGCAGCAGGAGGGAGTTACCAGCACAGCGTCTATTCCCAGCGCCGCCGCCGAACGGAATGCTGCGCCGATATTGGTGCTGTCCACGATATTTTCGAGGACCGCGACGCGGTGGGCATTCCGGCAGATCTCCTCCGCGGAACGGGGCTTCGGACGGCGGACTGCGCACAGTACTCCGCGGTTCAGCTTGTATCCGGTCATCTGCGAGAGCACCTCCGGCGGCGCAAGGTACACCGGGATATCTCCGCAGCGCTGTATGATCCCACTGGCGCAGCCCTCCAGGCAGCGCTTCTCAGTCAGTATGGACACAAGTTCATATCCTGCGCTGATCGCAAGGTCGATGACCTTGGGGCTTTCCGCGATGAATATTCCCTTTTCCGGCTCCAGGCGGTTTCTCAGCTGCGCCTCGGTCAGCTTCGTGAATACCTCGCAGCCCGGGGCGTTGAGGTCGTTTATTTCAATGAATTCTGGCATAATACTTCTCTCTTGTCCTTATTTATGAATGCTTTTATTGCCGACAGCGCTTCCGCGTATTCCTGCTCAAGCCCGTCGTGGTCAATCACCGCGAAATCCACGCAGCCCTGCCGCAGCGCGGTTTCGGAAGCCCGGGCGCGTTCCGACAGCCCGTCCAGTCCGATGGTCCGCGATGTGCTCTTGAGGGAATGCACGCACCTGCAATAGTCCTCCCAGCGCTTCTCTGAATAGGCGCGCTCCATCTCGTCGTACCTGCCGCTCTCGCAGTAGTCTCGCAGGACCTCGGTGTAAAGCTCCGGGCTGTTGCAGCAATACTGCATTGCCATCGGGAGATTCAACTGCGGAAGCGCTTCGGTCAGCGCCGTGAAATCCACGGAGCAGTCCTCCGGGAGTTCCTCCCGGAAGGTCGGCGGAAGCACCAGTTTCGGTGGGAGATTCTTCCTGATCACCTGCTCCAGCTTGTCACCGCAGACCGGCTTGGATATGTAGTCCGCGAAGCCCTCGTTAAGATATTGCTCACGCACTCCGGCAAGGGCGTTGGCGGTCAGCATGACGACGGGAGTCCCCCTGTTCGGAGATTCCACGTCCGACCGCAGGCGACGGTAGGTTTCCACGCCGTCCATTTCCGGCATCATATGGTCCATCAGAATAAGGTCGTAGTGTTTTCTGGAAGCCGCCTCAAGGCACTCCGCGCCGCTTCCGGCGGTGTCGGTCTGTATCCGGGTATCCTTGAGCAGATTCACGATAACCAACAGATTCACCGGCAGGTCGTCCACCACAAGCACACTTGCCTCCGGTGCCTCGAACGAATGCGAATACACCGCCGGTTCCTCCGTGGAATAGTTCACGTTCAGCTTACCCGACGGCGCCCCGGCGACGATCCTCTGCGGAACCTCGAACACGAACTCGCTGCCCTCCCCCAGAGCGCTCTTCACGGATATCGTGCCGCCCATGAGTTCCGTCAGCCTGCGGACTATTGCAAGTCCCAGACCCGTGCCCTCGATGTTGCGGTTGCGCATAAGGTCCAGCCGCTGGAACTGGTCGAACAGCTTCTCCTGGTCCGCTTCACTTATCCCGGAGCCGGTGTCAAGTACCGAGAAGCGCAGGCGGCATAAATCTCCGTCCGTCACTCCACTGACCGTGAGGGTGACACCGCCCTTCTCCGTGTACTTCACCGCGTTCGTCAGCAGATTCACCACCACCTGCCGGATATGCGGCTCGTCGCCTATCAGCTTCAGAGGGATCTCTCCGTCGCACACTACATTCAGTGCAAGTCCCTTTTCTTGTGCGCGAAGCGCGGTCAAGCTGCAGCAGTCACTGACAAGGGAGCTGAGTTCATATTCGCCGTTGCTTATTTCTATTCTGCCGGATTCTATTTTGGAGATGTCCAGGACGTCGTTCACGATGGTAAGCAGGGAATTCCCTGCGGTGCGGATATTCTCGGCATAGCCGCGGATCTCCGGCTCCCTCTCCTCCCGGAGGATCATCTCGTTCATGCCCAGGACCGCGTTTATCGGCGTGCGGATCTCATGGGACATGTTGGCGAGGAACGCGCTTTTGGCTTTGTTGGCTGCCAGGGCGTCCTCCTGGGAGCGCTTTTCCTCTGCGATGGCATTGATCAGCTTCTGATTCTGCTGCTCCATCATGGAGATGAGCACCCGGGACACCATTACGGACAGGAAGATTATACCCAGGGAGATGACCATTTCGGGTATAACGAAATTCCGGGCGGCCTCGTTTCCATCGATGTTCCGCCATGCGACCGCTATCAGAAGTCCGATACAGCAGCACAGCGCGGTCGTATCGGTAAGCCTCCGGTTCACAAAAACAACGGAGATCAGAATTGGCAGCAGGAACGCCGTCAGCGTAATTGAAAACACATAGTGCGTCACCGCCACCACGGAGCACATGAAAACCACCGTAATGACCATCGCGTAATTCAGAAGCCAGTCCCGGTCCGGAAATAAGCGCAGCAGGATATGGTCAACCAGTACCGCCAGGAGATTCAGTCCTGATGGAATAAGGAAATACAGCACCGCCTGCCGCAGCAGACTGTCGTTAGCCTTGTCCTCGGCGATAAGGATAATGTTCACGAATATCTCCAGAACCACCACCATAAGAGCGATGAACAGGTTCATATAGAACAGACGCCGCCGCCATTTGCGGTAGTCCGGTTTGATTTCTGCTAATTCCTTTTCGGAAATGTATGCCGGAGTGACCGGCTTTCTCTTTAATGATGTTTTCATGCTTTCACCCTGCCACTTTCATTTCATACTATTATTATAGTTCAGTTCAGCCAAAAAATCAAGGGATTGTGCCATATTATGTTATTTTAGCGGAACTTTTTTCCCGAATAGTATCAATATATTTCCTTTTTGTGATTGTTTATAAATTAATTTCACAAAACTGCTTGAAATTTTACTAACGCCGTGATAAAATATATGTAATCGTTTTAACACGATGAAACAGTCATAAAACATGGAGGCATCTATGTATTCACAAACATTACTGAAATCCGCACTGTCTGCAACATTGGCGCTTATAATGTCGCTGACCGGGTGCAATAAATCAGAGGAGCCGGGCAGCTCCTCCGCGGATTCCACGGGCAGCAGCGAGAGCAATGCTCCGGAAAATACCTCTACCGAGGGTAACAGCATGACTTCCCTTGAAGTTATCCGCGCTATGGGCAATGGAATCAACCTGGGCAACACCCTGGAAGCCTATAACCACCAGGGCTATCTCAATGGCTCCAGTCCCACCCTGGCGGAAACCTCATGGGGGCAGCCAACCACTACCAGGGAAATGATCCAAGGTATGAAGGCGGCCGGATTCGACACGATACGCATTCCTGTATCCTGGACTAACGGCATGTACTTCGAGAGCGGCGACTACACCATCGACAGCAGGCTTATGGACCGTGTTGACGAGGTAGTCAACTGGGCGCTGGACGAGGACATGTACGTCATCATCAACGACCACTGGGATGGCAGCTGGTGGGGAATGTTCGGCGCTGCGGACGAGGCGGTGCGCGAGCAGGCGATGGATATGTATAAATCCATGTGGACGCAGATAGGAGAGCACTTTGCTGACAGCTCCTACAAGCTGATATTTGAATCCGCCAACGAGGAGCTCGGCGACCGCCTCAACGACAAGAACATAACCGGCTCCAAGGGCGTACTTACCGAGAATGAATGCTACGAAAAGACCAACGAGATAAACAGCGAATTCGTAAAAACTATCCGCGGACTTGGCGGAAAGAACGCTGACCGCTTCCTGCTAATCGCCGGGTACAATACCGACATCACAAAGACCTGCGACGACCGCTTCGTCATGCCGGAGGATTCCGCGGACAGCAAGCTGCTGCTCTCCGTGCACTACTACACTCCCTGGGACTACTGCGGAACGGACGGTGTGAACCAGTGGGGTTCCCCCGGGGACTACGATGAGATGAACGAGCTGTTTGAGAAGCTCAGCAAGTTCTCCGAGCAGGGCTACGGCGTGGTGATCGGCGAATACGCCGTAATGATGAAGAACGGCGGAATCAAGCCGGACACCGACCTGTTCTACTCCAACCTCATGGACAACTGCGACCTGTATGATTTATGCCCCGTCCTCTGGGATTGCAGCAGCTTCTACAAGCGCTCCACAAATACCCTTTCCGATGAAACCCTGGCGGAGCTGTTCAGCAGCCGCGCCTATGCGAACGAGGCCGGGAAATCTGTTGAGGACATCAAATCAGGAGCGAAAACCCGAATTGAGGAGACTCGTCAGGCTGTTGAGAACAACGCAATGGCGGACGTGGAATACGCTCCCTCGGACGACGCGGCGATCGCGTGGATAATGTACCAGAGCGCGGATTACACCGTGTGCTACAGCGTGGGCGACAAGTACGACCCCAACAACAAGACCAAGGGTATCAAGGAGACCAACGCCCTCATCACCGGCGAGGGAACCTACACAGTCAGTCTGGATTTCACGGGCTGCGGCGCCGCAAAGGGCGTGGCGTTCGCGGCGCTGGGTATCTCCAACGGCGAGGACCTGTTCCCGGGCTACACCGTGAGCATAGACAATATCCTCATCAACGGCTCCCCCTATCAGCTTGACGGTCGGGAGTTCACCACCAGCGACGACAAGCACTGCACCCGTGTGAACCTCTACAACGCGTGGGTAAGCGACGTCCCCAAGGAAGCGCGTACTCCCGACGGGGACTTCACTGACTGCTCCGCGCAGATCATGTCGCTGGGCGCAAAGAAGTGCGTTGATACAATTTCCATCACGTTCACCGTGCATGCACCGTGAGCAGAATAAATACCAGTGGGGCTGCGATTGCAGCCCCATTTTCTATACTCGACCCTCGATATACTCAATGAACCTGTGCACACTATCAGGAAAATAGGTCCCGGGCTTGTGGACGAGCACTATCTGCGTTTCGATCGGGCAATCCGGGATTTCCAGGCAGTTGGCGCGCTCCGGGTATACAAGTCCCAGGGCGGACTGCGGAACAACCGCCGCGCCGACGGAGCGCTCCGCCAGGTCCACCGCAGTCCGCGCGTCGTCACACATGCACACGCAGCGAGGCTCCAACTCCTTCTCCCGGAACGCCTGGAGGATTATACTCTCCCATCGGCGGTACAGAATCAGCGGCTGCTCTGCAAGCTGCGCCATGGTGATGTGCTTCTCCCCGGATTTCCCGGGAAGCACTGCTATCATCTTCTCGCTGACCAGACCGTGTACCTCAAATTCGCTCTCCGCAAAGGGAGTCCGCACCAGAGCAGCGTGGATTATATCCGACCGCAGCTTCTCCAGCAGGGAGTAGGTATTCGCTTCAGTTATCTCAAAGCGTACTTCGCTGTTATCCGCCAGGAATCCGGAGATCCACTCGCCGCCCCGGGTGCAGATCACGGAGGACACCACTCCCAGGCGTATGGTATCCTTTTCCGTCCGGGAGCACGCCTCTATATCCTGCCGCATGCTCGCCTCCATCTTCAGAATATTCTGAGCCCTGTCGTAGAGCAGCTTCCCGGTGTCCGTCAGGCGGATATGCTTCTGACCGCGCTCAAACAGCGGACAGCCAAGCTCCTGCTCCAGTAACTTCATCTGAATGCTCAGCGGCGGCTGCGACATGAAGAGCTTCTTTGCGGCAGCGCTTATCGTGCCCTCCTCCGCAACGGTGACAAAATATTTCAGCTGCTTGAGATCCATAATACCTCCATATTGACAAGCTATTCGACCTATACAAAAAAAGTATACGGATTTTACAGGTTATACCTTTAAAATATCCTGGCTTTATGATATACTATAATATGTGTTTTGTCAAGAGCTAAAAAGGAAAGGCAGGTAATTAATTTTGTTCAAGCTGCTTGTACACATCAAGAAATACAAAAAGGAATGCGTGCTCGGTCCGCTGTTCAAACTGCTGGAAGCACTTCTGGAGCTTTTCGTTCCCCTGGTGATCGCCAACATAATCGACAACGGTATCGCGAACGGTGACACGGGCTACGTCGTCGGAATGGTATGTCTGCTCGTCGGACTGGGCGTAGTCGGGCTTGCATTCTCCATCACCGCGCAGTACTTCGCTGCAAAGGCGGCGGTTGGATTCTCCGCCAAGGTGAAGCACGAGCTGTTCCGCCACATTGAGTCCCTCTCCTGGACTGAGATCGACGGGATAGGCACCTCCACCCTCATCACGCGAATGACCAGCGACATGAACCAGATACAGAACGGCGTCAATCTGACGCTCCGTCTGCTGCTGCGCTCACCGTTCGTGGTATTCGGCGCAATGATCATGGCGTTCACCATAAACGTCCAGGCGGCGCTGATATTCGTCGCGGCTATACCGCTGCTCTCCGTGGTGGTTTTCGGAATCATGCTGTGGTGCATTCCGCTGTACAAGAAGGTGCAGTCCAGACTGGACAAGGTACTCGGGATCACCCGTGAGAACCTCACCGGCGTCCGTGTGATCCGCGCTTTCTGCAAGGAGGATGAAGAGATCCAGTCCTTCACCGAGCACAACGACCAGCTGACCGCCGCCCAGAAGTTCGTCGGCAGGATCTCCGCGCTGATGAATCCGCTGACCTACGTCATCATTAATCTGGCAATAATCTGGCTTATCCAGACCGGAGCCGTGCAGGTAAACAACGGCGACCTCTCCCAGGGCGATGTGGTGGCGCTGTATAACTACATGTCCCAGATACTGGTGGAGCTTATCAAGCTGGCTAACCTCATCATCAGCCTTACAAAGTCCGTTGCCTGCGGAAACCGCGTGCAGTCCATCTTCGAGATACACTCCTCCCAGACCGTGTCCGAGGACAGCAGCATTCACGGCAGCGAGGACTACGCGGTGGAATTCCGCAACGTATCCCTCAGATACGCTAACGCCGGCGAGGATTCCCTCACGGGAATGAGCTTCGCAGTCAAGCGCGGCGAAACTGTCGGGATCATCGGCGGCACAGGCTCGGGTAAATCCTCCCTGGTGAACCTTATTCCGCGGTTCTATGACGCGACCGGCGGCGAAGTGCTCATAGGCGGAAGGAACGCCGACAGCTTCGACCCGGAGGAGCTCCGCATGAAGATCGGCGTGGTTCCGCAGAAGGCGGTGCTGTTCAAGGGCACTATCCGCGAGAACATGCAGTGGGGGAAATCCGACGCCACCGACGAGGAGATCATGGCGGCGGCAAAGACCGCGCAGGCAGCCGACGTTATTGAAGGCAAGGGCGGTCTGGACTACGAGATCGAACAGGGCGGCAAGAACCTCTCCGGAGGTCAGCGCCAGCGCTTCACCATCGCAAGGGCGCTGGTAAGGAAGCCCGAAATACTGATACTTGACGACAGCGCCTCCGCGCTGGATTTCGCGACCGACGCCGCGCTCCGTAAGGCGATCCGCGAGATGGACAGCGATCCCACAGTGTTCATCGTATCCCAGCGCACCTCCTCGATACAGCACGCTGACAAGATAATCGTGCTCGACGACGGAAAGATAGTCGGAATTGGCAGGCATGACGAGCTTCTCGAAAACTGCCCGGTATACAGCGAGATCTACAATTCCCAGTTCAAGAAGGAGGCGGTATAAATGGCGAACACAAAAAGGACAAGGCAGACCGCCCCTAAGGGCACTATGAAAAAGGTGCTCAACTACGTCGGACGGCACGGATTTTTCATCGCCGTTTCGATGATACTTGCAGTGGTCATCGTGGCTCTGACGCTCTACGCGCCTATCCTCATTGGAAACGCCATCGACGAGATCGCAGGCAAGGACAATGTTGACTTCTCCAATGTGGCGCAGATACTCATGAAAACGGCTGTCGTCATCGGAATCACTGCGGTGCTCCAGTGGGTGATGAACGCCATCAACAACCGTATCACCTACCATGTGGTCAGGGATATACGCAACGCGGCTTTCCGGCACATCGAGGTGCTTCCGCTCAGCTATATCGACGCTAATCCCTACGGCGACATCGTGAACCGCGTTATCGCGGACGCAGACCAGTTCTCCGAGGGTCTTCTGATGGGATTCACCCAGCTGTTCACCGGCGTTGCGACCATCGTCGGCGCGCTGATATTCATGTTCACCATCAGCTGGCCTATCGCCGTCGTTGTGGTAGTTGCCACTCCCCTTTCGCTGTTCGTGGCGAAGTTCATCGCCAGCAGGACCTACCGCATGTTCCGTTTACAGACTGAAACCCGTGGTAAGCAGACTGCCTTCATCGACGAGATGATCGGCAGCCAGAAGGTCGTGCAGACATTCTCCCACGAGGAGAAGTCCCTCCGGGATTTCGACGTTATCAACGACCGCCTGGCGGAATATTCGCTCAAGGCTACGTTCTACTCCTCACTCAGCAATCCGTCAACCAGATTCGTGAACAGCGTTATCTACGCCGGAGTTGCGCTGTGCGGCGCGCTGATGTGTATTTCCTCCGCAGGTACTGCGGCGGCGTTCACTATAGGTCAGCTCTCCTGCTGCCTTTCCTATACGAATCAGTACACCAAGCCGTTCAACGAGATCTCCGGAGTTATCACTGAGCTTCAGAATTCGCTTGCCTGCGCTGCGCGCCTGTTTGAACTCATCGAGGAAAAGCCCCAGGTTGAGGAGCCTGCAGACGCAGTAAAGCTCACCAACGTAAAGGGCAGCGTAGAGCTGGACAACGTGTCCTTCTCCTATGTCCCTGACAGAAAGCTCATCGAGGACCTCAGCCTTACAGTAAAGCCCGGTCAGCGCGTTGCCATCGTAGGTCCCACCGGCTGCGGAAAGACCACGATAATCAACCTGCTCATGCGCTTCTACGACGTAAACGGCGGTTCCGTCAGCGTGGAGGGCAGCGATATCCGGAATGTAACGCGCCGCAGCCTGCGTGAAAGCTACGGCATGGTGCTTCAGGAAACCTGGCTGAAATCCGGAACTATCCGCGACAATATCGTCATGGGCAAGCCGGACGCCACCGACGAGGAGGTAATCGCCGCCGCCAAGGCTTCCCACGCGCACAGCTTCATCAAGAGAATGCCGCAGGGATACGACACGGTCATCGGCGAGGACGGCGGAAGCCTTTCCCAGGGTCAGAAGCAGCTGCTCTGCATTACGCGCGTAATGCTCTGCCTGCCGCCTATGCTTATCCTGGACGAGGCTACTTCCTCTATAGATACGCGAACCGAGATCAAGATCCAGGATTCCTTCGCGAAGATGATGAAGGGCAGAACGAGCTTCATCGTTGCTCACCGCCTTTCCACTATCCGCGAGGCGGATGTTATCCTCGTAATGAAGGACGGCCACATCATCGAGCAGGGAAATCACGAGCAGCTGCTCGCACAGAACGGATTCTACGCGAAACTCTACAACAGTCAGTTCGCAGTGTGATCTGACGATTCCATCCTGCTGTTGTCATACAGCGTACCTCATATTATCAGCCGGGCGGAAAAATATGCCCGGCATTTTTTTGCACAAATCAAAAAGCACTTGATTTCCGGGAATTTTTCTTATATAATAAGAAAAGGAAAATCCACAGCTATAATACCATGGAGGTCAACATGATAATAACCGATCTGAGCGGTCAGTGGGAAGTCCTGCTTGATGAGAGCAAGGCTGACGTACTGCCCGATAAATACCCCGACAGGATAAACCTGCCGGACTCCACTTCCAACGCCGGATTAGGCAGGCTCAACCCCGAGATCGAATATGGCTGCCTGACCGATCTGCACAAGTTTGAGGGATTCGCGTGGTTCCGCCGGACTATCGAGATCACCCCGGAAATGGCGGAGCGCAACATCACCCTCTTCCTTGAGCGCACGCGCAAGACCCGGGTCTACCTGGACGGGAAGCCCCTGGAGGACTGCTCCTCCCTCTGCGCGCCGCACCGCTGCTCCCTCACCGGGACAGCCGCCGGTAAGCACGAGCTGGTTATCCGGGTGGATAACACCGACTACCCCACCGGCGGCGGTCACCTCACATCCCGGGACACCCAGACCAACTGGAACGGCATTGTGGGTCGTATTGAACTCCAGGCGTACCACGCATACGCGCAGTATGTGTATGCTTACGCCAGCGACGACCTGCGCTCCCTGCACGTCCGCGCGGAAATCGTCGGCGAGAATGCCGGGACGGCGGAGATTCGCGTATACGACGACGAGCGCGAATACGGAAGCGCTGTGGTTGAATTCACCGACGGAAAGCCCGTGGAATGCGATATCGCACTCCTGGAGGACGTTCCGCTGTGGAGCGACGATTCCCCAGACCTCGTAACCCTGGAGGTCGCAGTCGGCGGAGATATCCGCCAGGTGCAGGCGGGAATAAGACGGCTGTCCCACGACGACAGGACGCTCATGGTGAACGGCAGGCAGGCTTTCCTGCGCGGTAAGCACGACGGAATGGTGTTCCCGGCGACCGGATACATGCCCACGGACGCGGACTCCTGGCTGGAGTTCTTCGGGAAACTGGCGGAATACGGCATAAACCACGTCCGCTACCACACCTGCTGCCCTCCCGACGAGGCATTCACGGCGGCGGACAGGCTCGGGATATATCTCCAGCCGGAACTTCCGTTCTGGGGAACTATCCCGGACGAATTCGGCGCGGAGCATGAGTTCCTCCGGGACGAGGGCTGGCGTATCCTCCGGGAATTCGGACACCACCCCAGCTTCGTCATGATGAGCATGGGCAACGAGCTATGGGGCAGCAAGGAGCGCCTGAACGAGCTCATCGCCGGATACAGGGCGCAGTACCCGGACAAGATGTACGCCGGTGGCTCCAACAACTTCCAGTTCGTCCCCTGCGTGCTTGAGCAGGAGGATTTCTTCAGCGGAGTCCGCCTGGGCAAGGACAGACTTATCCGCGGAAGCTACGCGATGTGCGACGCTCCCCAGGGGCATATCCAGACGAACTACCCTAACAGCGTGCACAATTACGATCCGCTGATCGACGAAGCCGCCGCCCTCGGAGGGACCCAGGTCGCGGACGAAAACGGCGAGATCATGATACAGTACGGCACGGAGATGAAGAAGGTCAAGGCGGAAAGCTGGGACAACATATCCGTGCACGTTCCGGTGATATCCCACGAAGTCGGACAGTACGCGGTGTTCCCGGATTTCGACGAGATAAAGGAATACACCGGTCCGGTACGGCACGAGGCTTACGCGGCATACCGGAAAGGGCTGGAGGAAGCCGGAATGCTCCACCGCTGGAAGGATTTCTTCCATGCTTCCGGAGCGCTTGCGGTGGACTGCTACCGCCGGGACATTGAAACCGCGTTGCGCAGCTCCATGATGAGCGGATTCCAGCTGCTGGATATCCAGGACTTCCCCGGGCAGGGCGTTGCCACCGTGGGAATACTCAACGCGCACATGAAGTCCAAGGGTCTGGTGGCTCCGGAGGAATGGCGGAACTACTGCGGCGAAACCGTGGTGCTTGCCGAACTGGACGGATTCGTGTACAGCGCCGCTGCGGAAATACAGTGCGGTCTGCTGATTTCCAGCACGGAGCCGGACTACTCCGCCGAGGGGATAGACTGGGTGCTGACCTGCGGCGACAAAGTCCTCGAAAGTGGCAGAGCCGGGATAGTGTCCCGGAACGGCAGGATATTCCGCGCGGAAAGCATTGTGTTCAGCGTAGGCTGCGACAAGCCCGTCACCGCAAACCTTCACATATCCGTCGGCGGAGAGGCGCAGAACGACTACACGCTGTACATCTACCCGGACATCAACGTAAAAATCACCGAGCAGGAGATCTCCTACAATGGCAGGACTCTTGAGATCACCCACGAAGCTGAAAAGGCGAAAAAGCCGGGCACGCTGTGTATTCCACTGCTGGACGGCACTTCCCTGCCGGGAGAATACTGCACGGATTTCTGGTGCTACGGAATGTTCCGCAGCATCTCTGAGAGCATGGGAAAGCCCGTTCCCACCGGTACTCTGGGAACGCTGATCGACCGGGATTCCGACCTGCTGGCGAATTTCCCCTGCGAAAATTACACTACGCCGCAGTGGTACAATATTATCATGCACAGCCGCTGCGCTGACCTCTCCGGGACTTCCGTGGAGCCGGAGGTGTGGGTCATCGACAATCCCGAACGCCGCCTGCGGCTCGGAATGCTCTATCGCAGCGAGGAAGCCGTCTTCTGCACCTCCCGACTGTGGGAGATATCCGACCAGCCGGAGGTCAAGTGGTTTGCTCTCAGCCTTCTCAATGCACTCGGCAGATAATAACAGTTTCTTTACGTCCCCTGGAAGGAGATGTATCCATTCGATTTTTCCGGTGGAATATCCTCAGCCAGACGACATATAATAGCTTTCAGAATATACCTGCACCATGTGATACTCCATCTAATTTATTTCAACAGTCTGTTTTATTTTCCATATTTTGTAACACAATTAAAAAAAGTTTGTATTTGACGTCCCTTAGGTGTCACATGGCAGCAATATATATCTTATAATAGATAATGGAACAATACTGGAATGTATATATGCATTCACAAAACTGATAAGAAAAGGAGCCTTCCTATGTTTAACAACCGAACCCCCGACGGCAGAAACAATATCTGCGGTCTTAATGTTGCCAAATATCGAAAAATGCTAAAGATCTCTCAGCGCGAGCTTGCCGACAGACTTCAGGTGATAAACCTTGACATCGACAAGAATGCAGTGCAGCGCATTGAATCCGGTCAGAGATTCATTACGGACATCGAGATCATTTCCCTTGCCAAGGTATTCAATGTAAGCGTTATGGATCTGCTCACAATAGACTGATACGTCTGAGCATATTTTATATAATTTCCACCCGGTAATTTTACCGGGTTTTCTATTTACAAACGACTGTATTTATGGTACAATGGTATTATTACAGAGAAAGCCGGTGAATTGCATGTCAGAAAAAGTATGTCCCGTTGCCAGAAAATGCAGCGGCTGTCAGCTGTCCAACCTGTCCTACGAACAGCAGCTGGACTGGAAGATGAAGGACCTGAACAGGCTCCTGGGAGAATACGGCGAGGTGTCGCGGATAATCCCCATGGAGGACCCTACTGGCTACCGCTGCAAGGTACAGGCGGTATTCCGCAGCGACAGGAACGGGAATATCATCTCGGGGGTGTATCAGTCCTCCAGGAACGGTATCGTCGGGATCGACCGCTGCATGATAAACGACCCCAGGGCAGACGAGATCATCGTGGGGATCCGCGGACTGATGCGCTCTTTCCGGATACGCCCGTGGGATCCCGGCACGGACCGAGGATTCGTGAAGCACGTTCTGGTGCGCATCGGCAGGAACACCGGGGAGATACTTGTGAATATCGTCGGGGCGGTGCCCATGTTCCCTAAGAAGAGGGATTTCACCGCCGCCCTCGTGAAAAAGTTCCCGGCAATAAAGACCGTTACATACTCGGTCAACCGCAGCCCGGAATTCCTCACGCTGGGGGATCACGCCGAAACACTGTACGGCGACGGCTACATCATTGACGAGATATGCGGAAAGCGCTTCCGGATCTCGCCGCAATCCTTCTATCAGGTGAATCCGCAGCAGGCGGAAAGGCTGTATTCCTACGCGGTGGATGCCGCTGCGCTGAAGGAATCGGACACGCTCCTGGACGCGTACAGCGGCACCGGCACGATAGGGATAATCGCCTCCGACCGCGTTAAGTCCGTTCAGGGGATAGAATACAACTCCGCGGCGGTACGCGACGCAGTACAGAACTGCAAGCTCAACGGGCTTACCCGGGACATCGCGTTCAACCGCGGCGACGCCGGGGAGTACCTCCGGGAGCGCGCCAAGAAGGGAGTTCACTTCGACGCGGTGATAATGGACCCGGCACGCGCAGGGGCAGACAAGCAATTCCTCCGGGCGCTTTCCGTCATCAGACCGGAGCGAGTTGTCTACATTTCATGCAATCCGGTCACGCTGGCGAGGGATCTCAGGTCGCTTTCGAAGTACTACGACATCGGCGCGATTCAGCCATTCGATATGTTCCCGTTCACGCGGCACGTTGAGTGCGTGGTTTCGATGTCAAGGAAAGCGGAGTAAATCGGAATATGCGGCTTAACGGTGCGGTTTGTGCGTGTTGGACAAACTGTACTGTTTTGGCAGGATATGGCGGTTCGGCGTATAGGGTAATATGTCTGCGGTGACAGCAGTTTTACAGCGATACACAGGACGTGGGTCGGGTGTGCGGAAGTGGTGTGTCGGTGGGCAATATAGATGTCATAGGGACAACCTTGTGTACGGATTTTACCTACATACTACTGACAAACGGCGGTATGAGGTATAACTGTACTATCATAAAGTCAGCTGGTTAAGTTTGAAATAGAGTTTATAGATGGAACATATCTATTCAAGTATTTTTGTCTATAGATATTGGAACATTTACTGATAAGGAATATTCTAGGAAAATCTTATCAGAGATTTTGTATGTTAATAATTAATGTGCATTCAAGCGCACTGATACGGAAGTAGATGCTGATGGTATATTATTACTAGGTATAAAAATTCCGGAGGAAAAACAATGATAGAGTATAACGATGACTATAATAAGCTAATAAAAAGCATTGTAAAGAAAGTAAAACAGTGGTTTCAGAAGTTCACATTGGATGATGACGACCTCTCACAAAGGGGGTGGCTGGAGCTTATAACAGCATATTTCAGCTTTGATGAGACAATGGGAATTAAATTTACAACTTATTCTTACCAACGGGTTTTCAGAGGAATAATGGCAGAGGCGGTTTCAGAGATTAACAGCGGTACTGGTAATAGTGAAAAGCTGTCAAATGTTATTTATCTTGACGAAGCAGAGTTAGACATAGTCGATGAAAATGTTTATGAATTTGACGAAGACGGTTCCTGTGAAAAGTTGATGGGGCTTGTTCGTCAGAATCTTTCCCAAGATGAGTTTAAGCTGTTGTGCTGTGCATATGGTATAGATTGTAAACAGTGCTCTGACCCCAAAAACTGGCAAAACAGTTTGGACTAACGGAGCTGGAAGTCAAAAGGTTGATAGAAAGTGGAAAAAGAAAGTTAAGGGAATTATATGGCAGAGGATAAAACAATACAGATAATTTCAGTACTTAAGGATATTTCCGATGAAAACCACCCGGTCACCCAAAAGCAAATTCTTGAAGCGTTAAAAGATACCGAATGCGCAACAACGGAAAATGCTGCGACATTATCAAACTGTATTGATGATATACTGCGTCAGATCAATCCCTTGGAGTATTCTCCGGAGGTGGACTGCGATTATAAGATCAAATATTGCGGCTATAAGGAAAATATCCTTGATATAAAGGAGCTGAAAAATGAATTAAAAAAGCTGAAACGCCGGCAGGGCGCAGATAAGCAGACAATATCCGAACGGCTTTCCCAAATGCCTTCAAAGGTGCCTCCGATAACCGATATCCGATTTGTTCATTTGTTTAGTACGGAAGAAATGGATCAGCTTATCCATGCAATAGTCTTTTCGGACACAGTTTCATCAAAAACAAAGGTAAAGTTGATAAAAAAGATAATATCCACAGCAAGCAGGTATTATGAAAATCCGCTGTTTGACCGAAAGAAAAATAAGCTGAAATTTGATTCGAACGGCATTTTCGGAAGAAAGAGCACTCTCCGCGCAGTTTCCGATAACGGGACGGGAGATGTAGATATCGGCAGAAATGTTATGCAAATTCAGTCTGCAATAAATGACGGAGTACAGATTAAATTTCGGTATAGCCGTTATAACTCTGAAAAAATCCTTGTACCAAACGAAAAAACATATCGTATCAGCCCTTTTCATATCGTTGTTTATCACGATATGTACTTTCTGCTTGGAAAAACAGATGATAAGGAAAACTATCTGCATTTCCGTATCGACCTTATGAGCGATATTGAGGTATCGACTGATGAAAATGGCAAGCCGCTGAAACGGGTTTCTTCAGTCAGAATCGAACACTGGGACCCCGTTAAATATATGAGCGAGCATTTGTATATGGGTTATGATACCCCGCAGAGTATTACAATCAAAATTCCGCAGGACAAGTATACCGTGATTCACAACTGGTTCGGGAATAAATTCAGAAAGCTGAAAAAGCCCTGCTGCGAGGGGTATGATTATGTTGAAGTCACCACATCTCCATCGCTTATCGTTCAGTGGGCAATGCAGTATTCCGATATCGTTGAGATAATGGACGAGGATATCCGTGAAAAAATCCGCGAATCTTTGAAAAAAACTGCGGTAAAATATTCAAAATAGCCGACTATCTTCAGAATGTTGAAGATAGCAGATCCCATAATATAAATGTAAGCACAAAACAACTTTGAGGAGGTACAATTATGACAATCAGCGAATTGTTGGAAAACGAAACCGTTGAACTGAATAATGGAATAGTATTGAAAAAGGGTACAAGAAATCCCAGACAGGGAATCAATGCCTTGAAAGAATTGCGCTGGGTGTATTATTCCATAGAAGGAAAGTTCCCAGATGAGTGGAAAGCCTATGACGGTGTGCTCTTTATGCCATATTGTATAGACAAAAGCATCCTGCATGGTGCTGAGGAACATGTTTATTTCGGAGGTGTATCTAAGGGCATGCGCCCGAATATTGACGGGAATACAGGAAACATTCACCCCGAAAAACAGCCTGATTTTAACAAAGAAGGAGATATAATAAAGCAGTTGGTTTTGGTTGCGGGAAGCGGTCCAATTAATAATGATATGCCCGTATACGAACCTCATTATTACTATGAAGATAAAACAAAAAAGTGCTTTATTCCCAAAGCCTGTTATTATCCTCTTATCGATACAAAGGATAAGGAACAGGTGGAGAAAAGCTTCGGATACAAATTTCTGAAAGCGATCTGGACAGAATTAATCAGAAAAGGAGAAAAACAATGAGCGTACAAACATTTGAAGCGGTTTTAGGTTATCTTAAGGAAAACGCGGAGCATCACGAGCTGGCGTAACATTTCGAGAAAGTCTCATTTGTCCCCGAAATATCCGTGGCTTTTAACAACAGACCGATTTGCCTCGACAATCAGTTGGAGGCTACCGTCACCTTCTATTGCAGCGCCGCCCAAGTCCGTGTGTTTTTCAATCGGGGGCGACTTTGTTTCAACAATAGCAATGCTAAAGAAAGCGGCTCGTGAAAGGAATTTACAATGATAATTTACTGTATGAGTGATATTCACGGTTGCCTTGCAGAATTTGAGGACGCACTTTCACTTGTTCTCGATGATATCGAACAGGGCAAGGCAAAGCTCATTCTTCTCGGTGATTATGTCCACGGCGGTCCGGATAACTGCGGTGTTCTGGATAGGATAATGAAGCTTCAGGAGCGTTTCGGTTCGAACAAAATTGTTGCTCTGCTCGGCAACCACGATGAATGGGTAGTCAACGGATCATCAACCATAAGCAACAATTCTGTATATGCTCGTATAGAGGAGTGGGGAGATGACAGCGATGATGAGGAGTATATCGACTGGCTTTCTTCCCTTCCACGGTATTATGTGGAGGGAAACACGATTTTCGTTCATGCCGGTATTGATGAAGAAGCGGGTGATATGTGGGAATGGGGAACGTCAGAAGATATATTCACCTCAAAATATCCCGCTGAAACCGGCAAAATCGAGGGACTTGATATGAAAGTAGTCGCAGGTCATGTCGGCACCGCCGAAATATCCGGAGACAAGTTCTTCCACGACATTTATTTTGACGGAGAATCTCACTATTACATAGACGGCACCGTTCTCAACAGCGGAGTTATTCCGGTACTTATGGTTAATACGGAAAATGATAAGTATTATCAGGTGACAGACTCGGGAAAATGGCTGATTGAACCTTACAAAGAATAAGGCTTAAGGAACAAGCGAATAAAGGGGGATTTTCTTATGACTTATGTTATAAGCGATATTCACGGAATGCACGATAAATACGAAGAAATTCTTCGCAAAATTGACTTTAAAGAAAGCGATATCCTTTATGTGATAGGCGATGTAGTGGATCGTGGAGAAGCGCCTATGAAGGTATTGCTTGACATGATGAGCCGTCCAAATGTGTATCCTCTTATGGGGAATCATGACTTAATTGCTCTGGAACTGCTTCCGAAAATAGATAAAATACTTGAGAAAAGCGGCGGGCTTGATGGCAAACTTTCACAGGTGCTTCAGGTGTGGATCAGTGACACCGGAAAGACTACGCTTTCAGACTTTTGCAAACTCGACTCCCGCCAGAGAAGAAAAGTTATTGATTATCTTAAAGAATTCACATTGTTAGAAACAGTCGATGTCGGAGATAAATCTTTTGTGCTTGTTCACGCTGGGCTTGGAAATTACAAGCCTGGAAAGAAATTAAGCGAATACACGGACGACGACTTGCTTTCCTGCCGACCCGACCCATCGCAGCAGTATTTTGACGACAATAGCATATTTACGGTTATGGGGCATACTCCTACGCCGTATTTCTCGGGAAAGCCAGAAATCTATAAGAACGGCAGGAATATCTTTATAGACTGCGGCGCGTGCTACCCGAAAGGACGCCTAGGGTGCCTGTGCCTTGATACGTTCGAAGAATATTATGCGTGACTTTGGGAAGAAAATATTGTGAAAACGTGATCATTTACGCAAGGAACAAAAAACCAGTGAAGAACTGCAGTTTTCACTTAATGACCTATATGGCTATGAGGGCGAGCTCTGCGGTGTATTGATTGGTGATTACAGTCAAAGTGTTCCGCTCAACTACAATTCTGAACATAGATTTGCCTCCCACACTGGGGGAGGTCACCTCACACTCCCGGAGTTTATCCGCCGAAAGATACCGGTGAAGTAGAATATCTTGCAGCTGCATCGGGGCGCTCTCCAACGTTGCCTTGTTTTGCTGCATTTTTAGCTTTGGTATGTTTTTCGGGTTTATTCGCGTTTGCACAGTTATTTTTTCAGACCCTGTTTATCTTTCAACTTCGACCTTAATTCCAGATTTCAATTCAACAGTACAATTGTCTTCCCAGACGACAATCTCCTTAAGCCACCGCCGGGCAAGGCTCTCATCAAACTCGGTAAGCTCAGAATCCTGCTGCTCAATGAACTCGTTCAGCTCATTTATACGCTTGACCTGTTCATCACGGACGGCGGTGTCGGTGAAGTTCTTCTGTTTCATCTCACGAAGTCGGAATATCTCATCGGCAATGTCGTTGTAGTTCTCCTTGCGGGAAGCGTGGTTTATAAGCTCCTGCTGAAGTTCAGCCAACCGCTTGTCTATCTCCAGAGCCTGCTCATCTTCATACCCACGAAGCACCGTTGCAAGATTGTCACGAAGCCGCTTCTGATAGGTACTCCTGCTGCCGAGCATTTCGTTGAATGCCTGCACGACCACATTTTTCAGCACTTCTTCGTTTACCGTACGGGCATGGCAAATCACACATGTAGGCTGCAAACGACTAAGACACCGCCAGACGATGGACCGGCAGCCATGATTGTTCCAGTGAACACGGCGAAACAGCTCGCCGCACTCCCCGCAGACTATCATCTGAGAAAACACATGATTACTTCTGAAACCGTGCTTTCTTCCATTCGGGCTGACCTTTACAAGCCTGCGGCGAACAAGTTCGTCCTGCACCCGCATAAAAATCTCTTTAGGAATTATCGCCTCGTGGTCGTTCTCAACATAATACTGCGGCATTATTCCGTTGTTCTTTATGCGCTTTTTGGAAAGATAATCCACCGTGTAGGTCTTTTGCAGGAGCGCATCACCCATATACTTTTCGTTGCGCAGTATCTTTGCAACCGTGCTTGTATGCCAACGTGGATTTCCTGCGCCGGTGAGTATGCCGTCACGCTCCAGACCGGTGGCGATTTTGTCGGTGCTGTAACCGTCAAGGTATTCACGGTAGATTCTCCGCACCACCTCTGCCTGCTCCGGGTCGATCACAAGCCTGCCGTTCTCGTCCTTGGTGTAGCCAAGAAAACGGCTGTGGTTCACTTGCACCTCTCCCCGCTGATAGCGGAACTGCAAGCCCAGTTTCACATTCTGACTGAGCGACTGAGATTCCTGCTGTGCAAGCGAAGCCATTATCGTAAGCAAAACCTCGCCCTTTGCGTCCAGGGTGTTGATGTTCTCTTTCTCGAAGAATACGGGAATATTACGCTCCTTAAGCTGACGTATGTATTTAAGGCAGTCAAGCGTATTTCTGGCAAATCGGCTGATGGACTTTGTGATAATCATGTCGATTTTGCCGTCCATGCAGTCTGCTATCATACGGTTGAATTCCTCACGCTTTTTGGTATTCGTGCCGGAGATACCGTCATCGGCGTAAATACCCGCAAATGCCCATTCGGGGTTTCGGGTGATCTGCTCTGTATAATGCGAAACCTGAGCTTCGTAGCTGGTCGCTTGCTCATCGCTGTCCGTGCTGACGCGGCAGTACGCAGCCACACGAAGCTTTGGTTTTTCCGTTTCATTCTGCTGTGAGTTAGCCCGCTGGGGTCTTGCCGGGATTATCGTTATGTTACTCAATGTTCGTCACCTCTGTCTTTATCAATCCATACATATATTCTGCCTGCTGAACAGGGCCCTCGAAATAATCCTCTGCGCTTATAAAAGTGAACCGCACAGGGACGTTCACCGACCGTTCTTTTCTTACATGACCGTTTCTGCCGAGCCGTTCGGCACGGCTTTGAAGCTCCTCTGCTGCAGCATTGAACATCTCCTCGCTGATTATCGGAGGGTAAAAGTCATCTCCCAAGTAGCGGCGGTTCAGCAACATCAGTTTGATAGTGCCGTGATTTCCTGCGATACCTGCGTTTTCGGCCGCTTTTTTCAGCGAATCGCCGCTGAGGTAGTTTTCAAATAATTGCCGCACCTGCCCTGCCGCAGTTTCATCAACCACCGCTTTTCCGTTCTCAATACGATAGCCGTACGGAATATGCTCCACTCTACTCACCGATCCTTTCTCTGAGCGTCAGACCACATTTCAGCGCAAAACCAATTTCATTGCGAGAAAATGCGCAAATGCGGTCGACTAACTTTGAAAACAAGTCAGCGTCAAATTCTGTGAACATTCTCCCACGCTCAACAATCCTTATCAGCCGCTCGGTTTCTTTCAGCTTTGCGCCATCGCCCGTGACCGAACTGCTGAGCGTATCAATTTCAGTGCGGTATTCATCGGTCTGAGCCATTATTGCGTTCAATTCTCGAGCGAAAAGCGCCCTATCAATGAAACCGTTCGCCATAAGCCGTGTGAGAGTTTCCTGCTGACCCGTGTTCTGTTCGATCAACAGCCGAAGCTGCTGTATTTGCTGAATGCTGCTGTCCGTTGACGAACTGCGTAATGTCAGCAAATACGGCTTCAAAATCAGCTTGTGACCGAAAACCAGCTTATTCATCATTGTAACAAAAGCGAGCTTGATGTCATCGTCCCTGATGAACTTCATTGAACAGCTTTCCTTATTATATATGTGAGTGCTGCAGCACCACGCTTCATACGTTTCACCACCAAGCCTGTGAGTCCTGTGCTTTAGCGTAGCGCCGCACTCACCGCAGACTATCTTTCCCGAAAAGCAATACCGCAGCTGATACTTGTGGCTGCCCTTAGTGACATTCTTTTCCACAGCGTGTCTTTCTATCAAGGCGGCAACCACATCGAAATCTTCCTTGCTTATTATTCCCTCGTGATGGTCAGCAACAAGGTACTTGTCCAACTGCCCGTAATTCACACAGCGGCGAAAGGACTCATCGGTAAAGGTTTTCTGAAATACTGCATTGCCTGTGTAATTCTCATTTTTCAGAATTCTGAGAATACTTGATTGACACCAGTGCTTTCCACGGGCAGGAGCAATTTTATCCGAATCCAGCCCTCTCGCAATGTGCATTACTCCTTTTCCCGAGAGGAATTCAGCAAAAATGCGCTTTACAATTTCCGCTTGTTCATTGTTTACTTCAAGCCGCTTTCCATTCCAACGGTAGCCGTATGGCGGTGGATTCATTTTGTATGTACCGCTCTGAAACCGCTGTCTTATAGACCACTTTTCGTTACCGGATATTGACACTGATTCGTTCTCTGCAAGGCTGCTGAGAACCGCAAGCACCAGCTCGCTTTCCATTGAAGTGGTGTTGATATTCTCCTTTTCAAAATATATTGCTACATTTATTGCAAGCAGCTTTCGCACCATTTCAAGGCAGTCAGTTGTATTTCTCGCAAATCGGCTTATGGACTTTGTGATGATAAAGTCGATTTGACCCGCTTCGCAATCGGAAAGCAGCCGCATAAGTTCAGAGCGCTTTTCCTTTTTAGTACCGCTTATCCCCTCATCATAGTACAGTCCTGCGAAATCCCAGTTTTCATGCGCCTGAATGTAGGTTTCATAGTGCTTTTTCTGTTCAGCAAGGCTTTCAAGCTGATCGTCAGAACCTGTCGACACACGGCAGTATGCCGCAACACGGAGCTTTTTCTCAGAGCCCGCAGTACGTTGGTTGGATTCGATTTTTGTTACAGTTTTCACTTTTTTCACCTCTCTTCAGTGTTGACATATTAACTCTAAACCGAGATATAATCAACGTATTTTCGGTAATATCTCGACATTCATAGGTAAAAAAGTACGGCGGTTAAGAGCGGTCAGTTTGTCGAATTCGTCAACTGTGATAAGACCCATGGATTTCAGCTTTTCTGCTATGCACTGCGCCATATAGTAATCAAAATCACGCTGAATTTCTTCCTGCGTAATCTGTTTTGAAATTGCTTGTATATCGGGTTCGGTTCTGACAGGCAGATTTTCAGCGTTTTTCTCTACCTCATTCATGCGGGTCGTAAAATTGTTATACATGAAAACACCTCCTGCCTTATAGCCTTGGCAGAAGGTGTTCTTGGACATATTACCTCAATCTTTTTTGTAAAAGCTGCACTCATACCCATCAGCACGGAGCGGAAGCCCCTCTGCCCAAGGCGGAGTTATACCCATCATCTCACAGATTTCAGATACATTCGTATCTATCGGACATTCGATGATAAGTTCATCGTGAACATGACCGCAGATACGATAATTCCGCAGCGTCCGCATAGCATAGCAGAGAATATCCCGGCTGACCGCCTGAACGATGTTCTCCACGAACTTAGGACCGTAGCTTTCAATGCGCTCCCACTTCTTCGTTGTGCCAACACCCTCGTAAGTGACGGATTCGCCGCCGAACTTATTCTCGCCGATACGGGGCTTGACGTAGGAAAGCCGTCTGCCGCTCGGCAGCGTGATGAACAGCATTCCGCTCTGATATTCAAACTGAATGCCATGTGTATCTGTGCGAAGCCTTTGTCGTATTGTATCCTTCACGCAGCGGTCGACTTCCCACCAGAACCGAACTATATTCGGGTTGGAACTGCGCCACATATCCACAAGCGGCTGTAATTCATCTTCCGACAACCCCATCTCCAATGCGCCCATAGCTTTCAGAGCGCCAACTGAACCTCCGTAACCGAGCGCCAGCTCTGCAATTTTACCTTTCTGTCGCAGATGACCGTTAACGCCGTGTTTCTCAACAGGAACACGGAACATCTGCGAAGCGGACGCACAATAGATATCTCCGCCGGACTTGAACACGTCAAGCCGCCACTGTTCTCCGGCAAACCAGGACAGCACTCTTGCCTCTATTGCTGAAAAATCTGAAACCACGAATTTCATTCCCAATTTCGGAACAAATGCCGTGCGGATAAGCTGCGAAAGCGTGTCCGGAATATCATCGTACAGCAGTTCCATGGCTTCATAGTTGCCGCTTTTTACAAGCTCACGAGCCTGTTTAAGGTCGGGAATATGGTTCTGCGGGAGGTTCTGTAACTGTATCAGCCGACCCGCCCATCTGCCGGAACGGTTTGCGCCGTAAAACTGAAACATTCCGTGCGCCCGTCCATCGGAGCAGACAGCGTTCCTCATAGCCTGGTACTTTTTCACCGATGATTTGGCAAGCTGCTGACGGAGTTCCAGAACCTCTGCAAGCTGCGGCGGTGCGGTTTTCAGCAATTCGGAAACAGCTTTCTTACCGAGAGTGTCTGTTTCAAGTCCGTTCTCCGAAAGCCACTGCTTCATCTGCTGAACCGAGTTCGGATTTTCGAGCGAAGTAAGTTCCTGCATTTTTGATGAGAGCAGCGCCTTTGAACGCTCATCAAATCGTATTGCGTTATCCACAACAGCCATATCGAGGGCAATTCCACGGTCGTTAATCTGCTGGTCAAGGCAGTATTCCTCCCACACGAAATCAGGCACGGGGAACTTCCGCAATTTGTCCTGAGTAGACATTTCAACCTCGACATCGCGCTTGTTGTACGCCTTGAATTGCGCCCATTTCTCCGGAGCGTGTTCGGGAAGATTTCTTGTTCTGCCGCCATTTGTCTTGGTAGCTGCGCAGGGGAGGCAGAAATACTTGATGAGGTCTTTGCCCTCTTTCAGCTTCTGCTCCGATAAGCCCAGAACAGCACCCGCACCGGCAAGCGACAACGGAAGTCCCATATATGCAGACCACACCATCGAACATCTCCACGAAGTCGGGTCGAGATACTTTCCAGACGGCAATCCGAGATACTTTGACAGACACACTCTTTCAAAGGTCGCGTTGAACGCCCATTTAATAATGCTGTTGTCAGTCAGCGCAGCGAGAATTTCTGCAGGTATTTTCTCACCCTGCACAAGGTCGTACACCACAACATCGCCGCCGTTCACTGAAACTCCGAACAGCAGTATCTCAAATACAGGCGATTCAACATATCTGTAAACACCGCATTTTGCAAGGTCAACATCACTGAATGTTTCAAGGTCAATCGACAGTGTTTTAATTTTATCCATAGTTCACCTCAAAATAGGCGGCAAGATAGCTCCTGCCGCCCTGTTTGTATTACTTGCCAGTTTTAGTTTGCTTGCGGCGCTTAATGCTCCTGACAACATCAGAAACAACTACGACCAGCTTAGAAAGTGTATCTCCAAGCACATATCCAAAGCAGATAGCAAGCAAAATGCTTTCAGTTGTCATCATCGTGTATCTCCTCAAGACAGAAAATCATCGTCATCATCTGTGGCAAAATCGTCCTCTGCACGGGTTCTGCCGCCAAGCGGCTCTCCATCGCGTATCTTCTGAAGATTATTCAGACCGCAGGCGATACCCTTGTTGCCATTGGAGTTGAATGCGTAGAATGAGATGGACGCTCTGCCGTACACGCCGCTGTAAACCTCGCTGCGCTCCAGAATGGGGCTGCAATTAGCGTCAACGATACCGGGAGCGGTCGCAGAATTAGCGTTGATGAAATAGCTGTTTGCGTACGCTTCATCATCGGGGCGCTCTGTATCGCCGTCACGTAGCGGATTCTTGATTGCGGAAAGCGCAGGAACGGAGCGACCGTTGCCCTTGAGCTTGGACTCGCCCTCCTTGTAAGCCACTTCGATAGCCACCTTGATCTTCTCTACCGTCTTGGTATCTGACTTCGGAATGATAAGTGATACACTGAACTTCGGTGCGCCGCCGTTGATAGATTTTGGCTCCCAGATATTAGCATAACTCCATCTGGTGTTAGGACCTGTGATTACCTTTGTGGGATTTACAAACTTTGCCATATTATTTTTCCTCCTTGAAATCTTCGTTTGCTGTATGGATCGCCGGACGCTTGTCCGACATTGGTACTAAGGTTGGCTTGCCCTGCGGCTTTTCGATAAGCTTACCGAGCAGTTCGGTAAATTTTTTCTTTCCGAGAAGTGCGGTCATTGCTGTGATACCGAGAACGCTGTGTTCATATGGGTCAAATCCTGCGGATTTGACGGCTTCAACTACTGCGTTCTCATCTGTGTACTTGCGATTAGAGCGTCCCTCGACTACCTTGAAGCCATCGTATGAAACGCCGCTGAGCGCCTGCCGCAAAGCAAAATCTTTGACATCAGTCACCCAGGATACAAGCTCGTCCGCTTTTGCGAGGATAGCGGCGATTTCGATATTATCAAGCGTAGCAGGTGGTTCAAAATCGTAACGAGCGAGAGCAAGGTTGTATTCTGCGAGTTTCCGGCAGGTCGCTCTGACCTTGCAGAAGCGACAATGTTCACCTGCTTTGAAATCTCCCTTGCCATTTGCGGCAAGCTGCGCTGTCGGGGCGAGAACCTCATTCGCCCAACGGAGAAGTTCTTCCTTGGAAATGGCATACTCGCTGATGTTGTCACGCCTTGGCTGGAATATTGCCATGCTCACTGCGGAGATGTCATATATTCCGTCAAACAGTTCAAGAGCGCCGAGAGCATACAACATCATCTGCGGATTATTCTCTGCGAGGACTTCCACGCCCTTGCCATACTTGAAATCTATAACAGAAAGTGTACCGTCAGCCACGATGACGCAGTCACCTGTGCCAAAACCCTCCGGAACCCACCGAGAGAAATCCAGTTTCTGTTCGATAAGGACGATGGGGTCATTGCAGGCTAATTTTGCTTTCTCGACCTGCTCATAAGCGTATGTAGCGTACTCGACAGCGCAGCGCTCCATCTCCTCGTTGTAGTAGGTGAGGTTTTCTGTTGGGTCGGTGGTTTCTCTGCCGAGTAAGGCTTTCAGCCTGTGTTCGCAGAGAGTGTGAGCGTCCGTGCCCTCCTGCGCATACTCGCTTGATGTATCCGGCAGTTCGGCACAGAGTTTAGCAGACGGCGGACATTCGAGCCAGCGGTGGCTTGATGACGCCGAGAGAATTGCGTGGTTAGTCGGCATTGCCAAGCACCTCCACCTCTGCGAGGACTGCTGCATATTCCTCCGGCTTGATTGCAGACAGCTTGTCCGCACCGTGCTTTGTGATGATTGACTTTACCTCTGCTGTGAACCCGGCGCGGGATTTTTCGGCGCAGACGGCTCTGACGTTTTCGAGAGTGACCGATACTATAGCGCTATCGGATTTCTTTTTTGCTGACGGATTATCCATCGGCTGCTGTGTATCTTCGCCTGAAATCAGAGCCATTATTGACTCAGATAAGCTGATAAGCACCTCGCCGCAATGCTTGAGTTCGGATAACTCTGCTGCCAGTTCACTCATTTTCCCCATCATGCTGTTCCTCCTTCCTTAATGTTGCAGATTGCCAGTTCTTTCACAGAATCACCCAGTACGATAATGGTAATCTGCTGTTTTCTGCCGAACAGGAAACGAAGTATGCGTTCTCTTAACGATATGGTATGCAGAGCTGCAACATCGTTTCTCATCGGCTTTCTTGAAACACTTATTCTCAGATTGTGTTCCATTCATTTCACCTCTTTCCGAGAGATTTTATTTCCCTCTGCCTTATAGCCTTGGGAAGAACAAAGATTGGACAAAAAATCAAAAAAATCCCGATGAGATAATCTCAACGGGATTTATCGCTATTCAAAATAGCCATTTGTAGTTTGCATTTACTTCTTGCTTAATGCATTTTCCGATACAGACAAAATAAAATCAGACATTGTCATTGACGAGTTGACAAATAGTCTTGCATGATAATCGGCAATTTGAATTCTTTTTGCTCCGACACCATGCGCATCACTATCTTTATTTCGCATTTCTTTAATTGCAGTCAATATCTTCTCAAGTCCGGATAACAACATCTTAAATCGGATATCCATATCATCCTTAGGATGCATATTATATAAATCTTTAATTTGTTTATAGAGTTTATTTATATCTCCACTATCAGAAGGCTTTTCACCTTTCTTTTCAATTACAAAACAAAATACCTCTTCAAGAAGAGTTCGAGACTTTGTAATTGCGCTATCAAAATTCCTTTCTGTAATGTCGTTCATAGCTCTTTCGGATAAGTCTATAATATAATGTCTATCAATAACTTTTATTGCCGGAGTGTTGACCGTAATAGAATCACCCTTTTTATGTATCAAATACTTTCCTTGGACACAGACAAGTTCATTACCTCCAAAAGAAAGTTCACCATTTATATGCTCTAAGATACTACTTGTAATTATTTTATATGTTTTTTCGACTTCAATTTCGGTAAGACCGGATAATTTCTCTGAGAATTGCCCTTTTGAAAATACAGAAAATAGTAAATTAGATATATTATTGTTATTAATACAATGGTCAATTAAGTCTTGCATATATTGCCAACGACTTTTTGATCCACCTCCCCAACTATATGAAATACCTAGTCCGAATTTCTGAGATATTTGGCATAAAGATGGTCCTGATAAGTATGGCAATGATATAGTAATATTTTTTCCAGATTTATTCTTTAGTTCCAGTTCTCCAAATGAGATATCTCCAATAAGTATGTCCAATATTTCTCTCTTCTTTAAGAGTTCAAACAGACTTCGTGTTTTGTTCATCATAACCACCCCATTACTATTATACTTCACTTTTATCTTTTTTTCAAGTATTTATCACTAATGTATCTAAAATGACAAATAACCCACTAAGGAAAATGTTTTGCTAAATGAAAAGCCGTGGGCATTCGGAATAGTCCAAATGCCCACGGCACATTTCTTATTTAATAAGCAGATTTACTCTTCTTTGAACCTCCGAGTAATCATACCCGGCTTCTGTCAACTTTTCCTTGCGTTCGGCTCCGTTCCCCCACAGCCCCGCTATAACCTCAACGGCAATCTCATAAACGGTTTTCTTGTACAACTTTTCATTGACTCTTTTCTGAACCGCATTATAGTCGTATCCGGCGGCGGTGAGCAGCCTTTCACGCTCTGCACCGTTATCCCACTTGCCGGCAAGAACCTCGTTAGCAAGCTGATCTATGGTTTTCTCAACGGGCTTTTTCTTGCCGTAATCTGTAAAGCAGATATCGCCATCAACATCGTATCCGCCTATTCTGTCAAGTCCCCACTGCCACATTGTCTGACCATAGTCGTATCTTGATGGGCAGTCGGGGCTGTTCGTCCAGTGAGCAAGCCAGATGTCATACTTGCCGATAATTCTGCTCTTGTCGTAATAATGCTCCATAAAGGACGGATTTGCATAAATGCCTGTCTTGAATCCCGCCTGCCTTATCTTTTCACAGAAAGCAATCGCCATCTTTGTGCGTGTGTCCGTATTCAGACGGCTGATCTGCTTTTTCTCCTCCATGTCGAAGAATACGGGATATGTAGGGGATAATCCCTTGATGACATCAACGCATTTCTCTGCTTCAGATTCAGCCTGTTTCACGCTCACAGCGTAGCTGTACCAGTAAAATCCGTAGGCTATACCGTACTTCTTGCAGTCCGCCACGAACTTATCCATAGTAACATCTTTCTTCGTGGAAAAGCCTGCACGGATAATCGCAAATCTCACGCCCGCCTTTTTCAGCGCAGGAAAGCTGATGCCCTCCTGACAGTAGCTTAAATCAACACCTTTAATCTTCATCTTCGTCCTCCTTTTCCGAACGCTTATGCAGCTGCTCTAGCACATCTTTCAGTTTCTTCGGAACAGGCAGACCCAGGTGAGCGGCGTTCTCAAGCAATGAAATACCCTCGTTCGACAAATAGAAGAATATCACCGCAGTGCGCAGAACAGAGCCTGCGCCAATAACCCGTGTATCAAGAATATGCCCGCCGCCGACCAGAGCAAAGATAAGCACCTTTCTGCATATTCCCTTGAAACCAACTGCGCTTGACAGCTTCTTGTCCGAGATAGCGCACATCACTCCGGTTATGTAGTCGATCACCACAAAGGCAATAAGCGCATAAAGCAAACCGTCGCTCCCTCCAAGAAACCAACCGAGCCACCCGCCGACCGCTGTAAAAATAAGCTGAATTGTGTTCCAGAATTCTCTCATAATAAACCCTCCAATCATTCGTCAACGATATCGTAAGTTATTTTCATGACCTGTCCGTCCAGTTTTCGCACCGGCTCGGACAGGTTGTTTATTGTGGTAAGGCACAGTTTGCAGATACCAAGCGCAAAGCCGAAGAAATGCTGACTGCCGCTTGAATACGGATAGTACGGCAGAATATACAGCGGCAGATTAAGTTCGTCTGTCTTGATGATATTCGCATACGAATACAGGTAGCTGTTTCCGTATGTTGGAGCGGAGAAACGCATAGTAAAATGAGCCTCGTCCTCGCGGGCTTCAATATAGCCGTCCCAGGGAGTATCTCCGGCAAGGTAAGCGCCCATCACATAGCCCCAGGTCTGCATTTTCGGGAATTTGCCCTCTGCGCCGTCAGAAGAAATCACGCTAAGCGACATGGTGTTCTGACCTACTCGATTTCGCCGCCGCAGAGCGCAATAAGCTGCATAAGCGCCGCCCTGCGAGTACATTCTCGATTGATTTTCAGCTTTATCGGGACGGTCGGGTCGCAAATTCCGGCGGTCAGAGATGTGCCTTGCAATAAAGAAATAAGGCACTCGCTTGGAGCGCCCTCAAAGTCAAATTCAGTCAGCTTGTACTCATCGTTGTTAAGTTCGTAGGACTTGTGTTCGCACTCCACAGTGCAAATCGCAATGCCGCCGGACAGAGATTTCGACACCTTCACTACATTGAAAAGGTAGTCCAGCGTGTCGCTTTTAAGCTGTACCTCCAGTCCCGTGAATATCTCCGAAGCCATCGAGGAAATCACAGAAAATTGAAAGGTGCATTCTCCGTTCAGACTGTCGGTAAGCGATGCGGAAATCACCCGTGTAAACACACCTCTGACATTGCCGTTTTCAGTCACGATTATCTGCACCATCACACCGCCCCCGCATTTCTTACCGTCACCTTGTTCTGATTCCACTGAATTCTTGAAATGACCTTTGTCAGTGGAACTCCGTCTATGCTCAGCGGAATTGTGATGTCAAAAGCCTGCGGCTGTCCCATTCCACCAAACCCCGAAACCGTGCCGTTCATATCAAGGTCAAAGTCGGACGGGATAGCGTTCTGCATACTCTTTGAAACGTCTTTCATCTCATCACCGAAGCCCTCGCCAAGCCCCTCAGCCATAAATCCGCCGAGATTTGCGAACAGCTTTGACGGCGAGTGAATTCCGAAGAAATCCTTTATTCCGTCCACGATGCCGCCGAAAAATCCGCTTATCTGATTCCACAGCCATGCGCCTGCGTCAGAAATGCCCTGCCATAGACCTTTCAGAAGATTGCCGCCGACCTCCGCCATCTTGCCAAAGTAGCTGCCGAATGCGTCCACTATTCCGGTTATGATTTGCGGAATCGCCTTGACTATCTCCACGATTATGGTCGGGAGATTTTCAATCAGCGCGATAAACAACTGAACTCCCGCCGCAACAAGCTGCGGAATCGCTCCGATAACTGCGTCGATAACGCTTGAAATAATCTGCGGAATAGCTGCAACAATGGTCGTGATGATTGTCGGCAGGTTCTGCACAAGCGAGATGAGCAGTTTAATTCCTGCTTCTATTATCAAAGGAATAGCCGAAATTACCGCCTAACGAACGTTCAAGTTCGCCTGTGGAGCGGGATTTTCCTTTAGTACCCGAGCCGACAACGGCTTTCAGATTGCTTTTGACCTTTGCAAGAGCGACCTCGCCGCCTGCCTGCAAGACTTTTTCGGCAATGCTGTCGGTCTGATTTCCAAGCTGTGAAATCCTCGCAATAAATTCATCTGGCATTTTTACATCAGCTTTAGCCACTCGGTTCGACCTCCTTACATAAGACCTCAACGTACATTTCACGACCTTTAACATCTTCCACAGAGGTAATTTCAAACGCAGAACCATCGCACAAAATCCGCATATCCGTGGTGATTTTCACATTAGGAATAATGCGAAAACGAAACAAGTCGGTTGCCTCGGAAAAGGCGGCGCGGTTAGCCCACTTTTCGCTGCCGTGCCGCCCCTCACGATAGGCTCTGACCGTTGCCAGAACAACATCGGTTTCCGTCTGAAAGCCCTCATCGTCAAGCGCAATCTGTTTCTGCATTATCTCAATGAATTTATTCATCTTCCCGAAACTCATACTATCCACCGCCTGTCAAGCCGCAAGAGCATATTCACCGTGTCCCACACCTGTTTTCCAGCCTGAACATTATCCCCGAAAAAGCCGCCTGTGCTACCGTCCCTTGATTCATAGAAATTGGACGATAGCATAATAACAGCCTGTTCGGTTGTAGGTGGCATGGGGTTTTCAGCGTAATATCCCTGCTCGATATGCTGATAGCTTTCGGCATAGGAAACAGCGGCGGTGATGAACCCTTTTATGAGTTCATCGTCCGCCGAATGTTCAAGTATGAGGTTCTGCTTGACTTTCGTCAGAAGCTCGTCCATAGTCATCGCCTATTAACCGCCGGAAGAACCGGAGCCGGCTTTCATCTTAAGAATCTGGACGGCTTCTGGGAGAATCAGCTTGCCGTCAACGCGCTCCTTTGCCACAAAGCCCACCATGCCGTTGCCCGCGTACAGTTCCTTGAGTTCCGCAAAGGAACGGGTGCCACGGTCGCCGGTGTTGTAGTAGCTGAAATCGCCGAATGCGATTACAGGCTTACCCGCAGCAATCGTAGGAACATATGGAGAGGTGTAAACCTCGTAACCGAACAGCCTGTCGGGTTCGCTCGCCTGAAGCGAGGGCTGCCACAGGTACGCGCCGTTGTTATCCTTCAGCTTGCGCAGCGCCGCGACAGTCTGGTCGTTCATGATGAACTTCGCATTCTTGCGGTAAGGGCGTTTGAGAGAGTACACAAGGTTGATTACCTCGTCAGCGGTTATTGCGGTAGCGCTTGCAGCAGTGATTGCCACCTCACCGCCGCCTGTTTCAGCGAAAATTCCGAGAGGCTTGCCCTTGCCGTCGCCGTTGAGGAAAGCGTCTTCTTCCGCATTGGAAAGCGCCTTGCCGAACTGCTCGATTATGTAGCTTTCAAGCCCGAAAGCGTTGTCGTAGAGCAGCTCCTCAGTGACCTTGACCGCAACGTGCAGCTTGTGCGCATCGAGGTTGATCTGCGAGAAAGTAGCGTCCCCGAAAGTAAGCGCGCCGCCCTCATCGATCCACGCCGCAGCAGGCTTTGTCGCAGCAATATTTATCTTATGCTCGCCGCTTGTGGTGATGGTGTGACCCAGCTTTCTGATAATATTCTCCTCGGAAAGCGCGTCAATCAGACGACTGTCGTACTCCTCGGGAACGAGATAACCGCCGTTTGCGTCTATGCCCTCGGAAAGAACATTTGAAATCTGACGGAAATTGGTGCGCAGAGCATTCAGCATTGCCGCCTTGTACTCATCGCTTGCTCTGCCTGTCTTTGGCTTATCAGCGCCGTTCATGGGCTTTCCGGTGAGAGGTGTGGAAACGGGCTTGTTGAGCGAATTCTCAATGCTCTCCATCTGCTCCATACGCTCGATTTCAGCGCCGTAGTCCTTGATTTTCTGCTCCATTTCGGCATAAGAAGCCGCGTCCTCTGCGGACAGAAGTCCGTCCTTGTCGCGCTTTGTTTCAACAAAAGCCTTTGCGGCTTCCCATGCCTTATTGCGCTTTTCGCGCAGTTCCATAATAGTCATTAGCGTTACCTCCAATTTCTTATTAAATCAAGCCGAGAAAACAAATCCTCGGCTTTGGTTTTGTTTTCGGTTTTCGGAGAAATGCGGCACTTTTCAGCAATTCTGCCCATAAGGGAATTAACCACCTGCGCTTCGGAATACATCAGAGCGTTAGCGGGCTGTTCCTCCATAGGCTCATCACGGTGCAGAATATCGTCCGCAAAGCCGAGTTCGACCGCCTTGTTAGCGTTCATCCAGGTTTCAGCGTCCATAAGGTGAGAAATTTTCGCACGGCTCATTCCCGTTTTGATTTCGTAAGCATTCATAATGCTTTCTTTGACTTCGGACAGCATTTCGATTGCCTTCTGCATTTCGGCGGTATCGCCCATAGCCACGGTCATAGGGTTGTGTATCATCAGCATGGAAACCGGGGACATAAGCACCTTGTTTCCCGCCATTGCAATAACCGAAGCGGCGCTTGCGGCTATGCCATCAATCTTCACGGTTACATTTCCGTGATAGTCCATGAGCATATTGTAAATCTGTGCCGCAGCCACGCAGTCACCACCGGGCGAGTTAATCCAGACGGTAATATCTCCACTGCCGGACAGCAGTTCCTCCTTGAAAAGCTGCGGAGTAACATCATCGTCAAACCAACTTTCATCGGCGATAGTGCCGTTTAGGAACAGCGTTCTCTCTGGGGGCTGTTCCTGCGTTTCCTCGTTCTTCACTATCCTGTTCGTCCATTTCCAGAACTTCTTCATCGGAATCCTCCTTTCCGCTGCCTGCCGCAAAGATACCTGCGTCAGCCAACTTAGTCATATTGCCGTTTATGAG
>UQMF01000007.1 GCA_900542145.1 uncultured Oscillospiraceae bacterium | reverse complement strand
CAGGCGTGCAGTGCCTGCTGAGAGCGGAGATAATCCGGTCGCACGAGAAGTACACAGAGCGCGGCAGGTGCCCGATATATGCCCGGGAAGCGCTCACCAGGGCGTACAAGGCGTACCACGCACTTGGCGGAAACGACGTTGCGACTGAGCTTTACAACGAACTTATGGAATTACCGAACAACTGAGGAGGTTTACGAACTATGAACAAAATCGACTGGAAGAGAAAGCTCACAAGCCGCAAGTGGTGGGTATCCGTGGCGGCGCTGGTGTCGGGACTTATCCTGGCATTCGGCGGCGGCGATGAGGTCGCAACTACAGTCAGCGGCTGCATTATGGCTACTGCGGCGGTAGTCGGATACACCATCGGCGAGGGACTTGCGGACGGAGGACATTCTAATGATGAAGATAACTGACAGCCTTATTCCGGTGAACAAATACAACCGTCCGGGAACGAAGTCCAGTCCGAAGCGCATTTGCGTGCATTACACCGGGGACTGCGGGGCTACCGCAGAGCAGCTTTCAAAGTACTGGCAGAATGTCGCAGCGGGTGTGTTCAAGGACAAGCCCTGGAGCTGGACTTCCGCGCAGTACATAGTCGGGCTTGACGGCGAGGTCGTTCGGTGCATTCCGGATAACGAGATCGCATACGCCGCCGCGAACCAGAACGCGGACACTATCCACATTGAGGTGTGCTACAAGCGGCAGTCCGGCGAGTTCGAGGAAAAGTCCATCGCCGCTCTGGGTGAACTGGTGCGCAGCCTTATGAAGAAGTACGCAATTCCGGCAGGGAAAGTAGTACGCCACTACGACCTCACCGGGAAGCTGTGTCCCGCATACTACGTTGACGAAGCGCGCTGGAATGCTTTGCATGAGCGTATCACGTCTGTGCAGAAATCCAGTGAACTTTATCGCGTGCAGGTGGGTGCGTTCAGTTCCCGCGCAAATGCGGAAGCTTACATGCAGAAGCTGAAGAAAGCCGGTTTCGACGGGTTCGTTGTGCAGGTTAAATAAAGATTTCCCCGGGGCGCAGGCTCCGGGGATTTTTCGTTTTCCGCGATAATTCGGGGATTTTTCGGGGATTAAAACAAAAGAACCGCATTGTAATGCGGTTCTTTGACACTCTGGCGGAGAGGAAGGGATTCGAACCCTTGTGGAGTTGCCCCCAAACGGTTTTCAAGACCGCCTCGTTATGACCGCTTCGATACCTCTCCAAAAAAAATGGAGCTGCTAATCGGAGTCGAACCGATGACCTCATCCTTACCAAGGATGTGCTCTACCAACTGAGCCATAGCAGCATCTCATTTTTTTATTTCCATCAGGTTTTTGAGTTTTTATCTCTTGTCCCTGACGACTATATTATTATATCACAGGGAACCTGATTTGTCAATAGTTTTTTCAAAAAAAATCGAATTTTTTTGATTTTTTTTATTGCCTCAGAAAAACCACGCTGTTATGCGGATTTTCGGAGGTGAGTAAGGGGATTTGCCCCAGAATTCTTTGGAAATTGGAAAAATTATTTTTAAAAGATCACAAAAATGACCTGGGAACATCGGGGATCACTATATCAATTCCGCTATGTACTTGCCTTGTAATTTGTGTTTACCGTGTTATTTTGCATTAGTCGTAGGAGATGTATTATCGCTGATCGTCCATTCCCCGGATTTGGTATCCTGGGTCAGGTAAAAATACTGTTCAGTATAGCCGTCGTCTAAAAACGTCTTGGTATGGTCGTACTCCGTGTAATATTTCGCCCATACGACGATAAAGTGCTCCTCAAGATAATCGTCTGTCCACCCTCGTGCTTTTGCCAGTTTGCTGCCGGAGTACATAGCTTTGACGCGCGCCGTTTCATCTTCGTCGATCTTTATTTCCTCAACACGCAGGGATATTGTGTATTCCTTGTCAGCCTGACCTTCAATCGCACTCCTGACGGTTTCTGTTGGTTCGGCAGAAGGCTTTTGCAGCCACGGGTCAAATAATCCGAGCTCATATGCAGTGAATCCGCAAAGACTCAATACGGCTATGACAGCAGCGACTAAAACCGCAATTCTTTTAGAACCCTTTTTCAACAAACGGGTTCTGTTGTAGGAAACTGCTTCGCTGACATACTTGTTGTCGATTTCGCTCATAGCTTCGGTAAATATCTTCGAGTTCATATAAATACCCCCTTTTCGCTCAAATACCTTTTCATTTTCTGGCGTATGCGCGTCAGCCGGACAGTAATATTTTTCTCTGTGAGCCCTACAAATTCAGCTATATCCTTACAGCTGTCCGAAAACCAATACCGCCGCATGAAGATAACGCGATTTTCGACGGTCAGCGTGTCCAGAAAACTTTCGATGATCCGCGCCAGCTCCCTTGCTTCAAATTCGGTTTCTACCGTGCTCGGGGATGCTATGCAGGCTTCAATTTCCTCCATAGCGATCGTGTAGGTGCTGCTTCGCTTGGCGGCTCCCTTCCTGTAATACATTTTCAGCGAAATGTTCCGAACGATCTTGCAAAGGTAGGTCAGCAACGGATCAGGCTTTTCCGGCGGAATGGCGTTCCATGCTCCCAGATAAGCGTCGTTTACACATTCCTCAGCGTCCTGCCTGTTGTTCACAATGTTGTATGAGAGTTTGTGGCAGGCTTTGCCGTATTTGTTGCCAAGCTCCTGTATTGCTTCCTCTGAACGTTCGAAAAACAATTCAATGATTCTTTCGTCATCTATCATCTTGTCGCCTCCTTTTCGGCTTCACTTATATACTACGGATTCAGCGGAAAATACTACATCAGATCCGGAATTACCTCAATAAAATTATAGCATATTTTAACGAACGTGGCGTGACAAACTGGAATAATGCGCTTTGTACGTGAATGAATCTACATATAAAAAGGACGCCTTTCAGCGAAAAGCGTCCTGATCATTGTGCAATGCGAGTTTGCCACTCCGGAAATCCAGGGCAGTCTGTGATTTACCTGAGAAGCTTCGTCATGCTCTTTCCGGAAATGAACATCGTGGAGCCATTGTGGAGCAACGCCGCAGTAGACGGCGGAATTACCCCCACAGCCCCCAGGATTATCAGCCCGGCGTTGAAGCCGACGATGAACCTGTAGTTCGCGTTGATCCGCTCCATCAGCGCAGTACTCAGCCTGCGGAGCGTAACCAGCTCCCTCAGCGTGTCGCTGCACAGCGTAACGTCCGCGACCTCGCGTGCAATATCCGAGCCGCCGCACATCGCAACGGAAACATCAGCCGCTGCAAGGGCAGGCGTGTCGTTAACGCCGTCGCCGACCATGATGACCTTGTGGCCCTCTTCCTTGAGGTTGTTCACGAACTCGCTCTTGTATGCCGGCAGCACCTGGGATACATAGGTGTCTATTCCAAGTTCGCCTGCAATGCGCTTTGCCGCAGGCTCTGCGTCGCCGGTCAGCATGCATACATGCGTAATTCCAAGGCTGCGCAGTCCTGAGATGACCTCCGCGGCTTCTTCTCTTACAGGGTCGTTGATGACCAGCATTCCTGCCAGCTTTCCGCCGATCGCAAGGAATATCGTGGAGCTGCAATTGCTCTTTTCCTCGATAAGCGCCCTGTCCGCGTCGCTGAGCGGGATTCCCTCGTCCTCGAACACGAAGTGCGCTGAACCGATTATCGCCCTCTCCCCGTGCAGGGTAGTGGCTACTCCGTGAGCGACCAGGTATTCTACCTCGGCGTGCTCCTCTTCGTGATTCAGTCCTTCGTTCCGGGCTGCCTCCACGACGGCGGCTGCCACGCTGTGGGGGAAGTGCTCCTCCAGGCATGCGGCGGTGCGCAGGACGTATTCCCGGGTGTTTCCGCCGAAAGGGACCACGTCCGTTATCTTCGGGCAGGCGTTCGTCAGGGTGCCCGTCTTGTCGAATACTATCGTGTCCGCAGCCGCATATGCTTCCAGATACTTTCCGCCCTTGACTGCGGTGCCGTGCTCTGCCGCCTCTCTCATCGCGGAAATCACGGAAATCGGCGTCGAGAGCTTTATCGCGCAGGAGAAATCCACCATCAGCACGGATACCGCCCTTGTCATATTCCCGGTGAGCAGCGCAGTGAGCGCGAATCCCAGGAAGCTGTAGGGGACTATGCTGTCCGCAAGGTGTTCCGCCTTGCTCTGCACCCCTGCCTTCAGGTTCTCGGACTGGTCGATAAGCCCGATTATCTCCTGGAGCCTTGAGCCGTCGGAAAGCGTGCGTACTTCGATGAGCAGCTTGCCGTCCTCGACGGTGGTGCCGGCGAATACGCTGTCGCCCTCCTTCTTATGTACAGGCTCGCTTTCTCCGGTCATGGTGGACTGGTTCACCATTGCGACATTGCCACAGACTGTGCCATCGAACGGGATAACGCTGCCGGTCTGGACTAGAATCCTGTCGCCGACCTGGACCTGATCGAACGGTATCTGACGGGTGCCACCGGGAGTTTCCACCCACACGTTGTCAACATGGAGCGCGAGCTGCTCGGAAAGAGCGAGCTTGGTGCGCTGGCGCGTGTAGTCCTCCAGCAGGTCGGACAGACCCAGCAGGAACATAACGGAGGAGGCCGTGGACATATTGCTGCTGAACATGGAAGCGCCGATGGCGGTGCCGTCGAGCACTGCGACATTCATGCGGAATTGCAGCAGGTTATCCAGTGCGCGTATCATGTATTTGGAGCCGTTCCAGACGGTGATCGCGGTGCGTACCGGGAGCGGAAGCAGCCGCATGAGAACACGCTTGACGAGCATTTTTTCGAGGTCGCCGGCAAATTTCGCATCCGCCTGCGCGACCGCAGGAAGCTCCTTTTCGGGGAGGGAGCCGCGGTCCAGTGCGGAAACGGCGTCCAGCACCTGCTGGCGGGCACCGTCGCGGTACATCACGAGAATACTGCCGGTGCGCCAGTTGGATTCCGCATGCTCGACGAAATCCAGGCTGCCGAGAAGGTCTGCGATACCGCACGCCTGTTCCTTGGTGAAGGCATAGTCGCCGCAGCGTACTCTCAGCCGGTTATGTGCGTCGTAGACCGGGGTGAATCTCATTCCTGATCAGCGTCCTTATCAAAGAGAGTGTCCTGCGCGTCCTCGCGGATCTTTGCAACTTCAGCAGCTGCCTCATTGCGCAGCTTCATTCCGCCGGAAACCACCTTTACGCAGCCGTTGTGGAATGTCTTGCTCTTGAGGAACTTTACGCCAGCGGTTGCTGCGAGCGCGCCCAGTGCGAAAAAGCCGACCTTCTGATTCTTAAATACGTTTTTCATAATTCTTTGCGTCCTTTCTTTCGGGCTTAAAGTTAGCCTTGGGTAACTCTTGCCCATATTTCTGGCAGAGTATCCGCCAGTTTACACATGATTATAGCACCATTTTTTTAGTTTGTCAATAGTCTGTAAAGGAAATATATAAGTATGTTTATACAACTGTTGGGTTTTGCTGTAAATCATTCGTCAGGTCAATTGTACCCGAAAAAACCAGATAAAAGATGATTGCTTCAATGCCTGTTTGAGCGGCCGCTGTAAGCCGCAGGCATCTGAAAATATGAATTCAGATGATAGATTAATACAATTTATTGGTGCTGAACGGAGTGAAATAAAAAGCACAGATAAGCTGTTCCATTGCAGGGATGAATAGTGCAATTTGCAAGCAAAACATACGCGAACCTAATAAATGGCCTTTGCGCAGTGCTGCTTTAGAGTCCCCCCAGCAAGAATTAGCCGAGGGGATTGTGCAAATTCGCGGAAATAAGTAGCTCCTATCCTGGACAGGCGTGCGGAGTCAGGATAATCTGCGTGCATTCCTGAACGCGGTGGGGGTTATCCCTTCGTACCGCCGGAACTGTTTGCAGAAATAGCTTTCTGAGCCAAATCCGACCTCCTCCGCAATGGATTCCACGCTCATCGGCGTTCCGGTGAGCAGCTCCTTTGCCGCCTGGATACGTCGCCGGGCGGTGTATTCCATCGGGCGCATTCTCAGAATATTGCGGAACAGCAGGCACAGGTGCTGCCGGGATACGCCGGAGATCCCGGAAAGCTCCTCCAGCGTTATCTCCGACCGGAACGCGGAATTGATGTGATCCACCGCCTTGGCGAGCGCCGGGGAGTACGACGGGGAAGCGCCCACACAGGATATTTGTCGGTAATACTCGATGAGAAAATCATACAAAAAACCGGAGGCGCGGTAGTTTCCGAAAATGCTGTCCGCCCGTATTGCATCGTGCATTTTCCGGAAGATGTGTTCCAGGGTGCCGACATCGCGCAGTTCGCTTATTTTCGGGCGGTCAAGTCCGAACTGCCGCAGGATATCCTCCGCGGCGTAGCCTGTCGGAACCACCCAGTGGATATCCCACACGTCGCCGTTGGGGTAGTATTCGTGCGGTATATCCGCCGGAAGGAATACCCCGGTGCAGGGAGGAATCTCAACGCGCGTCCCGTCCAGTACCAGTGTTCCGCTGCCCCGGGTGCAGTAGAGTATCTGGGGGACGGACAGCCCCTCCGGGCGTATCATGTGATCCTGTCGCACCCACTGTCCCATGTTGCCCAGAAAGAGCGGAAGGTCCTTTTCGCCCCGGATTATCGGGAAATCGCAGAATTCCAAAAATAACACCTCCGATATTCATATCGTTATAAAATAATAATATCATCTATTGACTTCGCTGTCAAGATACTGTACAATTAAAATATCAAAAAACGCAAAGGAGAGCGCACATGAATATTTCAAGAATTTCAGCTTCTGGTACTCCGAAGAACCGAATGGTGTTCCACGAGGATTTGCAGCAGCTCCACGTCGGCACGCTGGGAAAGCGATGCTACTTCATTCCGTTCGCGCCGGGGCAGGATCCCTTCGCAGCCCGGGGGGATTCCTCAAGAATGCGGCTGCTGAACGGCGACTGGGACTTCCGGTACTACAGCAGCATTATCGACCTGGAGGACGATTTCACTGCCCTCCCTGGAAATACCACTATACCCGTGCCGTCAAACTGGCAGCTGCATGGATTCGACGTGCCACAGTATACCAACGTGAGTTATCCCATTCCTTTTGATCCGCCCTACGTCCCGGACGATATCCCGGTGGGCGTGTACAGCCGGGATTATTCCCATGTGCCGGACGAAATGCGCCGTATTCTCGTGTTCGAGGGCGTGGACAGCTGCGTGTATCTCTATGTCAACGGGGAATTCGTGGGTTATTCCCAGGTGTCCCACAGCATGCAGGAGTTCGACATCACGCCGTTTCTGAAAGAGGGGAACAACCGTATCACCGCCGCAGTGCTGAAATGGTGCGACGGCACCTATCTCGAGGACCAGGACAAAATACGCCTGTCGGGAATATTCCGGGACGTGTACATTCTCTCGCGCCCGGAGGAGCGACTGGAGGACTACCGTATCGCCACGCGCCTTTCCGGGAATAATTCCCGGGCGGAGCTGGAATTCACCCCCGTGGGGATTTCCGCGCACTGCCGCCTGTCGGACATGACCGGAGCCACCGTGGCGGAATTCGACGCCGCAGCCGGAGCCACTGCCCGGGTCGAGATTTCCGCACCGCAGCTCTGGAATGCGGAGCGCCCCTATCTGTACTCACTGACGATAACCGCTGGGGATGAGGTCATCGGCGAGCAGGTGGGATTCCGCTCCGTGACCGCGGAAAACGGCGTTGTGAAGATAAACGGAGTTCCTGTGAAGTTCCGCGGAGTGAACCGGCATGACAGCTATCCGGACACTGGTTACTACGCTCCGGTGGAAAGAATGCTGAAGGATCTCACGCTGATGAAGCGGCACAACATCAATGCGGTGCGCACCTCACACTATCCGAATGCGCCGCAGTTCTACCAGCTGTGCGACCGCCTTGGGTTCTACGTCATCGATGAGGCGGACATGGAGAGCCACGGCTGCGTGACAGTATACAACGACCTCAAGTGGACCCGGGGCTACGACGGAATAGCGCTGATAGCTTCGGACGAGCGCTTCCTCCGTGCTATAACAGACCGCGCAGAATCCCTGGTGAAGCGCGACATAAACCGCCCCTGCGTGGTATTCTGGTCCCTGGGCAACGAGAGCGGCTGGGGCACCAATATGCGCGCTGCCGGGGAACTTGTGAAATTCCTGGACAGGACCCGGCTGCTGCACTACGAGAGCACCCACCGGCTGGACGACACCCCGGACGATATCCTCGACCTGGTGTCGGAGATGTACACCTCACCCGAAGATATGCGAAGATTCCTGGAGAAGGAGGATAAGCGTCCCTTTGTGCTGTGTGAATACTGCCACGCAATGGGCAACGGTCCCGGCGACCTGGAGGAATACCGCAACACGTTCTATTCCAGCGAGCGCTTCTGCGGCGGATTCGTCTGGGAGTGGTGCGACCATTCCGTGCCGCTTGGGACAACTGCGGATGGCAGGGTCAAGTACGGATACGGCGGAGATTTCGGCGAGCGGCACAACGACGGCAACTTCTGCATGGACGGATTGGTCTACCCGGACAGGACTCCCCACACTGGGCTTCTGGAGCTGAAGCAGGTCTACCGCCCCGTGCGCGTTATCGCTGGGAGCGAGCCGGGCAGATTCCGTTTCTCCAGTGTGCTTGAATTCACGGACGCCGGAGAAATGCTGGACTGTCGCTACGAGATCACTGAGCAAGGCAGAGTTGTGCGGGAGGGTAGTTTTCCGTTCAGTCTGCCGCCGCTTGGAGTGTTCGATATAGAGATCCCCGGGACGGAATACGGCGACCATATCCGGTTCGTGTTCACCGCCAGCCACGCCACGGAGTACTGGGAAGAGGGCAGCGAGGTCTGCTTCGACCAGCTGGAACTCCGCCCGGTGGAATACGCTCCGGTCAGTGTGGAATCCCCGGTGGAGATACGGGAAGAGCCGCTTTACATTACCGTGGCTTCCGGGGAGATGGAGTACCGGTTCAGCCGGCGGTTGTCCGCGTTCGACTCCATAAAGCGCTGCGGCAGGGAGCTGCTGGACAGACCGATGCAGTTTAACTTTTTCCGCGCACCCACCGACAACGACGTTATGAAGGGCGACTGGTATGGAATGCACCTGCATGACTCCAAGGCGCGCAATTACGGCGTTACGGCTGAGGTGCAGGGGAACGCGGCAGTGATCAGGTTGCGGCAGTCTTTCGGGTGGAGCATACACCAGCCCTTCGTTTACCTGGACGTGGAATACAGGATTTCCGGCGGCATGCTCGGCGTTTCATGCCGGGGCAGGGTTTCCGACAAGGTGCAGTTCCTGCCGCGGTTCGGTATCCGGCTGTTCCTGCGCCGGGATTTCACGCAGGTGGAATATCTCGGCTATGGACCGCGCGAAAGCTACGCCGACAAGCACCAGGCAAGCTGGTTCGGTGAGTTCACGGCGGATATCAGCGCCATGCACGAGGATTACCTCCGTCCCCAGGAGAATTCATCGCACTTTGGCTGCCTGCGCGCGGAGGTCACGGACGGCGACACCAGCGTGGTATTCGCTTCCCCGGACGGATTCTCGTTCAATGCGTCGGAATACACCCAGGAGGAGCTGGCGGAGAAGCGACACAATTACGAGCTTGAAAAGTGCGGCAGCAGCGTGATTTGCGTGGATTCCGCGATGGCTGGCGTGGGGTCGAATTCCTGCGGTCCGGCTCTGGCGGAGAAATACCGCGTTGCGCTGCCGGATATTTCCGCGGAACTCCGTCTGATATTCAGTAAGAGAGGATAAACACATGGCATTCTGCGATAGTTACAATAACCGCGCGTTGTTCTGCGACGGCTGGGAGTTCTGTAAGACCTCCTTTGGCACGGAATCCCCGGACGGGCTGGATTTCGCCCCCGTGGACATTCCCCACGACTGGCTGATAGGGAACACCAACGACCTGTATTCCACCTCCACCGGCTGGTACAGAAAGCGGTTCGTCTACCGCCGGAAGCCGGGAATACGCACTGCGATACGGTTTGACGGCGTGTACATGGACAGCACCGTGTACGTCAACGGCGAGAAGGCGGGGGAGTGGAAGTATGGCTATTCCGCGTTCCGGCACGATATTTCCGCGCTGTTAAGGGACGGCGAGAACGTCATCACCGTCAGGGTAGACCACCGCGCCCCGAACTCCAGGTGGTATTCCGGCGCCGGTATTTTCCGCGATGTATGGCTGTGTGAATACCCGGATATCCACTTCGGCAACGACGGCGTGTACCTCTCCGCAAAGCCCGTGGAGGGCTGCTGGGAACTTACGGTGCAGTCTGAGGTCGTCCGCCCGGAGGGAACTCCTGTTGCCGGGCTCCGCGTGCGCACCTCGCTTCTCGACCGGGAGGGGAATACCGTGGCGAGCGCTGAGAGCGACGCCTGCGCGGCGGACATATCCTGCATTCCGGCGGCGGTAAGGGAGCCGGGCGCGGCGTATTCCCTCACGCGGCAGGTTATCCGGGTGGATTCCCCCAGACGGTGGGATATCGACGACCCGTACCTTTATAATGCAGTATCCGAGCTGATAAGCGGCGGCGACGTGATACAGCGCACTGCCAGCCGCTTCGGATTCCGCACGGTGGAGTTCACCGCCGACCACGGATTCTTCCTCAACGGACGTCACGTCAAGCTGCACGGCTCCTGCGAGCACCACGACAACGGTTGCCTGGGCGCCGTGTTCAACATCGAAGCGCTGCGGCGCAGGTTCGTTAAATTACGGGAGATGGGCGTGAACGCTATCCGCACCTCCCACAACATGCCTGCGGAGGGATTCATGCAGCTTGCCGACGAAACCGGAATGCTGGTGCTTTCCGAGGGATTCGACATGTGGGAGCGCTGCAAGACGGATTATGACTACGCGCGCTTCTTCGACGAGTGGGTGGAGCGCGACGTGGCTTCCTGGGTGCGCCGCGACAGGAACTGCCCCTCCATAATCGGCTGGAGCGTGGGCAACGAGATCTTCGACACCCATGCGGACGAGCGCGGTCAGGAGGTCACCTCCATGCTACGCCGCCTGGTGGAATCCCACGATCCGCTGCACAACGGCTACGCCACCTTCGGCTCCAACTTCATGCAGTGGGAGAACGGGCAGAAGTGCGGCGATATCCTCAAGCTGGTGGGGTATAACTACGGCGAGCGGCTCTACCACGAGCACCACGAGAAGCACCCGGACTGGCTCATCTATGGCAGCGAAACCGCTTCCGTCGTGCAGAGCCGTGGTATATACCACTTCCCCCTGTCGCAGACGGTGCTGGCGGACGATGACGAGCAGTGCTCCTCCCTGGGCAACAGCTGCACCGGCTGGGGCGCGAAGAATACCGAGGAGTGCATAATCCGGGACAGGGACGCGGAATTCTGCGCCGGGCAGTTCATCTGGACGGGATTCGACTACATCGGTGAGCCAACGCCGTATTCCACCAAGAACAGCTACTTCGGGCAGTACGACACCGCCGGGTTCCCCAAGGACAGCGCGTATGTGTTCCGCGCGGAATGGACGGACTACCACAAGGCGCCGTTCGTGCACATATTCCCCCACTGGGATTTCAATCCCGGGCAGACGGTGGATGTGCGCGTCTGCTCCAACGCGCCCCGGGTGGAGCTCTTCCTCAACGGGGATTCTATGGGCGCGTTCGATATCGACCATGCCCACGGCGAGAAACTCACCGCGGATTACAGCATAGCCTACGCTCCGGGCGAGCTGAAGGCGCTTGCCTACGACGAGGGCGGCAGGGTCATCGCCGAGGATATCACGCGCAGCTTCGGCGACGCGGCGCGCCTGGAGGTGTCTGCGGATAAGTCCGTGGTGAGAGCGGACGGCAGGGATATCGCGTACATCGAGGTGTCCGCGCTGGATTCCGACGGGAACTTCTGCGCCAACGCCGGAAATCGTGTGAACGTCACCGTGGAGGGCGCCGGAAGGCTCCTGGGACTGGACAACGGCGACAGCACGGATTACGACCAGTACAAGGGGACTTCGCGCCGGCTGTTCTCGGGAAAAATGCTGGCGGTGATAGGCTCCGTCAGGGAATCCGGCGGAATCACCGTGAGATTCACCTCTCCGGGGCTTCCGGACAGCGTGATCAGGCTGGATTCCGTCCCGGCGGCGGAGATACCCGGCGCGTCCTGCAGCGAGCGTGTATCCGCGGCTCCCACGGAGTGCGGCAGGACTGACGAAATACCCGTGCGCAAGATAGAGCTGCGCGCGGACAGGCTGCTGTTCACCGAGGACTGCCGTGAGATAAGGGTAACGCCCGTAATATTCCCGGCGAACGCGGATTACGCGGACGACATCGAATACCGTATCACCACCGAAACCGGCATAGTGACCGGCGCGGCGGAATTCACGCAGGAGCCGGACGGCGCCGTAACGGTCCGCGCGAAGGGCGACGGCATATTCTGCCTGCGCGCGATGTGCAGAAACGGCACCGGGAAGTACCATATCCTGTCCGTTCTGCCTTTCCGGGCGGAGGGGCTTGGCAGCGCCGTCACCGACCCGTATACCTTTGTTCCCGGCGGACTGTACACCCGGGCGAGCGACAACCTGTGCCAGGGCGTGAATAAAGGAATATGCTTCGGCTTCGGGGCAAGCTCCTGGGCGGCGTTCGATAACGTGGACTTCGGCTCCGGTGCGGATTCTGTGACGGTGCCGATATGGGCGAACACCCTTGATCCGGTGAAGATACGCTTCTACGACGGGATCCCGGGGGAGGGCAGACTGCTGGGCGAGTACACCTACCACAAGCAGCCGGAGTGGATGGTGTTTAAGCCGGAAACCTTCCGCCTGCCGGAGATCCTGCGCGGAATTCACACGTTCACCATCGAAACGGATTTCGGCTGCCAGGTGAGCGGATTCCAGTTTGAACGCCTGCACCGGGAGTTCACCGAAAACTGCGCGGCGGACGCGGAGCGCATTTACGGCGACAAGTTCACCGTGGAGGGCAGAGAGGTCACGGGAATCGGCAACAACGTCGTGCTGGAATTCGGGGAGTTCGACTTCTCGGAGGAGCAGCCTGCGTATATCGTCATCAAGGGACGTTCGGCGCTTCCACTGAACAGCATTCACCTCATGCTGGATTCCGGCGAGAGGGTGCTGTGCGAATTCCGCACGGAGGGCGCGGAGGACTACGTTGAGCGCAGCTTCGGACTTTCCGGCATTTCCGGAAAGCGGAAGATCTCCTTCACGTTCCTGCCCGGCAGCGACTTCGACTTCAGAAGCTTCCGCTTCGGGAAATAAAAACAGCCCCGGCGATCCAGTGCGGATGCCGGGGCTTGCTTTGCGTGGAATCAGTTCTTGACGAGGACGAGCAGCATTTTGAATCTGGTGGCAGCCCTCAGGGAGTGCGGCTCCCCGGCAGGCATTACAATGCTCTGCCGGCGCGTACTGTGCTGGTGGGTAAATTCTCAGGCATAAGAGCCTCGTCCTGCGAATTGTCCGGCGTATTGCCGTCCTATGATTGTCTTTCGGGTATTGACAAATGTGGACAGCTGTGGTATAATTCTATTAGCTTAAACTAACCGAAAGAAGGAACAACATGACTAAGAAGAAAAAAATGCTGATAGCATTCCTGCTGGGAATCGTGGGCTGCCTGTGCTTCGGCGCCGGGGACTGGCTCATGGCGTACGGCGACGCGGCTCACAGCGGCAAGGTCTGGTGGCTGACGGAGGGCGTGGCAAACATAAGCAGTACGCGCAACAGCATCGCGATGTTCATTGCGTTCCCGGGGATAATCTGCTACGGGCTGGGGCTGTTTGCCGCGGCAGGATTCATCAGGCAGCAGAGGGAGCGCAGAATATACCGTGTGTTCACCATATTCGGACTTACCCCGTGGCTCTGCCTGCACATATTCTATGTGGAGCTGCTGAACACCTTCGCCGTGATGAACCAGACCGGCAACGGAAGTATTGCGAACATGGTATGCGACGCGGTATTCTCGAATCTGTCCTGGGTGGCGATAGTGAGCGAGGCGATCATGCTTCCGCCGTTCATCTACTGGATATGGCTCCAGATAAGGGGAATGACCTTCCTGCCCCGGTATTCCGCAGCGACCCCGGCGAACGTGCTGGTGACATATGCCGTGCTGTATGTCGTGGCGGCTATGCTGCCGATGATCCCGTTCAAGGTGGGATTCACCAACGGTCTGATGAGCGAGAGCATGATATTCTACTTCCTGGCGCTGATATTCTGTACCTGCCGGAATACCGGCGGAGTGCTCGACGGCGAGGAACATCTTGAGCTGATACCATAAAAACTGCCCCGGAGCACACGCCCCGGGGCTTCCGTTTTACTTGCTGAATGAAGCCATCAGCTCGTCCAGCGGGATACCAAGATACTTAGCGATAGTGATAAGCTCAATATCAGTGATAAAGCGCTGTCCTGACTCCATACGCTGCACCGCGTTCTTGTCAATGATGAGTCCCATTTCGTTCAGGTCGTCTGCTACCTGGCGCTGGGAAATACCACGCGACTTGCGTACTTCGTGCATTTTGATGCCCACAAGATTCTTGCGGCCATCTGCCTGATTTTTGAACATATTCAGTCCTCCTGTCATTTCTGCTTGTTTAATCATTATACAACAAAGAGTGAAAAAAATCAATACCTAAATTGATGTTTTATTGAAATCAGATGATATTTATGTGAAAGCTGTGGAGTGATTTGAAAAATATCCGCGAGCTGTTTCATATTGGCGGCATAGTCGTGTACTATAATAATAGTCCTGCCAAACGAAAAGCGCCACAAAACTATATGTTCCCGTGAGGATGCATATTATACGCCAGATGTATATATAAGTTATACGATTTTTATATGTGCAAAAACATGCATACAATGTCATAAGGTGCATATTTTGCTACAGCTTGATGTATTATAGCACAAATGCTCCGCAATGTCAAGATAAATCATTGGGAATCGGTTAAAACGTTCAAGGTTGACAAATCGGCTCATGTGGTATACAATAGTATTCATGACTGGAGGGGTGCAGATGAACCGACTTAATATTTTCCTGGAGCACGTATACGAAGCGAGCGCCCAGCGCGGAATCACACTGGAGCAGGCTCTTGAAAACGCACGCGGCTGCGGATACACCGGATTGGAATGCGACCTCTGGCGGCTGGAGGACGGCTCCCTGCGCGGAGTATTATCCGGCTGCGGAATAACCGCCGCCTCCGTGTACGGGCACTACGACCTGGTGCACGACCTGCCGGAGGTTTCCCGGGAGAAGATGAAGCGCCATCTGGAGATTGCGGCGGAATTCGGCGCCGGGACTATCCTTGCGATCCCGGGATTCTTCCGACCGGAGGACGACCGGGAGGATTTCTTCGCGCGTACCTGCGAGCAGCTCTCCATTCTGTGCGGAATGGCGGTGCAGTACGGGATAACCGTGACCGTGGAGGATTTCGACGATGTGAACTCCCCCTGTTGCGATATTGCCGGACTGGATCGCCTGCTGAGCGGCTCTGAGGGGCTGCGTTGGACGTTTGACACGGGTAACTTCGCCTACGTCCGGGAGGACCCGGCGGAGGCGTATTCCAGGCTGCGGAAGTACCTTGCGCACGTCCATGTCAAGGACCGCAGCCGTGACTCGTCCCGGGGACTGCCGGACGGCAGCAACGCCAAGGCGGATATTTCCGGGGAACTGATGTATCCCTGTGAATGCGGCGGAGGATATGTCGGCGTTGAATCCCTGGTGAAGCAGATTGTTGCAGACGGCTATACCGGCGGATTCTCTGCGGAGCATTTCGGCGCGGCTGACCAGCTGGACTACATGCGCCGTTCCGCCGAAAACATCACGGAATGGCTGAGGGAGGGCACATGATAAAAGTACTTATATGGAACGAATTCCGCCACGAAAGGCAGCAGCCGACGGTGGCGGAGATATACCCCCGGGGAATGCACGCCGCGATAGGGGAGTACCTGGCGCAGTCGCCGGATATAAGCGTGCGGCTCGCCTGCCTGGACGACCCGGAGCAGGGACTGTCCGAGGAAGTTCTTGCAGAAACCGACGTGCTTATCTGGTGGGGACACATGGCGCACGGCGAGGTCACGGACGTGAATGTGCAGCGAGTCTGCCGCCGTGTGAATTCCGGAATGGGATTCATCGCGCTTCATTCCGCACATCACAGCAAAGTGTTCCGGGCGTTGTGCGGAACTTCCTGCAATCTTAAATGGCGGCACGGCGACCGGGAGCGCGTCTGGACCGTGATTCCCTCCCATCCCATCGCCCGGGGGATTCCTGAGCACTTTGAGCTTCCCCGGGAGGAGATGTACGGCGAGCCCTTTGATATCCCCGCTCCGGACGAGGTGGTATTCATGGGCTGGTTCGCCGGGGGAGAGGTGTTCCGCAGCGGAGTCACCTACCGCCGCGGCGCCGGGAGGATATTCTATTTTCAGCCTGGTCATGAGGAATATCCGACGTTCCATGACGAGAATGTGCTGCGTGTTATTGGAAACGCCGTGCGCTGGGCAGCTCCGGCAGAGGGCGCTTCCCTGATCGGGTGCACGAATCCACAGGCATTGGAGGTGTTATAATGTTCAAACTTGACGATACCGTAAGGATCAAGAAGTCCGGGATCGTGGGTACGATCACCGACATAAGCTGCGCCGGCGGAACTACCACATATGTGATAGACACCGACGACGGCGACGACGAGGAGGATACCTTCGGTTCCATGACTGCGGTGTTCTACTGCTCCGAGAACGACATCGAAAAGGTGTGAATGGAATTCGCCGCTCCTTCCGGGGCGGAGTTTTTCTGTCCGAACTCATGTGCTGCGGCATTAGTTCAATGCGACAGCGGCGGCGTTTTTCGGCAAGTTGCTGAAATTTGACGCATTGTGCGAAAAAACGCAGAAAACATGTTGACAATATGACGGAATTGTGATAAATTAATAACGTATATCCGGCAATGAAGGTGTGACTGCGTGAAATCACCAGGGACTCATTGCCAATAATGAAAGGCGAAACCAGTAATGTCAAAATACAACGTAGTAATCGTAGGTGCAGGACCGGCAGGAATATTCACCGCGCTGGAAATGCTCCGTAAAGGCTCCCAGAAGAAGATACTGATAGTCGAGAAGGGCGTGTCAGTCGAGAAGAGAGCCTGTCCGAAGGCAAAGACAAAGGTCTGCATGAATTGCAAGCCCTATTGCCACATCACCACCGGATTCTCCGGCGCAGGCGCTTTCTCCGACGGAAAGCTGTCCCTGTCCTGCGAGGTCGGCGGTAATCTCCCGGAGCTTATCGGCGAGCAGCTTGCACAGGAAACCATCAACTATACCGACAAGATCTACCTTGAGTTCGGCGCGGATCCCCATGTCGAGGGTGTGAGCGATCCGGACAAGATCCGTGAGATCCGCAAGAAGGCGATCAATGCCAACCTGAAGCTGGTTGACTGCCCGATACGCCACCTGGGCACTGAAATGGCACACCAGCTCTATCTGCGTATCGAGAAGTACCTGCTGGAGCACGGCGTGGACATCATGTTTTCCACACGCTGCGAGGACATCATCATCAAGGGCGACGAGTGCACCGGCGTTATCGTGACGGATAACAAGGGCAACAGTCGCCAGGAGATCTCCGCTGACAGCGTTGTCATCGCCACCGGAAGGAAGGGCGCTGACTGGCTTGAGCGTACCTGCGAGAGTCATTCCATTGCGCACCAGCCGGGCACCGTTGATATCGGCGTCCGCGTCGAGGTCCGCAACGAGGTCATGGAGGAGGTCAACGCGGTGCTGTATGAGTCCAAGCTCATCGGCTATCCGCTGCCGTTCAAGAACAAGGTGCGCACCTTCTGCCAGAATCCCGGCGGATTCGTCAGCCAGGAGAACTACGACAACGATCTTGCGGTGGTCAACGGTCATTCCTATAAGGACCTGAAATCCGACAACACCAACCTTGCAATACTCTGCTCCCACAACTTCAGCGTTCCGTTCAATCAGCCGATCGAATACGCGCAGAAGGTGGGCGAGCTTACCAACATGCTGGGCAACGGGCACATAATGGTGCAGCGCTACGGCGATATCCTCGACGGAAAGCGCACCTGGGCAAAGGAGCTTTCCTTCTCCAACGTAAAGCCCACGCTCCCTGACGCAGTTGCAGGCGATATCACCGCCGCAATGCCCTATCGCACGATGACTAACATCATCAACTTCATCAAGGCGGTGGACTGCGTAGTCCCGGGATTCGCGAGCCGTGAAACGCTGCTCTATTCCCCGGAGCTGAAATTCTACAGCAACCGCATAAAGATGGACGAGCATTTCAATACAAATATAAAGGGGCTGCACTGCCTGGGTGATTCCAGCGGCTGGACGAGAGGACTTATGATGGCCTCCGTCATGGGCGTGCTGATGGGCAGAGAGCTGACAGAGAGGTAAGCGGAAATGGAGCTTTTAAAGGAAAGAATCAGAAAAGACGGCGTTATCAAGGAGGGAAATGTCCTCAAGGTGGACAGCTTCCTCAACCACCAGATGGATATAGCGCTCATCAACGAGATGGGCAAGGAATTCCGCAGGCTGTTTCCGGACAAGAGCATAAACAAGATACTCACCATTGAGGCTTCGGGCATTGGTATTGCGTGCATTACCGCGCAGTACTTCAACTGCCCCGTGGTATTCGCGAAAAAGACCCAGAGCATAAACATCGACGGTGAGGTGTATTCCACGCAGATCAAGAGCTTCACGCACAACCGTACATATGACGTTATCGTGAAGAAGGCTTTCCTTTCGCCGGAGGACAATATCCTCATCATTGACGACTTCCTGGCGAACGGCTGCGCGCTCCTCGGACTTATCGACATCGTGAAGCATGCTGGCGCGAAGATCGCAGGCGCCGGTATCGTCATCGAGAAGGGCTGCCAGTGCGGCGGCGAACTCGTCCGCAGTCAGGGTATCAGAGTGGAATCCCTTGCAATAATAGATTCCATGGACCCCGAGCACGGCTGCACATTCCGCGACGAGGCGTGAACATGATCCTAGCGGCTTTGCCGTTATGATAAAAAGGAACTGCGTCAAGCAGGAACAAAGGCAGAAATGCCACAGAAATTAGGGAGGAACTAAACCAATGAAGAAGAGATTACTGGCTGCCATGATGGCAGCGGCAATGCTGCTCACCGGCTGCTCCAACGGCGGCAACAGCGGCTCCGACAGCGCAGACAACAGCAGTGCTGCCAACACCGACGTCAAGGTCGGCTTCGTTTACATCGGCAGCATTAACGACGGCGGCTACACCCAGGCTCACGACAAGGGCAGACTTGCTATTGAGGAGCAGCTCGGTGTTGAGACTGCTTACATTGAGAACGTTGAGGAGAACGTTTCCGCTGTTACCGAGGCTATCGGCACACTGATCGACGAGAAGGGCTGCAACCTGATCTACACCAACTCCTTCGGATTCATGGACGGCACTGCTCAGATGGCTGAGGAGTATCCCGATGTGAAGTTCGCTCACTGCTCCGGCTACACCAGAAAGGACAACATGTCCACTTATTTCGGTAAGGTTTACCAGGCTCGTTACCTTTCCGGTATCGTTGCAGGTATGAAGACCGAGAAGAACTATATCGGCTACGTTGCTGCAAAGCCCATTCCTGAGGTTATCCGCGGTATCAACGCATTCACACTGGGCGTTCAGTCCGTAAACCCCGACGCTAAGGTAGAGGTATTCTTCACCGATACCTGGTACGATCCCGCCCAGGAGAAGAGCGGCGCTCTTGAGCTGCTGAACAAGGGCGTTGACGTTATCGCTCAACACCAGGATACCACCGCTCCCCAGGTTGCTGCCGAGGAGAAGGGTGCGTACTGCATCGGCTACAACTTCCCGACTCCGGACGCTGCTCCGAAGGCTTACCTCACCGCTGCTTGCTTCGACTGGGCTACATTCTATGTAGACGACTGCAAGAGAGCTATCGACGGTACATGGACAAGCCGTGCTTACTGGGAAGGTCTTTCCGAGCACATGACTTATCTCGACACTCTGACTGACCTCTGCGCAGAGGGTACACAGGAGAAGGTTGACGAGGCTCAGGCTTCCATCATCGACGGCACGTTCGATCCGTTCACTGGTCCTCTCTACGATCAGGACGGCAACCTCAAGCTTGAGGACGGCGTAAGAATGACCGACGACGAGATCTGGAACATGAACTGGTTCGTTCAGGGCGTTGTCGGCACTATTCCCCAGTAATCAGTAAATATCACAGGCAGACGCAGGCTGCACGACAGTCTGCGCTCTGTTTGTTTTCACGAGCGGCGCAGCGATGTGCCGTTTGTGAAAGCAAACAGACTTACTCAGGAGGTAACAATGGCTCAACCGTATATAAAGCTAACCAATATCTGCAAGCGATTCGGCAGCGTCCAGGCGAACAAGGACGTGTGCCTTGAAGTGGACAAGGGTGAAATACTCGCACTGCTCGGCGAGAACGGCTCCGGAAAGAGCACCCTTGTAAACATGCTCAGCGGAATATATACCCCAGACAGCGGCGAGATCGAGATCGGCGGAAAAAAAGTTGTATTCCACTCGCCGAAGGACGCCATCAAGGCTGGTATCGGTATGATACATCAGCATTTTAAGCTGATTGACGTGCTCACCGCCGGCGAGAATATCATCATCGGGCAGGAGCAGGGGCTGTTTCTCAGCCAGAAGAAAACTGCCGACCGCATACTGGAACTGAGTAAGAAATACGGTATCGCCATCGACCCGTACAAAAAGGTCTATAACATGTCCGTCAGCGAGAAGCAGACCGTGGAGATCATGAAGATCCTCTATCGCGGCGCGGATGTGCTTATCCTCGACGAGCCGACAGCCGTGCTCACTCCCCAGGAGATAAAGGGACTTTTTGCGATATTGCGCGAAATGAAGGAGCAGGGCTGCTGCATAATTATAATCACACACAAGCTGGCGGAGGTCATGGAGATCTCCGACCGTGTGACCGTGCTGCGCAAGGGCGAGTCTATAACTACCGCAGTTACTGCGGATTCCACCCCACAGCAGCTCACCGAGATGATGGTGGGAAGTTCGGTATCCCTGGATATCGAGTGCCCGAAGGAGAAGCTGAGCGAGAAGCCCGTGCTCTCCGTCAGTGGACTTGAGAAGAAGTCCGTGGAGGGAGTTCCGCTTCTCAATGGAATGTCCTTCGACCTTTACGGCGGCGAGATACTCGGCGTTGCCGGCATTGCCGGAAGCGGTCAGAAGGAGCTCTGCGAGATCATCGCCGGACTTATGAAGGCGGACGGCGGCTCCGTGAAATTCGGCAACGATGAGATCCTCGGACTGTCCCCCCGGGCGATACTCCGTCATGGCATAAGCATGAGCTTTATCCCGGAGGACAGACTCGGCATGGGACTTGTCGCTGGAATGAGCGTCATGAACAACGTGATATTGAAAAGCTACAACCGCAACCGTGGTCCCTTCCTCGACCGGAAGTTCTCTAAAACCCTCGCGGAGCAGATCGTCCGGGATTTCGACATATCCACTCCGTCCGTTTACCACGAGGTCAAGAAGCTTTCCGGCGGTAATATCCAGAAGGTGCTGCTGGGACGTGAGATATGGCTCGCGCCGAAGGTGCTCATCACTGCATATCCCGTCCGCGGACTGGATATCGGCGCTTCCTACAACATCTACCATGTGCTGAACGAGCAGAAGAAAAAGGGCGTTGCGGTGCTCTTCATCGGCGAGGACCTTGACGTGCTCAAGAGCATTTCTGACCGGCTGATGGTCATTCATGACGGCGAGGTCGTGGATATTGTGGATCCGCGTACCGTCACGAAAGAGGATATCGGCATGATGATGCTCGGACATAAGCCGGGCGAAGAGGGGAGCAGGGCAGTATGACAATTGCAGACAGAATACACATAACCAGGCGGATAGGCGTGCCGACGTGGCAGACCGTCCTGACCAGGGTGCTTGCTATCGTGGCGGCGCTCGTGGCTTCGGGACTGGTAATGCTCATTATGGGGTTCAATCCGCTGGAGATTTACGCGCAGATCGTGAAATCCTCCGTGACCTCCGTCCGGAAGCTGCGCGAGACCCTGAACAAGACGATACTGCTGACGGTGCTCTCGCTGGGTATTTCAGTGGCTTTCCGCATGAAGTTCTGGAATATCGGCGCCGAGGGACAGTTCTATATGGGCTCGTTCGGCGCAGCGCTCATCGCCTTCGGATTCCCGGAACTACAGCCGGCGCTCCTGCTGCCGCTGATGGGACTTTCCGCGTTTGTGTTCGGTGGGATCTGGGCGGTTATTCCGGCGCTGATCAAGCTGAAATTCACCACCAGTGAAACGCTCGTTACGCTGATGATGAACTATATCGCGATCGCATTCATCGCGTATCTGGAATCCGGTCCGTGGAAGGACCCCAAGGGACTTGGCGTTGCCAAGATCGCGACATTCCCGGATAACGCGTCCATGCCGACGGTATTCGGGATCCATGCCGGCTGGATAATCACGCTGGTGCTGGTCATCGTGCTAACCATCATGATGAAATATTCCAAGTTCGGCTACCAGATCGATGTGCTGGGCGAGAGCGAAACCACCGCCCGTTACGCCGGAATGAACACCATGAAAGTCACGCTGATCGCCGTTCTCATCTCCGGTGGACTGTGCGGAATCGGCGGATACATGCAGGCTTCCGCTATCGAGCACTCCATCACGAGCCAGCTCTCCGGCGGACTTGGCTTCACTGCGGTAATCACCGCATGGCTGGCGAAACTCAAGCCGCCGATCATCGTCGTGGTATCCTTCGTGTTTGCAATGCTGCTGAAAAGCGAGGTTTCGCTCCAGGCGCTGAATATGCCCTCCGCCATAACCGGAATAATCCAGGGAGTTATCATATTCTTCGTACTGGGCAGCGAGTTCTTCATCAACTATCGCATTTCCCTGCGCAAGTCTGTAAAGGAGGGCTGATATGGATTTCTTGAATAGTTTGGGATTGTTCCTACAGACCTCGATACAATACGGCACCAGTATCCTGTTCGCCATCGTCGGCGGAATCATCTGCGAGAAGGTCGGGAATACAAACCTCGGTATCGAGGGCATGATGCTTATGGGTGCCGCCGTGGGATTCCAGACCGCGTGCCTGACGTCAAATCCAGTTGTCGCGGTACTCTGCGCCGGAGCCGCCGGACTTGTGGGGGCGCTGATATACGCGTTCATCACCATCACGCTCCGGGGAAATCAGGTCGTTACTGGACTTGTGCTGACCATCTTCGGCACCGGCGTTGCCGGATTCATCGGCAGCATGGAAATGACAGAGGGCGTGAAATACTCCAGCCTGACAGTCCCCACGGAGGTGCGCAGCGCCTTCGCGGCGTATGATATCCCGGTGCTGTGCGATATTCCCGTGCTGGGACACGCGCTGTTCTCCCAGGGTATCTACGTTCAGCTGGCGATAGTTGTTGCAGTCCTGGCGTATTTCTACATGAAAAAGACGCGCTTCGGGCTTAATATGCGCGCTGTGGGCGAGAATCCTGCGGCTGCGGACGCTTCCGGAATCAACGTGGCGCTGTATAAGTACGTTCACGTTCTCGCCGGCGGATTCCTGTGCGGCGTGGGCGGAGCGTATTCCTCCATTGCGTCGCTTTCCCAGTGGCAGGAGAACGTGACCTCCGGCGCCGGCTGGATCGCTGTTGCGCTGGTAATCTTCAGCACCTGGAATCCTCTCAAGGCGATTCTGGCGGCGTACCTGTTCGGTATGCTGCGCGGTCTGAAATACCAGATGCAGGGCTGGGGAGTGCAGATCTCCACTCAGCTGCTGGATATGGTTCCGTACATCGCGACGATCGTGGTACTTGTTCTCATCACAGTGCGTAAGAAGCGCGAGAATCAGCCGCCGGCGGCGCTGGGCGACCCGTATTTCCGCGAAGAAAGATAGTCATACAACTCCCGGGGCCCATTTTCCCGGGAGTCTTTTTGTGTGGAGAGTTAATATTTCGTGCGGCAAATTGTCAGAAATCCCCTTGACTTATTTGTGGAAATGTGCTAAAATTATATGTTAGGAGCTGTTGGCAGTTCAACAGCGGATTTTTCAGAAAGAGGGACTGTATTATGACAAAGATAGATGTGTTCTCCGGATTCCTCGGAGCAGGTAAGACCACTCTTATAAAGAAGCTTCTCAAGGAAGCATACGCAGGCGAAAAGCTTGTGCTCATCGAGAACGAGTTCGGCGAGATAGGCATTGACGGCGGATTCATGAAGGACGCCGGAATCCAGGTAACAGAGATGAACCAGGGCTGCATATGCTGCTCCCTGGTCGGAGATTTCGGCAAGGCTCTGGCGCAGGTGCTGGAGCAGTTTCACCCGGACAGAATACTCATCGAGCCGTCCGGCGTTGGTAAGCTCTCCGACGTGCTGAAGGCAGTCATGAACGTCCAGAGTGACGATCTGGTGCTCAACACCTACACCACTGTCGTTGACGCTTCCAAGATCAAGATGTATATGAAGAACTTCGGCGAGTTCTACAAGAACCAGGTGGAAACCGCCAAGACGATAATCCTCAGCCGTTCCCAGAAACTCAGCGAGGATAAGCTTGCAGAGGCTCTTGCGATGATCCGCCAGCTGAACGAGCATGCTACCATCGTTACAACTCCGTGGGATGACATCAACGGCAAGCAGATACTCGAGGCAATGGAGATCAAGAACAGCTTCGCCGAGGAACTCCTCAAGGACGAGGGGATCTGCCCTGTATGCGGACATCACCACGATGATGACGACGAGGACGAGTGCTGCCACGATCACGACCATCACCACCATCACGATGACGGCGATGATGAGGACGAGCACGAGCATCATCACCACCATGACCACGATGATGACGACGATCATGAGTGCTGCCACCACGACCATGATGAAGATGAGCATGAGCACCATCATCACGATGGCGAGTGCGGCTGCGGACATCACCATCATCACCATCACGGTCATGACGCCGATGAGGTATTCAGCAACTTCGGCGTTGAAACCGCCAAGAAGTTCACAAAGGAAGAGCTTGAGAACGCGCTCTCCAAGCTGTCCGGCGAGGAGTATGGCTCCGTTCTGCGTGCAAAGGGAATCGTTGCAGGCGCGGACGGCGTATGGTACCACTTCGACTTTGTTCCGGAGGAATACGAGGTTCGTACCGGCTCCGCTGACGTCACCGGCAGAATGTGCGTGATCGGCGCAAAGCTCGAGGAACAGAAGATCAAGGATCTGTTCGGAATCTGATCAAGAATCAAACATTACTGCGCCCGGGGCAAAACTCCGGGCACGGTATTATTATGCAATAGGAGGAGCATTATGGAGCTTCCAGTATATATGATTACCGGCTTCCTGGAGAGCGGAAAGACTTCGTTCATTCTCGACACTATCCAGGACAAGCAGTTCTCCAAGGGTCAGCGCACCCTGATAATCGCCTGCGAGGAGGGCGAGGTGGAATACGCGCCGGATATCCTCAAGGCGGCAAAGGCGGAGGTGGAGTTCATCGAGGACGAGGAGGACTTCAACCCCGGGCACCTCAACGAGCTGGTAAAGAAGCACCGTCCGACCCAGATCATGCTGGAATACAACGGCATGTGGAGTCTGCGCACCATGGCGGAAAAGGCACCAAAGGACTGGATATTCTATCAGATATTCATGTTCGTTGACCACTCAAAGTACCAGGTTTATATGAACAACATGCGCCAGCTGCTGAGCGACAACTTCTCAGTGGCGGACATCGTGGTATTCAACCGCTGCGAGAAGAACAAGGTGGACAAGAAGTCCCTGCGCCGTAGCATAAAGGCGCTGAATCCCAAGATAGACATGATGTTCGAATACACCGACGGCAGCATTGAACAGGGATTCCAGGGCGACGACGAAATGCCCTATGACCTGAACGCGGACCCCATCGAGATAGTCCACGACGACTTCGGGCTGTGGTATGTGGACATCATGAGCACCACCGACCGCTACGTCGGCAGGAACGTTCATGTCCGCGGAATGGTGTTCCGCGCTTCCAACGTACCCAAGGGGTACTTCGTTATCTCCCGGCGCGCTATGACCTGCTGCGCGGACGATATCCAGGTAGTGGGAATCCTTGTGAAGTCCCCGGACGAAGCAAATTTCAAGAACGGCGACTGGGTAGAGGTCACCGGCAGAGTTATCGTTGAGAAGCAGACGGCATACCGCGGAGAGGGTCCGGTAATTGCCGCGCGTGAGATCAAGGCTGCCGAGCCTGCCGCAAGCGAGCTGGTATATTTCAGCTGATGGAGAAAATATTCACGGTGCGCCTTTCCGCAGACGAAAAGGCTGTGGAAATACTCGACCAGACGCTGCTCCCGAATCGGGTGGAATACCTCCGGCTGGAAACTGCGGAGCAGATCTGCGAAGCAATTTACGAGCTGCGCGTCCGCGGTGCTCCGGCAATAGGAGTGTGCGCCGGATTCGGAATGTACGTTATCGCGCAGCGCCTGTCCGGCGATATCCTGCCGGAACTGCGCAGGGCAGGGGATTATCTGATATCCTCCCGGCCCACGGCGGTGAATCTCAGCTGGGCTGTTAATCGCATGCTGTCCTGCGCGGAGAAATACTCCAGCCGCGAGAACATGCTGAATGCGCTCAGAGCTGAGTGCAAAGCCATCTGCGACGAGGACATCGCGACATGCAGGGCGATCTCCGAGAACGGGCTTTCGCTGGTAAAGAGCGGCGATGGAATACTCACCCACTGCAACGCCGGTGCGTTGGCGGCGGTGGAATACGGTACCGGGCTTGGAACTCTGCTTCTCGGGAAAGAGCGCGGATACGAGTTCCACGCGTACTGCGACGAAACGCGTCCGCTGCTTCAGGGGGCGCGGCTGACTTCCTTTGAACTGAACCACGCCGGGATAGACACCACGCTTATTTGCGACAGCGCGGCGTCCATGCTGATGAAGCAGGGGAAGATACAGGCGTGCTTCGTCGGCTGCGACAGAGTCGCGGCGAACGGCGATGTCGCGAACAAGATAGGAACGCGCTCTGTGGCGATAAACGCTAAATACCACGGAATACCGTTCTATGTGTTCTGCCCGGGGTCCACGATCGACTTTTCCTGCGCAACCGGCGCGGATATCACGATCGAGGAGCGAAGCGGCGACGAAATACGAACGAAGTTCTTCTCACAGCCGTCGGCAGAGAGCACCGTGAAGTGCTGGAATCCGGCGTTCGACGTCACTGACGCGGAGCTTGTCACCGCAATAATCACCGAGCGCGGAATCGCGCGCTATCCCTACACGGAATCCCTGAAAAGACTGTTCGGCTGAACGGAGGAAACATGAAAATACGCTTTTACAATGCGAGAATACTTACGATGTGCAGTGAGGACATCATCACCGGTGAACTTCACACGGATGGCGGCCGGATAACGTTTGTCGGCTCTGAGAATATCCCTTCCGGTGATTTCGACCGGGAGATAGACCTTTCCGGAAAGCTGATAATCCCGGGATTCAAGAACGCGCACACCCACACTGCGATGACGTTCCTGCGAAGCTATGCGGACGACCTTCCGCTGAACGACTGGCTCTACCAGCAGGTATTCCCCCACGAGGCGAAGCTCACTGAAGAGGCAATTTATGTGTTTACTCAGCTGGGCAACATGGAGTACCTCACCAGCGGAATCACCTCCAGCTTCGATATGTATTTCAAGCTGCCCTCTTACACGAAGGCATGCACCGATATGGGATTCCGCAGCGTGCTGTGCGGCTCCATCAACGACTTCGGCGGAACCGTCGAGGGTATCGAGGAGGAGTACAACACCTACAACAGCGGAAATCCCCTGATAACCTATCAGCTGGGATTCCATGCGGAATACACCACCAAGCGCGAAACCCTGGAGGGCATGGCGATGCTGTCGCAGAAGTACAAGGCGCCGATGTACACGCATTCCAGTGAAACGAAGTCCGAAACGGACGGCTGCCGGGAGCGCTACGGAATGTCCCCCACGCAGCTTTTTGAGAAGCTTGGCATGCTGGAATACGGCGGCGGTGGATTCCACTGCGTGTGGTACGACGAGGATGATATGCGTATAGCAAAGGAGCGCGGACTGTGGATAGTCACGAATCCTTCCTCCAACCTCAAGCTTGCCAGCGGAATCGCTCCGCTGTGCGAGATGAAGCGCCGCGGAATCGACAACATGGCTATAGGAACTGACGGCGCGGCAAGCAACAACTGCCTGGATATGTTCCGGGAGATGTTCCTTGTGACTGCGCTCCAGAAGTACCGCGAGATGGACGCGGCGGCATTCCCGGCTTTCGACGTACTGAAGATGGCGTGCAGCGGCGGTGCCCTCGCCATGGGATTGAAGGATTGCGACGTTCTGGCGGCAGGCAAGAAGGCGGACCTTGCGGTGATCGACCTTATGCAGCCGAATATGCAGCCTCTGCATAACATTGCCAAGAACCTGGTTTACGCCGGAACTAAGCAGAATGTCGTGATGACTATGGTTGACGGAAAGATTCTTTACGAGAATGGAAAGTTTTCTACCGTGGACGCCGGAGAAATCTACGCCCGGGCGGAGAAACTCACCCGGGAGATCTGCGGCTGATTGCAAAAAAATGGGGAGGCAGCGCAGCTTCCCTATTTTGCTTGACAATCCGGAAAAAATATGCTATAATAATGATAACAGTTATTGTTTTAGATACACATAAAAAATCCGGAGGACAGCGAGATATATGAATTTTTCCAGACAACGAGAGATAATATACAACCGGGTGATGAATTTCCCGACCCACCCCACCGCGGAGGAGGTATACACCGCCCTGAAGCAGGACAATCCAAACCTCAGCCTTGGTACGGTCTATCGGAATCTGAATCAGCTGAGCGAGGCAGGCATGCTGCTGAAAATACCTATTGCGGACGGAAGCGACCGCTTCGATGGCAGGACTGACCGGCACTACCACATGATATGCGAAAAATGCTCCAGGGTGTTCGACGTGGAGCTGGACTGCCTTGACAGCATTCCGCAGTCGGTGATGAACCGTGAGGGCCATATGATCACCAGGATCACGCTGAATCTGAAGGGCGTATGCTCCGGGTGCCTTTCCGCTGAAAAGCCGTAATTTACTTCATTTGTCGAAGTAGTATTTTCTCGTTTAATTTCATTGAAAATTATTTTTTCCACGGGTTTCCCGTGGAAAAAACACTTCTATCCGCGCAAGTGTGCGAATGTTCGGCGGAAAAGCCCCAACGGGGATTTTTCGACGGTCTGCAATAATTTCATCTGATTTGTGAAACAATTTCCTTTAATAAAAAGCGGCGCAGTGAAAATAATATAACTGCAAGGGCGAAGTGAAAACGCTTCCGCTCGTGCAGAGAACGGAGCGGAAGCTGCGTATCTCAATATCACTTTTTTATTAAAGGAGAACAAAGTTATGGCATCTAATAAGCAGACTAAGAGCGCACTCAATTCCATGAAAATGCAGGCAGCAAGCGAAGTAGGCGTTGCACTGAACGCTAACGGCTACAACGGCGAACTTACCTCTAAGCAGGCTGGTTCTATCGGCGGTCAGATGGTAAAGAACATGATCGCGTCCTATACCCAGAACAACGCTCAGTAATTGCGCTGACCTATAAAGCGAACTCCTCCGCAGCAGCGGGGGAGTTCTTTGGTGTGTCAGAGGATAATGCAGATAAGTCCGCCGCAGCCGTCGTTGATGATACGCTGGATAGTTTCCTGGAGCTTCATGCGCGCGTCCGCAGGCATTCTGTAGAGCTTGTTGTGGAGTCCCTCGTTCACAAGTTCATGGAGGGATTTGCCGAATATGTTGCTTTCCCAGATCTTCTTGGGATTCTCTTCAAAGTCCGTCAGCAGGTAGGCGATGAGCTCCTCGGACTGCTTCTCGCTGCCGACTATCGGATTGATCTCGGTAGTTATATCCGCAGACATCATGTGAATTGACGGCGCGCTAGCCCGGAGCCTTACGCCGTATTTCCCACCCTGCTTGATTATCTTCGGCTCCTCCAGGCGGAGTTCGTCCATCGTCGGGAGCACGATACCGTAGCCGGTCGCCTCGACTTCCTCCAGGGCGCTGCGCACGCGCTCGTATTTCTGCTTTATCTGCGCCAGTTCTATCATGCAGGGCATGAGGTCGCTTTCGCTGTGCAGCTCCAACCCTGTGGTTTCGCCCAGTATACGGTAGAAGAGTTCGTTGTTGAGCGTGATGTCAATGATTCCAGTGCCGGTGCCGAGGTCGATGTCCGCAGGCTCAGCGCGGCAGACGTATTCGCACCCGGCGATCTCCTCCGCGCAGGCAGCTATCGTGCTGATCCCAGAAACTTTCTCCGCCGCCGTGCGGATAGTGCCGAGAAGCTCACGGCGGAGCCAGTGCTCCCGGTCGAGGGAGTTCACCCAGCGTGGCATTTTTATGCGGATCTCGCTTACCGGGAACTGGAGCAGTACTTTCCCGAGAAGCTCCCGGATCTGGTCCTCGGTGATGTCAAGGCAGTTCACCGCCATTACAGGTGCGGAGTACTTCTCCTCCATCTCGGCGGCGAGGGCGCGGCTCTCCGGGGAATCCGGCTGCTGGCAGTTGAGCAGCACCACGAATGGCTTGTTGATCTCGTCAAGCTCGGAGATTATGCGCTCCTCCGCCTGCTGATATTCCTCCCGGGGAATATCAGTAATGCTGCCGTCAGTGGTAACGACGATCCCGATGGTGGAGTGCTCGGTGATCACCTTGCGCGTGCCTACCTCCGCCGCCATATTGAACGGGACTTCCTCGTCGAACCAGGGAGTCATGACCATGCGCGGCGCCTCGTTCTCGATGTAGCCGATGGCGCTGGGCACGATGTATCCCACGCAGTCTATAAGACGGACGTTCATCTTGACTCCGCCGTCAAGGGTAATGCTGACCGCTTTTTCCGGCACGAATTTTGGCTCGGTGGTCATGATCGTCTTTCCGGCAGAGGACTGCGGCAGCTCGTCGTTGGCGCGCTCGCGCTGGAAATCGTCGGAGATGTTGGGGATAACAAGGGTGTTCATCAGCCGGGTGATAAAGGTGGATTTGCCGGATCTGACCGGTCCGACTATACCGAGATAGATATTGCCGTCGGTACGTCTGGCAATATCCGAATAGATGGAATTATTCATGTTCACGCTCCTTAAACCATTGGAATTATGATCATGCCGGACAGCTCTGCGTCCCGGTCCTCGATCCCGTTTTCACTCATCACCGCTTCCACGGTGGTATTGCACCGCTTTGCGATATCCCAGCAGCTTTCGCCGGCGCTGGTGTAGCATATGCGCAGGGAATAGTCGCCGCACTTTTCCCGGGGCTTATCCTCAAGAATGGAGGCGCTGCTGATCGCAGTCACCGGAGTGCAGTCGGTAATATCGGCGGCGAAATCCGCCTGGGTTGTGATGTCCAACGTTCCATCGGAGCGTATTGCGAACCCGGTGCCAGTAACAGTTTCGCAGTGATTTACGGCAGTGTCCTGGGACAACCCCTCCGCCGGAATGCGCTGTTCGAAAGCCTCCTGCTTCTCCTCAAAGAACGGAATACCGCCGGAGCATTTCCCGACTGCCTGGACGCACACCTGCCCGGTGACCAGCAGCGAATCCCCGTCGGGGCGGCAGATCACGTTGTAAAGCTCGCTGCGGCAGTCCCACACGGATTCTATCTCGCCACCGCCGCAGGAAATCCCGGTCTTTACCGAAAGCTGCGAATTTACGCTGCGGGGCGCGGAGGGAATCCTCAGGGAAGCCGCAGTGCTGCTGCACTCGTAGTCCGTGGAATACACGTCGCAGGGGATTTCCACAGTCGCCGGGCAGAGAGCGGTGCAGCGGCAGCCGAGCACAAGCTCGCAGGATACGATACCGCTGTCGGATTTCGGGATAAGCTCACAGCTTCTGACGGTGAATTCCGGCTTGCAGCTGTGCTGATCGGTAAGCCCCGGCATGTCGATTATCTGGCTGACGGGGATATCCGCAGTCATCTTCTCAAGCTCGTCGCAGCCGGGGTGCTCGTCGGTATGTACTCCATAGAGCGCGGTTACAGTGACGGTGCCTTTAACAACAGCCTTGTTCGCGATGATACGTACATCACCTGTCCGCGGAACCGCGTCGCAGCTGACGATGTATTCTATCCCCGGAGCGCCGGTTTCGATCTCCTCTCGGACTGTAACCTGACGGTCGGTGAATATCGGCTGAGATGTGCAGGGGATCTCCCGGCGGAGCACCTGTAATCCGTCCGGTAGCGCCGGCAGCTGGAATTTCGTGGTGCAGGTCACCGTAATGCGGAAGCTGATTGCGCCGCGCACATCGATACGCCGGCTGCTGACCGCACGGCAGTTGCAGTAATCCGTCCTGGGTATCACCGTAATAATGGGGTCGGAGCACTGCTCCGGTGCTTTTCCTATGTCCACGGTTTTGTTCCATGTGTAGCGCTGTTCCACGCAGTTAAGGGCGTTGCTGTTTTCCGCGAGATACAGCACGCGGATCACCGCAGTTCCGTCCAGCATGAGTTTTCCGCCGGATATCGCCGTTGAGGTCACCCGGGGAGTGACGCAGCACTTGATTATCTTGAATATCTCCGGGTAGTAGTCCGGCAGGACGTGATCCAGCTCCACGCCCTGTTCCGCCTGACCGTCGAACAGCGTTTCAGTCATGTAGACCGAGTCCGTCTGTTTGATTAATTCTTCCATCGTGTCCTCCTTTATATTGCGGTTGATATTGCTTTCACTGGCAATATATGCATGGCCAGGGGCTTATATGATAAGTTGTACCAAAATCCACAAGCCAAGAAAAAAAGATTTGCAATTACAGCGAGAATGTGCTATAATAAATATGTACGCAATTTCGCCGGGGATATTTCTGCATAATCCACCACAGTCCTGAAATAATATGTACAAATACATTTTCAGGAGGAACGCGCAATGTGCGATGAAAGCAGAAACGAAGCCCCGTTCACCGAGGAGCAGAACCAGCAGCTTATCGACACGGGGATAATTGCCGCCGGTAACGCAGCCCACAATATACGCTGCCTGTCGATAATCGGTCAGATAGAGGGGCACTATATCCTGCCGCCCACGAACAAGACCACGAAGTATGAGCACATCATTCCTGCACTGGCGGCGTTCGAGCAGGATAATTCCGTGGAGGGGCTGCTGGTGATCCTAAACACAGTAGGCGGAGATGTCGAGGCAGGTCTGGCAATCGCGGAGCTTATTTCCGGCATGTCGAAGCCCACGGTTTCGATAGTCGTTGGTGGAGGGCACTCCATAGGAGTTCCGCTGGCGGTCAGCGCGGACGTCAGTTTTATCGTCCCGTCCGCGACCATGACTATCCACCCGGTGCGTACTAACGGCATGGTTCTTGGCGTTCCGCAGACGATGTCTTGGTTCAGCCGAATGCAGGAGCGTATCACGCGGTTCGTCACCGGAAACAGCCGAATGTCCGCGGAGAGATTCCACGAGCTGATGATGGAAAAGGACGAGCTGGTCATGGATATCGGCACCGTGCTTGAGGGCAGGGAAGCGGTAAGCGAGGGACTTATCGACCACCTGGGCGGACTTTCCGACGCAGTGAACTGCCTGTACGAGCTTATTGAGAGGCACGGAGGCAAATCAGCCGGGTTCACGGCGGAGAAGCCGGAAAAGAAACCGGTGGCAAAATCCGGGAAAAAGACGAAGGAAAAGCAGTCCGCCGGGAGATCCGCGCACAGCGGTAAGCCGGCGGCAGTACAGCTGAGGGAAGCCGGGAGCCGCATGCTGAATTCCGCGGACTGGCACGGCGACAGATGATTCCTCCTCCGGGAGGTTACATACAAGGGGATATTATGGATATTGTAACAGTAATAATTCAGGCGGTAGTACAGGGACTTACGGAGTTCCTGCCGGTGTCCAGTTCCGGGCACCTGTCGGTGGTTCAGCACATCACCGGAGTTGACGGCGAAGCGGCGCTTATCCTTTCGCTGGTGCTCCATCTGGGCACCCTGGCGGCGGTGTTCATCGCATTCTGGGGGACTATCTGGGGTATGATAAAGGAGTTCTTCCTGACTATCCGGGACATATTCACCGGGAAGTTCTCCTGGAAGAACATGAACGGCAACCGCCGCATGATGTTCATGGTTATAATCGCGACGGTTATCCTGGTCCCTTTCTACCTGGTGCAGGATTTCTTCACCGGGCGGCAGGGGGACGGCGACATCGTGTTCGAGGGTGTTGCCTTCATGTTCACGGCGCTTCTGCTGTTCCTTTCGGACAGATTCGGTCACGGCACACGCACCGCTGAGGATATGACGGTAAAGGACGCAGTCACGGTCGGATTGTTCCAGGTCGTTGCGCTGTTCCCGGGGGTTTCCCGGAGCGGCTCCACCACCGCCGGAGGTCTCCTTTCCGGACTGGAAAAGCAGACTGCGGTCACTTTCGCGTTTATCCTGGGAATCCCTGCGATACTCGGCGGAAGCGTTCTGGAACTCGGGGACGCGCTGAAATCCGACATGGAGCTTGACTGGGTTTCTCTGGGAATAGGATTTGTCATCGCCGCATTTGTCGGTATTCTCTCCATCAAGCTGGTAAGCTGGCTTGTGAAGAAGGACAGATACAAGATATTCGGAGTCTACACCGCGGTGCTTGGCGTAGCGTGCGTTGCGGCAGGGCTCTGGGAACACATCACGGGGAACACACTGGCTTCACTCTTTGTGGGCTGAAAATACATATGAAGGAAGTACGCTGGAATGGCTGGAAATACAGAGAACAAAACGAACAATACCTCCCGGGGCGCCGCAGGCAGAAGCACGGCTTCCAAGTCCGGCGGAACCAGAGCCGGCAGCACCGGGCGCTCCAAGAAGAACCTTGAGGAGGAAATGCGCCGACAGCGCGAGGAAGCGCTGAAACGCAGCATGCGCCGCCGCCACATAACGTCTGTGATACTTTTCGCGGTGGGAATCCTCCTGACCCTGGCGGCGGTTATCCCGGCAGGCGAGGGAGAGGGCTGGCGCGGATTCTTCGACCTTATGCACGGACTTTTCGGGTATTCCGCCTTTGCGGTGGGTCCGCTGATGATTTTCATTGCGATACAGGTTTCCGCTTCCAGGGACCCCAAGAAGCTGGGCGGAACAGTCGCGAAGTGCTGCGTGGGAATACTCATGCTGTGCGCCGCAGTGCAGATATTCTTTGTAGGCTCCACACCGGGCGAGAACCTCTTTGACGTCATCGGTCAGCTGTATGTCTACGGCAAGGAATTCCGGGGCGGCGGCGTGTTCGCGCTGTTCATCGGCGGACTGCTCCTGCTGCTGGGCAGGCTGGGCGCTACCATAATCATGGTGATACTTATACTTGTGTGCATTCTGCTGTTCACCGGGATATCCGTGGCGGATTTCACCCGCCGCGTCGCAGACCCGGTCAAGAAAGCCGGCGAGAAGGCAAAGGAGCACCACGATCGCGTAAAGGAAGAGAACAAGATAGCCGCCGAGGAGTTCCAGCTTGATCAGCAGGAGCTTGAGCGAATCCAGGCGGAGATAGACGCGGAGCAGGAGGATAAGCGCTCAGTAGCCGAGCTGAAGAAGGCTGTTTTCAGTGTGAGCGAGCCGGAGCCTGCCACAGAATCCCCCGTGGAGGATTCTGCACCTGCCGTGCCGGAATCCGATACCGCTGCTCAGCAGTCGGAGCCGCCCGTGGAGGAATCCCCCGAGGATTCCGCGGCGGAGGAGAATCTGATCGAGGAGCAGCACGAGGACAACGAGGACTACATGTCCGAGCTGAAGAATTACATCATGGAGAAGAACCGCGCGGTCATCGAGGAATCCGAGCGGCTGGAGAAGGACCCTCTTGAGGACGAGGACGCAGAGCTTGTGCCGATAATTGACGCGCTCCACCGCTTCCGCGAGGAGGAGCCGGTTCAGATAAAGAAAGTGGAGGACCTCCCGGAGGATTCCGTTACAACGTCGGACGAGGGTGAGCTGCCGTTTGACATCGACGATGTAATCGACGAGCCGGAGTGCATTCCTGCGCCCCGGAAGCCCGAGATAGTTGAGGTACCGCGCCCGGGAATGACCGAGCGCCCGGCGGAGGCTCCGCGCCCCACCGCCCCCGAGCCGGCGAAGCCTGTGCAGAGCGCGCAGATTCCCACCGGCGCTCCGGCGCAGAAGCAGGCGGCGGACGGCTCCATGCAGGATATCACGTTGAGCGACGTGTATACGCTTCCGCCGGTGAATCTGCTGAATCCCGTCCAGAAGAAGGTGACCCAGGCGGACATCGACAGCGAGATCGAGCGCAATTCCAAGAAGCTTGTGGAGGCGCTCCAGAGCTTCGGAGTGCAGACAAAGCTTGTTGGAGTGAGCCGCGGTCCTTCCGTTACGCGCTATGAACTTCAGCCGGCACCCGGCGTCAAGATTTCCCGCATAACCGGACTGGTGGACGATATCGCGCTGAACCTCGCTTCCGCCGGTGTACGAATCGAGGCGCCTATCCCGAACAAATCCGCCGTTGGTATTGAGGTCCCGAACAAGGTGCGCGACACGGTATTCTTCCGTGAGCTTATCGACACTCCGGAGTTCCGGGGGAGCTTCAGCAAGAAGCTGGAAACCGTCCTCGGCAAGGACATCAGCGGCGCCATGGTAACCTGTAATATTGCGAAAATGCCGCACCTGCTCATCGCCGGAACAACTGGTTCCGGTAAGTCGGTGTGCGTAAACTCCATCATCATGAGTATACTGATGAAGTCCACTCCGGACGACGTCCGCCTTATAATGGTTGACCCCAAGAAGGTTGAATTCATGATGTACAACGGTATCCCACACCTTCTCATTCCGGTGGTCACCGACCCGAAGAAGGCGGCAGGCGCGCTGGCGTGGGCGGTGAACGAAATGCTGAACCGATACAAGATGTTCTCCGAGAACAACGTGCGCGACTTTACGGGATTCAACGAACTGGCGGCAGACCCTGACAGCGGACTTACGAAGATGTCCCACATCGTCATATTCATCGACGAGCTGGCGGATTTGATGATGGCGTCCCCGAAGGACGTCGAGGACAGTATCGTGCGCCTGGCGCAGATGGCGCGTGCCGCCGGAATGCATCTGGTTATTGCAACGCAGCGTCCGACTGTGAATGTCGTGACGGGTCTAATCAAGGCGAATATCCCGAGCCGTATCGCGCTGATGGTTGCTTCCCAGATGGACAGCCGCGTAATTCTGGACGCAGGCGGCGCGGAGAAACTGCTCGGCAACGGCGATATGCTGTATATGCCGGTGGGACTCCCGAAGCCGGTCAGAGTGCAGGGCTGCTTTGTGTCCGACAAGGAAGTGGAGCATGTCGTGGAGTTCATCAAGCAGACCTTCAAGGCGGAATACGACGAGAATATCATAGAAGAGATCGAGCGCCAGACCGAGATGGTGAATTCTTCGCAGGATGGCAAATCCGGCTCGGACGGCGGAGATATCGACACAAGCGACGAGCGGCTTGAAGAAGCCATCGACTTCGTGGTGGAAGCAGGCACATGCAGCACCTCCTCGCTTCAGCGCAGGCTGAAACTTGGCTACGGCAGGGCGGCGCGTCTTGTGGATATCATGGAGGAGATGGGCGTGGTAGGTCCCCTGGAGGGCAGCAAGCCGCGCCAGGTTCTCATGAGCAAGCAGGAATGGGCTGAGAGGAAACTCCAGCAGAAATAAAAGCGAGGAACAACAGAAATGCCATTTTTACCAGTCAGCAGACAGGATATGGAGGAGCGCGGAATCGAGCAGCTGGATTTCATCTGCTTCACCGGCGACGCATATATTGACCACCCCACGTTCGGTATTGCGATAATCTCACGAATGATAGAAGCCGCCGGCTTCACCGTGGGAATCATCGCGCAGCCGCTGTGTGACGCGGATTACATGAAGCTTGGCAAGCCTAAGTACTGCTTCATGGTTACCGGCGGAAACATCGACAGCATGGTGTCGAATTACACCGTTGCGCTCAAGAAGCGCAACGATGACGCATATTCCCCGGGCGGAAAGGGCGGAAGGCGCCCCGATCGTGCCCTGACGGTGTATTGCCAGAATCTCAAGCGGCTGTATCCCGATGTGGAAATATCAATCGGCGGACTGGAAGCGTCCCTGCGCCGTTTCGCTCACTACGACTACTGGACTGACAGCGTTATGCCGTCCGTCCTGGTAAGCTCCGGTGCGGACTACCTCATGTATGGCATGGGGGAGGTCACTCTGACCCAGATGCTGAACAATTTCAAGGCAGGACTGCACCTAAGGGACATGCATGACCTGCGCGGAATATGCTACCTCACCGAGCCGGAGAACACTCCCATCGGCGCGGTGCAGTGCGACAGCTTCGAGATAGTCCGGGACAACAAGAAGGCGTACGCGAAATCCTGCCGTAAGCAGTACGATGAGCAGGACGAGGTGTACGGCAGGACGATAGTCCAGCGCCACGGCGATAAGATGCTGGTGCAGAATCCGCCGCAGCGAAGCGTTACCCAGGCGGAGTTTGACTACACCTATGAGCTGCCCTACATGCGCATGTACCACCCGATGTATGAGAAGGAGGGAGGAGTCCCGGCTATCCAGGAGGTGGAGTTCTCGATAACCCACAACCGCGGCTGCTTTGGATTTTGTAACTTCTGCTCCATCGCGCTCCACCAGGGGCGCCGGGTGCAGACCCGCAGCGAGGACAGCGTATACGAGGAAGCGGTCAAGCTGTCGGAGAATCCGCGCTTCAAGGGGTATATCCACGACGTCGGAGGACCCACCGCGAACTTCCGTCACCCGTCCTGCGAGAAGCAGGAGAAATACGGCATGTGCAAGGGGAAGAAGTGTCTTGCGCCCACTCCCTGCAAGAATCTCATCGCCGACCACAGCGACTATATTCATTTGCTGCGCCGCCTGCGCTCCATCAAAAGGGTGAAGAAGATATTCATTCGTTCCGGAATCAGGTTCGATTACATGCTCCAGGATAAGAACAACGACTTCCTGGACGAGCTGGTGCAGTACCATGTCAGCGGACAGCTCAAGGTGGCGCCGGAGCACGCCAGCAACAAGGTGCTTGACCTGATGGGTAAGCCGCATATTGAGGTCTATGAGGAGTTTGAGAAGCGGTTCTATGCCGCGACAAAGAAGTGCGGCAAGGAGCAGTATCTGGTGCCCTACCTCATGTCCAGCCACCCCGGGTGCACCCTTGAGGAGGCGGTGGAACTGGCGGTATTCCTCAAGAAGCATAATATCCGCCCGGAGCAGGTGCAGGATTTCTATCCCACCCCGGGAACTATTTCCACGGCAATGTTCTGGACCGGACTTGACCCTTACACCATGGAGCCGGTATTCGTCCCGAGAACTCCCGAGGAGAAGCGCATGCAGCGTGCGCTGCTGCAATACTTCAAGCCGGAGAATCACGACATCGTGGAGAAGGCGCTCATCATGGCGCACCGCCGCGACCTTATCGGCACCGGCAAGGAGTGCTTGATACCGCCGGGGGCGATGAGCCGCAATTCCCAGCAGGGTAAGTCCCAGGGAAGACAGCAGGGAAGAAGCGCGCGTCCCACGGGGAATCCCCGGCAGAACCAGGGAAATACGAAGCACGGAGGCAGGGATACTGCCGGCAGGAACGAGAGGGGGAGCATGAATGGCAGGAGAGCGGCGCCGCAGAGGAAGCCAGCCGGCAAACACCGGGGGTAAGGTAATGCTCGTCGTATTCGCAGTGATGTTTGTGCTTTCGCTGGGTATATATCTGAATGAGAAGATATTCAAGCTTGAGTTCATACCCACCTCCGCGGAGATAATGGGAATGCTCGGCGGCGGAACCACCGTCACAACTGCGGACGGGGAGATTGCGGTGCATTACATAGACGTCGGTCAGGGGGACTGCGAGCTGATAGTTGCCGGGGATACCCGGGTGCTCATCGACTGCGGTGAGGCAGAGTATTCCGGCCGCGTGATAAATTACATCAGCCGGCTTGGATTCCGGCGACTGGATTACATCATCGCGACCCACCCACACGACGACCACATCGGCGGAATGGCGGCAATTATGGAGGAGTTTTCGGTAGGCAAGGTGATCATGCCGGAGATACCGGACAGTATCCTCCCCACAAGCCGACACTTTGAGGAAATGCTTGATGTGATCGGCAGCAAGAATATAACCGCTGAGTATTCGCGCACCGGCACGGAAATAAAACTGGACAGCGGCGCAGTCCTGCGGATAATAGCGCCGGTGCACAGCGACTATTCCAGCCTGAATAACTTTTCCATCGCGTGCCGTCTGGTGCACGGAAACAGGTCGTTCCTCTTCACTGGGGACATCGAGCGCGCGGCGGAGAACGATATCGTCAACAGCGCAGAGTATCTGAAAAGCGATGTGCTGAAGGTGGCGCACCACGGGAGTACTTCTTCCAGCACCCCGGCGTTCCTGGAGGCAGTCATGCCGGAGTACGCCGTGATCGAGGTAGGCGAGGGGAATTCCTACGGACATCCCAAGCCGGAGGTCGTGAAACGGCTGAACTCCCTGGGCGCGCAGATACTTACCACGATGGAATGCGGCAATATAGTCTTTGTCAGCGACGGCGAACAGCTGACAATACATACGGATAACGGGATAACGGACAGAACGGAGGAAGCGGCATGATCATAGTGGACAGAATCGAAGAGGATATTGCGGTGGTTTACTTCGGTGACGAAAAGGTGAATGTCCCGATCAGCGAACTTCCCGAGGGAATACACGAAGGGACGGTGCTGAAGCGCACTCCCGATGGACTTGCCCCGGACCCCGAGGCGGAGGCGGAGCGCCGCAGACAGATCGCGGATAAGGTTCACCGGCTGTTCAAGTAGAATAATGCAGGGGTGGGCAGGGATTCCGCCTCTTTTTCTGCGGCGTTATACCGTTAAATTCAACAAAAATCCAGCCGCAGAATCGTTAATTGTAATCAAGTCTACAGAATTTTTCCGGACATCTTGTAGAGTGGAAAAAAAAGTAGTATAATAACAAACAGTGTACGGCTAAGAAACAATACTATAAATAAAGGAATGTGAGAACATTGGTAAGAAACGATTTAAGGAACATTGCGATCATCGCCCACGTTGACCACGGCAAGACTACCCTGGTCGATGAAATGCTCAAGCAGGGCGGCGCTTTCCGCGAGAATCAGGTAGTCAGCGACCGCGTAATGGACAGCAACGCCATCGAGCGTGAGCGCGGAATCACAATACTTGCGAAGAACACCTCCTGCATGTACAACGGCGTAAAGATCAATATTGTCGATACCCCCGGCCACGCGGATTTCTCCGGCGAGGTTGAGCGTATCCTCAAGATGGTAAACGGCGTACTGCTGCTGGTTGACTCCTTTGAGGGAACCATGCCCCAGACCCGTTTCGTACTCCAGAAGGCTCTGGAGCTGGGTCACAAGATCATTGTAGTAGTCAACAAGACCGACCGCCCTGACGCGCGTAACAAGGAAGTCGTTGACGAAGTGCTTGAGCTGCTGCTTGACCTGGACGCTACTGACGAGCAGATCGACAGCCCGGTAATTTTCTGCTCCGGCAGACTGGGCCTTGCCTCCTACGACCCCGACCAGATGGGCACGGATTTCAAGCCGCTGTTTGATAAGATCATCGAACATATTCCGGCTCCGGAGGGCGACCCGGACGGCGAGCTGCAGGTGCTGGTATCCTCCATCGACTATAACGAGTATGTAGGCAGAATCGCTATCGGACGTATCGAGCGCGGAAGAATGCGCAAGAACCAGGACGTCATCGTCTGCGACCACCACAACCGCACCGCTCCGTTCAGAAGCAAGATCGTTTCCCTCTATCAGTTCGAGGGACTGAACAAGGTTGAGGTTGACGAGGCTATGGTAGGCGATATCGTATGCTTCTCCGGTATTGAGGGCGTAACCATCGGCCAGACAATCTGCTCCGTGAATTGCCCCGAGCCGCTTCCTTTCGTGAAGATTTCCGAGCCGACAGTCGAAATGACTTTCTCCGTAAATACAAGCCCGTTCGCCGGCAGAGAGGGTAAGTTCGTTACTTCCCGTCAGATCCGCGAGCGCCTGATGAAGGAAACCCTCAAGGACGTTTCCCTGCGCGTGACCGATAGCGATTCCCTGGACGCTTATAACGTTGCAGGCCGCGGTGAAATGCACCTGTCTATTCTTATCGAAACCATGCGCCGCGAGGGTTACGAAATGTCCGTCAGCACGCCGCGTGTACTGACCAAGGAGATCGATGGAGTTCTCTGCGAGCCTGTTGAGCGCCTTGTTGTGGATATCCCTGCGGATTCAGTAGGTTCCGTAATGCAGAGCATGGGTCTGCGCAAGGGCGAAATGCTCTCAATGCACCCCATTGGCAACCGCACTCGCCTTGAGTTCCTGGTTCCCTCCAGAGGACTTTTCGGCTACAGAAGTGAATTCATGACCGACACCAAGGGCGAGGGTATCATGAACTCCGTTTTCGACAGCTACAAGCCGTATTTCGGCGATATCCCGAGAAGAACCGTAGGTTCGCTGGTAGCCTGGGAAACCGGACCTTCCATCACATACGGCCTGTTCAATGCCCAGGAGCGTGGCACGCTGTTCATTGGCGCCGGCGTTCCGGTATACGAGGGCATGATCGTGGGCGTGTCCCCGAAGGCTGGTGACATCGTTATCAACGTCTGCAAGAAGAAGCACCTGACAAATACCCGTGCTTCCGGCTCCGACGACGCGCTGCACCTCATTCCGCCCAAGCAGATGAGCCTGGAGGAGTGCCTGGACTTCATTCAGGACGACGAGCTTGTTGAAGTAACTCCCAAGAGCATTCGTATGAGAAAGGTTATCCTTGAGCGTGATCTCAGACTCAAGGCAGAAGCCAAGACAAAGAAGTAAAACACATCAGCCGCGCGTGGATTCCGTGCGGCTGAATTTATATGAGGTGGCTATGTACAAGGCAATACTGTGGGATATTGACGGAACCCTGCTGAACTTTCTGAAATCCGAAAACGCGGCGATAAAGGAGTGCTTCCGGAAGCTGGGACTAGGGGAGTGCACCGACGAGATGATCGTGGTGTATTCCGGGATAAACGACAGCTACTGGCGCATGCTGGAGCGCGGAGAGATCGAAAAGCCAGTGCTGTTCCTGCGCCGGTTCGAGGATTTCTTCGGGAAATACGGGATAATGTGCGACCCAGCGGAATTCAACCTGCTTTATCAGCAGACGCTGGGAGTGCACATATTCTTCAATGATGATTCCTACCAGCTGGTGAAGTCGCTGAAGGAGCGTGGGATACATCAGTACGCGGTGACTAACGGCTCGTTCACCGCCCAGGACAGGAAGCTGCGGAAATCCGGGCTGGATCAGCTCCTGGACGGGATATTCATATCCGACGTGGTGGGCGCTGAGAAGCCTTCCGTAGAGTACTTCGACCGGGTGTTCGCGCAGATTCCGGAGGGCAGGGAAGAAGTGATCATCGTGGGGGATTCCCTCACAAGTGATATCCGGGGCGCAAACAACGCCGGGATCGCCTGTTGCTGGTACGATCCAGCCGGAACTCCGCCCCCGGAGGGACTGCGGATCGACCACATAATATCGGATCTGAACCAGATCACAGGACTGCTGTAACAGCTCCTGCGTGGAATCCGGCGGCGGAATCCCACCGCTGGATCCTACGCAGGTAAATTATTTGTCGGATTTTTAACTTTTTTTAAAAAAGGACTTGACAAATCAACTTGCTTGTGATATAATATAATACGTTGAAACGAGCTGGTTCAACAAAATCGAAATCTGGGTGTGGCGCAGATTGGTAGCGCGCTACCTTGGGGTGGTAGAGGCCGCAGGTTCAAATCCTGTCACTCAGACCAAATTTATAACTTTTTGCCCAAACGGTAAGAGGTAATGCGAAAAAGAAAAGGCTCTGTGAAGTCACTTAATGGCTTTGCAGAGCCTTTTCTTTTTATTTATCCTCTTTTGTACTCATTATAATTATTTCCTACCTTCTTCTTCCAATCATCTCAATAGTGATGGCTATGGTGATGGTTAGCCTATCTATTCATTTTGTAGCTATCATTGCAAGCATTAATTAACTCTGGCACTATTAACAAACTTTTCTCGCCCCGTTTGTTTATTTTTACTCCTGCCCTCTTCTCCAGCTGTAATTTTTAAGCCTTAAATTTTACACTTTACAGTGTTTAATAATTTTCAAAAGTATTTTAGAAAATTTTTAAGTGTTTCGGAAAATTTTAAGTATCTCTGAAATATTTTTAGATTTATTAGAATTTTTCCGCATCCGAGGTTATATTAAGGCAGAGTGTGTAAAAATTTACACTTTAAAAGGGAGTACTTAAGGGGGAGTTAATAATGGCTAAATTTGAGGGACCATTAGAGGACGTGTTAGGCATTTGTCCTACCTGTCAATATTGGACACAGTATAAGGAAGGAGAAATCACAATAGAGCAGATGAGGGAAAATTGTGCACTCAGGTGTAAGCAACACCCTGACCTCAAAAATAATAAAGGTATCTATAAGTTTGACATTGTGTATCACTGCTTGGGATTATTAGATGGTACATTAACTCCAACTTATAGAGGTAAAGGCAAAACTGCAAAGGCTGAAGAGCGCTATGGCAAGGCTGTAAAAGCACTAAAAACAGAGGGTAAAAATATCTCTCAGATCAATAACAAGGAGTTAAGTAGTGCAATAGGGTTTAAAGGGCTGTCTAAAAAGTTTTTAATCTTAATTTTTATCGCCTTAGCCCATGTCCTTGACGTGTATGTATTAGGTACATATCCAGTGCTACAGAGTGCAGTTATGATGTTTTTTGTGGCGAACGAGGGCATAAGTCTTATCGAAAATGCCGCAGAGTTGGGTGTACCTGTACCATCAAAATTATTAGATGTACTGCAACAGCTTAAAAAGCAAGGGGAAAAAGAAGATGATGATAGTAAAGAAAATAAGGACGGTGAAGATGAATGAGTTATCAGCTACAGCTTAACAACCCTCTATTTCCTTTGTTTTCGTGTGGAAGAACATACATAACATATGGTTATATGTGCCCTCAATACGGTGGTAATCACTGGGGTGCAGATTGTATTCCCTTTCCTGGATATGTACCCGCTACCGCTGATGTGGTAGCGGTGGCAGACGGAGAGGTGATATATACTAAAACCTCTGTAAATGCAACCTTAGACCTCTCTATTAAAGCTAATTGGGGCAGTCCAGACGCCCTAGGCAATAACATAAAAATTAAACACTCCAACGGCATGATTACTCGATACTGTCACCTCGCTTATGGTAGCCTTAAAGTCAAGATAGGAGATAAAGTTAAGCAGGGGCAAAAAATCGCAAAGATGGGGTGTACAGGTCTTAGCAGTGGGGCACACGTCCACTTTGAGGTTTGGGGTAACTCCTCCTCTACAAGCAGGATAGACCCAGAGCCTTATTTATTAGGTCAAAAGCTATTATACAGCACCAAAAAGACCTCTTATATCTACAAAGTCACCACAAACACCAAATTATATTCTACACCCTCTCCATCCTCACCCTCTGTATCTGTTTCGGAGGGTGATTATTTACCCTGTGATTACTCCGTAACAATACAGGGTAGGAAATGGCTACACACACTCTCAGGCTGTTATGTGTTGGCTAGTGCTTGTAAGCGGAGGCTGATTAGTCCTTATGTTATACAACACTCGACCGATTATCTTAATGTAAGAGCTACACCGTCAACATCTGCTCTATCCGTTGGGTTAATATCACAGGGAGGAGAGGTTGTAGCAGTAAAAGGAGCAACCAAAACAGCAGAGGGGCGAAAGTGGCAGGAAATAGTGTATAATAATAGACTCTGTTGGGTTTGTGCGGATTACATAAAATAATAAGGAGATGATATAGGATGGAAAACAAGGTGCAACCAAAAGAATTGAGATTTGCAAATAATAAGGTAGTAGGAGAGGGTGTATGTTTTGAGCGCATACGCAGGATTACAGGGTACCTAGTCGGCACTTTGGATAGGTTTAATAATGCAAAAGCTGCGGAAGTTAGAGATAGGGTTAGACATACAATATAACAGCAAAAGGGGCGGTGTAAACCGCCCCTTATTTTATTAATCCTGTAAGTAGTTGACAAAGGAGGAAAGAAGAGTTATAATGTGAGTGAGAGGTTATACAAATAGCATTACCTCTTACCGTTGCCTACATGATAAGGAGGATATAATTACTATGGCAACGATAAGGAAATTAAAATCAGGAAACTATCAGGCAATAATAACAGTAGATGGACGTAAAATATCAGCGGCAGGAAAAACACAGGATGAGGCATTAAAAGCTGTCTTTAATCTTGCACACAATACAACACCTTCTCCTGCTCCTGCTGTTACTTTCTCAATTCCTACTCCTACACTTAGCACCTTGACAGTCGGCGAAGCAATAGACCGCTATATAACCGCTAAGGAGTGCATTATATCACCCACAACCTGTGATACTTACAGAGGACTAAGACGTAATCAGTTTAAAATGTTAATGTCTCTCCCTCTTAGCACTCTAACACAGGAAATAGTGCAGATAGCGGTAAATGAGGAGGCGAAAAAGGTATCAGCCAAAACCGTCTCCAATGCTTATGGTCTGTTCACTGCTACCCTAGGTATGTTCGAGCCTAATCTACACATCTCCGCTACACTCCCTCGCAGGATTAAAAAAGAGATATATGTTCCAGACAGCGAGGAAATAGCGAGGATATACGATAAGATTAAGGACTACAATAGGGGCAGATTAATTAAGCCTTTTCTCTTAGCTACTCAATGCGGCTTAAGAGCAAGTGAAATAGCCGGCTTAACTGTGGACTGTGTAAAAGCTGACTGCATAATAATTAATAAAGCAAAAGTACATACACGGACACAGGGAGAGGTAATAAAACAGCCTAAATCTGCAAAGGGTTATAGGACTATCCCAATCTCTCCCGTTCTCTCATCTATACTTCTCAAAGGTTGCAAGGGTGAGAGTGTGTGCGGTGTTAGCAGTCATGATATAACAAGGATGTGGGGACGCTTTAGCAAATATAACTGCCTACCAGAGCATTTAAATTTTCATGCCCTCCGTCATGCCTTTGCTAGTAATTGCTTAATCAACGGTATCCCTCAAAAGTACACCGCAGAATTGATGGGACACAGTGGCACTACCATGATTGACACAGTGTATCAGCATACCTTTCCATCTGCTATGCAAGCCTATGCAAATACTCTAATACATAATGCAGATAACCTGCTTAAGAGTGATGGATAAGGTGATGGTAAGCACAACAAACAATTAAAGGCATATTTTAACAATCTCTCAAACGGCTCTACAAGCCACTTCAGACACTATGGCGCAACAATGGGGCACAAAGAGGCCGCAGGTTCAAATCCTGTCACTCAGACCAAATGACCGCTTCTCGAAAGAGGAGCGGTTCTTTGTTTTTTATCGGCTTACGGAGCGGCGTTGCAGGTGCAGAGCCACTCTTTTTATTGCCTGCAAACGTTTGCTGACGATGACGAATATCCTTATATTTTCAGAGCATTTCTAAAATTTTACTAAAATTTCTGCTCACCGATCGAAAATTCTAAAAATAATAAAACAGCAGCATATTAGTCACTGCCCCTTTTTCAGGCGTAGCGGTAATTATTTTTATCGTGTTATTGCTTTTTTGTATATTATTTCTCAGAAAACCCAAACAAATGACTTGGGGGCTTGACTTTTTCAAAAATTCATAGTATCATATTAATAATTGTGCTGATCATAAACAAAATATTATGCTGCGGTAAAAACGCGGCGTGACCTCCGTATATTCTGTATATTCAATTATAGAGAAAAAGGGAGACAGTGGGATACGTTGGTCTGAATCAGCAGTCTATCGGAAAAATAAAACTCGGAGGTCGGTCAATGAGCAGAGAAAAACTTGGCAGCAGACTAGGATTTATACTGCTGAGCGCAGGGTGCGCCATAGGAATAGGAAACGTCTGGAAGTTTCCGTATATCGTCGGGCAGAACGGCGGCGGATTATTCGTAATTATCTATCTGATGTTCCTGGCGATACTGGGAATTCCGGTGCTGACGATGGAGTTCTCGGTCGGCAGAGCAGCACAGCGCAGTCCGGTGAAGATGTATCAGCAGCTCGAACCGAAGGGCACGAAGTGGCATATCCACGGCGTTGCCGCGATGGTCGGCAGTTATATCCTGCTGATGTTCTACACAACGGTCGCCGGGTGGATGCTGCGGTACTTCTTCTCCACCGTGGGCGGAGCGCTCTCCGGACTGGACGCTGCCGGAATATCCGGGCACTTTGATTCTGTGCTGGCGAACGCGCCGATGATGATACTGTTCGTGGCGATAGTCCTCGCGGCGGCAGTGCTGATATGCTCGATAGGGCTCAGGAACGGACTGGAGCGTGTGACTAAAGTGATGATGCTGGCCCTGCTGGCTATCATGGTCATACTGGCGATAAACAGCTTCTTTATGGAGGGCGGCGAGGCAGGACTTGCCTTCTATCTCAGACCGAACGTTGAGGAGATACAGAAGGTCGGCATCGGCAACGTCATCGTGAGCGCCATGAACCAGGCGTTCTTCACGCTGAGCCTTGGCATGGGCGGAATGGCTATCTTCGGAAGCTACATAGGCAAGGACAGGTCGCTTCTCGGGGAATCCGTGAATGTTGCGCTGCTGGACACATTTGTTGCGTTTTCCTCGGGACTTATAATCTTCCCGGCGTGCTTTGCATACGGAGTTGATGTTGACAGCGGTCCCAGCCTTATCTTCCTGACGCTCCCGAACATATTCAACCACATTCCCCTAGGGCGTCTGTGGGGGAGTCTGTTCTTCGTATTCATGTCGTTCGCCGCGCTGTCCACCGTGCTTGCGGTTTTCGAGGAGATCACCGCCTGCGTCGAGGACCTCACAGGCTGGGGCAGGAGGAAATGCTGCATTTTCAACGGACTGCTGCTGTTCGTGCTTTCCGTACCCTGCTGCCTTGGATTCAACGTGCTGAGCGGATTCCAGCCGCTGGGCGAGGGCACCAATATCATGGACATTGAGGACTTCATCGTAAGCAACCTGGTGCTTCCCCTTGGCTCGCTTGTGCTTATCCTGTTCTGCACAATGAAAAAGGGCTGGGGCTGGGATAACTACATCGCTGAAGTGAATACCGGCAAGGGTCTGAAGCTGAAGAAGTTCATGCGCGGATACTTCACCTACATTCTCCCTGTTATGGTCGGCATTGTTTTCATCATTGGGATCATACAGAAATTCTTCCCGGCGTAGTCGCACGGATTCGTATGAAATAACGGAGCCGCTCTGTGCATGAGAGCGGCTCCTGTTTTTGCGGTCGGCTGGTTAAGTCCGTTTCCGCGGTCACTTCACGTTCAGCCAGACGCGCATTTCGTTCTCGCCGCGGTTTCCCCAGGCGTAGTACGGAATCGCTGTCGCTTCGCAGGGAGTGAGCTCCTCCGGCTTGCTGCTGTAGAGGTCGTCGCAGTCCGCCGCACGGTACGCCTTCGCCGTGAGCCTTGTAGTACCGCCCAGGAAATCCGGGTCGAATTTCTCCACCGCCGGGATCACGCCGCGGTCGATCCGTAGTTCCCGGACGCTGCCGTTGTCCGCGCCCTCAAAGCAGTAGACGAGCGGTCCCCTCATCAGCGCCGTCATTCCGGTGAGCCGCGGAACTCTGCCGGAAGCCCTGACGAACCGCGGAGTGCCGTCAAGCAGCAGCTCCACCTGCGTATATCCGTTTACGGCGACGTACACATAGCCGTTTTCCGGAGCCGCAGTGACCTCGGTGCCGTCCACTGTGAGCGTGTAATTCCTGCTCCATTTCGGAATGCGTACCGCGAGTCTTCCGCTGCCCGTTACGTCGTATTTCACCGACATTCCGTAGGGGTAGTCCGTCCGGCATTCGAGCGAGATTCCGTTGCTGAAATCCACTTTTCCTGCCGCAAACATGTGGCAGTACGCGGTGCAGTCCTTCTCGCCGTAGGCGTACTTCCCGACAGATCCGACGAGCCGCGCCACATTCGGAGGGCAGCATGCGCAGGCGTACCACTGCGGCCGGGAGGGAAACACATGCGCGTGCGTGCAGGCTTTCCCGGTGATCCCCGGGTCCACCTCCAGCGGATTGACGTAGAAGAATCGCTTCCCGTCAAGCTGCATTCCTGCGAGGACGGTGTTATAGAATGCAAGCTCCATGACGTCCGCGTATTCGCCGTTTATCTCGTTTTCGAGCATTCTTTCCGCGAAGAACATCAGCCCGACGGAAGCGCAGGTTTCGCAGTATGCCGTGTCCGGGGGCAGGTCGTAATCCACCGTGAATGCCTCTCCCATGCCAGTCGAGCCGATTCCGCCGGTGATGTACATTCTGCGGTGGACGATATTCTCCCACAGCCGCCAGCATGCCGCGAGAAGCTCCCGGTCGCCCGTTTCGGCGGCGAGGTCGGCCATTCCGGTGTAAAGATACACCGCCCGGACCGCGTGCCCGGTGGCTTCGGACTGCTCGCGCACCGGCTTCGTGCTCTGCCGGTAGTCGTTGCTCCAGGGGTCGCTTCCCCAGACTGTCCAGTCGCGCTTTTCGGCTTCCTTTGCAAAAAACGCCGGGTCCTTGCCGCGCTCGTCTATGAACATTTCCGCAAGCTCTAGGAAATGCGGATTCTTCGTCAGGCGGTGCAGCTTCAGCAGTGCAAGTTCTATCTCCGGGTGCCCGGGGATTCCCTTATTGCCCCGGGTGATGAATCTGTCGTAAATACACTCGGCATTCCGCACGGCAACGTCAAGGAGTTTGCGCCTGCCCGTCGCTTCATAATACGCGCAGGCGGCTTCTATCATGTGCCCGGAGCAGTACAGTTCGTGCCCCTCCAGCAGGTTGGTCCAGCGCTTTTCGCGGTCCTTTATCGTGAAGTAGGTATTCAGGTAGCCGTCTTTGTCCTGGGCGTCCGCGATGAGGTCTATCAGCTCGTCCGCATTGCGCCCGAGGGCTTCGTCCCGGCGCAGCGCGAGGGAATACGCGGCTGCTTCCAGCCACTTGTATGCGTCGCTGTCCTGGAATACCATGCCGTAGAATCCGTCGGCGGAATCCTCGCCCCGGAGCACCTTTGCGGCGTTGATGAAATTCTGCGCCACATGGCTCTTTTCCGCGCCCTCCGCCTTATCCCAGAGCACGCTGTACTGATACGGAATGACCGTATCGTTGACGATGTTCTGGTATTTTTCGATGAATCCTGCCGCCCTGTATGCGGTCACTGGAATCTGTTCCTGCGTTTTCATGTGTTTCCTCCTGGCGTATTGACAATGGCTTATATATGTATTATAATATTTGTATCCGCTTGTTTGAATGGAGAAATGTACTTGTTATATGGAAAATAGTATTGAATGCATAGCGATAAGCGACCGTGGACTGCCGCTGCTTTCCGACTGCGACACGCTGACCGCCGCGGAGGATTTCTGGCACATGGACAGGATCGCAGAATTCAACGTGCTGATATATGTAACCGCCGGGACGATGTACGTCACCGAAAACGGCTGCGACTACGCAATAAATCCCGGGGAGCTGCTGTTCCTGAAAAGCGGACTGCGGCATTTCGGCAGGCACCCGACCCTGCGCGGAACGCGCTGGATCTACGCGCACTTCCGGATTGCGGACGGGCAGTGCGGAGGGAATACGGCAGCTCTTCCCAAGAAGATATGCGGTCTTTCCGGGAGCACTATCGAGGAGAAGCTGTTCAGACTGTGCGAGTGCTTCCACAGCCCGGCGCCGCTCCGGGAGCTGCGGCAGAATTCCATGCTGTACGAGATCCTTCTGGATATCGCTTCGGAGCAGTATCCGGAGCAGGAACTTATCTCGGACAGAATATGCGCGTTCCTTGACGGGCAGACCGGCAGGGATTATTCAAAGGAGCTCATCAGCGGACAGTTCTATCAGAGCTACAGCAGCCTGGCGGCGCGGTTCCGGAGGGAAAAGGGCATGACGATGGGACAGTACCATAACTCCGCGAGAATGAAAAGAGCCTGCCACCTGCTGCGCTCGACGCTGATGTCGGTGGGGGAGATCGCGGAATCCCTGGGATTCACGGACATGCTGTATTTCAGCAGGAAGTTCCATGCTTACAGCGGAGCTTCCCCCACGGATTACCGGAGAATGGCGCAGACGAAGTACTGAAATGGGAGGATTTCGTCCGGGCTACTCACGCATTCCTGCCGGACGCGGAGGTAAAGCGTATAATGGAGTATGTTCCGCAGGCGGTGGGATTCTACCAGCGCATGGGATTCCAACCCTACAAGCGGACGGACCGCGATGAGGAGGGGAATCCCTATCCGCTTCTGTAAATGCGGCTGACGTGACGCGCGGTATTGACTTTTCCTCCGCCATGTGATAGAATCGGTATGTACTTTACGAACATAAGAGGGACAATGTATGAAACTTGATGTCTTGGGATTACTTGGCGCCTGCTCCTATGCGCTGGACTGCGTGGAAGCGGAGCTTGTCCATGTGACCAGCCGCCACGCAAAGCGCGTGGCATATATGAGCGTATGCACCGCAGAAAAAATGGGCGTGCACGGCGGAGCGCTCCAGGACCTGACTGCCTGTGCGCTGCTCCACGACAACGCTCTTACTCAATATATCCAGGAGGAGTTCCACGGGAACGCTGAGTCGCTGGAGCTTCTTCAGGAGATTCCACGCCTGGGAATGCACTGTTCCCAGGGCGAGAAGAATATCCGCAGCCTGCCGTTCAATACCGACATCAGTGGAGTGCTGCTGTATCATCACGAGAACTCCGACGGCAGTGGTCCCTTCGGGAAAACCTGGCAGGAGGTCCCGCTGTTTGCCAGGATAATCCACCTGTGCGACCTGCTGGACGTATTCTGCCGCGCCGACAGATTCACGCCGGAGGTGTGGAACAAGGCGGAATGCTTCCTGTCCAGGGTGCGCGGAAGGATAATTGACGAGGAATGCGCGGAGGCGTTCCTGCAAGCCTTCCCGGAGAAGCATTTCCTGTCCCTCGGCGGTGACGACCTTGAGTCGCGCCTGTGGAGCAGAGTTCCGCGCAGCAGACAGGAGCTGAGTTTTCCGCAGATAAAGGCACTGGCGGATTTCTTCGCACGGATAGTGGACTACAAGTCCCCGTTCACCAGTACTCATTCCATCGGGGTCGCCGCCTGCGCTGAAAGGCTGTCGCGATTCATGGGCTTTGACGAGGAAACGTGCCAGAAGATGTACCTTGCAGGAGCGCTTCACGATATCGGTAAAGTCGCGGTGGGAAACGAGATCCTGGAGAAGCCGGGGCGTCTGACCGACGAGGAGTTCGCGGTGATGAAGCACCACGCCGCGTATACCTACTACATTCTCTCTGGGATAGAGGGATTTGAGGAGCTGCGCGACTGGGCGGCATTCCACCATGAGCGGCTTGACGGCACCGGATACCCGTTCCGCAAAACCGCGCCGGAGCTGAACACCCAGGAGCGAATGATGGCGTGCGTGGATATCTACCAGGCGCTGACGGAGAGCCGTCCCTACAAGCCCGGAATGCCCCACGAAAAGGCATGCACGATACTCCGCGACATGGCGGAAAAGGGCTGGCTGGATCCGGAGATAACCGATCAGGTGGATAAGTGCTTCGGCTAATGAAGCGCCAGTGAGTATAATTCTTGCCGGGCCGCGCCTTATTCAGCGCGTCCTGACGCGGTCGGCAAATCAGGCGTCGGGGAAGATCTCCCAGTAGAATTTGCGGTCGGACTGCGGAAAATCGCTGAGTATTCCGTGCTCGGGGTCGTAAAATACGCCGTTCACATACAGCGACCAGTGCCAGCAGCGCGGAGTTTCCAGGCTTAGCAGGGCGCACCCCGGCAGGTCGGAGGCGGATTCCGCCTGTCTGCGTTCCGGCGAGAATTTAATGCCGTGTTCGGTCAGCACGCGCTTCATTTCCCGGAGGTCGGTTTCGCGGTCGTTGCCGAGATACCCACAGATGTATTCTGCGGTCGTCCCCAGCAGCATGGCAAGCACCGCTTGACCGCATTGCAGGTCGGTTGGCTCGTGGATATATTCAATGTTCATTTTTCACCTGTTGCATAACTATATCTGTGAAGCCGTGAATCCTGCGGCGGTATGATGCCTCCCGGCGGATAATCGGCTTCGGCTTGCGTTCATTGGGATTATAGCACAATTCCTCCGGCGCGTCAAGATGAATCAGACCTGCGCGCCGGAAGTCCGTAGAAATAAATCGAAAAAATTTTTTAGAAAATGCAACGCTGCAATATCAGAAGTTGTATACATAAGTAGAGCACCGGAGTATTCCGGAAGTGCTCTGAGAAAGGGGAGCTTTATGGACGATAGTCAGATCGTTGAGCTTTTCTGGAATCGTGACGAAAATGCAATCGCCGAAACCTCCGCGAAATACGGCGCTTTATGCGGAAAAATCGCCCGGGGGATACTCGGGAATTCGCAGGACAGCGAGGAAATAGTCAATTCGTCGTATTTCCAGCTGTGGAACGCGATCCCACCGAAAAGGCCCGATCCGCTGATGTCATTCCTTGCGAAGATCGTCAGGAATCTTGCCCTCAACAAGCTGAAAGCAAACCACGCACAGAAGCGTTATTCCGGGGAGTTCACGGTATCTCTTGACGAGCTCGACGAGTGCGTGCCGGACAAGAACTCCACCGAAAGCGACCCCTTACATATCCGCGACTGCCTTAACTTATTTCTTAGGGAGCAGAAAAGGCAGGACAGAAGTATCTTCGTGCTGAGGTACTTTAATTGCGACAGCATTGAGGAGATCGCGCAGAAAACGGGATTTTCGCAGAGCAAGGTGAAATCCATTCTGTTCCGTATGCGCGGCAGACTTAAAGAGCGTCTTGAGAAAGAAGGGATATCCATATGAAGCACGAAGCCTTTGTTGACGCAGTGACAATGCTTGACGATGACATCATCGCCGAAGCCCAGGAGCCTTTCCGCCGGAAAAGCCGTGCTAAAGTTATCGGATTCTGCTCAGCGGCGGCAGCCTGTGCCGCAGTTATAGGCGCGGTACTGCTGCTCCCGGGTGGAAATGGCGTGGATATTCTCGTCATGGGCAGGGAGCTGTCCGATTCCCCAATTGCACTCAGCAGCGGAAATGCTGACTCTGAAAGGGCGGCTATAAGCGCCTATTCGCTGGAGCCAACGGATATCCCTGTCAGCATTGACGCACATGGGCTGACGGTCGTCACCGTTTACGGCGGCGAGATCTACCAGGAGGGACTCACTCAGCCGGCTGAAACTCCGCTGGAGATCACCGGAAGCAGCGCCCTCGTCTGGAGCGTTCCGCTGTGGGACGCTTCCCGGGAATTCACCCTCACTGCGCAGACCGGAAATCACTGCCGTATCCTGCGGCTTTCGTTCGACGATTCCTTGCAGGAATGGACGGTCAGTGAAAGCTCCCGATAATATCAAACTCAAATAACGGAGGAATTTATGAAAAAGTTCACATCAGTTCTTATTGCAGCATTTATGGTGCTGGCGCTTGCCGGCTGTAACGGAAACAACAGTACCGACAGCATCTCCACTGAGGATACCACGTCCACTGCTGAATCCGCGGCGACATCTTCGACGGAGGGCGCACAGACCGGGGAATCTGACACCAATCCCGGATCCTCCGAGCCGGAACCCGACACTCAGGAATCCAGCTCACCCATGACGACCGAGCCGACAACGGGTGCGCCGGAAACCGCCGAGCCTGAAACGAGCATTCCAGAAACCAGTGCACCGGAAACGACCGCACCCGAAACCAGCGCCCCTGAAACCAGCAAGCCAGAGGATACCAAGCCTGCGACCACCAAGCCTTCAACCACCAAGCCTGCGACTACCAAACCGGCAGCTACAAAGCCTGCGTCTACCAAGCCGACGACCACCAAGCCTGCGGATACCACGAAAACTCCCGAGCCGGAGGAGCCTGCCGAAGTAAAGATCTCCAGTCCGTCGGAACTGATAAATTCCGCCTGGGCGCTGTTCAGCGAGGATGAGAAATTCCCGGTCGCAGGCGGCGACTTCAGCAGCGGCGATGTAGTCGATGGTGCAGGTCCGTTCAGCCTGGACAATCCAGATGAGCTTGACCGCCTGACCGGATTCCCGGCTTCCGAGGTTGGAAAGATAGACAGCGCGGCGTCAATGATACACATGATGAACACCAACACCTTCTCCACCGGGGCATACCACGTCGTTGAGGGTACCGACACGGCGGCGCTGTGCAAGTCCATCAGGGATAATATAGCATCGATAAGGTGGATGTGCGGATTCCCGGACAAGTTCATCGTGGCGGAGGTCGGCGACTACATAGTGTGCGCATACGGTCTGGAGGATCTGATCGATTCCTATGTAAAGCACATGTCCGAAGCATATCCCTTTACCACAATAGTTTTTGAAGAGAATATAGAGTGATGAAAAAGACCAGATTAGCCGCCGCCCTGCTGTCTGCCGTGATTTTCAGCGGATGCGCGGCACCGGAAAGCAGTTCCAGTTACCTTACCGACGAGTCCCCGGCGACCACGACCACAGTAAGTTCCTCCGAAGCCTCAACGGATTCGGAGGTGTCGGCTGCCGATGAAAGCGGAGTTTACGTCGTGGACGGTTACGCCGCAAAGCTGAATTATCCCCTGGACGAGAAGTCGGTGGAATACGCGGCGAAGCGGTTTGAATACGTCTACGAGCAGTATCTCAGGGATAACTGCGAGAACATATTCGTCAGCGTGATTCCGGACAAGAATTACTTCCTTGCCGAGCAGAACGGGTATCCGTCGATAGACTATTCAGAGCTGACTTCCCGGCTTGTGAACAAGATGGATTACGCGGAATACATCGACATATATCCGCTGCTGGAGCTGACTGACTACTACCGCACCGACACCCACTGGAGGCAGGAGAAGATAACCGACGTGGCTGAGCGTATCGCTTCCGCGATGGGAGTCGCGGTTTCCCAGGAATACACGCAGACCACGCTTGACGTGCCGTTTTACGGCGTACACTGCCGTCAGTCTGACATCAGCGTCGAGCCGGATTCGCTCACATATCTGGATAACGACATGCTTGCGGAATGCCGCGTATTCGACGCGGAAACCAACAGCTATTCCGACGTGTATAACCTGGAGCTTGCCTCCGGCGACGACCCGTATGAGATATTCCTTTCCGGGGCGAAATCCCTGCTCACCATCGAAAATCCGAACGCTTCCACGGACAGGGAGCTGGTGATATTCCGCGATTCCTTCGCGAGCAGCCTTGCGCCGCTCCTGGCAGAGGGATACGCCAAAATCACGCTGGTGGATATACGCTATCTCATGCCGGAACTGCTGGGCAGATTCGTTGAATTCCACGGGCAGGATATACTGTTTCTGTACAGCACGCTGGTGATCAATAACAGCACCATTATCAAGTGAAACCGGCGAGAAAGCCTCCTCTGCGGAAATAATGATCCGCAAAGGGGGCTTTTGTCAATTATATACATGAAATAATAGTTGCATTCTGTCCGGAAATGTGATATAATCTAATCTGTTCACTATTTCAGAAAGAGGTAAACCCATGTCAGAACAGAACATTTACACATTATCCCGAGAAACCTACAAGCAGATAAAGGGATTCAACCGCGAGCAGATGCAGCGTTTTGTCGGGCAGATCTACAAAAACGCCGAGGAAAGCTCCAACGGAACGTCCCTTGACCTGGACGAACTCCGCGGAAGGATCGGCGAAATAAAGGGGATTGGCGAGAGCAGACTTAACGAGATAATGGAAGTTATCAAGGAGTACGTCAACAGCTGATCCTGCATACTACGGGGGAGCGGCAGACATGCTGCCCCTTTTAGTATAATGTCTGTGGTTTTGTTGCTGTTGCTGAATTTGTGCGGAATCTTTGGCGAATGTTACCGCTGAATATGTGTAATTGCTGGTGACAAGCGGCGTTCGACGAGCGCATTGCGAAGGTCGTTGCGTGGTCGCGCAGAGTCAGTGCAATGTCGGCAACAGAAACTGGTGGTTCCGTTTTTAGATGTTTTTTTGTTGCATTTTGGATTGATCTGTGTTATGGGAACCTCTAAAAACCGGTTTGAAAAGGGAAAAACAGGCTGTTCGAGGAACTGGCGCTGAAAACCGGCAGAGATGTGGTGATTCCGTATTATCCCCCCTGCATTAACTGTTCGATCAGCGACGCGGTTAAAATTGTATACGAAGCCTATAAGCACATTTCCGTGGAATACGGCACGGGGAATGTGGCGGTCGCCGGCTGTTCCTCCGGGGGGAATCTCGCGCTGGCGCTCGTATCCCACATTAATGTGATGGCGGAGGGAGTTCCAATGCCGGAGCTGCTGTATGTCGCCTCCCCGGAGATGTGCATTCGCACCCCGGAGGAGAGGGCGCTTGCGGAGCAGCTTGAGAAGAGCGACATAATCCAGTCCGTCGGCACGCTCGACACTTACCGTGACCTGATAACCAACGGAAAGGAGCAGCCGGACTACATGCTCTATCCGCAGCGCGGGATATATGACGGGCTGGAGCATGCGTATGTCTGCTTCGCGGATTCCGAGGTGCTGTACGCGATGTGCGACGAACTGGTTTCCCGAATGGAGGACGCCGGAGCAGAGGTCGAGCTGGAAGTCGGCATTGGAATGTATCACGCCTATCCGGTGAGCAGAAAGGTCAAGGACACGTTCCTGGGGCATTATAACATGCTGTGCTATCTGATGACCTCCAGGGGCGAATCGTTGTTTTCCTGATAAATGACCGGAGCAGACCCGGCAGGGTGGTTGAAATATGAGACCTTTTGTGATATAATATGTGATATAATAAAATGCCTTGCACATACGTTCACCTCTGGTGAATTCCGTGCATATCGGAAAACGCATGATCAATATCTTCTGGGGGTAAGTAGTATGGACAAGAAATACCTGACGCTCCTTGCCAAGGAATTCCCGACGATAGACAGCGCGGTGAGCGAGATCGTGAATCTGTCTGCGATACGCAGCCTTCCTAAGGGGACGGAGTACTTTTTCAGCGATATCCACGGCGAGTACGAAGCGTTTCTGCATATGCTGAAGAGCGCTTCCGGAATGATAAAGAACAAGATAGACATAACCCTCGGGAAATCGGTTTCCGGGGCGGAGCGCGAAGCGCTGGCATATCTCATCTACTATCCCGACAAGCAGCTGAAGAATCTGCGTATCAGCGGCGGACTTACCGACGAGTGGCGCAGGCTGACTATTTACAGGCTGATACTGGTCTGCGAGGCAGTGTCGGCGAAATACACGCGCTCCCGGGTGCGCAAGCGTATTCCCCGGGACATGGTGTATATTCTCGACGAGCTGCTGAACGTGACTGACGACGTGGTGAAGGAGTACTACTACGACGAGATCATTTCCACCATACTAGATACGGGGATAGCGGACCGGTTCATCAAATCCCTCTGCGAGCTGATACAGTCGCTTGCCATCGACAAGCTGCATATAATAGGCGATATTTTCGACCGGGGACCGAGAGCCGATATAATCCTGGACGAGCTGATGAAAATGCACGATGTCGATATCCAGTGGGGGAATCACGACATCTCCTGGATGGGCGCAGCCTCCGGAAACCGCGCGCTGATAGCGAACGTGATCCGTATTTCCATGCGGTATAACAACTTCGACGTGCTGGAGGACGGATACGGACTGAATCTAAGGGCGCTGGCGGTGTTCGCCGGGGAGAACTACAAGGACGATGAGTGCGCGCTGTTTATGCCGCAGACCCTGGATGACAACATCTACGACCCGGTGGATACGAAGCTTGTCGCGAAAATGCACAAGGCGATAACTGTGATTCAGCTCAAGCTGGAGGGGCAGCTCATTGAGCGCCACCCGGAGTGGGGCATGGATAAGCGCGACATATTCCGCATGGTGGATTTCGACCGCGGAACGGTGACGATAGACGGCAGAGAATACGAATTGCTCGACAGTAATTTCCCGACGGTAAGCCGTGACGACCCTCTTGCGCTCACGGACGCGGAAAACGAACTGATGTCGGTGCTTGAGAATTCGTTCATGCACAGCGAACGGCTTAATTCCCACATACGGTTCCTGTATTCAAAGGGCTCGATGTACAAGGCAATGAACGGGAACCTGTTGTTTCATGGGTGTATTCCGCTTGACGAGGAGGGGCAGCTTCAGAGCGTGACCATCGCAGGGGCGGACTACTCCGGCAAAGCTTTGCTCGACAAGCTGGACGAGATAGCGAACCGTGCGTATTTCATGCAGCCGGGCGCTGAGAAGGACTACGCCGCCGACTACATGTGGTATCTCTGGAGCGGCGCGCGATCTCCCTTGTACGGCAAGGACAAGATGGCGTTTTTCGAGCGTTATTTCCTGGCGGACAAGGAGCTTCAGAAAGAGAACTACAACGCCTACTACCACTATTCGGAGCAGGCGGAGGTCTGCGGTAGGATACTGGAGATGTTCGGGCTTGACCCGGAGAGAGGGCACATAATCAACGGGCATGTCCCCGTGAAGATAAAGAACGGCGAGAAGCCCGTCAAGGCAGGCGGCAGGCTGTTCGTTATCGACGGAGGAATCTCCAAGGCGTACCAGAAGGCGACCGGAATTGCCGGATACACGCTGATATACGATTCCCACAGCCTGAATCTGGCGGAGCACAGGCAATTCATCGCCGGCGAAAGCGAGCATACCCCGGAAATACACCTGGTGGAAAGGCTCGACCGCCGCGCGAATATTTCCGACACGGACAAGGGCGCGGAGCTGCTGGAGCAGATAAACGACCTGCGCGAATTGCTAAGAGCCTACCGCTCCGGCGAAATAAAGGAAAGCGGAAGATAAAAAGAATCCCCTGAAATTGAATTTCAGGGGATTCGTTGTTCAGTCCTTCGTCACGGGCACGCGCTTCACCAGTATCGCGGAAACCACTCCTATTGCCACGCCGGCGGCAATTCCGCTGACGCAGAGTACCGGGAGGTAGTATATTATCTGCGCTGTTTCCATTATGAGCATTGCAACGAGTATCTGCCCGACGTTGTGGAGGATTCCTCCGACAACGCTCACGCCGACCGTGGAGAATCGCTCCGAGCGCTTCAGCAGTATCATTGCGGTAAGGCTGAGTATTGCGCCGGCAACGCTGTACGCCAGGGTCATTACGTTCCCGAAAAGTATTGCCATCCAGGCTATCCTTACCAGGGAAACCGCGACGGCTTCTTTCGCGCCAAGCTTGTACAGCGCGAATATCACCGCGATGTTCGCGAGTCCCAGCTTGATTCCCGGGACGGCGAACGACACCGGGATAAGACTCTCAACATAGGAAAGCACCATGGCGATCGCGGCGCAGATCCCCAGCAGCGCTATGGATTTCGGTCTGATCTTCATTTGTCCTCCTATGCGATGATGTCAACGTCAGATTCGGCGTCGGATACTATCTTTACCACAAGCTTGTTTGGAAGACACACTATCGTTTCGCCATCGTAGCTTATGCTGTGCTGGTTCACGCATATTCTGTCAGGGCAGTCTGCGTCGGTCACATCGGCTTTTCCGTCCTTTATAACCAGTGTGTTGAATCCGGTCGGAGAAGTAATTGTGACGCTTGCGTCCTCGTTCAGGGGATACACCGCCGTTTCCTTTCCGTCCTGGACCACCACTGCGTAGCCGCCGCTCTTCTTGTTCAGCTGGATCAATCCGAAAGCTGCACCGGCGACCACGAGAAGTACCGCTATGAGAATAATATCGTTTCTGTGTTTTTTATCCATTGGCTTCATGCCTGACATTTCTCCTGAATCATACCATTATGGGGAATGCGCCTGCACTCCCCATGATGTCTATTACTGAGCCTGACTGAATTCCACGCTCTTTATGGCGTGTCTGGGGCAGGTTTCGATGCATGCGTTGCAGTGTACGCACTTGGTGTAGTCTATGTGCGCGAAGTTGTCCTCAACCTTTATTGCGTCGGCAGGGCAGATATTCTCGCACTTCTTGCAGCCTATGCAGGAAGCCTTGCATTCCTTGACGGCTGCCGCGCCCTTGTCCTTGTTGCTGCACGCAACTACTGCGGTGGCAGTTGTGGGAACGAGGCGGATGACGAAGTTCGGACATGCCTTTGTGCATAGTCCGCAGCCGGTGCATTTCTCGGGGTCAACGCAGGCAACGCCGTTATTGTTGTAGATTGCGTTGCTGGGGCATACCTTTGCGCAGTCGCCGTACCCAAGACAGCCGGAGGAGCATGCTCCGTCGCCGCCGTAGAATAGCTTCGCTCCGGCGCAGGTGGGGATTCCCTTGTAGTCGTACTTACGGGTGGTATTCTCGCAGGTGCCGGAGCAGTGCACGAATGCCACCATTCTCTCAGCCGCCTCGACGGAAACGCCGAGGACTTCGCCGAGCTGCTTCGCTGTGGAGGCTCCGCCGGGTACGCACAGGTTGGCAGCCGCGGAACCCTCCGCAAGCGCCTTGGCGTAGCCGTCGCAGCCGGTGAATCCGCAGGCGCCGCAGTTTGCGCCCGGCAGGCAGGCGCGGATATTCTGCTCCTTCTCATCGACCTTCACCGCGAAGAATTTTGCGGCGATGACCAGAATGAGCGCGCAGATAAGTCCGATAGCGACCAGTACTCCGACCGCAACAAGGATTGCTGATAATAAAGAATCGTTCATTTTGCAGCCTCCTTACGCAAACAGCTTGTCGACTACGCCGGCGAATCCCATGAAGCTCATGGAAACGATGGACGCAGCGGCGAGGGTCACAGGAAGCCCCTTGAAGCTCTCGGGAATATTAGCGCTGTCAAGTCTGGAGCGTACTCCTGCGAACAGGACCATAGCCAGCAGGAAGCCAAGACCGCAGCCCAGGGAGCTTACCATGGACTCGAGGAAGCCGTAGCCGTCCTTGATATTGTTGATGGTAACGCCGAGGACAGCGCAGTTTGTGGTGATGAGCGGAAGGTAAACGCCCAGCGACTTGTGGAGCGCCGGAATGTACTTCTTGAGGATTATCTCAACGAACTGAACCAGCGTTGCGATAACAAGAATGAACACGATGGTCTGGAGATAACCCAGTCCGAGCTTATCCAGTACGAAGGTCTGGATAGGCCATGTGACTGCGGTAGCCACCAGCATAACGAAAGTAACGGCGGTACCCATGCCGGCAGCCTGGTCGAGCTTCTTGGAAACTCCGAGGAACGGGCAGATACCCAGGAACTTGTTAAGAACGTAGTTGTTGACAAGTACGCTGGACATGAGGATCACGAGAAGTGCCTTGATGGTATCCATGTATTACTTCGCCTCCTTTGCTGTACTGATGTTTTCTGGGTTCTCAGCGCATGCGGCACGGGAGGGGCAGTTTGCGCAGCCGAATTCCTTCTTGCTGATAGCCTTTCCCTTGGTGATCTTGTTGACAACGGCGATGAGTACGCCGAACACGAAGAATCCGCCTGCCGCCTGGGTGAAGAACGGAATGCAGTAGTCCTGCATGAACGGGATCTTGAATCCGAGGAAGCTGCCGGAGCCGAGTACTTCACGGACGGTACCCATGCAGAACAGCGCAAGCGTGAATCCGCCGCCCATGCCGATTCCGTCGAGGGCGGACTCAACAACGGTGTGCTTGCTTGCGAACATTTCGGCTCTGCCGAGGATTATACAGTTTACCACGATGAGCGCGAGATAAGTGCCGAGCGCCGTGAACAGGTCGGGCAGGTATGCGTTCATCAGCATCTGGATAATCGTAACGAAGCCCGCGATTATGACGATGTAAGCAGGAATGCGCACCTTGTCGGGAATAACCTTGCGGAGCGCGGAGATCGCCATGTTGGAGCAGATGAGAACTATTGCCGCCGCAATACCCATGCTGAGCGCACGGGATACCGAGTCGGTGACGGCGAGGGTCGGGCAGGTTCCGAGAACCAGCACGAATACAGGGTTTTCCTTGATGAAGCCCTTTAACATAATGGAAAGCTTGCTCTGTTTCTCCATATCACTGAGCCTCCTTTACTGCGTCGAATGCTGCGGTCACGTCTGCGGCGGCGGTCTTTACAGCGTTTGTTGTGAAGGTGCAGCCGGATACCACGAGGACATCATCGCTGATGCTGCCGAGTACCTGACCGGGATAGCCGCCGGTGTAAGCGCTCTGGGATACGACATCGCCGTAGTACTCCGTTTCGTTGTGGGACAGTACCTTGAACTTGGCGATGGTGCCGTTCTCGTCAACGATATACATGATGTTTACAGGGCCGCCGTAACCGAAGGTGGAGGTGGTCATTGCGTAGTAAGCGGTGCCCTCGCTGGTGAAGCTGTATGCGCCGTTTACGGAGGACTGAACGCCGGTGGGTACGAGAGTTGTTACCTCAGCGTCCTCGTACATCTTGACGATACGCTTGATGTTCTTCTCACTTGCAGCTGCGTAAGCCTCTGCTGCGGAAGCCTTGACAGCCTCAACGACGGAAGCGTCCTCGGAAGCGGCGTCGTCAAAGGACTTGCTGCCGATGTAGTTGCCGAATGCGTCTGTAACGTATGCGACCTTGTCAGCCACCATTGCATAGCCGGTGCGGTTGGAGCTTACGAACAGCCCGTCAGATTCCTCAACCTTGCATGCGCCGGTGTTGTCGAGGGAAGCCGGAAGTAGTTCGCCGATAGCGTCAGCAGCCATCTGGTCGTCGGACATCTCGCCGGCTGCCACGTCAGCGACTGCGAACAGAGCGGTGTAAGCGTCGGTCACTGCGTTCCTGAACGCGGTGGAGGAGTATGTAACTCCGGACACCAGCTCAACGCCTGCGAGTGCGGAATCCTGACCGATGTAGCTTGCAGGGTAATCAGCGCCGAAATCCTTGGTTTCAGCGTAGTTTGTCAGCACGATGTTCTTGATGATACCGTCCGTGCCGATACCAACGGTGATTCCCATGGGGGATTCACTGTACTGGGACGTGGTTTCAAGTATGACAACATAGCCTAAGCCGTTGTTTTCCTTGTAAATGCTCTTTACGGTTTCGGGAGCGTCAGCGGCAGGCTCAAGTTCCTCGAACCCGTCAGCGCCCGGGAGCGCTTCGGCAAATGAGCCCTGAACAGCCTTTGCGTTGTTCTCCTCAATGATGGGAGCGGTGACGTAGTTTACCGCGGAAAGAGCAAGCGTAACGGTCAGACAGATGACAACAAGCGCGATAACGCTCTTTACTGAATCGTTCATGCTTTAGCACCTCCAAACGGTTTTGTTCTGGTCCATCTCTCAATGTAGGGAGTGAGGATATTCATAAGCAGAATGGAGAAGGATACGCCCTCGGGGTAGCTTCCGTATACGCGGATAAGCACGGTGATAAGACCGCAGCCAATTCCGAAGATGACCTTGCCCCAGGCGGTGTTCGGGGTAGTCGCGTAGTCGGTCGCCATGAAGAAAGCGCCGATGAACAGACCGCCGGAGAGTATCTCCGCAACGGGGTCCTGACCAAGCACGAGGGAGAACAGGAATACAGTCGCGATGAATACTACAGGAGTGTGCCATGTGATAACTCCGCGGACGATGAGGTAGATACCGCCGATGAGGAGCGCCAGTGCGCAGGTCTCACCGAGGGCGCCGCCGCAGTTGCCGAGGAACAGGTCAAGGTATGTAGGCAGGGTGCCCTCCTGACCGCTGAGTACTCCCAGGGGAGTTGCGCCGGACACGACGTCGGCATTCTGGGGGAACACCGCGGCAGTCATGGTGCCGCTGAAGGACAGCAGCAGGAAGATTCTCGCGGTGATGGCAGGGTTAGCGAAGTTCTGACCGATACCGCCGAACAGGCATTTTACGACGATTATCGCGAAGATAGCGCCGATGGAAGCCTGCCACAGGGGGATAGTTGAAGGAATATTCAGTGCGAGAAGCAGACCGGTGACAGCGGAGGAAAGATCCCCGATAGTCTGTTCCTTGCGGCAGATAACGTTGAACACGAATTCGGCAGCCACAGCGGAGATAACGCAGGCGAGGATAACGAACAGGCTGCTTATTCCGAAAATGATGACCGAAGCAACAGCCGCCGGCATAAGCGCGATCAGCACGTCAAGCATGATGGAGCGTGTTGTGCGGGGCGTATATATGTGCGGAGAAGAAGTAACAGTTAAATTGCTCATTTCTTTCCCTCCTGAGGTTTGTAGTTTCTTAACATTGCCTTAGACAGCTTGTTTCTCTGTACGAGAGGCTGTCCTGTCGGACAGACGAAAGCACAGCAGCCGCACTCCATGCAGAGGTTGACCTTGAGTTTTTTCAGCTCCTCGCAGTTGCCGTCCCTGTACGCCTTGGAGATGGATACGGGGTCGAGGTGGAGAGGGCAGTGGGAAACGCAGTTTCCGCAGCGGATGCAGGCGGTCTGCTTCTTGGGCTGGGATTCCTTCTGGTTGAGCGCGATTATGGCGTTCGTGTTCTTAAGGATTGGGCAGTCGGTGTTCGGGACTGCGATTCCCATCATGGGACCGCCGTAGAGTATCTTGCCAGGCTCCTCCTTGAAGCCGCCGGCAAAGTCGATCAGGTCCTTGATGGAGGTTCCGATTGGCACGATGACGTTCTTCGGCTCCTTGATCGCGCCGCCGTCAACGGTAACGCACTTCTCAACAAGCGGCATACCGGTCTTGCAGTACTTCGCGAGGCAGGCGAGGGTGGTGCAGTTCATTACAACAGCGCCTGCGTCGAGGGGAAGTTTTCCCTCCGGAACAACAGCGCCGGTGGTGTGGTAGATCAGCACCTTCTCACCGCCCTGGGGATATAAGCTGGGGAGCGGCTTAACGGTCAGGCAGGGGTCAGCGGCGGCAAGCTCGTTCATCTTTGCGATGCACTCGGGCTTGTTCTTTTCGATGCCGATGATGATGTTCTTCACCTTGAGGAACTTTTCCAGGAGCGCGAAGCCTTCCTTCATCCACTCGGCGTCGTCGAGCATTGTACGGGTGTCGCTGGTGATGTACGGCTCGCATTCCGCGCCGTTTATTACGACCGCCTTGATACGGGACAGGTCGTCGATCTTCAGCTTTACGGCAGTCGGGAATCCTGCGCCGCCAAGTCCGACAAGACCGCTGTCGCGTACCGCATTGATGAAGTCCTCGAAGGTTTCGAGCTTCGGCGGCTTGACTGCGTCGGATACTGTCATTTTGCCGTCGGATTCAATCGTGATAGCGTTCACGTTGTTTCCGGAGCTTACGAGAATGGCGTCGATCTTCTTTACCGTGCCGGAAACGCTTGCGTGGATAGGGGCGCTTACAAATCCGCCGGCGGTGGCAATGACATCGCCGATGTCAACGTGGTCGCCCACTTTTACAGCGGGCACGGCAGGCGCGCCGATGTGCATGACGACGGGAATCGTCACGGATTTCGGTGCAGGCATCTTGACTGCCGCCATCTGCGCGGTGTTCTTCCTGTGGGGAACATGCGCGCCTTTAAGCATGAATAGTGGCATTTCATCTAACCTCACATTTCGCTTTAGAATAATAGCTGTGTCTTTCTGATTTCGATAAAGGCATACTATATTTAGTATATATCAAGAGAGGTGCTTTTGTCAACACCTCTCTCCATATTATTGATAATTTTTTTATCTGTGAATTATTTCCTTACACTCAGTCGATGATGAGTTCTGAGAATCCGTCCGTGCACTCATAGCTGCCATCGGGAAGCACCCATATCGCCTCGATACCTCCGATATTCGCCAGGAGGGATTTCCCATCGCCGATCGTCATATTGAACAGCGCTGTGGAAAGCGCGTCAGCCTTTCCGCTGTCGTTGCAGAGAATCGAAACTGAAGCGAAGTTGTTGAGCGGCATGAGCGTTACCGGGTCGATGATGTGGTGGTAGCGCACTCCGTTGACCTCGTAATACCGCTGGTAGTTACCGCTGGTTACAAGCGACATTCCGTTCAGCTTCAGCCGGACGATGTAAGGATTCTCCTCGTCCTCCGTGTCGGGATTCTGTATTCCGGCTGCCCAGTCGGAGCCGTCCGCCTTTGTGCCGATAGTCCGGACGTTACCACCGATGTTGAGGGTGTAGCCGCTCGTCACTCCCTCGTTCATGAGAAGCTCCGCGGCCCTTTCCACGGCGTAGCCCTTGGCAGCCGCGCCCAGGTCGAGGGACATCTCAGGATCGTCCAGGAACACAGTCCCGGCTTCCCTGTCGATTATGAGGTGGTCAATGTCGCAGTGCTGCGCGGCTTCCGTCAGGTCCTTCATAGGGGGGAGTTCCGCAGATTCCGGGTCGTTTATACCTGCCTCGCGGTACTTGTGCCAGATGGAAAGCACGCTTCCCATGGCGATGTTGCACGCTCCGCCGGTGACCCTGCACATCTCCTTTGAGAATTCCAGCAGGTCGATGAGCTTCTCGTCCACCTTTACAGGTTCCACGCCGGCGCTGCGGTTGATGGTGCGGACGTTGTTCACGCCCTCATAGCTGTGATAGATATCCGTGAGCTGGTGGTATTCCTCAAGCAGGGAATAGACCTTCTCGCAGTTCTGGGAGAACGTTTCCTCGTCCTCCTCGTAACCGATTATCTGTGTCACAGTGTCGAAGAATTCAAGGTACGCCTTGGAGTAGCGCTGCTTTTCCTTTCCTGCGCTGCACGCTGACAGATTCAGGGCAGCCGCTGCCGCGAGAAGCACGCATAATACTTTATTGACCGGACTTCTGTGCATTGATACATCTCCTACTTTAACTCAAAAAGATGAGAGGCGGTACAGCCTCTCATCTCTTGCGTCGTATCAGAACTGTCAGTTATGTCGGGAATCAGCCTGCAAGGCCCATAGCCTTTACAACTGTCTTGATCATGCCGCCAACGCTCATTGTGCAGCCAGCCTTGAGGGTCTCATCGGTGGTTACAACGTGACCGTTATCGGTGGTTTCAGTGGGGATAGCGGAGATCTCGTCAGCAGTCTTGCCGGTTACGAAAGTCTCAAATGCCTGGTTCTGCTCGAACCACTCAGCGGAGATGCCGGAAGCGCCTCTCATGCCGTATTCGTCCTTCTTCTCTCTCTTGGTCTTGATCTCAGCAGCGGTATCGGAAGTGATCTCGCCCTCGTCGTCAAATGTTACCTTAGGCTGAACCTCGTCGTAGCAAACTGCTGCGAGCTTGCCGTCAGCGTCAACTGCAACAGCTGCGAAGGATGTGTACATTGCTGCGGTGCCGTCCTCGCCGTCCTCTGCGGAAGCAGTAGCGGAATCAACGGAAGTGGAGCATGTAAGCTCAAGCTTAGCGTCGCCGGTGAAATCAGCTGCGCTGTCATCGTTGCAAGCCTTTACGGTTGCGTCGATCAGAGAATTGATGCTCATTGTGCAGCCAGCCAGCAGGGTCTCGTCTGTGGTTACAACGTGACCGTTCTCTGTGGTCTCAACAGGAATAGCAGCAACCTCGTCAGCGGTCTTGCCAACTACATAAGCCTCGAAAGCCTCAGCCTGCTCGTACCACTCCTTGCCGATTCCGGAAGCGGGCTTCATGTTGTATTCCTCAAGCTTTTCCTTCTTGGACTTGAAGGTCATGGAAGCAGCGTCCTCGGGAACCTCGCCGTCAGTGATGTCCATCTTGTTCTGTGCAACATCAACTGCGCAGGAAACGATCTTGCCGTCAGCGTCCAGAATTACTGCCGCAACGGTAGCGTCAACCTGTGCGTTGCCAGCGGAAGAGGAGCCGATAGAGGTAACTACGCCCATACCGAGCTTGTGAGCGCCGGTGCTGTCGCCAGTGTTTGCGCCGCTCTCGGCGGTGCCTGCATTTGCGCCGCTTTCAGCAGTGCCTGCGGTGGAACCGCTCTCAGCAGCGGAGCTTTCGCTTGCGGAACTGCTGTCAGTGCTGTTGTTGGAGCAGCCTGCGAGAGCTACTACCATGGCAGCTGCCATCATAGATGCAAAAATCTTCTTCATAATTTTTTTCCTCCTGAATAACATTTACAGCCATTTGCTGTAGTGCACTCCGTTTGTCGGAGTGAGTATTTGCTTAGGCTAAACGCTATTTTACTATAATTTTTCGGAAAGGTCAAGATGTTTCGCTCGTCTAATTCACAAATTTGTTGCATAAGGCGAAATTTTCGTGATTATCCATACACCTGTTTGTTGAAAATGTACAAGAAGGAATTGAGCGTTTGTATAAAACTGCCAATAAATTTTATTGTATTTTTACCTTTGTTTGACTTTTGGCTGATCGTGTGGTATAATCCCAACTGTAATATATTGCAGAAAGGGGTGAAGCCAGTTATGGACGGAAAGGCATACTACCATCTTCCGGGATTGTTTGAATTCTTCGAACTGTATCGGATATTCCTGCCGGTATTCCGCGAGCACCGGGAGTATTTCTATGACTGGTGTGAAATCGGGTCGATATACGGCGCCCCGGCGGACTGCCTCTGGGGAGGCGGCCGCGCTGGATTCGGCGACCAGGACCCCCGGGAAGTACTCGCGCTGATGAAAGAATACGGTATTTCCGCGCGGCTGACGTTCAGCAATTCGCTGCTGCGCGAGGAGCACCTGTCGGACAGGAATTGCAACGCTCTCTGCGCCCTTTTCGGCGGAGTCCCCGGGAACGGCGTCATTATTTATTCGGACTTGCTGCTGAACTATCTCCGGGAGCGCTACCCGGGGTTTTGTTTCGTGTCCTCCACGACCAAGGTGCTGACGGACTGCCGGCAGTTTCTGGCGGAGGTTGACCGCCCGGAATTCCGCTATGTTGTGCCGGATTTCCGCCTGAACAAGCAGTTCGGAGTGCTGGACGGGCTTTCTTACGCGCAGAGGGACAAGGTGGAATTCCTGTGCAACGAGTGCTGCTGGAGCGGCTGTACGGACAGGAAAGCGTGCTATGAGAATGTCAGCCGGAAGAATCTTGGAGAGGACTGCCCCGACCACGTCTGTAAGGCTCCCGGGGGCGGAAGCGGCTACCTGTTCTCCCGGGCAATGAAGAAGCCGGAGTTCATCGGCATTGACGATATTAAGAACACCTACCTTCCAATGGGATTCTCGAACTTCAAGATAGAGGGCAGGGGACTGGGAAGCGCGCTGATTCTGGAATTCCTGCTGTATTACATGACAAAACCGGAATATCAGCTGAATGTCCGGGAATTGATCTATCTGGACAGCATGCTCGACCTGTTTTAGGAGTACTTTTATAATATCGGAATATTCTGATTTTTGAGAGAAGGAAGTAAACATGGAGAAAATACGCATACACTATATTTTCCACGGGACCGTACAGGGGGTAGGATTCCGCTACAAGGCATGCTACAGCGCCAAAAACCGCGGAGTTACCGGCTGGGTGCGGAATTGCAACGATGGCACCGTGGAGATGGAAGCCGAGGGTTACGCCGCGGATATTGCGGCGGTCATACGGGAGCTGGACGAGCATTCCTGGGGGAATATCGAGCGGATAGAGTCCGAGAATATCCCGACCGAGGGCGGCTACGGTTTCGAGATCCGCTGACAGCGCTGGCTTTATCTGGAGTTAATCCCTGTGCCTTCCACAAAGGCGCTCAGAGCCGCCACGGATTCATAAAATTTGTGAAATTCCCCTTTACAGAACGGGGAAAAAGTGATATAATAAGATGTAAAAGCTTTGTCGGGGATTCCCGGACAGGGCGTAATCAATCTCAGGAGGAAACTAAACATGGGTATGACGATGACACAGAAGATCCTTGCAAAGCACGCAGGTCTTGACAGTGTTGTTGAGGGACAGCTCATCAGGGCTAAGCTCGATATGGTGCTCGGAAACGATATCACAAGTCCGGTTGCTATCAACGAATTTCAGAAGAACGGTTTCGACAGCGTTTTTGACCGCACGAAGATCTCCCTCGTAATGGATCATTTCACCCCGAATAAGGATATAAAGGCGGCAAAGCAATGTCAGCAGTGCCGCAATTTTGCTGACAAGTACGACATCGTGAACTACTACGACGTTGGCAATGTGGGTATTGAGCATGCCCTGCTCCCCGAAAAGGGACTTGTCGTTCCGTCCGACTGCGTTATCGGCGCGGACAGCCACACATGTACATACGGCGCGCTCGGCGCTTTCTCTACCGGCGTAGGCTCAACGGATATGGCGGCAGGTATGGCTACCGGCGAAGCGTGGTTCAAGGTGCCCTCCGCAATCAAGTTCAATCTTACCGGCAAGCTCAATAAGTGGGTTTCCGGCAAGGACGTTATCCTGCACATCATCGGAATGATCGGCGTTGACGGCGCTCTGTACCAGTCAATGGAGTTCACAGGCGAGGGACTGAAGAACCTTTCCATGGACGATCGCCTCTGCATGGCTAACATGGCTATCGAAGCCGGCGCAAAGAACGGTATCTTTGAGGTCGACGACGTAACCCTCGACTATGTTAAGGGAAGATCCGACCGCAAGTTCGAGATATTCAAGGCTGATCCGGACGCGCACTACAACCGCGTTATCGACATTGACCTGTCCGCTGTCCGCCCGACAGTTGCATTCCCGCACCTGCCGGAGAATACAAGGACCATCGACGAGATCGGCAAGATGGACAAGATAAAGATCGACCAGGTTGTCATCGGCTCATGTACTAACGGCAGATACTCCGACCTGGAGGCTGCTGCCGCTGTGGTAAAGGGCAAGCACGTTGCAAAGGGCGTCCGCGCCATTGTTATTCCGGCTACCCAGCAGATCTACCTCGACGCACTCCGCAGCGGACTCCTCGAAACCTTCGTTGAGGCTGGCATGGTCGTATCCGCGCCTACCTGCGGTCCCTGCCTGGGCGGTCATATGGGAATCCTCGCCCCGGGTGAGAGAGCGGTTTCCACCACAAACAGGAACTTCGTCGGCAGAATGGGCGACGTTACCTCCGAGGTATACCTCGCAAGCCCGGCTATTGCAGCCGCAAGCGCACTGACCGGATATATCTCTGACGTACAGGAATAAGGAGGGCTGACATGAAAGCACACGGCATAGTACATAAGTACGGCGATAATGTAGATACGGACGTAATAATCCCGGCTCGTTACCTCAACACCGCGGACCACAAGGAGCTTGCTTCCCACTGCATGGAGGACATCGACAAGGATTTCGTCAACAAGGTGAAGCCCGGCGACATCATGGTGGCTAACCTCAACTTCGGCTGCGGAAGCTCCCGTGAGCACGCACCCATCGCCATCAAGGAGAGCGGTATTGCATGCGTTATCGCTTCCACCTTCGCGAGAATATTCTACCGCAACTCCATCAACATCGGTCTGCCGATCCTTGAATGCGACGCTGCTGCAAAGGATATCGACGCAGGCAACGAGGTTGATATCGACTTTGATACCGGCGTTATCACAAACGTTACAAAGGGTCACACATATCAGGCACAGCCTTTCCCTGAGTTCATCAAGGAGATCATCAACAAGGGCGGTCTGCTCAACTCACTCAAGGGCTGATCCTGCCGAGGGGGCGGTTCTGTGATTATCAACATTCAGAACATTTCGCGCAATTCCCAGATGTCGCCGGGACTGCTGGCGGATATAGCCGGCACCGGGGAATACACCCGGCACTTTGACGCGGATCGTTTTTCGGCGTGCATTAAACAGGCGCTGCTCGTCGCTGTCGTTACCTGCGACAAGCGACACAAGGGAGTCTGCGTGTGTACGAAGTCGCTGATCCCGGACAGCTGTGAGATCGACATGATATGTGTCGGCGACGGATTCCGCAGCAAGGGACTTGGCAGGAAGCTGCTGTCCCACTCCCTGAGGAACATGCGCGGCATGAAAATGCAGAACGCATTCCTGTGGGTGAACGAGAATAACTCGGAGGCGCTGAGATTCTTTGCTGAGTTCGGATTCAAACCCGATGGGAAGCGCAGGACGTCAAAAAGCGGAATGCCAGGCGAGGAGCTGCGCATGAAGATCGACATAATATAGAAAGGCAATGGCAATGGAAAAGAATATAGCAGTTATCAAGGGCGACGGAATAGGACCCGAAATAGTCACCGAGGCTATGAAGGTGCTGGACAAGGTCGCTGCGAAGTACGGTCACAAGTTCAATTACGAGCAGCTGCTGATGGGCGGCTGTTCCATCGACGCCAACGGAGTTCCGCTGACCGACGAAACCATCGGGCGCTGCAAGGATTCTGACGCGGTGCTGATGGGAAGCATCGGCGGCGACACCACGAAATCCCCGTGGTATAAGCTCCCGGCGAACCTCCGTCCGGAGGCAGGGCTGCTGAAGATCCGCAAGTCCCTGGGGCTGTTCGCAAATCTGCGTCCCTGCCTGCTGTTCAGCGAGCTTGCTTCTGCGTGTCCGCTCAAGACCGAGATCAGCGAAAAGGGATTCGACATGCTCATCATGCGTGAACTTACCGGAGGACTGTACTTCGGCGAGCGCCACACCGGCGAGGTCGATGGCGTAATGACCGCCGTGGACACCCTGAGCTACAACGAAAAGGAGATCCGCCGCATTGCGGTCAAGGCGTTCGATGTTGCAATGAAGCGCCGCAAGAAGGTCACCAGCGTTGACAAGGCGAACGTACTCGACAGTTCCAGACTGTGGAGAAAGGTAGTCGAGGAGGTCGCGAAGGATTACCCCGAGGTCAAGCTGGAGCACATGCTGGTGGATAACTCCGCAATGCAGCTGGTCAAGGATCCTGCGCAGTTCGACGTGATGGTCACTGAGAACATGTTCGGCGATATCCTGTCCGACGAGGCTTCCATGATAACAGGCTCCATCGGAATGCTGCCCTCCGCCAGCATGAACGAAACCAAGTTCGGACTCTACGAGCCGTCCGGCGGATCCGCGCCCGACATTGCGGGTCAGAACAAGGCTAACCCGATCGCGACGATACTTTCCGCTGCGATGATGCTGCGCTACTCCTTCGACATGACTGAGGAGGCTGACGCGGTAGAGAACGCAGTCCGCCAGGCTATCAGGGACGGCTTCAGAACCGGGGATATCATGTCCGAGGGCATGAAGCTGCTGTCCTGCTCCGAGATGGGAAGCAAGATTGCAGAATACATCTGATAAGTGGTCCAAGCCGTGTTTTTACACGGCTTTTGGGCTTTTCGCCGAAAATCTTTCCACAAAGGGAGGTTTTCATGGTTATTACATTGAAATAGCGCAAAACGGTTGCATTTGCGTTAAATTTCGGTTATAATTAAATTAACTGATATACACTATGAAAGGAGCTTTTGAAAATGTACAATGATATCGTGGACACCATTGGTTTTCTGAGCAATTATGACAGCGAGGTCGCTGACGCAATGAACCTGGAGCTGAAGCGCCAGAAGAGAAATCTGGAGCTTATCGCCAGCGAGAATATCGTTTCTCCGGCTGTAATGGCAGCTATGGGCAGCGTACTCACCAACAAGTACGCTGAGGGCTACCCCGGGAAGCGCTACTACGGCGGCTGCGAGGACGTTGATATCGTCGAGAATATCGCAATCGAGCGCGCAAAGAAGCTGTTCGGCGCAAAGTTCGCGAACGTACAGGCGCACTCCGGCGCGCAGGCTAATACCGCAGTTTATGTGGCTCTGCTCCAGCCCGGCGACACTGTTATGGGCATGAGCCTTGCCCACGGCGGTCATCTGACGCACGGTTCACCTGTAAACATCTCCGGTAAGTTCTACAACTTCGTACCCTACGGCACGAACGATGACGGATTTATAGACTACGAGGAACTCTACAAGCTGGCAAACAAGAACAAGCCCAAGCTCATCGTGGCAGGCGCTTCCGCTTACCCCAGGGCTATCGACTTTGAAAAGCTCTCTTCCATCGCAAGGGCTGTCGGTGCATATCTCATGGTAGATATGGCTCACATCGCAGGCCTTGTTGCTGCCGGTCAGCACCAGAGCCCTGTTCCTTACGCAGATGTGGTCACCACCACCACCCACAAGACCCTGAGAGGTCCGAGAGGCGGTCTTATCCTCACCAACAACGAGTACATTGCAAAGAAGATCAATTCCGCAATATTCCCAGGAACCCAGGGCGGTCCCCTCATGCACGTCATCGCTGCAAAGGCAGTATGCTTCGGCGAGGCGCTCAAGCCGGAGTTCAAGGCTTACGGCGAGCAGATCGTCAAGAATGCCAAGACGCTTGCTGACACTCTTCTTGAGAAGGGATTCCAGCTGGTATCCGGCGGCACAGACAACCACCTCATGCTGGTTGACCTCCGTCCGTTCAACATCACCGGAAAGGATCTCCAGAACAATCTGGACGAGTGCTACATCACCGTCAACAAGAATGCTATCCCGAACGATCCGCAGAAGCCTGCGCTGACCTCCGGCGTGCGTATCGGTACTCCGGCTGTCACCACAAGAGGTCTGAAGGAAGAGGATATGCGCGTTATCGGCGAGTGCATCTACCTCACCGCGAAGGACTTCGAGGGCAACAAGGAGAAGGTTCGCGGCATGGTCAACGAGATCTGCGCGAAGTATCCGCTTTACGAGTAATATTCCGCAGCTCTCCTGGCGTTCAGGGGAGCATTCCGAGAACAGACTACTGGGGGAGCGGTTTACATTCCCCGGAATATAGAATTAATGAAGGAAGATCAAATAATGACAACTGTCAAGAACACTGAGGTATTATATCAGAACTTCAACTCCGTTGCCCCTCTCGGACTTATCTGCATGAACGGCACGCAGGAGCTGGGCGCAAAGATCAACAGTTATCTCGAGAGATGGGCAGACAGGAACGGCATGGAGCACGATGATTACATGATCGAGTGCCAGTGCCCGAGATTCCAGTCCGGCGACGCAAAGGGACTCATCAAGAGCACCGTTCGCGGTAAGGATCTGTTTATACTTGTTGACGTAGGAAACTACAGCTGCAAATACAAGCTTTTCGACCAGGAGAACAGCATGTCCCCTGACGATCACTACATGGATCTGATGAGAATAATCCAGGCTGCAAGCGGTAAGCCTCACCGTATCAACGTAATCATGCCGCTGCTCTACGGCGGCCGTCAGCACAGAAGAAGCTACCGTGAGTCCCTGGACTGCGCTGTTGCACTCCAGGAGATGCAGAGAATGGGCGTTCAGAACGTCGTTACCGTTGACGCGCACGACCCCAGAGTATGCAACGCGGTTCCGCTGATGGGCTTCGACAACGTAATGCCGAGCTATCAGGTGCTCAAGGCAATGTTCAAGGATTTCCCCGACCTCATCATCGACAAGGATCACTTCATGGTAGTCAGCCCGGACGAGGGCGCGCTCCAGAGAAACATGTTCTACGCTTCCGTAATGAGCGTTGATATGGGTATGTTCTACAAGCGCCGCGACTACTCCGTTATCGTTGACGGACGTAATCCCATCGTGGCTCACGAGTACCTCGGTACTTCCGTTGAGGGCAAGGACGTTTTCGTTGCGGACGACATCATTTCCTCCGGCGAGTCCATGCTCGACATCGCGAAGGAGCTCAAGGCACGCAAGGCTAAGAGAATGTTCGCATATGCCACCTACCCGATTTTCACCAAGGGTCTGAAGCAGTTCGACGAAGCCTACGAAAAGGGACTTATCCACGGCGTATTCGGCACCAATCTGACCTACCGCACGCCGGAGCTGCTGTCCCGTCCGTGGTTCAAGGAGGTTGACGTTTCCAAGTACCTCGCGTATTTCATCGCTTCCATCAACCACGACACCTCCATCAGCAACGTCATTGACCCCCACGAGAAGATCAAGGCTCTGCTGAGAGAGCACAGAGGTCTGTAATATGCCCTTAGCTGACAGAATACGTCCTGCCACGTTAGACGACGTGGTGGGACAGTCACATCTGATCGGAAAGAATCGTCCGCTTTCGAAAATCATCGAGAGCGGACGTATTCCTAATATGATCTTTTACGGTCCCTCCGGCGTGGGAAAGACTACCGTCGCCCGTATCATCGCGGAATCCGCCAACATGCGGCTGCACAAACTGAACGGGACCTCCGCCTCCACCGGGGACATCAAGAGCGTGGTTTCGGAGGTGGATACGTTCCTTGGCTCTAATGGGATACTGCTGTACCTTGACGAGATACAGTACCTCAATAAAAAGCAGCAGCAGAGCCTGCTGGAGTACATCGAGGACGGAAGTATCACGCTGATAGCCTCCACCACGGAAAATCCGTATTTCTACGTCTACAATGCGATACTCTCCCGGAGCACGGTGTTTGAATTCAAGCCCGTCCAGCCGGAGGAGCTGGAGCGTGCCGTCCGCCGCGGATTCCGGCTGATGACGGAGGAAACCGGCGTGGAATACCAGCTGGACGACGAGGCGGTGAAGTACATCTGCCGCGGCTGCGGCGGAGATGTGCGCAAATCCCTCAACACGGTGGAATTATGCGCGCTGACCTGCACCGACGGAAAGATAACCCCGGAGCTTGCGCAGGAGCTAACGCAGCGCAGCAATATGCGCTACGACCGGGACGGTGATCAGCACTACGACCTGCTGTCCGCGCTTCAGAAATCCATACGCGGCTCCGACGAGAATGCGGCGCTGCACTACGCCGCCCGGCTTATGGAAGCAGGGGACATAATCTCCCTGTCGCGCCGCCTGCTGGTTATCGCCAGCGAGGATATCGGGCTTGCGTATCCGCAGGCAGTACCGATCGTCAAGGCGTGCGTTGACAGCGCCATGCAGCTGGGACTCCCGGAAGCGCGTATTCCCCTGGCGGAGGCGGTTATCCTGCTTGCCACCGCGCCGAAATCCAACAGCGCCTACAAGGCGATTGCCGCGGCGATGGAGGACATAAAAGAGGGAGCCGCCTACGAATTCCCGAGGCAGCTCCAGAATGTGCATTGCGACGGCGAGGGCGCGGCGGTGAAGGGGCAGCATTACCTCTATCCGCACGACTACCCGAACCATTGGGTGAAGCAGCAGTACCTCCCCGATCCGATTAAGGATCACGTCTACTACGAGTACGGCGACAACAAGCTGGAAAACGCCGCCCGGGAGTACTGGAGCCGTATCAAAAAATAGTCTGTATCACTTTCGACTGGTTGTCGCCGGAATACACCCAGCTGTCTATGTGACCGCTGGTCTTGAAATACTTCAGCTCATTGTCGCAGTACGCGTTGTCAGACGTGCTTACGATGATGAGCTTTATTTTCATCTTCTCCGGGATTATCGCCTTTATGTAGACGCTGGCGCAGCTGTTTACGCGGACGTCCTGGCGCAGCTCCGCAAGCCCGGCGAGGTTCGGGGTAAGTTCCACGAAAATGCCGTAGTCCTCAATGGAGCGCACGATACCGGTCACTGTTTCCCCCGGCTCAAAGAGGGAAGCGTTTTCCTCCCAGGTTCCGAGAAGTTCTTTGTGGGTCAGGCATATCCTGCCGCTGTCGATGGATTTCACGACTGCGTAAATATTCTGCCCGACATGGAAGCGGTCCTGTGGGTGGGTAATGCGCGACACGGAGATCATGTCAATGGGAATCAGCGATGGAATTCCGCACCCGATGTCAACGAAGCAGCCGAAAGGCTCCAGGTGCGTGACTCTCGCCGGGATTATGTCCCCGGGAGCCAGCCGGCTGAGGTAATTTTCCATGCACTTGACCTGCGCGGCACGGCGTGAGAGCACGGCGTAAAGGTCGCCCTGTTCGTCCCGTCGGAAGTCGGTCACGATGAAGGAAACCGGCTTGTTCACCCGGGAAATCAGCGCGATGTCCTTGGTGGTGCCCTCGGCGATTCCTATGGCGCCCTCCTCCCGGGGGATAATTCCGCGCATGCAGCCGAGGTCAACGATGAGGTCGTGGCGGCTGTTGCAGATAACGCAGGGTGCCTCCAGGACCTTCCCGGCGGACATGCACTCGCTGAGCGAATAGAAGCTTGCAATGCAGGAGCGGTTCTCTGTGGTGGTGAATAAGTAGCCCTCAGGCAGATACTCTGTCATTTTGTACCTCCAGAATAGTTTTTTCTGTACATAGTATGAGGTCAGGGCGGAGAATATGATTTTGCCGGGCAGGGAATTTTGCGCTCACTCATGGCGTTTACACAGGATTAACATTTTCGTGGTAGCGGATTTAATATTCCTGCTGTTATAATTATAAAAGAACATGGAATTCTGAACGATTGTAAAGCAGGGGTATTATGATGAACGAGATATGGCAGGATTTTATAAAGCGTAATCCGGAGCTTTCCTGGGTATGGGACGTGCTTCTGGGGAAACAGCTCCCGGTGACTGAGCGGTTCACGGCGCTGTCGCAGGATCAGCTGAGGGAGATTCAGAGCCTTACCGCAAAACTCCGGAAAACCGACCGGAGCCGTGTGCCGATGGCGCTTCTCGGCGTTGAGCAGATAACCGGAAGCCTGCTGGGCGGACAGCCGGTTAAGCAGGACAAATACTTCTGCGGAAGCACGGAGCGCGGAAAGAGGACCGGCAGAGCCGCCGGAATAACGCTGATCCTTTTCGTGGGATTCATGACGCTGTCCTTTATCAGCATGGGGCACTGGAATGCGTACCTGGGCTGCGGCTGTTTTCTTGCCGGAATAATCACGATAATGGTCGGGACCTGGGGGACTAACAGGCTTGTCCGGAAGGACCTCCCACCGCACCTTGCGGAAACGGACTACCACACCGACCGCCTGTATTTCCTTCGCGGTACATGCTATCTGCTGTGCGATAAGCTGTTTTTCTCGTACCGCGAGGAGGACAGGTATGAGTCCCGGGACAACGAATGCAGCAGCGATCACTCGGACTATCTGTGCGTGCCCATCGCGGATATTTCGTACGTCCAGGGACAGATGCTGATTCTGTCCAACGGGGGCGCGATATCGCTCTATAATTCCCCGGAACTTGACGACATGCTGGAGTACATCTCGGCGATGGTACGGTGGGCTCCGGCGCCTTACCACCCATCAAAGGATTCCGGGCGCAGCTACATAAAGCGCGACAAGAACGCCTGGCTGAAGCTGGCTATCGTTATCGCGGTCCTGCTGATCGGAGTTTATTCAATGCCGTCAGTCGTGAAAGTGTTACAGAATCTGCTTGGATGAAATAGTTTTATGCTGTCCCCTGATCGCGTCAAAGAAGAGGCGATCTGAATCCACAAAAAAACACCCCTGATTCCGGTCAGGGGTGTAGTTGTATTTGGCATGTATCAGTCGATGTCAGCCGCGATGTCGATGTTCTCGCCGGTAAGTCCTATGTAGGCGCCGTCGCCTGCTTCACTGGCGTCCTTATGTGCGAGGAGCCACTTGTTGCATGCTCTCAGCCGCTTGTCCTCATCGTTCTTCGGGGCGATGTTTGGCATAGCGCCGTTGGTTCCCTTGGGGAGCGCGATGACCACCTTAAAGCCGTCGGACTTCTTTGCGCTGCACGGTGCATAGTGCAGGGTGGTTTCGTAAACCTCGACCACCTGTCCGGCAGCCGCCCTGAATGCCTTGACCTTTGATGTGTCGAGCTTGCCGTCGATGATGTCGTCAGCCTTGGCAACGAGCAGGATAAAGTCGCGCAGACCGATGTTGAGCTCGCTGTCGCGGTGGTATTCCAGGCAGTTGAGCCTGGTGTTGTGACCGTTGCACCAGCCCAGCTGGATAGGCATTCCGCCGTAAGCGTTGTTCTGGAGCTGACCGAAAATAGCCGTGCTCTCCAGCGAAGCCTCGCTCATAACGTATTCAACGCCGTCGGGCAGGGGAGTGGTTTCGTCCAGCGCTTTCATTAGGCAGGAGGTGTCGTATCCGCCAAGTACTTTTCCATAGGGTGCGAATTCTTTGTCTGTAACTGAATAGATTTTCATGATTTAAGGGTCCTTTCATATTTGATATGCCAATTAGATGATATCACAATTCCGGCTTTTTGTCAATCGGTTTATTTCATTTGCGCGATGATTTATTTATGCGCATTTTCCATTTATTCGCTTGACAAATCCGCGAATAAAGAGTATCATAATATAAGTCATGTCTGAAAGATAAACAGCGGAGGTTTTTACTAATGAGCAGAGAAAAGCTTGGCAGCAGACTGGGATTCATTCTGCTGAGTGCCGGCTGCGCCATCGGAATAGGCAACGTGTGGAAGTTTCCCTACGTTGTGGGCGAGAACGGCGGCGGAATATTCGTGCTGATATATCTTCTCTTCCTGGCGATTCTGGGTATTCCGGTGCTGACCATGGAATTCTCCATCGGCAGAGCGGCGCAGAAAAGCCCGGTCAGAATGTACCAGCAGCTTGAGCCGAAGGGAACAAAGTGGCATATTCACGGAAAGGTAGCCATGGCTGGCGGCTACATGCTGATGATGTTTTACACCACCGTAGCCGGCTGGATGGTGCGGTATTTCGTGTCCACGGCGACGGGCGAGCTGTCCGGTCTGGACTCCGAGGGAGTGTCGGCGCAGTTCGGGAGTATGCTTTCTGACGCCCCGATGATGATACTGTATATGGCGATAGTCATTGCGGCGGCGGTCATCGTGTGCTCCATCGGACTGAAGAACGGACTTGAGCGCGTGACCAAGGTCATGATGCTTGCCCTGCTCGCAATAATGGTGCTGCTGGCGATAAACAGCTTCTTCGTCCCGGGCGGTGAAAAGGGACTTGCATTCTACCTCATGCCGGACATCGACGAAGTAAATGAAGCCGGTATCGGCAGCATTATCGTCAACGCCATGAACCAGGCGTTCTTCACCCTGAGCCTTGGAATCGGCGCCATGGCTATTTTCGGAAGCTATATCGGCAAGGAAAGGACCCTGCTCGGGGAATCCGTGAACGTTGCCCTGCTGGACACGCTGGTGGCGCTCTCCTCGGGACTTATCATTTTCCCGGCGTGCTTCGCGTACAACGTGGACGTAAACAGCGGACCCAGCCTGATATTCATAACGCTGCCGAATATTTTCAACAATCTTCCCGGCGGCAGGATATGGGGAAGCCTGTTCTTTGTATTCATGTCCTTTGCGGCGCTCTCCACCGTTCTCGCGGTATTTGAGGAGATCACCGCCTGCACCCAGGACCTGTTCGGCTGTGGCAGAAAGAAGGCGTGCATCGTCAACGGAATACTGCTGTTCGTGCTGTCGCTCCCGTGCTGCCTGGGATTCAACCTGCTCAGCTTCATTCAGCCCCTTGGCGAAGGCTCCACGATAATGGACCTGGAGGATTTCCTTGTCAGCAACATTATCCTCCCGTTAGGCTCCCTTGTGATGATACTGTTCTGCACCACGAAGAAGGGCTGGGGCTGGGATAACTACATTGCCGAGGCGAACACCGGAAAGGGACTCAGGCTCCGTAAATTCCTGAGGGGCTACATGACCTATGTGCTTCCGGCGATGGTGCTTGTGCTTTTTGTCATCGGAATCGTTCGGACTTTCCTGCCGGGCTGAAAATAAAAACAGCTGGAGATTCAAACTCTCCAGCTGTATTTTTTATGTGGTTTGCGCAGCCGCTCTTTCTTCTCTCATTCGGGCGCTGCTCTTCGCGCTGTATTCTGTCACGCTGAGGATAGTTTCGCCGTCGATCTGGAGCGCGCAGGGCTTGTCGAATTTCACGGTCACATCATCGGCTTTCACGATGTCGATACACTCGGTGTGCTTGACGTGTTCGCCCTTGAATATCGACGGGAACACCATCAGCGTTTTCAGCTTCCCGGAGCCGTGCCAGATCACCACGGAGAACTTCCCGTCCGGGGCGTCGCGGCGCTGATCGGGGGCGGCTATCATTCCGCCGCCGTAGAATCTCCCGTGCATGGTGGGGGCGATCCAGACTTTCTTGTAGCGCGTTTCCTTTCCGTCGATTATCACGGTGGCGTCAGTGGGCTTGAAATCGTAGAGAAGCCCCTTGATGGCGATACTTGTGTAGTTCACCGGCTTGCCGTTCGACTTTTTTCGCATTTCGTCGCCGACCTCGCAGCAGTATCCGTCAATACCGAATCCGATGGCGTTGATGAAGAGCGTTTCCTTACCATTGACGGTAACTGAGGGCAGATCCTTTATGTACTCGTTTATCCTGAACGGAGGTTCGCCTTTTTCTTTTCCGATATCGCGCAGGAAGTCGTTGCCGCTGCCTGCCGCGTAATACAGGATCTCGTTGGAGAATTCTATCCCCCGGGTGTCGTTGACGAAGCGGTTCAGCGTACCGTCGCCGCCGCAGATTATCACCTTGTCGTCCGCAGAGATCGCGGAGAAGAATTCCGCATAGTCGATGTCCGCCATGCTGCGTAGTGTGAGCTCGTCCGCGCCGTACAGCCCGCAGAGCTTCCTGGACTGCTCCTCGCAGGTCTGGTTTCCGGCAAGGGGATTGTATAATGCGTATATCATGGTTCCTGCTCCTCCAGTTCGTTTTTCATCAGCCCGGCGCAGTAGTCGCTCAGTTCGGATGTCTTGGTGGACTTCACCCTGTCTGCGTCAATGGTTTCCAGTATTTTTATTGTGACCACGGTTTTTCTGAACCGTCTGATGTTTCTGAATATGTTTTCCGTGCCCTCGATGGTGGATACGACTATCGGTCTGCCTGCCTTCTGGGCGACCTTCAGAACTCCGCTGTGGAATGGAAGCAGGCGGCATTCCTTGCTGCGCTTGCCCTCGGGGTACACTCCGACGGAGTTCCCGGTTTCGGTCAGCAGCCGGGCGGCGCGGTTTACGGTTTCCATTGCCTTTCGCGGATTCTTGCGGTCGATCGGCATGAAGCAGCAGCGGTGAATCAGCCTGCCGTACATGGGTATCCGGAAATTCTCCTTTTTGGAGATGAATGAGATCTTGTAGCGCTTGAATACGGTCCACTGGATTATGGGATCGTAGTTCGACCGGTGGTTGCTGATAAAGAGGAAGTTCCCCTCCGCCGGGAATTTCTCCTCCCCGACAATGTTGTACCGTACTCCCAGGCACCACAGGATCACCGTGGTGGAGCCGTCCAGCAGTCCCCGGAAGAATCTGCTGTCCCGGTCGTACTGCTTCTTCGCGTCCACGAACAATCCGCAGATGAACAGGAAGAGGAAAGGCAGCAGGATAAATATTACCAGGGAAATAAGAATAATAGCGACGATCTTCATTTATATCACCCACCGTCCGGTTTATGTTTGTAATCAAATTATAACATACTTCCGCCCTTTTTTCAAGGGGATTTTTATTTGACAAGTGCGCAGGTGTGTGCTATAATCATCTGTGTGGAAATAAAGAACGAATGGAGGAAGAGCAATGCTTTACATAATGCGACACGGAAAGACAGACTGGAACGAGAAGCACAAACTACAGGGCAGGACGGATATTCCCCTGAACCAGCAGGGCAGGGAGATGGCGGAGCGTGCCCGGGAGGAATACGCGGACGTGCACTTTGACGTGTGCTATTCCTCGCCGCTGATACGCGCTAGGGAAACGGCGGAGATAGTGCTGCGCGGTCGGAATATCCCGATAATCACGGACGATCGTCTGATGGAGATGAGTTTCGGCGTGTGCGAGGGAACTGAAAGCTGCTTCCAGGACCCGGAAAGCCCAGTCCGGGAGCTTTTCCTTGCGCCGGAGAAGTACGTCAGACCCGTGGAGGGCGGCGAGAGCTTCGAGCAGCTGTTTGCCCGGACGGGTGAGTTCCTCCGGGAGGTAGTCAGACCGCTGCTCGACCACGGGAAGGATATTCTTATCGTGGGGCACGGAGCGATGAATTCCAGTATTGTGTGCCAGGTTCGGAATCTCCCCATATCGGAATTCTGGAGCGCCGGCATAGAGAACTGCAAGCTGATGAAGCTTGCCTGAGCAGGAAGGAAAATACAATGCACGACTATGTGGTTTTTGACGTGGAAACCCCGAACCGAGCTAACGACAGAATGAGCGCCATCGGGATCACTATAATAAGGAACGGCAGAATCGCGGACGATTACTACACGCTAGTTGATCCGGAAACGCACTTCGATTACTTCAACACGAAGCTGACGGGGATCAGCGCCGAGTCCGTCAGGAATTCACCGACATTCCCGGAGGTGTGGCGCGAGATAGCGCCGATAATGGAGAGCGGAACACTCGTTGCGCACAACGCGGTGTTCGACCTGAGCGTACTCCGCAGCTGTCTTAGGGATTACGGGATAGCCTGGCGGCGCACCACGGATTACCTGTGCACGGTCCAGATGGGCAGGCGGCTTCTTCCCGGAATGAAGCACGGTCTGGACGTTCTCTGCGACTACTACGGGATTGCGCTGGACCACCATCATGCGGCGAGCGACAGCCGTGCCTGCGCGGAAATACTCCTGCGGTACATCGCGAGCGGCGCGGACATTCTCTCCAGCGTCCGGAAATTCCAGTTAGCCATATAAATCCATCGCCGCTGTGGGATTACTCCCATGGCGGTTTTGTTTTGCGCTTTTCTGACTGGTATAATACATAAAGAATGTAGTTAGGCAAGTCTAACTATTTGTTAAGTTCGACGAAATCCGTTGCAGAATACCGCATTTTAGCTATATTAGTATTGACTAATCGTGAAATCGTGATATAATGAACGTATGAACAGTCGTTCAAATGTATTGGTAATCAGGAAAGGAACTGTGGTCATGTTTATTGAGATAAGTGACATCAAGAAAAGCTACGGCGCCGGCGAAAGCAAGGTGGAGGTGCTGAAGGGAATCAGCTTCGGCGTGGAAAAGGGAGAGTTCTGCGTGCTGCTGGGACCGTCCGGAAGCGGAAAATCCACGCTGCTGAACATCATCGGCGGAATCGACGACGCTGACAGCGGATATATTTCGATAAGCGGCGAGAAGATCGAGAACATGAAGGAGAGGGCGCTGACGGACTATCGCCGCAGACACCTCGGCTACATATTCCAGATGTACAATCTTATCCCTAACCTCAACATAAAGGAAAACGTGGAAACCGGAGCCTACCTCAGCGACAATCCGCTGGACGTAGACGATATTCTGAAAACGCTGGGACTTTACGAGCACCGCCACAAGCTCCCGTCGCAGCTTTCCGGCGGACAGCAGCAGAGGTGCTCCATCGGACGCGCGATCGTCAAGAATCCGGATATACTCCTGTGCGACGAGCCGACGGGCGCCCTGGACTACAACACCTCCAAGGAGATTCTGAAGCTGATCGAAACCGTCAACCAGAAATACAACACTACTATCATAATGGTTACCCACAACGAAGCCATCAAGGACATGGCGGACAAGGTTGTCAAGCTCCGCGACGGAATGATACGCAAGGTCGTTACCAACGACCACAAGCTTACTGCGGACGAACTTGACTGGTAATGGAGGGTGACGATGAGAAATCCGCTTAACAGACGGCTGCCCAGGGAGCTGGCGAAGGACTGGGCGAAATACGCCGCCATATCCATCATGATGATTCTGCTCATCTCGATATGCTCGGGAATGAGAGTATCCAACGAGAGCCTGAAGCAGGCATACTACGACAGCTTTGAGAAATACACCCTGGAGGACGGGCACATAACCTTCGACAAGCCCCTCCCCGAGGAGCTCCGCGCCATCTTTGAGGAAAAGGGCGGCATGAAGCTGTACAGCAACAGCTATTTCGACGAGGAGGAGCCGGTCACCGGTGCGGTGATCCGCGTGTACTCCCAGGAAACCGAGATCAACAAGCCCTGCCTGCTTAGCGGCGTAATGCCGTCCGGCGAGGACGAAATAGCCATCGACCGCGTATTCGCGAAGAACAATGACATCAGCGTGGGAGATCACATCACGCTGAACAAGAAGGACCTCACCATCACCGGATTCATCGCGCTTCCGAATTACAGCACGCTGTTCCAGGAGAACACCGACTCCATGTTTGATTCCGTGCACTTCTCCGTTGCGGTCATGACCCAGGCAGGATTCGACACAGTGGGAAGCCGCAGTATCGAGTACAATTACGCATGGCTCTACAATACCGAGCCGGCGGACGACATCGAAGCGGCGGAGCGTTCCGACAAGTTCCTTGACGTGGTCAAGGACGAACTCACGGATTACGACGAAGACATCGTAAAGGTACAGGTGGACGCGCTCACCGAAAAGCTTGAGAAGGCTGGCGAGGAGTACGGCGAGATATTCAGGAAGAACTTCGAGGACAAGGTGAACGAGGTCACCGACAGCGTTGAAAAGGGCGCGAAGGAATACGCTGAGATCTACCAGAAGTCCATCGAAGAGAAGATGACGGAGGTTTCCCAGAACGCCCAGACCGGCGCGGCGGAATACGCGCAGCTTCTGATGACCACCGGGGAAAAGCCGGACAAGTCCGCGCTCTCCGTGGAGGTAGACGACTACACCTTCTCCCTTATCGAGAGCACGGTGAACACGATGATTTCCGGCGGCGATTCGGCAATGCCGTCCCAGCAGGAGATCCTGGCGCATTACCTTGACGAGATCCGGAAGCCGTACAAATCGGAGCTTTCCGTTGACGTGGACGATTTCGCCTTCGGGATAATCGGGAAGTCCGTTGACGCTGCAATCCGCGGCGAGGAGTACTCCGGCCCCACCGAGGAGGAGTTCAGGGACGCATACCTGGATTCCGTGAAGAAGCCCGGCAGGGAGGAGCTCTCCGTGGAGCTTGACGACTTCCTGTTCGGTATCGTGGAGGACGCCGCTGACGCCGAGATAAACGGCACGGATTACGAAATGCCCGAGGACGAAGCATTCGAGGACGAGATAGACAAGACGGATATCGTGGCGGTGGATAACTACATTCCGCGGTATCTGAACCAGGCGATCACATTCTCGATTGACGATATCGGCGGCGACGAAGCCGGAACGATGGTAATGTGCTACATGATGATCGGACTTATTGCGTTCATCTTTGCGGTCACAATCTCCAACACCATCACGACGGAAGCAGGCGTTATCGGAACCCTGCGTGCTTCCGGGTACACCAGGGGCGAGCTGGTTCGCCACTACATGGTTCTGCCGATAATTGTGACGCTGGCAGCGGCGGTCGTCGGAAATATCCTGGGATACACGGCACTCAAGGATTACTGCGTTGACCTCTACCGCAGCAGCTACTCCCTCACGGATTATGTTGTCGTGTGGGATCCGTCGGCGTTCATTCTTTCGACGGTCGTTCCGATAATCCTCATGCTGGTGATCAACATTATAGTGCTGACCACAAAACTGAAGCTAAGCCCTCTGAAATTCCTGCGGCATGACCTGCGGAAGAACCGAAACAAAAAGGCAATGCGGCTGAATACCAAAATCCCTTTCAGAACGAGATTCAGCCTGCGTATTTTCTTCACGAACCTGCCGGGATATATCGTAATGATCGTAGGAATCCTGTTCGGCTCCGTGCTTATTGCATTCGGAGATATGATGCCGAGAATGCTCAATGAGTACCAGGACATCGTTACCCGGGACATGATAAGCGAATACCAGTACGTCGTTTACGACTGCGACGAAGCGGCGGAAGTCACCGACAGCGGCGCGGAGAAATTCGCGATGGCGTCGTATGACTACACCAAGCCCGGCTACCTCACCGACAGTATCACGGTGTACGGCACGGTAAAGGACAGCCAGTACATTCACGCGGAAGTGCCCGCAGGCAAGGTGCTGATATCCACCGGCGTGAACGCGAAGTTCGGACTGAACACTGGTGACACGATCACCCTGGACGAGAAGTACAAGCGCGACACTTCCTACACGCTGGAGATAGCCGGAGTGTACGATTACGAATCCTCCCTGGCGGTATTCATGAACATAGACGACTTTGACGGCACCTTCGGCAAGGACGAGGGGTATTTCACCGGCTACTTCTCCGACAGCAAACTTACGGAGCTGCCGGACGACGATGTTGCAACGGTGATCACAGCAAGCGACTACACCAAGCTTTCTACTCAGCTGATGGTTTCCATGGGCGGAATGATGAACATTATAAAGTGGTTCGGAGCGCTGTTCTTCATTATCGTTGTGTATGTCCTGTGCAAGCAGGTCATTGAGCGGAACTTCCAGTCCATTGCGATGACGAAGATCCTCGGCTTCCGGAATGGCGAGATTGCCGCTCTGTATATTGCCTCCACGACCTTCGCCGTTATCCTGGGACTTCTGATAGCTATTCCGTTCATTGACGTTGCGATGAAGCTTATAGTCAACGGATATCTGTATACTATGATGACAGGGTACTTCCCCATGTCGATGAGTCCAGTGACATATCTTGTCATGTTCCTGACAGGGCTTGGCTGCTACATCGTGGTGGCGCTCCTGCAAATGCGCAAGGTGTCCAGAGTTTCCAAGAGCGAAGCGCTCAAGAACGTGGAATAAAACCGCACAGCAAGTTTGCCCCCGGGAGTTGGCTTCCGGGGGTATTTGCGTATCCATGCAAAAAATATGTCGGAAACACTCATAATCAGTTGACATTTCAATTATTATGGTTTATAATAAATGCGGAATATTAGCTAATTAACCTATTAACTTGTGAGAACCCTGCTTTTGGCTTCTGTTCCTGTCGCTTTATGATGAAATGTGTGAATCTGGAGTTTTTATGAAAAACAAAAAAGTGGTCAAGAGGTTTGGCCTGGATTTCAGAATAACGGTAACGCTGTTTGTGATACAGCTGATATTTTTTTCCGTCCTTTTTCTGCTGATAAACAATTCTGTGACGTCCTCCATGTATCAGAATGCGGTCGGCAATCTGGAAGCCACCGCAAGGGGCAGTGCTGGCACGATCGGGTATTACATGCAGTCCTCCGGGGATTCCAGCGGAATTGCAGAGGAGCTGAAATCCCTTCCGCTGGACGGATTCGTTGACGCGGAGTACAGCCTTGTGGACGCAGGCACTGGCGAATATGTATTCAGTCCGGACAGCGGAAAGATAAATACCGTTGCTGACGAGCAGTACGTCCGGGATATAATCAGCGCGCTAGGTTCCGGGAATAGCTCCGGTACCGTAAACTACCGGGACGGCGGCGAGCGTACCGCCGCGTATGCTGCCGTGGGTCAGCAGGGGGTGGCGCTTATCCTGTCCGAAAGCAATTCCGGACTTATGGCGGCGGCAGTTTCGCTCCGGATAAAGATGATCATCTTCTTTATTGTCGGCATGGCGTTTCTGACGGTGTGGGTGTACCTTGTGGTACATAACCTCATGCTCCCTCTGAAAAGGGTGGAAAAGGCGGCTGAAAAGCTTGAGCGTATTGAACTGAATGCCGCCGAGGAGATCCGTGACCTCACGGGCAGCCCTGATGAAGTCGGGACTATCGCGACAGCGGTCGTTGACATGAGCGCTTCGCTGAAGAATGCTACGGCGGACGTCGCGCGTATTCTCAGCGAGCTTGCGGACGAGAATCTTTCCGTGGACGTAATGCAGAACGGACAGTATTACACCGGGGATTTCTCCGCTCTGGCGGAAAGCCTTGTCACCATAAAGGAGAAGCTCTCCGAGGTGATTTCCGATATTTACAGGGCGGCGGACCAGGTGAGCTCCGGCTCCGGACAGGTGGCGGCAGGCGCGCAGATACTTTCCCAGGGCACTGTGGAGCAGAGCGCTTCTGTGGAAACGCTGGCGCAGAATGTTGACAGCATAGAAAAGCAGATCCGGCAGAATGCCGAGAACTGTGAAAGCGCCCGGGAGCTTATGGCAAAGACCTCCGAGTTCGTTGAAGGCGTCAACAGCAAAATGAAGTCCATGACCGAGGCGATGAAGGAGATAAACGCTACCTCCGATAAGATAAGCAACATCATCGGTACCATCGAGGACATAGCATTCCAGACGAACATTCTAGCGCTGAACGCAGCGATCGAGGCTGCGAGGGCAGGCGAGGCAGGAAAGGGCTTCGCCGTAGTTGCGGACGAGGTAAGGAACCTTGCCGGCAAATCCGCGGAGGCAGTCGGAGATACAACGCGGCTCATCGAAAGCTCAGTGAGCGCGGTGAACAATGGCGCCGGAATAACAGAGCAGACCGCGGACGCGATGATCACGCTGAACGAATACACCATGTCCGTCAGGCAGATCGTCGAGGGAATTACGGAATCCTGCGCGCACCAGCGCGATATGGTGGAGCAAATCCATGCGGATATCACGAAGATATCAGGGGTCGTGCAGTCCAATTCCGCCACCGCCGAGCAGAGCGCTGCGTCCGCGGAGGAGCTCTCCGGACAGGCAGAAACGCTCAAGGGTCTTGTTGGAAGATTCCGCCTGTGAACACGTGTTAATAAAGCAAAACCGCCAGTCCTTAGCGACTGGCGGTGATTTTCGTATCAGACGGCGGCGGAGCGTTCTTCCGCAGCCCTGACCATATCCAGAAAGTATCCGTGCACCCGTGCGTCGGAGGTAAGCTCCGGGTGGAATGCGGTCACGAGTATGTTGCCCTGCCTTGCAGCGACTGACTTTCCGTCCACGGCGGCGAGGATCTCAGCCCCGTCGGCGGAGCTGATGTAGGGCGCCCTGATGAACGTCATCGGTATCCTCCCTATCCCCTGGAATTCCCCTTCGGTGGAGAAGCTACCCAGCTGTCTGCCGTAGGCATTGCGCTTTGCGGTGATATCCATGACCGCCAGGTGGGGCGGCTCTCCTCCGTCGATGGATTTTGCGAGCAGTATCAGCCCGGCGCAGGTGCCGAAAACCGGCAGCCCGTTGCGTATCATCTTCCTGAGCGGCTCCATTATACCAAGCTCCCGGAGGAGTTTCCCCTGGACGGTGCTTTCGCCGCCGGGTATTACGATTCCGTCGATCTGCCCGGAAATATCGCGCAGCTGCCGGATCTCAAAGCAGTCCGCGCCAAGATCCCGGAGTATTTTTTCGTGCTCAATGAATGCGCCCTGGAGCGCAAGTACTCCGATCCTCATTATTTACCACGCTCCGCCATTAGCAGCGCGATCTCCTGCTCGTTGATTCCGACCATAGCCTCGCCGAGGTCCTCGGAAAGGTCCGCCAGCAGCTTGGCGTCGGTGAAGTTCGTGACAGCCTTTACGATAGCCGCAGCGCGCTTCTCCGGATTGCCGGACTTGAATATGCCGGAGCCTACGAATACGCCCTCGGCGCCGAGCTGCATCATCAGGGCAGCGTCCGCCGGAGTTGCAACGCCGCCTGCCGCGAAGTTGACTACCGGGAGCTTGTGGTTGTCGTGGACGTACTTCACCAGCTCATAGGGGACTGCGAGGGTCTTTGCTGCCTCGTACATCTCGTCCTCTGCCATGGAGCCTATTCTGCGTATCTCACTCTGCATCATTCTCATGTGGCGTACCGCCTGAACTACGTCGCCGGTACCCGGTTCGCCCTTGGTGCGTATCATGGAGGCGCCCTCGTTTATACGGCGGAGAGCCTCGCCGAGGTCCTTGGCGCCGCATACGAACGGAACGTCAAACTTGGTCTTGTCGATATGGTATTTGTCGTCGGCGGGAGAAAGCACTTCGCTCTCGTCGATGTAGTCTATCTCGATAGCCTGGAGTATCTGTGCTTCTGCGAAGTGACCGATACGGCACTTTGCCATTACGGGTATTGAAACCGCCTGCTGGATTCCCTTGATCATCCTGGGGTCGCTCATTCTAGAAACTCCGCCGGCTGCGCGGATATCTGCCGGAATGCGCTCCAGCGCCATTACGGCGCATGCGCCTGCCGCTTCGGCGATCTTTGCCTGCTCGGGAGTGGTGACGTCCATAATTACGCCGCCCTTGAGCATCTGTGCGAGGTTCTTGTTGAGTTCAAGTCTTTCGTTCATGTTTTTTGTTCTCCTTCTGGTAGCGTCAGAAATGTTTATCTGCTGTTTTTTATTATACCCAGAATTGGATATATTTCAATGCTCAGAAATATATTAAATCATAATACCAGATTATTTATTACACAAATTCTGCAATTTATTTCAAAAATCTCTTGAAATATGGAATTTTTTATGCTATAATATTTGATAAACAAGCAATGTCATTGCGTGGCGCGTAACATTAATCCTGAGAAAGAAAACTATGAGTGAGAAAACAAAAAAGGAGTCCTTGCTGAAGTATGCCATTGCGTTTACGGCGATAACGCTCTCCCTTATCGTGCTTTCGGTGCTGACCTATGTGCACATCGACAGAATTCTGCTGGAAACCAGCATGGAAACGATGACGGATATGGCTGATCATGACAAGAGAGTGCTGCTGAACGAGATAAACGCCGAGTGGGAGTCCCTGGAGAAGATCAGCGTCGCTTTTGATAAGATGAAGATAGAGGACGAAAAGGACGTAATAAATTGCCTCCAGGTGGTGAATCTGCCGTATTCCAACGACCTGACGATGCTTATTACCGAGGACGGAGTATGTTTCCAGAGCGACGGGCTGATATCCTCCACTCAGGATTACATAAATGCCGTCAACGGATACGGCGACAGATTCGCTGTGACATATGACATGAAGAAAGACAGTGTGATGGAGCGCAGAAAGGAATACATGCTCATCGGGATCCGAACAAACGGCATGAAATTTTCCGGCAGAACATTCCGGTATGCGTTGAAAAGAATAAATATCAGTGCCCTGGATTCCGAACTGAAGCTCCGGAGCTACGGCGGCGAGGGCTCGTGCAGCGTTATCGACAGCAATGGGGATTATATTGTCAGCATGAACCGGAACGGCAGCGTGATGGAACGCAGGAACTTTTACTCCAGAATGTCGTCGGTGAATATCAACGGCGGCAGAACGATAGACGAACTGATGGGGGAGCTTCGCGATTCCACGGACGGCGTATCCTTTTCGGCGGCGCTTGATGGGAAGAAGTACATCATGCGCATATGCCGCCTGGACCCTCTGGACTGGTACTTTGTGTATCGTGTGCCAAGCAGCGTGTTTTCTTCGCTGAGCCGCGAGGTGTTTTCCGTCATAACCGGACTGCTGATGATAATAATTGCCGGAACGCTGCTGATAATCTGGCTGCGCACCCGAGGCGCAATAAATCGCGCTGCGGAGATAGAAGAGCATCGGTGTCAGCTGTCAGCGGCTCTGAAGCTGGCGCAGCAGTCCAGCAGTGCCAAGACGAGGTTTCTGAACAGCATGTCCCACGATATCCGCACGCCGATAAACGCCATCGTTGGATTCACTTACCTTGCTGACAGGCACATTGGCAATTCCGACATGGTGAAAGATTATCTGAACAGGATATCGCAGACCTCAAAGCATTTGCTGAGTATCGTGAACGACGTGCTAGACATGAGCCGCATAGACAGCGGAAATCTGACGCTGAAAGACGATAACGAGGATATGGGCGAAATGCTCCACAGCGTGATAAACATGGTCATGCCGCAGGTGAACGAAAAGGGGCTGCGGCTTTACATTGACACGCAGAATATAAGGGACGAGCACGTTGTATGCGATCGTCTGCATCTGACGCAGATACTTCTGAATCTTGCCTCCAACGCGGTAAAGTTCACGCCGGATGGCGGACATATCTTTTTCAGGATAACCCAGGGGGAATCCGTCGGCAATGTGAGCAGATATGAGTTCAGCATACGGGATAACGGCATAGGGATAAGCGAGGATTTCCTCGGAACGATGTTTGAACCGTTCACCAGGGAGCAGTCCTCTACCGTCAGCGGTATTCCCGGCACCGGGCTGGGGCTGTCGATAATCCGCGGCCTGGTTGAGATGATGAACGGCACCATAACCTGCAATACCGCCAAGGGACATGGTACGGAGTTCGTCGTAAGCCTGCCGATAAAGATCCGGGAGGAGGTCTGCGGCGAGGCGCCGGAATTAAACGTGGGCGCAAAACGCGCACTGCTGTTCGATGAGAACGGGGACTCCTGCCGGAGTATTGCCAGAATGCTTGAGAAGCACGGGATTGAATGCGACTGCTGCACCTGCGGTGACGAGGCAGTAAAGTTAACCGGGGAGGCTCTTTTTGCCGGGGAGCCATATGATTATTACCTGGTGGGCTGCCATCGGGGCGGCAGGGATATCCGCACTGCGCAGCAGATCCGCCGGGAGGCAGGAAAGAACGCCTGCATCGTTGTGGTATCCGTATACGATCCGGAGATAATCAGCGGCGGAGTGGACATGTCTTTTGTAACGTGTTTTCTGAGCAAGCCCGTGTTTCCGTCGGATATCAGGCGGCTTCTGCTGAAGCTTTCCGGGAATATGCCAGCGCCCGAAAGTAAGCCGGACTTGAAGCTGGGCGGACATCGGGTGCTTCTGGCGGAGGACAACGAGGTAAATATGCACATTTGCCGGTCGATACTCACCTTAGAGGGCATGGAGGTGGAAACTGCGGCAAACGGCAGGGAAGCGTGCGAACTGCTGGCGCGTAGCGGCAGCGGATATTTCGATGTGATTCTCATGGACGTGCAGATGCCGGAGATGGACGGATACGAAGCCACGCGCCGGATACGCGGATTCCGGGACAGATCGCTGGCGAGTGTACCGATAATCGCCATGACTGCAAATGCGTTTGCGGAGGACAGGCATTCTGCTTTTGCTGCTGGAATGGATTCCTATATATCAAAACCGTTTGACGTATCAGAACTGCTGCAGGTGATATCCGGACAGATTAAGGAAGGGAGCGCACAATGATAAGGAAGATAGCCGCACTGATAATTGCTGGGTTTATGCTCATGATTCCAGGCTGCCGTCGAATGCGTAATTCCGTCACTCTGACGCTGAAATCCCCGGCGCTCCCATTCCGGACTTCGGCTGTCGACGATAGCGTGACAGGCTTCTATGAACTGCTGAACAAGATTGGCAGCTCGTTTTCCGAATACTACATGGACGCTGACGTCACGGTCAATGTGATCATTTACGAGAATGCAAAAGAGATCGAGAACAATGACGACTGCTATGACACCGGGAATGCAGCCGATGTGCTGCTGAACGACTATTACGCGATGGAAACTCATATTCATTCCGGACGGGTGGTTCCGCTGGACGATATTATTTCAGGCGAACTGCGCAGCGACATTGACGATGTGTTCTGGGAGCAGAGCATACTTGACGGCAGGACGTACATGATTCCATATTTCTATCGTCAGAATGTGCTTGCGTACAACAAGGAGCTGTTCCGTAAAGCCGGGCTGGATGAATACATCGGAAGCACTGCGGCAATACAGTCATGGACTACTGACGAATGGGAGGAGATTCTCGCCGCCCTGCGCGGAAGCATGCCGGATACATCCTATCCGCTGATGATGTGCGCACTGGATAGCCAGGGGGACGCGCACGTCATGTGCTATATACGATCCATGGGAAGCAGCATCTTTGACGAGGAAATGAGATTCAGCCTGGAAACTGTGCAGGGAATCGCCGGGCTGCAGTGGATAAAGGACTGCGTGGACAGGCGGTACATGCCGGAGAATGCCGGGGAGATAAACCTGATGTCCAATTACGACATGTTTTTGAACGGTCAGCTGGCGATATTTCCCGCAAGTGCTCTGCTGGAGGAAAGCTTCGACATGGACTACGGTCTGGTGAATTTTCCTTCGCCGGACGGGGGCTGCAGCACAAGCTTCCTGACAGGATTCGAGGTGTTCGACAACGGCGACCCGGAGAGACTCCGGGCGGCAAAAGCCTTGGTGGAGTACATCTATGAATCGGATTTCCTGGACTATTCCACCGCCGCAATCCCATGCAGCCGAAAGACGCGCGAGAAGTATCCCGCGCATATGGCGTCCGTGAAGAAATACATCGACAACGCCGGCACGACGGTGAATTTCACCGGAGGGAATCCCAACTGGCTTGGGGTGCGCAGCGTGTTTTACAAGCGCATGCGCGATCTTGTGAGCGGCAGAAAGACCGCTGCCGAGGTTGCTGCCGAGCTTGACGCGGACGCCAACGCAGCTATCGCAGAAGGATATTCCCGGAGCGCACTGCATGGATAAATAAAACGGACGAGTCATGACGGACCCGTCCGTTTTTTCACATCATCGGCGCAAACAGCCTGAGTATTGCGCGCCCGATACGCCGGAAGATACTTATATTCAGGCAGTCGGAGTAGGATATCTCCTGGCATTGCCGCAGGGTTTCGAGGTAGTCCAGCTTGATGTCGGAAATGCAGTCGCATTTGTACATCCACGCAGCGCATTCAAAGTGGAGATACAGACTGCGGAAATCCAGATTTATCGTGCCGACGACCGCAGCCTTGTCGTCCGAAACGAAGTTCTTGGCGTGAATGAATCCCGGGGTGTATTCGTAGATCTTCACGCCGTATCGCAGCAGATTGCGGTAGTGTGCCCGGGTGACTGCGAACACAGCTTTCTTGTCGGGAATATGCGGCGTGATTATCCGCACGTCCACTCCGCTCTTGGCGGCGAGGATTAGCGCCGTCTGCATTTCGTTGTCGATGATGAGGTAGGGCGTGGTGATGTAGACATAGTCCTCGGCGCTGTTGATGATGTTGAGGTACACGTTTTCGCCCACCGGCTCCTCGTCCAGGGGGCTGTCAGTGAAGGGTACGACCACGCCCTCGTCGTGGAAATCCGCAATCTCGTCCGGGATAGGGCGGTACTTGTCGATGTCCTCCATGTGGTTTCTGGTGAGGTAGTTCCACATGGAAAGGAACATTACCGTGAAGCTCCACACGCCCTCTCCCTGGAGCATTACGGCGCTGTCCTTCCACCTGCCGTACTTCTGCTTTTCGTTGATGTATTCATCGGCGAGGTTGATTCCTCCGGTGAACGCGGTGTGCCCGTCAATCACAAGTATCTTGCGGTGGTCGCGGTTGTTCATTTTTGCGGACCATACCGGGCGGAACTGATTGAACACGCAGCACTTTATACCGCGGCGCTCCAGCTCCTCGTTGTATTTGTAGGGCAGTGTGAGCAGGCAGCCGATGTCGTCGTATATCAGTCGGACGTCCACGCCCTCGCTTGCCTTGCGTTCAAGGATGTCCAGGATAGTCCCCCACATCAGTCCCTCGGCGATGATGAAGTATTCCAGGAAGATGAAGCGGCGCGCCTTTTCCAGCTGCTCTATCATCTCGGAGAATTTCTCCTCGCCGCCGGGGAAGTACTTGGTGCTGGTATTTGTGAACACGGGGTATCCCGCGTAGTTGTAGAGGTATTTCGCCTGCTTTTCCGCCGCATAGTTGTCCCAGTGCAGCCGGTTGATGATCTTGTTGTCCTGCGGAAGCAGCAGCCTTGCCTCGTCGTTGTATTGCATCATGCGCTTGCGGATACGGTCGCCGGAGTGTATGTTGCCGAAGAAGATAAAGAACATCACGCCGAAGATGGGGAACGAGAGAATCACGAACATCCACGCCATCTTGTAGGTTGGGTTGATGTCGGTATTGTAGATATACAGCGACAGTGCGGCGCCTGCTCCCAGGAAAATCAGATAGGAATAGGTATACAGCGTGCCGAATGTCAGAAATATGAATATAAGGTAGGTCACCTGAATTATGATCCCAAGAATGCACACAACGGTGCGGTTGAACACCTTTTTCAGGATCTTTGTCAGAACATGCATAATATCTCCTTTTGCGATTGGTTGTACGATTATTATATACCATATAACATAATTTGTCAATCGCCCGGAGAAATAAAAAAGCGCCGCAGTGACGCAGCGCTTCAGTTTCCGGAATCCGGAACGATGTAGTATACTCTTTCGTCAGGACGCGCGAAATCCAGCTTGTCCCGTGCCATGTTCTCGATGTATTCGCTCATATCCGCGTCCTCGTCGAGATAGCGGCGGATCTCGTCGTTGGAATCCTCCACCGCCTCGGTCTGGGCGACAAGGTCGTCGTACTGCTTCTGGTAGTCGTTTATCTTCATATTGGAGGAAACGATGGAAACCACAACGAACAGACCGATGATAATGAAAGCCGAGAATGCAGCAACGCGGACAAATCCGCTGCGGCGTCTAGGTATTGATGCCTCGTCTGACCTGAGCTTTAATGACATGACCTGTTTCACTTCCCCCACTATTATCTTCAAGACTTTCTTTATTATACACTATTTCATGGGACTTTTGCAAGGGTTTGCGGTGCTTTTTCACATAAGATAAGTGAATTTTGTTGATTTTCCCAAATACATCAGACGCCGTATGTGCAATTATTCCAAAAAACTTTGACGCAATTCTGCGGACTGTATTGAAAACAGCTGACAGCGCAGTCCGGACTGCATTTGCGACGGCGTTTTCCAGCAGATTCAGCAGTCGTCCCAGGGTATTGATGTAGGCGAAAATACCGGCTCCGAAACCGAACACAGTGGACCAGCGGATATGGTCGCCCAGCGCCATGGAAAGCCGCGTGACAGCCAGCGCCGCCAGCAGGAAGAATACCACGTCGCACACGAAAACCACGATCCTGAAAGGAAATACCACCCGGACAATGCGCAGCGCCTCGTAGACCAGCGAGAACATGAGTCCCGCGGCAAAAGCAGCCATGAAGCACTCTGGAACTGTGTAACTCACCTGAACAGCCTCCCGATCATGTTTTCGCGGCTGCTGAAGCTGCTGTAGAGAAGGCTGCGTATCTTCCCTGTCATGGAGAAGTCGCCGGTATCCGGGTCAAGTCCGATGATGTGCAGCTCCTGTCCCTTGACCGTAAGCTCCCCCATCACCGTGTCCAGGATCACCTTTGAATCCGAGAAGCTGCCGATGTCCTTTACCCCGGAAAGCCGCAGGGTGGCGCGGTCCTCCAGTATGAGCGTGTGTCGTGTGTCGTTGTTCATAGCGTACCTCCTGCCGTGTTTGTACATCATATGCGGACAGGGCAGGGGATATGCCGGAGGAGTATTACTGCACCACCTCGTACAGGGCGGCGGCGTCCTCCTTCTTGGTGAATTCCCTCACGTCCAGTACCTTCACCTTCAGCGGCTTTGCGCCGATGTTTATTTCGATGACGTCCCCGGTCCTGACGTCGTAGGAAGCCCTCGCCGGCTTTCCGTTGACGGATACTTTCTCGGCGTCGCAGGCCTCGTTCGCCACGGTGCGGCGCTTGATGAGCCTGGAAACCTTCAGATACTTGTCTAATCTCATGATAACCTCCTGAAAACAAAAACGGCAGGCAAGAATGCCCACCGCTTGGTTTCTTATGCCGTCAGACGCAGAAATTACTTGCTTACAGCGTCCTTGAGAGCTCTGCCTGCCTTGAATGCAGGAACCTTTGTAGCAGCGATCTCGATCTTAGCCTTTGTTCTGGGGTTGATACCCTCTCTTGCTGCACGCTCGCGTACCTCGAAAGTACCGAAGCCAACCAGCTGGATAGACTCGCCCTGTGCCAGTGTATCAGTTACAGTCTCGATGAAAGCTGCGAGAGCCTTCTCGGAATCCTTCTTTGTGAGACCGGACTTTTCTGCTAAAGATGTTACTAATTCTGCCTTTGTCATAAGTTTAACCTCCAAATAGTTTTTGTATAATCTAACGGTCAGCGACCGCTGAATACTGATTTCTTGAGTTCCGCAAGTTCTTCGGGGGAAAGGTCATCAAGCTTCTTTCCCTTTTCTGAAGCGGAATTTTCGGCGTGACTAAAGTCTATTATAAACTTATTTGACGCATATGTCAAGGCTTTTTCGCCATCGACTTTCAAAATTCTGTCCAAGTTACAAAAATCCAACAGCAAATTTCCCAATGTCTGTTGATTTTGCGAATTGACCTTATCATAGCCTTCCTGCTCGAGTTTATCAAGCCCGGAGCGTATTGCGGCAACGCATTCCGCCGGGTCATCAACAGGCAGTCCTGCTCTTGAAGCGCGCTTGCACAGCTTTTCTCCGCGCAGCAGCGCAGGGAAAGTTTTTGGAACGCTCTCAAGTGTTTCCGCATAGGTTTCCTGGTGCTTGGATTCCTTTTTCAGTGCGTCCCAGTTCTTCAGTACTGTGTCGGTGTCGTCGGCCTTGACCTCGCCGAAAACGTGGGGGTGGCGGTAGACGAGTTTCTGGCAGATGTCGTTGCACACATCGTCGAAATCGAACGTACCGTTTTCACGCTCGATCTGCGCATGGAACACTATCTGGAGAAGCAGGTCGCCAAGCTCCTCGCGAAGCATTTCGGGGCTGTTCTTGTCGATGCCCTCGCATACTTCATATGTTTCCTCTATGAGGTCGGTGCGGATACTCTCATGGGTCTGCACCTTGTCCCAGGGGCAGCCATTTTCTGACCGCAGCAATTCAATGATATGCATGAGGTCGTTTATATCATATCTGTCCTTGAAATCAAAGTTCACCATAAAATCACCATAAAATCACCATATTTATCAAAGCTAGTGGTGAAGCCGTTTGAGGGCGACACCTTTTATATATTACCCTATTTTTGCGGATTTTTCAAGTGTTTTTGCGAAAAAAAAGCACGGCTTTTTATTAATTGGCGCTTTCCACGAAAATCGCTGTTGATAATTAGTGATATTCCATAAACAAATGCGCCTGAAACCACTGATAATACGGTGCGGAGGAGGTTCCCGAGGGAATCCGGGAGCAGCGAGCAGACAAGAAAAGCGCACCCGGCGCACAGCAGCGAGCCGACCAGCGGTTTTCGCACGCAGCGGAATACGCTGATACACGGCGAGAGGTGCTTCCGCAGAAGGAGGGCCCCTGTGATCGCAATGAATATGTACCCGGCGGCGGTGGCTAGGGCGGCTCCGGCTATATTCAGCTGCGGAACTGACATCAGTATCGGATTCAGCACTGCCTTTATCCCGACGGAGGCGGTCATCAGCAGCAGGGGAATATGCGCCTTCCCGATTGCCTGGAATATCCCGAACATTGCGGAGGCGGTGATCATGAAGAATCCGCCCAGGCAGAGTATCGTGAATGCCCCGGTGCATACGCTGACCTCTGCGGCGCGGCGGCTGTAGAGGGTCATGAGTATCGTCTGCGCAAGGGCGGCGGCTCCGGCACACGCCGGGAATCCAATAGCAGCGGCAGCGCGGAAGAGCGTGCAGCAGTGCCCCGCCGCGGAATCCACATCTTTCCGTTCCCAGGCGGCGGCGACCTCCGGGAGGGCGGTTTTCTCCGTCATTCCGGCGAAGGAGGGGATAAGCATGAATACCGTCATCGCGATTCCGGTGTAGCTTCCGTACATGAAGTTTGCCAGCCCGTCCAGTCCGCCGCACTGGGCAAGCAGGACAGGGTCGTTACCGAGAATCTCCGGGAAGGCGAGGGCGGTTTTCCGCAGCGTCCTGGTGACGGTCAGCAGATCAACGAAGGAAACGCAGTTCATCACCAGCGCTGACGCCGCCACGGGGATTATCTCCCGGATAAGACGACAGGCTATGGTGCGCGTGCTGTCGGTGGATTCACCTGGGGAGCAGGGGAGCTTCCGTTTCCTATCAGAGATCAGCAGGGAGATCAGTCCGCACAATTCGCTGAGGGAAACCGCAGCGATTGCTCCGGCTGCTGCCAGTGGAAGCGCTGCGGTGTACGCCTCGCTGTACTCCGCATAATACTGTCCTAGGATATCCGCGCCGCGCTCGAATCTGCCCTTAGCCCAGAATACGACGCCGTAAGCAGCCGCAAGTCCGACCGCCGCCCGGGAAACTGCTTCGGCGACCGCCGCAGCCGCCGAGGGTATCACATCGGATAATCCCTCATGGTAGCCGCGTATCACGGAGGCGATACAGCACAGCATGACCGCCGGGGCAATGGCAATGACCGCCGGAGTGCTCTCCGGGGAGCAGGCGATGTGCTCCGAGAAGAAAGCGGCGAACAGCGCCACGGCGAGTGAACCGAGGAATCCCACTGCGGAAAACAGCAGGAGCGCAGTCCGGCGCGTCCTGACGGCGTTCCCGGGGCGTCCGGCGGCGATATTCTGCGCTGTGATCCTCATCATCACCGTGGGTATTCCGGCGGCGGTGAGGGCGAACACCGGGGAATACAGCCCGTAAGCAGTGGAGAAATAGCCCATTCCTGTGCCGCCGAGCACGTTCGCCAGCGGAATCTTGAATATTGCGCCGACGATCTTGGTTATGGTCATTGAGGCGAATAAAATCGCGGTGTTCCTGATGTATTTCCTGTTCATGGAATCCCTCCCGGTGCTGATAACTTGTCTGATTAAGTGTATTTGGCTTTGTCCGGGAATATTACTGCGGTGACCAAAATACGGTATCTTTCATACAATACATCAGCGATGGTATCGCAATCTCAGAAAGGGGGATTCTGTATGGAATCTTATGAGCACGATATGCTCAAAAAGCCGGGATATGTGTATGCCCCTATTCAGCGCATGGATAAGGTCTATCCGCCGAACAAGGCACTGAAGGCAGGGACGATATTCCCGGAGCTGAATATTACTCTGGAGGAATACGAAAGGGGGCTTTACAATGGGAAGTAACATGTACCGCCGCCCGACAATGCCACAGACGCGGCAGGCTCCGCCGCCGTCCCGTCCTAATCCTGCGCAGGGCTGTGAGGAGCTTCTCCGGGCGATAGCCGAGGCGGATTTCTTCGCCCAGGACCTCAAGCTGTACCTGGACACCCACCCCGGCGACAAGCGCGCCGTCGAGATGTTCGTGGAGGCGTGCCGGCAGGCGCGGGCGTGCAAGGCAGCATTCGAGGACAGCTTCTATCCGCTGACAGCATGCAGCTCCGGCAAGGATGGCTGCTGGGACTGGCCGGAGGGTGTCTGGCCGCCGTTTAACTGAGGAGGGGTGACTTAATGTTCATTTTCGAGAAGAGAACCCAGATCCCCGTCTGCATAAAGAACCGCAATCCTAAGCTTGCCGGAATTATTTTAAGTCAGTACGGCGGACCAGACGGAGAACTCTCTGCTTCCCTGCGGTATCTTTCACAGCGTTTCACAATGCCGGACAATATGGGAAAGTCGCTGCTTACTGACATAGGCACCGAGGAGCTTGCGCACCTTGAGATAATCGGCAGCATAGTAGGGCAGCTGACGGACGGTGAGGGCGCGCGGAGCTTCGACAAGTACGGCAAGGCGGATTATTATGTTGATCACGCCAACGGAGTGTGGGCGGCGAACGCAAGCGGAGTACCGTTTACGGCGTCGTATTTCCAGGTGAAGGGTGATCCAATTGCGGACATTGTCGAGGATATGGCAGCAGAGCAGAAAGCCAGGGCGACATACGATAATATCCTGCGCCTGTCCGACGACCAGGATGTGAACGAGGTTATCCGCTTCCTGCGTGAGCGCGAGGTGGTGCATTTCCAGCGGTTCGGCGAGCTGCTGAATCACTATCAGAGCTGCATTAAGTAACGGCAGGTCACCGAGCGGATGAATTGCTAAAAAGCTCCCACCAAATCGGTGGGAGCATGTTTTATTTGTCGTATATCCTGTGGATCTCCTCCCAGGACGGGGCGGAGTCCTTCATCGACTTGTAGGCGGAGCATTCCACGCCGGAATTGAATACTATTTCGTCCATCTTCACCGCAAGCCCTTCCATCTCGGAAACCGCATGCCGGCAGTGGTCGGAAGCCGCCATATCCCCGAGTTTCGTGTGGCACATGATATTCATCATGGCGCTCATCAGGACACGCTTTACGCCGGGTCGGTAGTACGCGTCCTCGCCCTCGGGTCTGACCGCACAGCCGGATTTCTTCAGCGCTTCAAAGGCGTTTGAGGTGGCGTCAAACAGCATTTTACGCTGCTTCCCGGTGGATTTCCGCAGGTCGCAGCCGACTGTGTAGCACAGACGCGCGACTGGAACGATGAACGCAGCGTGGCACTTGTACCAGGCGTCCATGTCGTCCATCCACTTGATTTCGTAGTCAGCCCCGGCGAAGGTGCTTTCCACAATGCTCGTGATTTCCCCGGGAATATTCTTGCCAAGCCCTCCGAGCACCATTGACGGCGCATGGAGCGAGAGGACTTCGGTGTAGTCCTCGTAGCGGTTTCCGCCGGTGCCCTGGAATCCGAACAGCACGTTCTTGCCGCCTGCCTCGATTATCTGCTGCTTCATTTCGGGAGCGGAGAGGTTATTCCCGACCAGCACCACCGCGGAACAATCCGCTGCGCCCAGGGTTTTCAGCAGCTTCCACTGCTGTTCGTGCTGCATTACCGAGAATGCCAGGTCGAAGTGCTCCGCCGGAATCTCTCCCACGACCCGGGGTCTGTCGGTGTTGACGACCTTTTTTCCGTGGAATTTCGTGCGCAGTCCGTATTTTTCAAGCTCCTCCCGGCGCTTACCCCGGGCGAGGACTGTAACCTCGTTATTGTTTTGCAGCAGGGTATGTATCAGCAGGCTTCCGATAACTCCGGAACCGCAGACCAGTATTTTCATAGTGCTACCTCCGATTAGTTCAATCTAACAGAACAATTATATCACCAATGAACTGCTTTGTCAACATAAGTTAGCGCAGGCAAACAAATGTAATCAGCCTTGACAGCGGGTGGTTTTCGTGGTAGAATTAAGTAGTATAGACTAACTTGTAAAGGAAGTGCCACGATGGACAAGAAATACGACCCGGAAAAGATGATAGCGAAAAGCAGATTCCGGGATTATTATGCGGCATGGGAGCCTGACGACAAACTCCGCCTGCTGGGGAGAATGTCGCGGCTTCTTGAGGAGAACCGGGAATACGCCGACCGCAAGAATTACTCGCACATGTGCAACCTGATAACAGCGCTTGCGATGGAGCTTACCCTCGAGGAAAACGGGAAGCCCCGGAAGGAGGCGCAGGAATCCGTTGCGAACGCGATGTACGATTTCCTGAAGCCCACGGTGCCGAAAATGCAGAAGTTGGCGAGCCACGGCTGGTTCGTGCGTCTGCTTAAAATCAGCATGCCGGTCAAATTCGGGAACACCATCGGTCACGGCTGGGAGGTGGAATTCCCGAAATGCCCCAGGGACACCTACTCGATGATAACGCGCAGGTGCAATTACCACGACATCTTCAGCAGGTACGGAATGCCGGAATTCACCGCCGTGTTCTGCCAGGTGGACGACATGATGTACAGCGAGCTTCCGCGCGCGGAGTTCATCTACACCCAGCAGATAGGCAGGGAAGGGGATATGTGCGATTATTACTTCAAAAAGCGGTAGACCTCACTGCGCCCTTTCATAGGTGTAGGTTTCCGTGTAGGTGCTGTTGAATGATTTGGATTCCGTTTCGTCGTTTCTTACACGGGTGCATGTGACCTCAGCGGATACCGGGGTGCCGTCGCCGCCGAAAGTGTAGTCATAGCTGTATTCCTCGAGGGTATTCATTTTAGTGTTTTGTTTGCGGAATTTGTATGTGGTGTTCCCCCACTCGTCAAAGCGGAATTCCACGACAAGTTCGTCGTTGTCATGGCATGTCATGCGGCTGAGTACTCCGTTTTCGCTGTATTCGTATTCGTAGTTTCCCTTACCAAACATTATTTCAAGACCATCTGCGGAGATGTCCGGATCGTCGCTTATTCTGCTGGTAACCGTGCTGATAAGCCTGCCGTACTCATCAAATTCGTATGTGTATACGCAGTTGCCCTCCTGGGTGATCCAGCCGTTTTCGTCGGTTTTATATGTGATTTCATTGCGGACATCGCCAGCCGGGTCATTCGCATTCGAATAGTAGTAGGAAAGCACGCCGGGCGTGCGGTAGTCGAATTCCTCGTGATTCGTCAGCACGCCGTCCTCGTAATCCCATGAAGCGTGATATACCGGGCACATTGAGATAGCGTCGTTCTGATAGATACGGTTGATTTCCGTAACGTCATACTGATATCCATCACCATTGTGGTGTTCTTCGAAATGGTAGTTCCCGTTCTCGTCGATGTACCCGTCGTAGTATCCGTCCGAAAGATCAGCGTGAACGGCTGTCCTGATGAACTCCGTTTCCGCAGGCGTGGCGGATTCGGATTCAGATTCCATGGTCGCGGCTTCTTCCGTAACCACAGGTTCGGAGGTGCCCATCTCCGGCGACTCGCCTTTTATGCTGTCGATGAGTTCACGGATACGGCTGATGTCCTCCGGAGTCGCGGTGCCGCCGACCATGTCAAGCGCCGTCTCAAGGACTTCCAGAGCCTCGTCGGAACGTCCGAGGGCTGCCAGTGCCTCTGCCTTACCGATGTAAGCGTCTACGTTCAGCGGATCCATCGCCAGCACCTTGTCGAACTCGATTATTGCCCGTTCATAGTCCGAGTCGTTCAGAAATTTCTGCGCCAGGGAAACAAGCCTGGAGGGGCTGTTGGCGTAGTTTACCGCGGTTACGGTCGCGGCTGTGGCGCCGCCGGCGATTATCACCGCAGCGGCAATGATGATAAGCGGCTTTTTGGAGAACCCCCTGGGAGATTCTTCATTATGATTTTTCATACAATTACATTCCTTTCACGTTTTTCAACCAACCATTTTGTGGGGATTCCGTAAGTGAATCCACTTTTCTATTATATCACGATATGCGATGATTGTCAATGACGCAAAAAAGCTGCCCCATTTCTGAGGCAACTCTATCAGTTTTCGGAAAAGTAGCTTTCGAGGTATCTGCGGAATCCCTCCGGGGAGGACTGTATCCGCTTCTTAATGCGGTCGGCTTCCTCCTTGCCCTCGGCGGAGATCGTCAGATAGTACTTCTGTCTGCCGGTTTTTTCGGATTTTATCGTGACGCCGATAGTACACATTCCGTTTTCGTGCTCGGCATAGCGGACCGAAACCAGACCGTCCTTCTTGATCTCGTCCCGGGTGTAGACCTTGACAGCTTCCTCGAACATTTTCTCGCGTATCGACTGTGGAAGTTCGCTGCCAAATTCCCGGGCGGCGGCGTCGCCAAGCTTGGTGTTTGCGTAGACCGGGACTCCGTTTACTTCCTGGCAGGTGCACAGGCGCGCGGTAATCCCGTCCAGCGCCTCCATCAGATCAAAGTAATTCACTGCCTGCTCCAGTGAAGTTATTTCCGCAAGCTGATCTCTGGTGAGAGGACAGCCCAGGCTGTAGATCAGGTGGCAGACAAGTATCCTGATCTCATTAACGTCGTCTATCCGGATTCTGGGAATTTCTTTCATCACTTCACCTGCTTCCTTGGAAATAAGTTCAGAGTTTTCCCTCTGCTGAAAGCGCGGAAACCAGCGCAATATTGAGCGCCGCCTCGACGCAGGGGACCGCCCGGGGAACCACGCAGGGATCGTGCCTTCCCTTTATCACAAGCTCCTGCTCGGTCATGTCCTTGAAATCCACGCTCTTCTGCGGACGGGATATAGAGGGGGTAGGCTTGAATGCAGCGCGGAATATTATTGGCATTCCCGAACTGATTCCGCCGAGTATTCCGCCGTGGTTGTTGGTGAGGGTCACTATCTTTCCGTCACGCACCGCGAATTCGTCGTTGTTTTCGCTGCCGAAAATATCCGCGCAGCCGAATCCGTTACCGAACTCAATACCCTTTACCGCCGGGATAGCGAACACCAGCCGGGAGATCACGTTCTCCAGCCCGTCCATCATCGGGGAACCGACGCCTGCCGGCATTCCGACTGCGGCGCATTCCACGATTCCGCCTATGCTGTTGAGGTCGCTGCGCGCAGCGAGGATAGCTTCGCGCATTTCCCCGGCAACTCCGCTGTTCAGCACCGGGAATGCCGCAGATTTGACGGCTCTCAGCTGTTCTGCGGTCACATTCACCGGGTCGAAGGCGTCGTCCTGTATCCCTTTCAGGGAGCGGATATGCGCACCAGTAGTGATTCCGCGGTGCTCAAGTATCTGCGCGCAGACTGCACCTGCAAACACCAGCGGCGCAGTGAGCCTTCCTGAGAAGTGCCCTCCGCCCCGGGGGTCGTTGGCTCCGTTGTAGCGCAGGAATCCAGTGAAATCAGCATGGGCAGGCCGTGCGATGTGTGCTATATTGCCGTAGTCCTTGGAATGCTGCTCGCCGTTGAATATCACCGCCGCCAGCGGAGTTCCGGTGGTTCTGCCCTCGTAGATTCCCGAGAGGATATCGGGAATATCCTTCTCCAGTCGCAGGGTGCTGGTGCCGTCGGATTTCGCGGCTCTTCTCGCCATGTAGATACCGATCTCATCAAGGTCTATCTCCTCGCCGGAGGGCAGATTGTCCAGCACGACGCCGATACCCCTGCCGTGGCTCTCGCCGAATATGGATACGGAGATACCTCCGTCAAACAATGACGACATCGTATTCACCTCCAAGCGCCCGGAAATCCTCGAAGAAAGTGGGATAGCTCTTTGCAACGCACTCCGCCCCGGTTATCGTCAGCGGGGAAGTGCACCGCTGGGAAGCCACCGCCAGCGACATTGCGATACGGTGGTCGTTGAAGCTTGAGCATACGCCGCCGGAAAGCTCCTTCACGCCGTTTATCTCCAGTTCGTCGTTTACTATCTTTACATCGGCGCCCAGTGAGTTGAGCACTGTCGAGATGGATACCAGGCGGTCGCTCTCCTTTATGCGCAGGCGCTTGCAGCCCCGTATATGGGAAGTCCCCTCGGCGAAGGCGGCGAGCACCGTCAGCACGGGAACCAGATCCGGGATATCCGAAGCGTCGATGTCGAAGCCGGAGTAGTTCCCATTTATTTTTATCGCCTTGTCGATTATGTCGAACACCGCGCGGTCGCCCTGCACGCTGTTGCGGTTGACTCCGACGAGTTCAATGCTGCTTCCAAGTTCGTTTGCAACGGCGAAGAATGCCGCCTGGGAGCAGTCGCCCTCCACGGTGAACTTCGTGGGATTATAGGTCTGGATACCCTTGATGTTGTAGTTGCCGTTGACCTCCAGGGTTTCGATACCGAAGGCGCGCATGCAGTTCACGGTGATGTCCGCATAGGGCTTGGACTGGAGCGTGGAGGTCAGCTGGATAACGCTGGCGCCCTCAAGAAGGGGCATTGCGAACATCAGCCCGGTGATGAACTGGGAGGATATGTCGCCGGTTACGGGGTAAACACCAGAGGTGAGCTTTCCCTTGATGTGGTAGGGGAAAGTGTCCGAAATGAATTCCACGCCGTGCTTCGGTAACTGATCCAGGTAGGGAGTCACGGGTCTGGTGGGCAGCTTTCCGGAGCCGGTAAATACCGTTTCAACGCCGAGAGCCGCACAGACGGGCATCATGAATCGCAGGGTGGAGCCGCTTTCCCGGCAGTTTATCTCCGCGTAGGAGGGCACATTCTCGATACCCCTGACGTAAGTAACGCCGTTTTCAGTGCGTATTTCAGCGCCGAGTGCGGTGAGGGCGTCGGTGGTCGCGTCGATATCCTCGCATTCGAGGACGCCGGTTATCTCGCTTTCGCCCTTAGAGAGGGCGGCGCAGATAAGAGCGCGGTGGGAAATACTCTTGGACGGCGGAATCACGACTCTGCCGGAGAGCGGTTTTGGTGTAATGACGATATTCATGCGTTCACCTCAGCCTTTCAGGAAATTTTCGTATTCGTCGATGGACATGCTGCAAATCTTGCTTTCGCCGATATCCGGGCAGATAATTATATTCATGCCGGAGGAAAGGCGCTTCTTGTCGCCGAGGGAGTTCCTGAAGAGATCGTCCATCGGGGCTTCCGTCGTAAGGGGAAGATGGCACTTATTCAGCAGTGCGTCCAGCTTTTCGGAAACTCCCGGGTGGCACATTCCGCGGCGTTCGGCGATGTGGGTGAAGGTGCTCATTCCGATAGCGACGGCGTAACCGTGGGACATTCCGGTATAATTGTAATATTTCTCGATAGCGTGCCCGAGGGTATGTCCGAAGTTCAGGAGCATTCGCTCGCCCTTCTCGCGTTCGTCGTTCTCGACTACCTGCGCCTTGATGGAAACGCAGCGCGTGATTATGTCCTCGAGGTTGTCGTGGATATCCTTTTCGGTGAGGATATCAAACAGCTCCCGGGACTTTATCATGCCGTATTTCACGACCTCAGCCATGCCGTCCGCGAAGAACTCCGGCGTGAGGGTGGAGAGCGTGTCAGTGTCGCAGAGCACCAGCTGGGGCTGGTAGAACGCGCCCACCAGGTTCTTTCCTCCGGCGATGTCCACTGCGGTTTTGCCGCCGACTGAGCTGTCGGTCTGGGCGAGAACCGTTGTAGGGACCTGCACGAATCCGATGCCGCGCATGTAGCTTGCAGCCGCGAATCCGGTCAGGTCGCCGGTGACTCCGCCGCCGAGCGCGATGAGCGCGTCGGAGCGCGTGAATCCGTTGTCCGCCAGGAAATCATACAGCCGGATAAGGGTTGTGTGGCACTTGGAGGCCTCGCCGTGGGAGAATACGAACTTGACGGCGCTGAATCCGTGGTCCGCCAGGGTCTTCATCATTCTGTCGGAATACAGCCCGTCCACGGTGTCGTCGGTCACAACGCACACATGGCGCGCCTTTATTGCCGCGGAAATGTAATCCCCGGCGTTATCGAGAAGTCCGCTGCCGATGATTATATCGTAGCTGCGGCTTGCGTTTACATGTACTTTCTGCATAATGCATTATCCTTTCTGATGGTTACACTTATATTATTATAGCGCATTCCGGCGAAAAAGTCAACTATGCAGAAGTAATGCCCGCCGGAATCCGGGGGCATGGAGGTTATTCTGTTACTGCTGCGGAGTTCGGCTCCTTGCGCGTCATAGAAACCACGCACTCAACGTGGCACGAGCCGTTGCAAGCAATGTCTGGCTTTGTTTTGCAGTTTAGTGGAGTGCGGGGTGTGGGTGGTGCGTATAGGGGAATATGTCTATTGAGTAGTTTTACTGCTCAATAGACATATTTTTTGCCCAATATTGATATTTGAGTGAATGCATTTTCCTTTGATGAATTGTTGTTTACTAATATTCAAGCCTTATCAGAATTAACCCAATTCGTTTGTGTATTGACGAATGTCCATTGAGTTGAAAGATTGCATTACTTTTAAGCGTATCTGAATCGTCAGCAATACAGAACGAAACTGGGAGTCATAATTTAAGCTTTTCCAATCGATTTTCAGCAATATCACACCAATTCTTTTCTATCTCTATACCAATCCACTTGATGTTATGTCCCATTTTGTTTAATTTTTCACAGCAGACACCTAATGTGCCAGAACCGTGAAATGGATCCAAAATTGTACCTTCGTAAAACCCATTTGCATTCTTTGGACAAAATGCCTTGATTATTTCTGTAATCAAAGCTTCAGGCTTTTGAGTTGGATGAGGTGTTTTTTCATCTTGATAATTTTTTCCTGCAAGAGTCGGAAAAGACCATACATCACCCCTCATTGCGCCGAGCGGATTTGGTTGCCATTTTATGCGTTCACCTTTCGCATTTTTGTAGTAAACGGGATTCTTTAATCTTTCGGTGCTTTTGTATGGAATGCGCACATCATCAACATTGTAAGTCCAATTTTTAGGTGATTTTGAAAACCACAGAAAAGGCTCGTATTGTGTAAGAGGCGCAGTAGTGAGCCTACTAAAGCCGTTCTCGTAGTACCAGATATTCATACGTCTATAGTTTAATCCAACATCGTACATTATTGATTGAATGAATCCGATATAGTGGTGAATTCCAAACCAGATTATACTCCCATTTGGAACAAGCAAATCTCGACAGAGTTCTATTCGCTTTCTTGAAACTCTTAGAAAATCCTCCAAGGAAAGTTTATCACTATTGTTTCCAAAATCTTTGTTTAAGTTATATGGCGGGTCAGTTAAGACTAGATCAACTTTGAAGCCGTCATCAAGCATCTTTTGAAGAAGTATATCAGAATCACCACATATTAAACCACAGTATTTCTCCTTCATTATTTTTTTTCCTTTCTAAAAATTAAAATATATTGATGATGGATGTTTTCAACATAAGCGAAAGGGTAGCCATAGGGGAGAAGCGTTTTGTGATTTTGCAAGAGAATCTTAACTCCTTGCAAGGTAATTCTATAGCCATCAGAAGTTCTCCTGTGATTCATTGTTTGAATTAAGTCACTGTGAAAACTGATGAATTCTGATTTATTCCTAAAATCAGAAACAATTATGCACATATACTTTTTGGGGCGAAGAAGTCTTGCGCATTCAAGAAATACATCGTCCACGAGAGATTTTAAGAAATCCTGATAATTTTCGATATTTGACATATCATTTTCATCATTGTCTGAATAATTAGTGGCTAAATTGTTTTCCAAACGTTCTTTTTTGACCTTGTAATCAGCTTTTTTGTTCAGTATTGACCAGTAAGGTGGGCTGGTAACCATAAAATCAAAGGAACAATTGTCAATTTTTTTCAATTCCTCTCGCGAGTCCCCGAGGATAAATGTGTGTTTCGTTGAAGAGCCTTCACAGACTTCTGTTTCAAGCCTTTCAATTGCTAAATCATGCCATCTTTTTTGTAGCTCAATGCTCGTACAAATGCGCCCTTCAAGTTCGCAAGCTTTTGCAGTTGAGCCAACTCCGCCAAATGGGTCAAGAACGTGCATTCCCCTTTTGGTAAAAAAAGTTACAAGGTGAGAAATATCCTGGAAAGAAAACGGAGCTGGATGTTGCCGTTCGATTTGTGCGTGTGGATGTTTTGCACCAAGGCCCTTTTGATAAAAGAAACTTTTGGTTTCTGGCAACCATTGTGATCCATTTAGATCATTTAATGTATTGCGCGGATCTACAGGCTTAGTATCAATAGGTGTTTCGGAAACATTGTCATCATCTGCTTCTTTTTTTGAGGATTCAGTTTCGATATCCTCTGTGATGTCTCCAGAGATAAAATCCAATTTCATCTGGTAAGGATTTTGTGGAGCAATAATGTCTCGGCTTTTTTCTAAATACTCTTCCAATTGCTCTACGGAAAAACGTCTTTGACCACCAGGTGTTTTGGAAGGGTGGAGTATTCCTTGTTCAACCATTCGGTAGATGGTTGAAACACTAACACCTATTATATCAGCAGCTTTTTTGGTTCCAACTATATTTTCTGACATTTCATCAATCTGCCTTTCTGCATAGTATTCGTCTTTTTATATTATACCATGCGTTTTAAGACTTGTCAAGACTATTCAACACTTTTCAAGTGTTTTGGCTTTATTTATTTCATGGGTTCTATAATTCCAAGTTCTTTATTGCTTATTGGAATATCAGCACAATCCATTTGTACACAAAGTATATGTCTCAAATCCATATTATCGTAATCAATATAGTAGCGATTATTTTCGGGTTCAAAAGTGCAATTATTCCACAAGAGCAACATCAGTGCTCCTACGGTTATTGTTCCAATTTTAATTCCTTCGACAACGGCAATATCTTTTACTACTTGCCAATAACCTTGACGAGCATTAGGTAATTGTAGACATATAACTAGTGCTTTATTGTCTAGTTTGTTGATCCCATATCTTGTGTTTAGAACAGCAATATCATCGAGAATTCGTCTAGATGCGTCAAGCGTGTCTCGTCCAAACTCAATTTCCACGGCACCAAAAGATCCTGCTTGTGAAGAGTAGATTGCATCCATACGTGTATACACATCACCGATTCTGCGAATAGAGCATTTACAGCCCAAAGCGATAAGCAAATTTCTACCTACAGTGGTATGATAATTATTCCTTAAGTTGAAAAGTTTTTCATATATTTTTTCTAAAAGAAAATCATTCGCATTTAAATAAACTCCTGTGCGAGGAATTTTTAGCAATTGATTGATTTGATAGATATGATTAGACAGGTTTGCTTCATCATACTTCTCTTTTGTGGTATACATTGAGGTTGAAGAATAGACTGCTGGTTTCTCTTGGTCGGTAAAATAAATGGCTCCCACAGGGCAACGACTTGCACAAATTCCACAGTTAATACATTTTTGGACATCAATTATAGGAACATGACCTTCATTATCCCAAGCAATAGCATCAACGGGGCATACATTTATGGATTTATCACTTGGGAAACCATTAACGTATTCACATTCAATTTCACGGTCACTAAAGTACATACATCTAGGATTGGCGCAACTAAGACAACCAATATAACATTCATCGCCATTTCTGAAACATGCAACACCAGGCGTGCACTGGTGAATTAACAAAGCAAAAGGAATCTCTTTGAGTATAGAGATATTTTGCCTGTTTGATAACTCTTTAAATACTTGCATTCATTAATCCCTCCAAGTGATACATTTTTTCTTTGTCAAATCCTTTTCCATCGACGAGAATACTTACTGCAAGCGATAGCAATGACTTCAAATCAATTACACCAATCTTATAACCGTATGTTAATTTGAAATCAGAAATCAATCTGCTTACCTCAGCACGCTCATTCGGCATATAATATCCAACTGCCAATGTTGATGTTTCTGGGGTAGTTATATGAGTTTTTCGCGATAATAGAATAATTTTGTTTTCAAGTGCCTGCCTTATTGCTTTAATGGAGAGATGCTGTTCTTCAGTTGGTGATTTTATTTCAATCGGAATGCTCCTTTGTGAGTCATCAATAATAGCATCCCATCGAGCTCCATTATCGCCAGGTCTGGAGAAAGAACAGTTAAAACCCATTATTTTAAATAGCGTTGCTATTAATGGATAAAATGTGGTTTGCGTAGCATCTATATAATATTCAAATAGAATATCTACAATAGCACGGCTGCTTTTTCCAGAAGCCACCAGTTGATTTACTCTATTTAAGAAATCCGTATCCTCTGTCGATATTAATAAATCTGTAGCAGCTTCTTCAGGAATATTAATTTTCCATATCTGCGTATTATACAAGGCTTCGCGTTCTTCGACAGTGCTATCAAATGTATCAATGTGATTTTGTGATTCTAAACCACTACCTATTTCAATTCCGAGAGCTTTCTCCACTTGTGCACGTCGAATTGTCTGTGAAGGCGAGAATAATAAATCCTTGTTGCCAAGTAAAGATTTACATTGTTCTTTGTCAGATTCCATCACATCTTTTACTCCAGACATATCGTAACCCGCTCGAAGTAGCATGGTGTATGTACCTAGACGAATCGTTGCTTGTTGGGTGCATTCGTCCAAATTGATATATTTATTGAGTCGTAAATCGTACATGTTTTTAACACTCTCATAGGTTTCTATACCATGAGTAGTAATCTGTAAGCAGGACATAGACTTTCCATACAATGTTTTATTTTGAACTGATTCTATCCAATTACAACTCTTCATAAAAGCAATAGGAAGTCTTGTGCAATTATCAACAGGGGTTGTTTTCATACCCAAGCTATCTGCCAAATCTTCGAATGCTTCTTTTAACCTCTTATAATCACCTCTTAAAGATTTGATGTATTGAATCATTCCCCTATATGCGACTTCATCTTCATCGTTGATACTCATTGGCCCAAGGCATAATTCATGTTTATACATTACTCCTCCCAAATCAATAAAGGAACGCAATGCACATTTGAAAAAGCGAACTTTTTCATTATATCTCATTTTGTCCGTCAATTGGGTGGGACTGTTTATTCCAAGTACACATTGCTCATAGAGTTTGGAACAATCTTCTGTAGATAATGCAATATGAATACCAATATATGTGAACACCAACGGATACGATGATTTTTCGCTATAAGGAGTAATCCATCCAAGCATACGAAATACTTCTGCATACATTTTGGCGTTCATCAATGCAGAGTTCATGCTTTCTTGATCTGTATTGCTTAGTCGAAGTGCATCATCACCAGCGTATCCGTATGCGGTCATAAGTCTGCCTTGTGCAATAACAACAGCCATGTCCTCAAGTGTAAAATAGGCTTGCTCGTGTAAAGCTGAATAGAGTTGTTTTATTACCTGAACTTGGGTAGAATATTGTGTTCCAGGATTTCTAAACCTTATCAAATCAATAACCTCCTAAAATCTTATGTGCGATTTCCCATCATCATATCGTAGTGCTGTTTCTGCTCCATCAGTGTGAACACCATTCGAAATGTTTCTTTGGTTTGGCTTATGTCCACACATTCATCAACAAAGTTGATGCCATCGTTGATTCCTACTGAATTAGCACTTATATAAGATAACATCGCATTAACCATCTGATATTGCGTATAATCTTCATTCCCGCCTTTATCAATTGTAACGAATTTATCTTTATTATCAACCAAAATGCGCTTGCGAAGCGTGGTTCCATCATAACCGCACAACTGAAGGAAATAATACTCAAGGATACGCCGAATTACATTCAGCAAAGGGATAGGCGCGGTAACGACTTTGTACTCTTCCCATAGGGCTGCATAGGAATTCTGTACGGGATTATAGTTAATCTCCTCTGTGAGAACATCTGGGTTCTGTCTGGTACAGCATTTAATAGTAGATATGTTATCCACTTTGCTGATGAGGTAAAAATTTACATATTGAAAGTTTCTCACTTGATTATAGGTGATTTCCCGATGGAAATAGGCATTGTGAGTCAGGATAAAAATTTGTTTGATGAAATTGCCTTTCGCTGAAAAGTTGTCACCGACAGCATTATTCTCACATATTTCTATCATCTCACGTACTAAAGCACTAACGATGAAAAGAGAGTTACTGTCCATACTTGAAACAGGGTCATCTATAACCACTATCTTATCTTTTCGGCTTCCATCAGCAGTATCAGTACCTTTAACCGAATGGTAGAAGTAAAGAAATGCAATGAAATTGCGCTCTCCTTCGCTCAAGTTTTCTGCAATACTACCGTCTGGTCTTACTACCTCGTAAACATTAGGAACACCTTCTTTTGGGCGAAGGCTGAAACCTTGAAAACCAGAATCTCGTAACAATGTATTTACGCTTTCAATTGTATCACTTGTATTCACGCTGTTTCTATTTAAATCGGATATTTCTTTGTTAAGAGTATCCATAGTTGTTCTTTGAGCAGAAATGGTATCAGCCAGTGCGGAAATTTCCTTTTCCAAAGTAGACTTGCTGGTCTGATATTGAGATACCAAGTCTGAGAGTATAAATGCAATATGCTCCCAAACGGCTGTTTTACATTCAGCTTGTTTGCGAGGTTTGGAAATGATAATTTCATTATTCTCACGAATTAATTTATTATATCCTGCGATAATTTCAGACAGTTCATGCAATTTATCAGACGTATTCTCCAGTTCGACCACAAGTGTGGGGTTCGCTTTTTTCTCTTGAATCTTCTGTAGATTACTACTAATAATGCCCTTAATTGCTGACAGTTTGTCATTATACACATTAATATCAATTTCGGGCATCAGTTCGGTCGGTGTGTGCATCAAAGGAACAAACAGAGTGTTGGCAGCATTACGATATGCATCGTAAAAATCCGACAAGGCTTGTATTGCGTTTTGGTAATGTTTGTCAAAACAAGCACAGAATTCTTCTTCAAAATTGACAGGCAATTGTTGCTGGCAATATGGACATTTGCCGCCTGAGACGCAATGATACTGCTCGTGCCCCTGCTGAACCCAAGCTGTAGCATTGATAGTTTTTATGAACTGTGCAAACGGAGTATCAGCACTGCTCACTATTATTTCTCTAAGTACATCCTTCCCTGGAAGTGTATCAAGAATATCAGCATCTGCAATTTCAGCAAACTCTATATATTCCTTTGCGTTTTCTGAATAAGCAGCAACATACAAACGATTTAACGCCTCAAGTTCGTGTTCCTTGGGTGTTTTGATTCCCAGGACTGCCTCAGCAAAAGCCTTTTTTGTTTTTCGTTTATCCTGTGTTTTATCAAAACTTCGGCGTATAGTAGCAGTGGCATTCCAGCATTCTTGCTGGAACAATTCCAGTGCCGCTTCTAAAGCAGTCTCCTTTTTCTTTTGTTCCTCCATAGCGTCTGTGAATGCTTTGGAGGCTTTTTCTTTTTCGGACTGTTTCTCTTCGACCTGTCTTTGAATTTCAATATTTACTTCATTGACAGTAAAGACCCCCGGAAGGTTCTGATACTTCTGCAAATTAGCTGTAATATAATCCTGATTATATACATGGACAGTATATTCGGAAACAGATCTGCCGGTTCGCCAAGTCACACCGTTATTAACCTTTATTGCTTTACCAACGGTAGACTTTCCTGTGCCATTGTTTCCGAAGAAGAAGTTAATGAGAGTTGGTGTGATTGTCGCTCCGCACCCTTTGTATGAAGCGTCATTAAGTGTCAACTGCATAATTTCAGAAGGAATTTTTTCTCTCATTTTACTTTCACCTCGTCAAATTAACCCAAACAAGGTGATGTTAGCATCTTTCAACTCCTCTATAAGGTTGATATGCTTTATCGCCCAATGGGTATGATTCATTTCTGATATTGCTTTGTTCATGTTTTTCATTCCGAGTTCAAAACCGATACTGCTGATACTTTTCATAGGAATATTCCATAGTAATCTCCAACGGATTTTTATGCCATTGTCCTGAACTCTGATATCTTCAATTACACCAAGAAAAGCCTGCTGATCATCGGTTGGCTTAGCATAGTATCCCTCAGCTTCAGACATAAGAAGTGCTGGGAACGTCTTGAGTTCTTCTATATTCTCAGCCGTAAGACGTCCGTATCTGTCTCTCAATTCATCGGAAGTCCAATAAGAACATAATGCGCGTTCAGGAGACACCACAAAATGGCCCTCTGAGAATGTTTCGCCGCCCATTACAAAAAGATGGTAATACTCCGTGCTGATTTTCTGCGTTGATTGCATCGCACCACCTGATGGTGTTCGCTGAACTGGTGGTAGAATCATAACGTTCTGGCTAATGTGATCTACCTTATCAATATGAACGCTTTTCTCGCCGTATTGATTAACTGTATTTTGAGTATAAGGCAATAATTGAGCTGGGGTAACAGGTTGCAGTTCTTTTTTATCCATTACTACATCTCCTGATTATAACTTAAAAGTATCGACATGACCGATGTGAACACAATTTTCACCGTACTGGTTTACAACAGTGGCCTTCTCAATTATTTGTACTTTGGATTCTGTTCCATTGGCAGTCCTATCGTCATCACCTGCTGGTGCATTGTCAACCACAACCTCCGCATCTTCTTGATCGTTTTTTCCCATTCCTTTTGCCATTTGCTCAACTGTTTCTTTCCATGTATCAGAAAGGACTTGTCCCGATGCCAATACTCTGTCTGAGAAAATTTCGTGTGGTTCTTTATAAATCCTTTGCTGTGTGTCCTTTGAGGCGCTTTTTCTTTTTGTTGACGCAGCTTCTTTGAGAATAGTACTGAACAAATTTGCTAACTGTGTACCTACATTTAAATTGTTGATTTCTGGTAAATACTCTCTAAATCTGTCGCAAAGACTTACAGTGGTTTCGTCAGAGAACTGTTCGATATATTCAACAAAATTCTCGGGTTCTATATATGGTAAAACCTTCTTGGCAATTTTGGAGATTCCAGTGTTCCCGTTAAAATATGATCTATATGTAATCTCGGACTGTTCATCTAGTGTGCTTTGGCCTTCCTCTGTGATAATTGTTTCAAATAACGTTCTAACAAATGCCGCTTGATTGCTGGCTCCACCAATTATTGGATGTAGTATTTGCACAAAGTCTGAAAAGAACATACTAATTACTCCCTATTAAAACCTATCGAAACCTAACAACGCCTAACAATAGCTATCAAGTCCTATCAACTCAATTTAGTATAATTATTCTAGGAACTGACAAACAAACTAACTTCCCCAAGAGATTATATACACTTTTGCTTTATTTTTATTATATCACAGTTTTTTATTTTTTTCTACTATTTTTCCAAAAATGATATATAAAAACGTTGAAAAAATGTAAATATTCTTACTTTGGAAAATGCAGTTTTTTGCAGTCAGCCTTGACTTACTATATTTTTGCAGTAAATTGCAGTCCGCTGCGATTTATAATATATCTTTTATCTGATGTAAAATTCGGATAAACGGCTCAATCGGAAAGTTCCGTAGAGACTACAAATATCAAATCATGCCGGAGTGCGCAATCTTGGCAGGATATCTTTATAGGTCAGTTCACCGCGATAAAGACGGCCGAACAACCTGCGACGAGATACCCTTACCTTGCTGCGCTCTTTTTGGCTTTGCGGGTCTGCGTGTATCTTAAACGCAGACCTTTTTATATTCTGCCATGATTGCCCTCCGGCACAGGAGGTAAATCATGAAAATCAAAATGCGTTACGACAACACCTATCAGACTCTTGAAGTCGATGCCGAGAAAATGTGGGTCAGCCTATCACTTGAGGCTGGGGCGAACATTACGCAGGAGGAAAAGGAACAGCTTATTCAGGATAAGGTTGAGGAGATATACAATAAACCGGAATACAATAGCTGGCATAAGTTGGACAGGCATCGAGGTGAACCTAAAAGAACGTTTAGAAAAGACGATGAAGAGGCAGATAACAGCGATGGGATCGACCTTATTCCCGATTATTCCGACGAGGAGCGGCGTGAACGTAAGGAAAATTACGAAGATGTGTGTCAGAAATTGCGTTCTCTGTTGAAACCCGAATACGCAGATGTCATTATCGCAGTCATTCTCGACGGCAACACTCCCGAAGAATACGCTGCTGAAATAGGGGTACATAGGGATACAGTCTACAAGCGCCTTCAGCGTGCAAAAAAGAAATGCGCAAAAGTCTGGTGAACTGTCCAATTCGGCAGTTCGTCGTGGCTATTAGGCAGAGGGTAACCTCAAGATTTTTATTAGGAGGTCATTTTTATGTGTGACATGAAGATTTATGAGAATCCGGAATTTGGCTCTGTGCGTACTCTTTCCTTAGATGGCATACCTTATTTCGTTGGAAAGGACGTAGCTGAAATTCTAGGTTACAGTAATACCAAGGACGCTATTTCAGTTCATGTCGATGAGGAGGACAAGCGTGTAATTCAAAGGTCGGAAAATACGACCTTTGAAATTCCGAATCGAGGCTTAACTGTTATCAACGAAAGCGGTATGTACAGCTTAGTTCTTTCCAGCAAGCTCCCGAATGCGAGAAAGTTTAAGCGCTGGGTAACAAATGAGGTACTCCCGGCCATCCGTAAGCACGGTGTATACGCTATGGACGAGCTTCTTGAAAACCCGGATATGCTGATAGCCGCCCTTACCGAACTGAAAGCGGAGCGTGAACATAGAGAACTGCTTGAGCACACGGTAGCTGTGCAGAATCAGCAGATTTCCGAGATGAAGCCCAAGGCGTCGTACTACGATGTCGTACTTAACTGCAAGGATCTTGTCGCAATTTCAACTATCGCAAAGGACTACGGCTGGAGCGCAAATCGAATGAACCGTTATCTTTACGAAAATGGTGTTCAGTTTAAGCAGGGTAATAAAATCTGGCTGCTTTATCAGAAGTACGCCGAAAAAGGGTACACCAGCACAAAGACTCATAGTTATCACGGCAATGATGGAGCTGTTCATACCAGGGTACACACCTATTGGACACAGCAGGGCCGACTGTTTATTTACGGACTTCTCAAAGAGAATGGCATACTGCCAATTATGGAAGCTGATACCTTACGTCAACAACGCACGAACGCACTCTGCGGAGCAGCTGAATAAGCTGCGTTCCTCGCTGCGTGAATTCGGGTTTATCAATCCCGTAATTATCGACAGAGATTTCAACGTTATTGCTGGTCATGGAAGAATTCTTGCAGCGAAGGCGGAGGGCATAACCGATGTGCCTTGTGTGTTCGTGGATTACCTCACTCCTGCGCAGAAGAAAGCGTACATAATTGCGGACAACCGCATGGCGCTTGATGCCGGCTGGGACGAGGAGATGCTGAAAGTCGAGATTGAAGCATTGCAGGCGGAGGATTTTGACCTTTCGCTGACCGGGTTTGATGAAAAGGAACTCGCTGCGTTCTTTGACGGTGATTCCGATACCAAGGACGATGATTTCAATGTTGACGCAGAGATGGAAAAACCTTGCACAACAAAAGCGGGCGACCTCTGGCTTCTCGGTAATCACAGACTTGTCTGCGGCGATAGCACCAAGCCGGAAACCTACGAAGTTCTCATGAATGGTAAACAGGCAAATCTTGTGGTTACCGACCCGCCGTACAATGTGAATTATGAGGGTTCGGCAGGTAAAATCAAGAACGACAATCTCGAGAACGAGAAGTTCTATCAGTTCCTGTTGGACGCTTTCACCTGCATGGAAAAGGCTATGGCAAACGATGCAAGCATCTATGTTTTCCACGCAGATACAGAGGGCTTGAATTTCAGAAAAGCTTTCTCTGATGTGGGTTTCTATCTTTCGGGAACTTGTATATGGAAGAAGCAGTCGCTTGTTCTCGGGCGTTCACCGTATCAGTGGCAGCACGAGCCTTGTCTGTTCGGTTGGAAGAAAAACGGCAAGCACCAATGGTACTCAGACCGCAAGCAGACCACGATATGGGAGTTCGATAAGCCGAAGAAAAACGGCGACCACCCCACGATGAAGCCGATACCGCTTATCGCCTACCCAATCAAGAATTCAAGCATGAGCAACTGTATCGTCCTCGATCCGTTCGGCGGCTCGGGCAGTACGCTTATCGCCTGTGAGCAGACGAACCGAATTTGCCACACAATCGAACTTGACGAGAAATTCTGCGATGTTATCGTGAAGAGGTATATCGAGCAGGTCGGCTCTGCGGAGAATGTGTCTGTGGTTCGTGACGGAAAGACGATTGCTTATTCCGAACTGGAGGTTGCCGATGAAGAATGAACTCACGCTTGGCAGCCTTTTTGACGGCAGCGGCGGTTTCCCGCTCGGAGGAATGCTTGCTGGCATTACTCCGCTGTGGGCTTCGGAAATCGAGCCATTCGCTGTTCGGGTAACAACGAAAAGACTGCCGCAGATGAAGCACTATGGAGATGTATCTGCGCTGAACGGTGCTGATCTGCCGCCCATAGATATAATAACATTCGGCAGTCCGTGCCAGGATATGAGCATTGCCGGAAAACGCAGCGGTCTTGACGGGTCAAGGTCGAGCCTGTTCTATGAAGCGGTAAGAATTATAAAAGAAATGAGGTGCGCTACCAATGGCAAATATCCAAGATTTGCGGTCTGGGAAAATGTCCCCGGAGCGTTCAGTTCCAACAAGGGCGAGGATTTCCGGTGCGTCCTTGAAAGCCTGTGCAGGGTCAGGGACGAAACCGTTTCTGTTCCTCGACATGAGAAATGGTCAGCCGCAGGCAACATCGTGGCAGACGGTTTCTCAATCGCCTGGCGAGTGCTTGACGCACAATACTGGGGAGTACCCCAGAGAAGAAAACGCATCTACCTTGTCGCAGATTTTGATAGCGAATGCGCCGGAAAAATACTGTTTGAGTCCGAAGGCTTGTCGGGGTATTCTGCAGAGGGCTTCAAAGCGTGGCAAAGAACTGCCGCCGCTACTGAAAGCGGCTCTGGAACGGCAGGCGCAATCTGTCTGAACGACCAGGGCGGCAACAGAATGGACGTGACGGAGGAAGTAACCTGCACTCTCCGAGCCGAAGCTCACCACCCGCCGTGCGTGATGGAGTCAGCGGCAGGAGCGTCCTGTGCGGGATTTTGTACGGAACACTCCGCAAAAGCCCGTGGAATAGGCTATGAGGAAGAAACCTCACCTACCCTCCGTGCGGGTGTCATTCCCGCGACTGTCTATGAGAATCATTCACAGGATACACGCTACACCGAGTTGAACGGAATTGCTCCTACCGTATTATCAACCTACGGAACCGGCGGCAACAATCAGCCGTTTGTCGTGGAAGATACTCGCTGTTTTGATGTTCGTTTCACATCTGACGGAACGAAAAATGCGCGGCAGAACTGCTATGAAACAGATACCTCCCGGACGATAGATACGGGCGGTAATTCTCCCGATTCAAACCAAGGCGGCGTGGCAGTCGTAGCCGTCCAGGGATCAATGATAGGCAGAGCAGATAAAAACGGTCCGCAAGGCAGCGGTGTAAACGAGGATATATCATTCACGTTGAATGCCACCGACCGCCACGCAGTAGCATTTTCGCAGGACAGCTACACAAAGTACAGCGAAAACGATAAATGCGGTGCGCTTCGAGCCGCGGGTGGAATGTACGGAGGAGGCTCTGAAACGCTTGTTTACAGCACAAGCAAGAATT
>UQMF01000006.1 GCA_900542145.1 uncultured Oscillospiraceae bacterium | reverse complement strand
AACATTTTTCACCGGGGTATGCTCCTCACACAGCACGGATGACAAGATGGCAACGCTTCGGGCGGCACGGGCTGCCGGGCTGACACTTTGCAGTGGGTGCCTGATCAATCTCGGGGAGAGTATGGAGGACCGGATCGAGCTTGCACTGATGGAGCGGGAGCTGGGCGTGAAATCCATTCCGGTCAATGTATTAAATCCGATCAAGGATTCGCCGTTTGAGGATCGGAAGCCGATGACGAACGAGGAATTCTGCCGGACTGTGGCGGTATTTCGTTTTCTTCTGCCGGATGCATCGATCCGTCTGGCGGCAGGAAGGATTTATCTTGCAGACCACGGAAAGCGCGCGTTGTCTTCCGGGGCGAATGCGGCGATCACAGGAGATTTTCTGATGACAGGCGGGATGTCGATCGATTCCGATATGGCGATGGCGAAGGAGCTTGTCTATAAGCCGGGTCTCTGGAAATGATCGTTTGATATAGATTCTAAAACTTCCTATACCAAGGATAGGGATCCGCCCATAATATTTCTTATGTCCGGTTATTTAGAAATCATATTTTGCCTGCCAATATATTAAAAATCCGTGAGCTATGACTAAAAAATTGTCTTGTCACTTACGGATTTCGAAAAGTCTAATTGCTTTGCTGCTTTGATTTTTGATAAACGCATCCTGCCGTACTCGCTCCGAGGTGGGATTCAGATGTTTCGAAAGGCACTTGCACCCGCCGGTACTTACGCCCCATACTAAATAAAATATTCATATCTTACTGTAAAATCAATATGGGGCGTTATGTACCGCTGCGTGGTGCAGTGGTAGCGGGAGCGTGCCGTCCGAAATAGCTGAGCCCACCTATGGGGCTCAGTCGTGCGGATGCGTATTTATCAAAGCATTGCAAAGCAAAGACTTTTCAGAAATCCTACTGATCTGCGTCAATTTTAATACCACCAGCTCACGGTTGTTCAAAAAATCAAGGCAAAAAACCAAATTAGGCTTCGGACATAAGAAATAGTATGGGCGCAGTGATATATTTTATGTGCGAAGACAATATGTAATGACCTCCAATTTGTAGCATCGTGGATTTACCTGTATACTATGAATTGGAAAAAAACAATGGTAACAGGGATTACCGCATACAAAAGGAGGTCACCAAATGTATTATAACACAATTTATGTGGGAATGGACGTTCACAAATCAAGTTTTACACTTTGCTCGTACACAATCGAGGCAGAAAAAGCCTCACACTTCCAACGAACGGAAGTGGATTACAAAAAAGTGTTAAAGTATCTTGAATTTCTCCGTACTGTTTATGGGGATGATGCACGATTTGTCTGCGGCTATGAAGCCGGATGTCTGGGCTACACTTTGTACCACCAGCTTACAGAACATCATGTGGAATGTGTGATCCTGGCACCAACAACAATGCTGGAACAGCGAAGCAGGAAACGGATCAAAACGGATAAGCGGGACGCAGAGGTCATTGCCAGATGCCTGGCACAGCATAATTACAGCGCAGTGCATATACCGACTGCAACAGATGAAGAAACCAAAGAATATCTCAGAATGAGAAATGATCATAAGCTGGCATTAAAAAGGATAAAACAGCAGATCCTTGCGTTTTGTCTGCGTCATGGTCATATTTATGGAGGAAAAAGCAATTGGACAATATCTCATTTGAAATGGCTGAAGGAACTGGAACTAAATAGTATGCATCGCGAGATTCTTGATGAGTATCTGCTGACCTATACCACGCTGACAGATAAACTGGAACGTCTGGACAGCCGGATCGAGGAGATCGCTTCAAAACCGGAATACAATGAATCGGTCAAAAAACTAAGCTGTTTCATTGGGATCAAAACACATACTGCATTGTCCACACTTGTGGAGGTTGGTGATTTTCACCGCTTTGCCGCTGCTTCAAAATTTGCATCCTATCTTGGGCTTGTACCCGGTGAAGATTCCAGCGGTGATGATCAGACGAGACTTGGCATCACAAAGGCCGGAAACCGGCATCTTCGCCTGCTGTTGACAGAAGCTGCACAATGTTACGCTCGCGGACAGATCGGTTATAAATCTAAGGCATTAAAAGCACGGCAGTCCGGAAATCCCCCAGAGATTATCGCATATGCCGATAAAGCAAACGAAAGACTGAGGCGTAAATACTATAAAATGGTTCTTCAGGAAAGAAAAACACATAACGTAGCAAAAACAGCGATCACAAGAGAACTTGTCTGTTTCATATGGGGCATGATGACTGACCGTATCGCCTGATACTTATATAACAGCAGCCTGTTTAAGTCAAGGCCGGGCCGCTGTACAGCGTTGCTGACGCAGCCTTGACTTAAACACCGTGCAGTTATAATTGTTAGTTAAGCATGTGTAAGGCAGCTTACGCCGCATACACATGGCACTATACCATAAAACTGAAGACATCCTGAAAGGGTTTCGGCCATTTCAAGGTTCGAGCTATCTGCGATCAAACTTTGTTGGCACAGCAAAAGCTGTGATCCACGCGCGAAGACAGTCAGAGCTCACGGCGGACCATTGACCTGTAGGTAACCAATCCACGTATATCAGAGTGGCCAATGCCGGGAACTGATACTCCGAAGCTCTTTCTGGGTGCCTTCAGAAAACAGAATAATTAATTTTTTTTGATTTTTTTCGAATATGTAACATATATGCACAACATTCAACCCTGAAGCAAACTTTTACAACACTTTGCCCATATCCAAACTCAGTTTGTCCGTTTTTCTCCTTTTAATCAGTGCTTTTCCACAAACAACTAATTCTTTTTTATATAATGTGCCGTATTTGTCCATTTCCTACTGTTCTTTTTCCCCTTTTTATGTTATAGTATTTATGTATTCTTTTTTACTATATAAGAGGTATTATTCTATGAAACGCAAATTAATAATGTCCGCGGCACTTCTTCTATCCGTATCCAGCCTTTCCGGCTGTTTCTTCTTCCCTGCTGAGGAAGAGCTCCTTGATCCCCCGACAGTTGCCGTTGAGGATATAGCATATTCCACCTACACCGCCAAGCAGAAAACCATCGAGGACAAGATAACCGCAACCGGCTATGTCGTATGCAAGACCCAGTTCAATGCCGGATTCCCGGAAAGCGGCGGCACAATAAAGACGATCTATGTCACCGCAGGTCAGTTCGTGGAGAAGGGCGACCTGCTGGCGGAGCTGGACACCGGCGATCTTCCCTATTTATATGAACAGCAGCAGCTGATAGTTGAAAAAGCTCAGCTTGCCTATAACCGCACCGGTTCTGCGGACGACCGCCTGACCCTGGAGATGGAGCAGAACACCCTGGACGAATACCAGCGCCGCCTGAACCAGTCCCGTATCTACGCAGGAATGTCCGGGCAGGTATGCTATATCCAGAGTCTGAATCCCGGCGACGCCGTGACCGCCTATAAGACTATAGTAAAGATAATCGACCCCACGCAGCTTTCGGTACAGTACTCATCGTCCCAGCTTAAGTCCTTTCCTCTCGGCGAGGAGGTGACGATAACCGTTGACGGCGAGGATTTCCCGGGCTATGTCGCAAAGACTCCCACCAACACCACTGAAGGAGTTTACGACGACTTCCCGGATATCCTGGGCAACACGGATTCCATCTGGTGCGAGTTCACCGGGGATCAGCCGAGCTTCCTCACGGTAGGAATGACTGCGGACATCACCGCCGTATTCGCCGCCCACGAGAACGCTGTGGTGATATCCAAAACGCTTGTCAAGACTGACGGCGACCGCAGCTACGTTTCCATACTGGACGAAAACGACAACAAGATTGACGTTGACGTCACCGTGGGAATAACCAATGCCACCGAAGCGGAGATACTCACCGGGCTGAAAGCCGGCGACCGCGTAGTTGTACGCTGATGGGGGTATAGACATTGCTTACTTTATTATTCAGAAAAATGCGGAGCACACGCTGGATGGTGCTCTGCCTGTTCATCGGATTCCTGCTTGCCGCCGGAATGATGAGCACCGTGCCCATTTACATGGACTCCTCCCTGCAGCGTATACTTATAAAGGACATGCAGGCTTACCAGAATGAAACCGGGCTTTATCCCGGCGAATACATCGTGACAAGCTCGATATCCGTGAAGGATTCCAACGAGCAGCGCCGCTCAACGGTTCAGGCGATGAACGACCTGGTAAACGACCGCACCTCCAGGATAAATATCCCCCAGGCGAACAGCAAGACTATCGTCATAGACGGATTCATGTACCTCATCACCGGAAAGACCGCCAGGGTAAAGGTGACGGGCATGACTGGGCTTGCGGACCATGCGGAGCTTATCCAGGGCAGGATGTACGAGCCGGGGCAGCAGCCGGACGGCTCCTTTGAGATAGTGTGCAACGAGGAGTGCCTCAAGACCCTGGGTGTTTCCTGCGGCGGCACCTATCAGCTCCAGAACAGCTTCTTCAACGCCGCCGAGCCGATAACCGTCACCGTTGTGGGAGTATTCCAGCAGTCCAGCGAAACGGACAGCTACTGGTCGGAAACGATGGAGAACTACCTCAATGCGCTGTTCATGGATTACGACACTCTCCTGGGGGATTACCTCAGCACGGGACTCACGACTCTCAGCAGCGCGGAGTGCCGCTATTCCTTCGACTATCAGAAGATGGACCTGAACGACCTCAGCTCCATCACCAGGGCGATAGAAGCCGACCGCCAGGTATATTCCGACGCCGGAATGAGTTTCTCCATGGGTATAAGCGATATTCTGTCGGAATACGCGGTGCGTGCGGCAAATCTGAAATCCATGCTGTGGATACTCCAGATACCCACCATCGTAATGCTGGCGTTCTACCTGTTCATGGTATCCCAGCTGAACGTCGAGCAGGAAAAGAACGAGATTGCCGTATTCAAGAGCCGCGGCGCGTCCTCGAAGCAGATATTCGCGATATACGCGATGGAAGCCGGAGTCCTGGGGCTTGCGACATTCATCATCGCCCCATTCATAGGACTCCTGCTGTGTAACTTCCTGGGCGTATCCAACGGATTCCTGGAGTTCGTCAACCGGACGGGGCTTTCCGCGAAGCTCACGCTGGACGCGTTCATATACGCGCTCATTGCGATAGTGATATTCTTCGTCACCACCATGCTGCCGATAATCCCGGCGTCCAAGCTCTCCATCGTGAAATACAAGCAGAGCAAGGCGAAGGTCGTGAAGATGGCGCTGTGGGAGAAGCTGTGCATAGATATCCTGCTGATCGCCGGTTCGCTTGTGTGGTATTTTCTCACCGCGCGCAGCATAAAGCGCCTTTTCGCGGACGGAACTTACGTCAGCGACGGGACGATAAATCCGCTGTATTTCGTGTTCTCCACCATGTTCATCATGGGTGCGGGGCTGCTGTTCATCAGGATCTACCCCTACCTGCTCCGCCTTATCTACTATATAGGTAAGCGGTTCTGGTCAGTGCCGCAGTATATTGCGATAACCTCCGTGGCACGTTCCCAGGGCGGCAGGGAGCGGTTCCTCATGCTGTTTCTGTCCGTGACGTTCGCACTGGGAATATTCTCTGCGAACACAGCCCGGGCGATAAACAACAGCCGCTCCGACCGTATCTACTACAACACCGGCGCAGACGTGGTAATAGACGCCTACTGGCGGCTGGAAAGCGTGGAGGACGACACCAGCTACGTTGAGATAGACATGGACGACTACGAGAATCTCGCCGGAGTAGAAACCGCCACCCGTGTGCTGCGTACAGACGCCAAGGCGACCAGCGGCGCGGTGCAGTCCGACAACGTGGATCTGATGGCGATAGAGCCGGGCAAGTTCTCCCAGACAGCCTGGTTCCGGAACGACCTGCTGCCCGTCCACTGGTGGAACTACTGCTCCGCCCTTGTGGATTTCAAGCCCGGCGTACTTGCCTCCAGCAGCTGGGAACAGAAGGGCGTACAGCTCGGCGATGTGATCTCTGTGAAGATAGGCGGTAACGACTACGTTGACCTCACCGTGCTGGCATTCGTGGACTACTGGCCGGGGATAAACCCCAGCGAAGCGGTAGTACTTGACGACCGCACCGGCGAAACCGGCGTCCGGGATTTTCTTGTGTGCAACTACAACTACCTGCGCCGCGTAACTGAGCTTCAGCCCTACCAGATATGGCTGAAAATGCAGGACGGCGCGACGAGCGAAGCTCTCTACGCGGATATTGAAGCAAAGCACCTTAAATTACAGCGCGTGATCGACAGCAGCCAGCTGCTCATCGAAGAAAAGACGGACCCGGAGCTTCAGGGAATGAACGGCGCGCTCACACTGGGATTCGTGGTAATCATGCTGATGACGGTCATCGGATTCCTCATCTACTGGATAATCTCGATCAGATCGCGCACATTGCAGTTCGGCGTGCTCCGGGCGATGGGCGTGACCTTCCGGGAGGTAATAGCGACCCTGGGCTGGGAACAACTGCTGGTGAGCCTTGTGTCCATCGCCATGGGATTCGTGATCGGCGGTATTGCCAGCGATATGTTCGTTCCGATGTTCCGTACCATGTATGACGCGGCCGACCAGGTGCCGCCGTTCCGGGTGCACGGGGACGCCGGGGACTACATCAAGATGTATGTGATCATTGCGGTAATGCTTATCGGCGGATTCCTGGTGCTGGGAAGCATAATACGCAAGATAAACATCAACAAGGCGCTGAAACTCGGCGAAGACTGACGATTGATCCGGAATGCGGAATTCGGGATTATTGTATCGCCTGCGACGATAATATCAAAAAGGGCGGAGAATCATTCTCCGCCCTCAGTCTGTCGAAAAAACAAAATTGCTCGCGAAGCGAGCTTTTATTATCCGTTTTTTGCCCCGGGTCTCCCGGGGCAAAAAACACTTCTATCTCAGCAAGTGTGCGGTTTTGCGGCAAAGCCGCTAAACCGTGCGCGCAGCTGAGATGTTTCGGCGGAAAAGTCACTTTAGTGACTTTTTCGACGGTCTCAAGGGGCTGTCGTTTACAGCCCCTCAGCCTGTTGTTCAGTCTATCTCGACGGAGATCTTCTCATCCGCTCTGACAGCACCGGCGCGCATCACGGTGCGGATCGCCTTTGCGATCCTGCCCTGCTTGCCGATGACCCTGCCCATATCGTCCTGGGCAACGTGAAGGTGGTAAACCACTACTCCCTCGGCGTCCGGCTCGTCAACGGTGACCTGAACTGCGTCCTTGTCCTCAACGAGGGCAGAAGCGATAGTGATCAGAAGTTTTTTCATATATCGTCCCTCCTGTGGGAATAAAGGGGCGGTGAAACATCGCCCCGATAATCTTCTTGACGGGCAGAAATGCCCGCGTACCTTCTGTCAGGATTACTTCTTGAGAAGTCTCTTAACAGTATCGGTGGGCTGTGCGCCCTTCTTGATCCACTCGTCAGCCTTAGCTGTGTCGATATTTACGAGAGCCGGCTCCTTGGTGGGATCATAGGTGCCGATCTCCTCGATGAAACGACCATCTCTGGGGTAACGGGAATCAGCGACAACTACACGGTAGAAGGGAGCCTTCTTTGCGCCCATTCTTCTGAGTCTGATCTTAACTGCCATTTTATTTTTCTCCTTTCAGCCTTGATATATTCATGTGTATTACACAGTGAAATCATATCAGTTCGCGCCCTTTCGGGCTGTTTTTTATTATTGCTTCCAAAAAACTTCCGGGATAACAGGAAAACACCGCCGATCAACGGCTGTCGGTCAAAATCGGTGTTCTTAAGTCAAATCCCATGAGGATTGAATTGGCTGGCAATATACAATGCGGTCGCCCGCAATGATGACATTATTCAAGTATGTTCAGGGCAACGCCAAGTCCTATAACAATCATAACTATGCCGAGAACTATATAATATATCCTCATGCCCTTTCTGCCAACGAGATCGTAGAACCATCGTGTGGTGCGCCTTTTCGGAACGATGAACCATTCGCAGTCGCGAATACTCATCAGAATGCTGAATGCGCCTAATAGTATACTGACAATTCCTATTAAGATTGCCATACAGCCTCCTGTTACATCGGGAATCCGCCAGGACCGCCCATGTTGCCCATCTGCCTCATCATGTTCATGGGAATTCGCATTTTCTTGCCCTTACCCTTGCCGCCGAATCCCATCTGCTTCATCATTTTCTGCATCTGTTCAAACTGACGCAGCAGCTGGTTGACGTCCTCTACTCTCGTGCCGCTTCCGGCTGCGATGCGGCGCTTGCGCTTCGCGTCGATGATGGAGGGCTTCTCGCGCTCCTTCGCGGTCATGGAGGAGATTATCGCCTTGGTGCGCGGCATCTTCTTTTCGTCGATGTCCGCTTCCTTTATCTTTCCGGAAACCCCGGGGATCATCTTCAGCAGGGACTGAATGCTGCCCATCTTTTCGATCTGCTCGAACTGCGCATACAGGTCGTTGAGGTCGAACTTGTTCTCCTGCATTTTCTGCATGGTCTTGGCTGCCGCCTTCTCATCGATGGAGGATTTCGCCTTGTCGATGAGGGTGAGCACATCGCCCATGCCGAGGATACGGCTTGCCATTCTGTCCGGGTGGAACGGCTCGAGGTCGTCCAGCTTTTCGCCTATTCCGGCAAACTTTATCGGCTTTCCGGTTATGGCGAGGACTGTCAGCGCGGCGCCGCCGCGGGTATCGCCGTCGAGCTTAGTGAGGATAACGCCGGTGATGTCGAGCGCTTCATTGAAGCTCTGCGCAACGTTCACCGCGTCCTGACCGGTCATGGAATCCACCACCAGGAGTATCTCGTCCGGGTTGACCTCGCTCTTGATGTTCTTTAACTCGCCCATCAGCGTTTCGTCTATGTGGAGTCTGCCGGCGGTATCCAGCATCACAACGTCGAATCCGTTGTCCTTGGCGTACTTTATGCCCTCTTTCGCGATCCTGACGGGGTCGGTCTGACCCATCTCGAAAACGTGAGCGCCCGCTTTTTCGCCGACGATCTTCAGCTGGTCGATAGCGGCAGGTCTGTAGATGTCGCAGGCAACCAGCAGCGGACGGCGGTTCTGCGCGATGAGGTGCTTTGCAAGCTTCGCGCAGTGGGTGGTCTTGCCGGCGCCCTGTAAGCCGCACATCATGATAACGCAGGGGGGCTTTGACGGGAAGTTCAGCTTCGCCGTGGTGTTGCCCATCAGTTCAATGAGTTCGCGGTGAACTATGTCGATGACCTGCTGCGCCGGAGTAAGGCTTTCCATGACCTTTTCGCCGACTGCCTTTTCGCTGACCCTGGCAACAAAGTCCTTCGCGACCTTGTAGTTTACGTCTGCGTCCAGGAGTGCCATGCGCACCTCGCGCATAGCGTCCTTGATGTCCTTTTCGTTAAGCTTGCCGCGTCCCTTGAGTTTGCCGAAAACGCTGTTGAGCTTGCCAGAAAGTCCCTCGAAAGCCATGTACTCACCGCCTTTATATCACATGAATGGTAATCCGTCTGAATGCGCCTATATCCCTCCGCGGATCTCTGCGAGGAGATCGCCGAGCGTTTGCAGGCGCGCGTCGCCGTCGTCCTTTTTCATATCCTCGACAAGCCGTCTTGCCTGGTCGATCTCTCCGGAAAGCTCCCTCAGGCGTCCGAGGAACCCCAGTTTGCTCTCAAACTCCGCCAGCTTCTGTTCGCCCTTGCGAATGGAGCAGAGCACGCTCTGCCGGGATATCCCGCCCATTTCCTGGGCGATCTCCGCCAGGGAAAGATCATCGTTGTACCGCATGTCGAGCGCGTCGCGCTGGGAGTTTGCCAGCAGCTCTCCGTAAATATCAAGAAGTATTACGATATCTGTGCGTTCCATGTGATCTCCGTTCGGGTGTCAAGTAAAAATGCTTTACAGCAACGATACTATTATATCACGCATATTCCGCTTTGTCAAGGGGGTAAAACGGATTTTTTCGCCGGCTCTGTGGCACAATTATAAGGCAGCCTCTAAAAAAATCATCAAATTTAAAAAATCTCATTGACAATACGGGCATTTTATTATAAACTGTTATTTGGCGTGTGTACCATACTTTATGAATAAAAGGAAGGTCTGCAATGGAAAATATTATAAGCCTGCGGAACATCGTCGTGGAATTTGACGGCGACCGGATACTCAAGAACATCAACCTGGACATAAAGGACAAGGAGTTTGTCACGCTGCTGGGACCCTCCGGCTGCGGAAAGACAACAACGCTGCGTATCATCGGCGGATTCCTCACACCTACCTCCGGCGACGTAATGCTGGACGGGAAGCGCATAAACGACCTTCCTCCCCATAAGCGCGACGTAAACACCGTGTTCCAGAAATACGCGCTGTTCCCACATCTTAATGTATACGAGAACATCGCTTTCGGGCTGCGCATAAAGAAGGTCGGTGAGAAGGAAATAGTCCGCCGCGTCGGCGAAATGCTGGAGCTTGTCAATCTGACCGGATTCGAGAAGCGCTCCGTGCAGCGGCTCTCCGGCGGACAGCAGCAGCGTGTGGCGATCGCCCGCGCACTGGTGAACCGCCCGAAGATACTCCTGCTGGACGAGCCTCTGGGCGCGCTGGACCTGAAGCTCCGCAAGGACATGCAGACGGAGCTGCGCAAGATACAGCAGGCGCTGGAGCTTACTTTCGTGTACGTCACCCACGACCAGGAGGAAGCCCTCACCATGAGCGACACCGTTGTCGTCATGAACGCCGGACATATCCAGCAGATAGGCTCCCCTACAGATATATACAACGAACCGAAGAACGCATTCGTGGCGGACTTCATCGGCGAAAGCAACATAGTCAACGGCTGCATGCTCCGGGACTGCCTGGTGGAATTCTCCGGGAAGCGCTTTGAATGTGTTGACAAGGGATTTGGCAAGAACGAGATGGTGGACGTGGTTATCCGCCCGGAGGACATCAAGGTTATTCCGGCGGAGCAGGCGCAGCTCACCGGAATGGTAGAATCCGTGGTGTTCAAGGGTGTGCATTACGAGATGACCGTGGACTGCATAGAGCACAAATGGCTGATACACTCCACCAAGGCGGAGCCGGTGGGCACCACCATAGGCATGTCGGTTGATCCCTTTGATATCCACATCATGAAGAAGTCCAAGGAGGAGGGCGCTTACCCTGCGCTCATGGGGGTGCAGAACAATGAAGAAGCTTAAAGTGTTCGCCACTCCCTATCTTATATGGATGGCGGTGTTCATCGTGGTGCCGCTGCTGATGGTGGCTTACTTCGCGTTCACCGACGAGGAGGGGCGCTTCACGCTGGATTACATCGCCAATGTGGGACAGTACACGAACATTTTCGTGCGCTCCATCTGGCTTGCGGTCATAGCGACCGTGATATGCCTGATACTCGCATATCCTGTGTCGTTCATGCTTTCCAGAATGAAAAAGCACCATCAGGGCACAATGCTGATGATAGTCATGCTTCCGATGTGGATGAACTTCCTGCTGCGCACCTACGCCTGGATGACACTGTTGGGAAACAACGGCATAATCAACCATATCCTCGGTCTGGTGGGACTTGGCCCGTTCAAGCTCATCAATACTGAGGGCGCAGTCGTACTGGGCATGGTGTATAATTACCTGCCGTTCATGATACTGCCGCTGTATTCCGTCATGGTGAAGATAGACAAGAGCCTTATCGAGGCAGCCTCCGACCTGGGGTGCAATCCGGTGTCGATCCTGTTCCGGGTGGTGGTTCCGCTTTCCGTGCCGGGGATCATGTCCGGAGTCACAATGGTGTTCGTCCCTGCCATCAGTACGTTCATCATTTCCAGAATGCTGGGCGGCGGCTCCAACCTGCTTATCGGCGACCTTATTGAAATGCAGTTCCTCGGCAATGCCTACAATCCTCACCTCGGCGCCGGAATTTCCCTCGTCCTGATGGTGATTATCCTGGTTATCATGACGATAATGAACCAGTTCAATCCGGACGATCAGGTGCTGATATAATTCGGAATGCGTAATGCGTAATTCGGAATTAAGGTTGCAGCTTCGCCGCTATTAAAATTATGAAGCAGAATTTAATCGTTGACAAGTCAAAGGCATTTGCGCTGCGGATCATACGAATGTATAAATTCCTGTCGATCGAGAAACATGAGAACATTTTGTCGAAGCAGGTGTTACGAAGCGGTACAAGTATTGGCGCAAATGTCAAGGAAGCTATTCGTGGTCAATCAGACGCGGATTTTTATGCAAGAATGAACATAGCTTTGAAAGAAGCCAGCGAAACGGAATACTGGCTGGAATTGCTATATGAAAGCGACTATATTGAAGCTTCTTCATTCGACAGCATTTACAGTGATTGTCAGGAACTGATAAAGATCCTTGTTGCAATAACTAAACATGCATCTAAATAAATCGTCGGCGGAGCCGACACAAAGATTCAGAATTCTGAATTACGAATTCCGAATTGATCAAGAGGTGTTATTATGAAAACCCTGTCTAAAATCTACATGGCGCTTGTGCTCATGTTCCTTTATGTACCGATATTCGTGCTTATCGTGTTTTCCTTTAATGAAACGAAGAGCCGTTCGGTGTTCAGCGGATTCACCCTGGACTGGTACATCAAGCTGTTCCGCAACGAGGTCATTATTTCCTCGCTGATGAACACGATCATCATTGCGGTCATCGCAAGCATTGCGGCAACAGTACTCGGCACCCTTGCCGCAATCGGCATAAATTCCATGCGAAAAGTCCCGAAAGCCGTCGTAATGAACATCACCAACATGCCTATCGTGAACCCGGAAATAGTCACCGGCGTGTCCCTTATGCTGCTGTTCGTGTTCTTCGCTGCAAGAATGAACCTTGAGTTCGGATTCGTTACCCTGGTAATTGCGCACATCACCTTTGACGTGCCGTACGTTATCCTGAACGTAATGCCGAAATTCCGCCAGATGGATCCCAACCTGTTCGAGGCGGCGCAGGATTTGGGCTGCGGTCCGTTCACCGCGCTCCGTAAGGTCATACTCCCGGAGATCATGCCCGGCGTCGTGAGCGGATTCCTGATGTCGTTCACGTTCTCCCTGGACGATTTCGTCATAAGCTATTTCACCAGCGGCTCCACATCGCAGACGCTGCCTATCACCATCTATTCCATGACGCGCCGCAAGATCTCCCCGGAGATAAACGCGCTGTCCACCATAATATTCATCGTTGTGGTCATCGTCCTGGTCGTGAAGCACATAATCGAAACCAGGCAGGAGCAGAAGCTCAGAGCGAACGGAGGCGACGAGGGTTGAAAAAGTATATAAGACCTGTATGTGCAGCGCTGTGCGGACTTCTGCTTGCCGGCTGCGCGGGCACCGGCGGCGCGGATCATTCCGACAGCACCGCGGAATCCACCGAGGAGAGCGAAGCCCAGACCCTTACCGTTGACGACCTGGAATATTACACCAGGTTCAGGGGGCAGGATATCTCCATCAACGTATATAACTGGGGCGAATACATCTCCACCGGCGCGGACGAGGGTACGCTTAACGTCAATGCGGAGTTCACGAAGCTCACCGGTATCAAGGTGAACTACACCAATTACGCCACCAACGAGGAGCTTTACGCTAAGCTGAAGGGCGGCGGAGCCTACTACGACGTCATAATCCCGTCGGATTACATGATCTCCAAGATGATAAAGGAGAACATGCTCCAGCCGCTGGATATGGACAATATCCCGAACTTCAGGTATATCATGCCGACCTTCGTCGATCCGGCATACGACCCGGATAACGCGTATTCCGTGCCCTACACCTGGGGAACTGTCGGGATAATCTACAACACCTCCATGATAGACATTCCCAAGGAGGACATCGACTGGGATATCCTCTGGAACCCGGATTACGCCGACCAGATACTGATGTTCGACAACCCCCGGGACGCATTCGCCATAGCCGAAATTATGATGGGGTATTCCCTCAACACCGAGGACCCGGTGGAGCTGAACGCCGCAGCCAATAAGCTCAAGGAGCAGAAGAGCGTCGTCCAGGCCTATGTCATGGACGAAATATTCGACAAGATGGCGGCGAACGACGCGTGGCTCGCGCCGTATTACGCCGGGGACGCCCTGACGATCCTGGAGGATAACGAGGACCTGGATTTCGCAGTCCCGAAGAGCGGCACGAACCTGTTCGTGGACGCAATGTGCATTCCCGTGGGCGCAAAGCAGAAGGAAGCCGCCGAAATGTACATCAACTTCATGTGCGAGCCGGATATCGCCTATGCGAACATCGACTACATCTGCTATTCCACGCCGCACAGCGCAGCGTACGAAATGCTGGACGAGGAAACGCGGAACAATCCCGTATCATATCCCGGCGACGACTACCTGGACGAGAATACGGCGATCTTCGTCAACCTCTCGGACGAGGCGAACCTACAGATGCAGACCCTCTGGACCGAGATGAAATCCGCGGAAACGGAATCCCCCAACCGGTGGATAGTTCCGGTGTTCCTGCTTCTCTGCCTGGGGCTGATAATCTTCACGCTTATCCGGCGCCACATCAAGAATAAGAAGGATATTTACTGATATCAGCGGGGAACGTTTCGCGGCGTTCCCCGTTTTTTCCGGTGTGCAGAAAAAATCCACAAAAAAAATCAAAAAACATCTAGCATTTTTTCGGATTATCTGCTATAATAAAAGATGTGGTAGAGTGTGCTGTGATAAATGGTGCAATTTGCCATGAAAAAATCAAAAACGCTGGACCTGCTCGTGCACGGGCAATTCAGCGATCAAAATTTCAGGAGGTATATACCAATGGCAAACAAGTGGGTCTACATGTTCAGCGAAGGCGACATGACCATGCGTAATCTGCTCGGCGGTAAGGGCGCAAACCTTGCCGAGATGACCAGCATCGGTCTGCCGGTTCCCCAGGGCTTCACCATCACTACTGAGGCTTGCACCCAGTACTACGAAGATGGCAGAAAGATCAACGACGAGATCATGGCTCAGGCTATGGAAGGCGTAAAGAAGATGGAGGAGATCAACGGCAAGAAGTTCGGCGATCTCAAGAATCCTCTGCTCGTTTCCGTACGTTCCGGCGCGAGAGCTTCCATGCCCGGTATGATGGATACTATCCTCAACCTGGGTCTTAACGACGAAGTTGTTGCTGCTATGATCGCAGGCAACCCCGATCCTAAGTTCGAGAGATTCGTTTACGACTCCTACAGACGCTTCATCCAGATGTTCTCTGATGTAGTTATGGAAGTAGGTAAGAAGTACTTCGAGCAGCTCATCGACAAGATGAAGGAGGAGAAGGGCGTTCAGTACGATATCGACCTGACCGCTGCTGACCTCAAGACTCTGGCAGAGCAGTTCAAGGCTGAGTACAAGAAGCAGCTCGGCGAGGACTTCCCGTCCGACCCCGTACAGCAGCTCAAGCTCGCTATCGAGGCTGTATTCCGTTCATGGGACAACCCCCGTGCAAACGTATACCGCCGCGACAACGATATCCCGTACAGCTGGGGTACCGCAGTAAACGTAATGCCGATGGTATTCGGTAACCTGAACAACGAGTCCGGTACTGGCGTTGCGTTCACCCGTGACCCTGCTACTGGCGAAAAGAAGCTCATGGGCGAGTTCCTTATCAACGCTCAGGGCGAGGACGTTGTTGCCGGTGTTCGTACCCCTATGCCCATCGCTCAGATGGAGAAGGAGTTCCCCGAGGCATACGCAGAGTTCATCAAGGTTTGCGACACCCTCGAGAACCACTATCACGACATGCAGGATATGGAGTTCACCGTTGAGAACAAGAAGCTCTATATGCTCCAGTGCCGTAACGGTAAGAGAACCGCTCAGGCTGCTCTGAAGATCGCTTGCGACCTCGTTGACGAAGGCCACAAGACCGAGCAGGAAGCTGTTCTGATGATCGACCCCAGAAACCTCGACACACTGCTCCACCCGCAGTTCGACTCCAAGGCTCTGAAGGCTGCTACTCCGGTAGGCAAGGGTCTGGGCGCTTCTCCTGGAGCTGCCTGCGGTAAGATCGTGTTCACAGCTGACGATGCTGAGGCATGGGCTGCAAAGGGCGAGAAGGTAGTTCTGGTTCGTCTGGAGACTTCTCCTGAGGATATCACAGGTATGAAGGTTGCTCAGGGTATCCTGACCGTTCGCGGCGGTATGACCTCTCACGCAGCCGTTGTTGCTCGTGGTATGGGTACCTGCTGCGTATCCGGCTGCGGCGACATCAAGATGGACGAGGAGAACAAGAAGTTCGAGCTGGCAGGCAAGACCTACCACGAGGGCGACTTCATCTCCATCGACGGTACAACTGGTAACATCTACGATGGTATCATTCCGACCGTTGACGCTTCCATCGCCGGCGAGTTCGGCCGTGTAATGGCTTGGGCTGACAAGTACAGAAAGCTCAAGGTAAGAACCAACGCTGATACTCCTGCTGACGCTAAGAAGGCAAGAGAGCTGGGCGCTGAGGGTATCGGTCTGTGCCGTACCGAGCACATGTTCTTCGAGGCAGACAGAATCGCTGCATTCCGCGAGATGATCTGCTCCGATACCGTTGAAGAGAGAGAAGCTGCTCTGGCTAAGATCGAGCCGATGCAGCAGGGCGACTTCGAGAAGCTGTACGAGGCACTCGAGGGCAACCCTGTAACCATCAGATTCCTCGATCCTCCTCTCCACGAATTCGTTCCCACTGAAGAGGCTGACATTGAGGCTCTGGCTAAGGCACAGGGCAAGTCCGTTGAGACCATCAAGAACATCATTGCTTCCCTGCACGAGTTCAACCCGATGATGGGTCACCGTGGCTGCCGTCTGGCTGTTACCTACCCTGAGATCGCCAAGATGCAGACAGCTGCCGTAATCAAGGCTGCCATCAACGTAAAGAAGGCTCACGCTGACTGGAACATCGTTCCCGAGATCATGATCCCGCTGGTTGGCGAGGTTAAGGAGCTTAAGTACGTTAAGGACATCGTTGTAAAGACCGCTGACGAGATCATCGCTGCTTCCGGCACCGATCTGAAGTACTCCGTTGGTACCATGATCGAGATCCCGAGAGCTGCCCTGACCGCTGACGACATCGCTAAGGAAGCTGAGTTCTTCTGCTTCGGTACAAACGACCTGACCCAGATGACATACGGCTTCTCCAGAGATGACGCTGGTAAGTTCCTCGGCGCTTACTATGACGCTAAGATCTTCGAGAACGATCCGTTCGCAAAGCTCGACCAGGTTGGCGTTGGCAAGCTCATGAAGATGGCTATCGAGCTTGGTAAGAAGACCCGTCCCGAGATGCACTGCGGTATCTGCGGCGAGCACGGCGGCGACCCGACATCTGTTGAGTTCTGCCACGAGATCGGTCTGGATTATGTATCCTGCTCACCGTTCCGTGTTCCGATCGCTAGACTGGCTGCTGCTCAGGCTGCACTCAGATAATCACGATCTGAAAGCAATCGCTTAATAAGAATCCCACTCCGGAAACGGGGTGGGATTTTTTTGTATCTGTCATGCCCGGCTACCTGTAAACAATGTTATGAGCCACGCCATTGTTTGCGTGACAACGTATTCAATTCGAGGTACTTTTCCTCGTATACGCTGTCGGGTGTGCCCGACTACTGTATATAGTGTTATGATCCAAGCCTTTGGCCGTATGGCAATGCGATAAATTCGATGTGCGCCTGGTCGTATACGCTGTCAGGCGTGCCCGACTACTGTATATAGTGTTATGAGCCAAGCCTTTGGTCGTATGGCAATGCGATAAATTCGATGTGCGCCTGGTCGTATACGCTGTCGGGCGTGCCCGACCTATTCGTTGATTTTGGAGCCGCTTTTGAAGCATAAAGCGGCAATGAGTCCGAAGAATACAGCGGCAGTAATTCCGGCAGCGGCGGAGGTGAATCCGCCGGTGAATGCGCCGAGAAGTCCCTTTTCGTCAACGGCTTCCCGGACGCCCTTTGCGAGAAGATTGCCGAATCCCGTCAGCGGAACCGTTGCGCCGCCTCCGGCGAACTCCACCAGTGGGTCGTAAACGCCCACCGCACCGAGGATCACTCCGGCGACGACGTAGCTCACCAGTATTCTCGCCGGAGTAAGCTTCGTCAGGTCTATCAGCAGCTGTCCCACCGCGCAGAATGCTCCGCCGATAAGGAAAGCCCACACATATTCAAGCAGCATATCCATTTTAACCTCCTGCTTCCGATGAAATTTCCACGCAGTGCGCGATCCCCGGGATACTTCCGCCCTGCTGCACCATTGTCGGGGACATCAGCGCCCCGGTGGCGCAGTAGAGAATCCGCTTCAGCTCCCCGGACTGTACGCGCCCAAGGAAATGTCCGCACATCATTGAGGCAGAGCAGCCGCAGCCGGAGCCTCCGGCGTGTACGTCCTGCATGGTACGGTCGTACAGCATAAGTCCGCAGTCCCTGTGGTGGGACTTCATGTCCACCCCGTCGCGCTGGAACAGGTCGTAGAGCAGATCGCTGCCAACCTGCCCGAGGTCGCCGGTGATTATCAGGTCATAGTCCTGGGGGTGAGTTCCGCGGTGCTTCATGTGGCGAGTCAGCGTGTCGTAGGCGGCGCCTGCCATAGCCGCGCCCATGTTGTTCATGTCGGTTATTCCCATGTCCTCTATCTTGCCGATGGTCGCCGCGCGTATAAAGGGCGGCTTTCCGCTGGAGCCAACGAGCGCGGCTCCGGCGGCGGTGGCGGTCCACTGGGAGGTGGGAGTACGCACGCCGCCGTAGTTCAGCGGAAACCGGAACTGCCGCTCCGCCGTGCTGTAGTGCGATGATGTGCTCGCGATCACGGTATCCATATAACCGGCGTTCACCAGCGCCGCAGACAGCAGAAGCCCCTCGGCGAACGTGGAGCACGCGCCGTAAATACCCAGGTATGGCATGAAGTAGTCCTTCAGCCCGTAGGAGCTTCCCACGCACTGATTAAGCAGGTCGCCGGCGATAACCAGGTCTATACGGTCCGGAGTCAGATCTGCCTTGCGCAGGACGTGATTCACCGCTCGCCGCTGGAACAGCGCTTCCGCCTGCTCCCATGTGTCCGCGCCGCCCTTGTTGTCGTCGATCACTTCATCGAATTCCCCACCGTATGGTCCATCGTTCTCCGCCTTGCCAACTACCGAGGCAAAGGAAAGCACGGAGGGTTTCCGGAAGCACATTGTTCTTCCCTCGCAGTATTTCATAATATCCCTCACTTCATAAATAATCCCACGATATAGTAAATGATGCCGTAAATCACCGAAGCGCTGATTCCGTAGACGATTACCGGACCGGCGATGACAAACATCTTGGCTCCCAGTCCGAGGACGTAGCCCTCGCTCTTGAAGTCCAGCGCAGGGGAGGCGACGGCGTTTGCGAATCCGGTGATTGGCACCAGAGTACCTGCGCCGGCGTGCTGTGCGATACGGTCGTACCATTCCAGCCCCGTGAAGAGGATACTTAGGAACACCAGCGTCATGGATGTGAGCGCTGCGGAATCATCACGGCTTAGCCCCGCCATTGCGTAGACGTTGAGCAGCGCTTCGCCGAGGGTGCATATGAGTCCGCCCACGACAAAAGCCATGGGAATGGTTCTGGTCATTTTCGAGTTGTTGGATCGCTGTTTTGTCAGCTCGCCATATTCTTCGTTTGAAATGTTCATGGTTCTTCTCCTTTTTCTTTTGGGATTATTTTTCGCAGGCGCCGCTGTAAAATACATTTGCATTCCGTATTGCAGAAAATTGCAAAAAAAAATAACGTTCTATTGACAAATCCGGCTTTTTGTTGTAAAATTAGTATATCAGCTCAGATGAACGGGGGTAATTATATGGCTTTAGTCAATATTATGGAAGGTATCGTCAAGGATAAACTCACAGAAATGCTCAAGAATGAGAACTGCTGCAAGTGCGAACGCTGTGTGGAGGACATGACTGCGCTTGCGCTGAATAAGCTGCCTGCGCGCTACGTCAGCACCCACAACGGCGAACTGTTTTCCAAGCTGAACGCCCTGGTCAGACAGAGCACCGTTGACCTTAACATTGCAGTTGCTGAAGCCATTGCGTGCGTATCCAAGCGCCCGTCCCACCAGTAAAAAAATAACGGTGCCCACTCGGCACCGTTTTTGTTATCATAAAAGAATAAGGGGGAGATAATTTTTATCTCCCCCGAGTTATTTATATCAGATCTCGATCTTGCCATAGAGAGTTGCGTTCTTCTCTGCGTCAACGGTCTCCTTGGAGAACTCGCCTGCATTGGCGTTCTCGTCCGGCTCGTATGTCCTGCGCTTGTATTCGCGCTCAAAGCTGGTAGAGAATCCGGTGGACTGGCGGTAATTCCTTGTATTGCCGCTGCCTCTGCGCTCGCCGTGGTCGTTCCTGTCGCCGCTGCGTCTGGGACGGCGGTTGTCGAACTTCGGCTTGTCGGCGTAAATTACTACCTTTCTGTAAGGCTCAACGCCGGTGGAATGGCTGGAAACGCCCTCTATCTCAGCGACGCAGCTGTGGATTATGCGGCGCTCATACGGATTCATCGGCTCCAGTGCGATCTTCCTGCCCTGCTTGATTACCTTGGCGGAAGTTCTCTTGGCGAGGGATTCCAGGGTTTCGCGGCGCTTGTCGCGGTAGCCGTTGCAGTCGATGGAGATACGGCAGTAGGATTCCTCGGTGCGGTTGCTTGCCAGGATAGTCAGATACTGAAGGCTGTCCAGGGTTTCGCCGCGTCTGCCGATAACCACGCCCAGCTTGTCGCCGGTGATATCCAGAACGATGTTGCCATCACGGCGTATTGCGTTGATCTGGAAGTTCTCAAGACCAAGCGCATGGAGAACGTCGGTCAGGTACTTCTTCGCAGCCTGTACCTTGGCGCTCTTCTCAATGTCGAAATCAGCGGGAAGCTCGGGTACAGCCGCGCTCTCGTTCTCGTCCTCAAAGGAAGCCGGAGCAGGCTCCTCAGCCGGTGCGGATTCCTCAGCCTGCGCTGTGGCAGGAGCCTTTTCAGCCGCCGGAGCTTCGTAGGAAGCTATTACCTTGGCATTGCCCTTCATTCCGAACAGACCCTTTCTGGGCTGCTCGAGAATATCGAACTCTATCTCGTCAACGGAAACGCCGAATTCTGCTGCTGCGCTTTCCTTTGCTTCGTCAAGTGTCTTTGCTGTGAATTCCTTTTTCATGTGAGATCCCTCCTGTTATCAGGTATCGTCGTCCTCGTCCTCGTGGTATTCCTCGCCGTATTTCTCTGCGTCTGCCTTTCTGGCTTCAGCGAGCTTTCTGCGGTTTATCTCTTTCTGTGTGAGCTTCTCGCCCTTGTATTCCGCAACCGCTTCGAGATCGGCTTCCTGGCGCTTTTTCTTCTCGGCCTTTGCCTCCTGCTTCATACGCTCGTTGTATTCTGCCTCTGCCTCAGCGCGGAGCTTTGCAGGGTTATACAGCTTGTTGAGCAGCAGCGTCTGGAGTATGCCGAAGAAGTAGCTTATCGTCCAGTAGAAGCCTGCGCCGGCAGGCACCGTGAATACCAGGACGATGGAGAAGAGCGGCATGATGAACATTGTGCCCTTCATGCAGCCGCTGTTTGTGCCGGGGTTGTTCATATCCATCGTCTTGGTGGAAATGATGGACTGCGCCATGGAGAATATGAACGCAAGGATCGGGATCAGTATCATCGGCCAGCCGAGGTCGCTTGCAGGGTCCTTTCCGAGGGGTATTCCCAGGAATTCGAGCCTGTCGTTAAGCTCTGAAAGGTCGCTTTTTGCGGTGGGGCTGAGGGAATCGTATGCGGAGGTATCGCCGGTCTGCTCGACCTCGCCGTAACGGTTGATGACGTAAAGCTCCCTCTGGAGGGTGGCAGCCTGGGTATACGTCAGGCTGTCGCTGCCGCCGACGCACTTTACGGTGCCGAACTGGCGCTGTACTGTGTCAATAGCGCTTGTCGTGTACTTAGAGAAGCTGTGGGCATTCGTGTATGCAGTCTTTTCGGTTTCGTCAGTGATATTGTTCAGCTCAGCCTGTTCGGTCTTGGTCAGGGAGTAGAGGTCGCTCTCTGTAAAGAGCTTGTCCTTGTTCTCATCAGCCTTGCTTGCGCTGACGGTGGCGGAGGTGATGACCTTCTTCATCATGTCCTTGCTGGTCTTGTCGAGCTTCTGCCAAACTGCTTCGGTGGCAGGCTCTTCGCCATCTGCCAGGCAGTTCGCGTTGTAGTATTCGAGTATCTGCTTGGCGTCACGGACGATATCCTCGTGCTTTGCAAGGGCGTCGCCCTCAAGCTCCTCAGTATTGCCGTACTCGTCCACGAATATCTTCGTCATGGAAACGTAGTAGGACTCCTGCATGGTGGCGGTGATGTTGTCCATGTGCTTGATGTGGGTCATGGGCTTGTATACAACGTCCAGCACGCCGAACAGGAGCAGGAAGGTGATCACCATCGTGCCGCAGCCGCCCATGGGCTTGTAGCCCTGCTGCTGGAGCTTTGCAAGCTCGACCTGCTGCTTTTCCTGGTTGTTCTTGTATTTCTGCTGGATCTCCCTTACCTTGGGGGCAAAAATGGCGGATTTTGCTGTGTTTTTCTGCTGCTTTATCGAAAGCGGAAGCATTGCCAGCTTTACGATAAAAGTGAACACCAGGATCGCAACGCCTATGCTTGCGCCGGTATTCTTGCAGATCACCTCATAGATACCCCAGAGGATATAACCGAGAGGTGTGCCGATGATGCTGTACAGGAACTCTATTGTGTCCACGTCCTTTCGTTTCGGATCCGCTGTCGTTGCAGGGTCCGTACTGCGCAGCGCGTGGTGTGAGAGGTGTGTGCGCTGCTGTTTCCTCCGACCGGGCGTTGTTCCCGGCGGCAAATGAATGGTATATATGAAACACGGCGTAGCCGCAGTTGATCGCGTGATCAGTTGTCCTTATAGGAGTCCTTTATGTCCCCGAGGTAGTCGGTGCTCTCATCGTCCGGCATTCCGAACTCCGGAGGAATGGGGAGCTTCTCCGGGTGGAAGCAGAACTTCTGCGGAACCGGGTCGATACCCCCGGCGCCGTAGGGATTGCACCGCATAATTCTCCATAACGTCAAATAACCGCCCCTTACCGCACCAAAGCGCCGGATAGCGGTAAGACCGTATTCGGAACAGCTTGGATAGTAGCGGCAGCACGGCGGTAAGATCTTTGACAGCGTAAGTCTGTACAGCTTGATTATACCAAGAAAAATATATTTCATGACAGCTTTGACAGAATGTTCTTCATCATCAGGGAGTAGATCTTCGTGGATTTTAGCTCCGGAGTCTTGCTTCTTGCGACGAAGATGAAATCATAACGCTTGTTTGTCTTTTCTTTAAGAACCGGCTCGAAAAGGCGGAATGCTTCTCTGATGATCCGCCTCGAGCGGTTTCTTTTGACCGCGTTTCCGACCTTCTTCCCGGTGACGATGCCCAGGCGGTTGCAGCGTCCGCGTCTTTCCCTGACGTAGCAGACAAAGGCGAAGGTGACGATGCTGTCCCCTTTTTTAAAGAGGTAGGTGAAATCGCGGTTGTTCTTGATCACAATGTACTTTTTGGAAAACTCAGACATTGCAGTCAGATCAGTAGGTCAGCTTTTTTCTGCCCTTTGCGCGGCGGCGTGCGAGAACCTTGCGGCCGTTCTTGGTAGCCATTCTCTTCATGAAGCCGTGCTCATGCTTTCTCTGCAGCTTCTTGGGCTGATAAGTTCTTTTCATTTAGTAGACCCCCTTTTTGAATTCTGGTAAGATCGCTGTGCGTTTTTATCCGGAGATATAGCTTCTCCGCACACAGCTGTCAACAATAATTAATTATACCCTATTACAAAGCCGTTGTCAAGGGTTTTTTGAAATTTTCCCGATTTTTTCACTTTGCCGATAACGCATTGTATAAATCCCGTCAGATATACTGAAATCCGGGGCTGATAAGCCTTCCCGGAGGGTGCACGGAAATGTTTTTTCGGCAATTTTTCAAAATATGTCTTGCTTTTGTGTGAAATATTTGTTATACTGTTATTATTGCAGTATTAAGGAGCGGAGGTGTGCTGGTGCGGCTGCTTAAATCTTCCAGTATTCGCGGCGGCGAGCCGGAGATACTGACCCGTCTTTTCCGGCAGGAAAAACATGCGCCGGATTCCATAACCATGCCGCCCGACCGGACGGTGCTTTCCGGCGGCAGACATCTTCGGCACGAGCTGAAATACATCATCAACGAGGGGACCTATCAGTATCTGCGCAGCCGGCTGCTGCCGCTGATGTCGCCGGACGGGCACGGTCGGGACGGCGGATATCGCGTCACCAGTCTGTATTTCGACGATGTGTATAATTCCGGATACTGGCAGAAGCTGAACGGCGCAGAGGTGCGCAGAAAGTTCCGTATCCGCGCCTATGACCTGGATCCGTCCTTCGTCAGCCTGGAGAGCAAGCACAAGGATATCAGTTACGTTTCCAAGCTGTCCAGGAAGCTCACGGACGAGCAGTACCGCGCGCTGCTCCTGGGGGATTGCTCATTCATGGCGGAGCAGGACGGTGAGGAGGACGTGTTCGGGGAATTCTACCGCACCGACCGCACGCTGAAGCTCCGTCCGCGCATCATCGTGGATTACCAGCGCGAGGCGCTGGTGTATCCGTTCGGGCATGTGCGTATAACCTTCGACCGGAAGCTGTCCGCCTGCTTCAACACGCTGGACATGTTCGCCCCGGAGGCGCAGTACACCCGGATATATGACAAGGAGATAATACTCGAAGTCAAGTTCGATAACTATATTCCTGATGGTATACAGGCTGCGCTGCAATGTCTGAATGCGCCCATGCAGCCGGTATCAAAATACATAATCTGTACAGACAGAATGCTGGAGGTAAAATCCTATGGTTGACCAGTTCCTCGCGAGCGGATCCAAGCTCGCTGACGCGCTCACAGTCCTTGGCGGAAGCGCAGATCTCACAAATGTGATCTCGATACAGACGATACTTGTCACGCTGCTGACGTCGGCGGTGTGCGGCGCGGTTATCTACCTTGTGTACCGTTTCTTCAACCGCAGCGTTATCTATAACGAGAACTTCAATATCCTGGTTATACTGACGACAGTGGTCACCTCGTTCATCATCATGACGATAAGCTCCAACGTGGTGCTGTCGCTGGGTATGGTGGGCGCGCTGTCCATCGTCAGATTCCGCGCGGCGGTGAAGGATCCGCTGGATATAGGCTTTCTCTTCTGGGGAATCGCGGCGGGTATTACCGCAGGCGCGCAGCTTTACTGGGTGGCGCTTCTCGGCACGGCGATAATCGCGGTGCTGTACATACTCATCACCATCTGCCGCAAGGAGAAGAAAAGCTACCTGCTTATCCTGCGCTACAAGGCGGCAAGTGAGATGAACGTCACCGGAATCCTCAACGGTATAAAGTACCGTCTGAAGAACAAGACCCAGACCGGCGACCAGGTGGAGCTTACAATCGAGGTCAAGATAAAGAAGAACGACACCGCCTACCTCAGCAGATTCAATGCGGTTGAGGGCGTGGAGAGCGTGACCCTGCTGGAATACAGCGGCGAGTACCTGAGCTGAGAGATAATTCAGAATGCGTAATTCGGAATGCGGAATTTCGGTGTCCGCTGACGCGGACATTTAAAACACAACAGGACGAAAGATTATCTTTCGTCCTGTTTGTTATTTCAGATAAGGTCCCACGAAGTGGGACACATTGATTCCGAATTCCGAATTCCGAATTAAACCTTGAACACAGCGCTCGTGAAGCCCGGGAGTGTGAGTCCGCCAAGCTCCATGGTTTCGCCGGTTAGGAGGTCCTCCTTAGCGCCGCCCATGTTCAGATTGAAAGTAAACGGATTTGCGTCCGCATTGATGACTGTCAGCAGGGTCTCGCCGTCCGTGCTGCGCGAGAATGCGTACTGGCGGTTGGTGAGCTGGACCTGCTTGTAGTCGCCCTGGGAAGCAGCCGGGTGGTTCTTCTGGATATCGGCGAGCGCCTTTATGTGGGCAGTGAGGTCGCATATTCCCTCGGACTTCATCTTTTCGAGGTCAAATTCCGGACGGAGCTGGTCGTCGCCGCCCTGGTTCTTGTCACCGGTCACGCCGAATTCGCTGCCATAGTACACCGCAGGGATTCCCGGCATCATGAACATCAGCGTGTAGATATCCTTGAGGTGCTCCTTGGTCCTGAGCATGGAGGCTATGCGGTTCACATCGTGGTTGTCAACGAAGGTGTAGAGGTGCTTTCCTCTGTACAGGCACCAGTTCTCGCTGCCGAACTGACGGTTGATGGAGTGCGCGATCTCAAACATATTCATGTCGTTGAAGCTTGAGAACAGCCCCTTGTAGCACTCGTAGTTGGTCACGCTGTCCAGCATTTCGGGATTCATCCACTTGTTGTAGTCGCCGTGGAGCGTTTCGCCAAGCAGGAAGAAATCCTCTGACAGCCACTTGCAGTGACCGTGCAGCTCTTTAAGGAAGTTCAGATCCAGGCAGTATGCAACGTCCAGGCGGAGTCCGTCGATGCCGAATTCGTTCTTCCAGCCGGTTATGCAGTCCTTGAGGTACTGCTTGACCTCGGGATTGTAGAGGTTCAGCTTCACCAGCTCGTAGTGACCCTCCCAGCCCTCGTACCAGAATCCGTCATTGTATCCGTCGTTGCCTTCGCGCACATGGAACCAGTCCTTCCTGGCGCTGCCGAGCTTGTTCTCGCGGACGTCCCTGAAAGCCCAGAAGTCGCGGCCGACATGGTTGAATACGCCGTCCAGGACTACTCTAATGCCGTTCTCGTGGAGCGCGTCGCATACCTTCTTGAAATCCTCGTTGGTGCCGAGCCGGCGGTCGATCCTGGTGTAGTCTGCGGTGTCGTAGCCGTGGGCGGAGCTTTCGAATACCGGTCCGAAGTAAACGGCGCTGCAGCCCAGTTCCTTTATGTGAGGAATATCGTCGATCACACGGAGTATCTTGTGAGTTGGCTCCGATGTGAAATCGTTCTGCCGGGGGCAGCCGAAGTATCCGATGGGGTAGATGTGGTAGAATACTGCGTTTTCAAACCAGTTCATGTAAAAGCTCTCCTTTAAAATAAGCGTTGCTGTTCCGGGAAATCGGAAGAATGTCGTATAATGGCGATTCCTGTCTGATCCCTGCGCAATTCACAGAATGTCCTGGCGGCTCTGAACATAATCTGATGTCAGATTCCCCGTTAAAATGACCAAATTCTATGGAAGATTGCAAATATAGTATATCACATTTGTAACGCCGTGTCAAGTTTCTTGTGCAAATCCAACAAAATAATACATAGATTATTGCTCTCCAATGAAAAATTGTTACAATACTCTTGAATTGTGGAAGATAATTTGATATAATGTATGTAAATGGTGCAGAATTGATTGGTAAATATTGAGATGGGCGTGGAGGCTGGTTCAGCCAGTTATCTAATGAACCCGGAGGTGCTTCATGAATAAAAGGTGTTCACAGGAATGGTCGGACAGATCATGCACTGCATGGCTGGCACGGCGGATCCGTAACAGACTCCTGCCGCTGCTGGCAGCGCTGATGGTCGCGCTGGCAGCATTCCCCGTGCCTGCCATGGCGGAGGGAACGACGGTCAGGGTCGGTGCAAATGCGGATTTCGGTATTTCGGTCAACGGAACGAACGCCACGGGCTTTGCGGCGGATTACTTCCGCGAGATCGGAAAGCGCACCGGCGATACATACCAGTATGTGAGCGCGACGGAGCCGGAGCTTGCGAAGAAGCTCGCCGCCGGCGAAGTGGATATAATCCCCTGCGTGACGGAGCAGGAGCTTTCGTCATGGAAGAGCCTGATGGCGGAGCAGGGCTACGATGGCGAACTCTACCTCAGCAGCTTTTCACTGATGACAAAGTTCTCCGCGGTGTATGTGCACAAGGACAGCAGCGTGACCTATTCCGACCTGGAGAGCCTGCGCACAAAGCGCATAGGCTACCTCGCAGAGGACCAGGGCATGTTCTTCCCGAACGGGGAGTTCCTGACTCCGGGGCTGCGCCAGGCAGAATTCGTTGCATACAATACCGAGGAGCAGATGCACTCGGATTTCAACTCCGGTAAGATTGATGCGGTTGCCAAGTGTTGTTTCCGCAGCTGGTCGGACGACGTTATCGTATGTCAGATGTCCACGGCGGAATGCTACTTCATGGGGACCGAGAATTCTAAGGATATCCTGGACGAACTGGACGAGGCTGTGGGTGGTATCATGATGTCCGACAGCAGCTTCAGCTCCAACATGTACGAAAAATACGTTTCCAGATTCGGCGGACAGCGCTATGCCTACACTGAATCCGAGAAATATTATGTGACAAATAACAAGAAGCTCACCATCGGCGTGAATATTCAGTCCAGCATGCTTGATCAAGTGGACGGAAACACCGTGACCGGCGCCCTGGCTGAAACGATGAATCAGCTCGGGGAAATAGCCGGCATGGAGATCAGGCTGGTGCCCTATGACAGCATAAAGGATTGCGTTTCCGCAATGAAGGCGGGCGAAGTACAGGCGATATGCGGCGGAGTGAACTCCGCTTCTGTGGCGCAGTTCTCCGGGATCAGGGTGTCTGCGCCATATTCCAAAACGCCGGTTGCCGCGGCAGGGAAGGTCGGGGCTTCCATCAGCGAACGCTCAAGGATTGCAATTCCGATCTCCGACGAGGATATCAGTGTATACCTTTCCACCGTGTACCCGAATGCGCCGCAGGTTCGATACAGTGATGAAAGACTCTGCCTTGACGCAGTAAAAAACGGAGATGCAGATCTGGCATATGCCAGCGCCTATGATCTGATCTATGCGCTGAGCGGCGATTACAGCGACCTTGATATAGTGGACGTTCGGAGCACCCTTCACGTCGAGTGCATCGCCATGCCGGATTCTGAAAAGGATCTTGCCGGCATAATAGGAAAATCACTGGTGGTCATGAGCACGAATTCCGCATTGGTCAACACGTATTCCGCTATGCTCGGGAACGGCGGCGGAGTGGATTCCGGGGATTTCTTCAGTGATTATCTCGTCTGGATAGTTTCCGGTGTGATCGCCGTACTGGCTGCGGTTTTTGTTGTGGTATGTACCATGGCATTCCGTTCGCGCAGGGTGGCTGACATTGATTCGCTCACCGGCGGCAGAAGCAAGCGCAAATATTTCGAGGACACACGGAAGATACTGAAAAAGACCAACGCGGAGAACTGGGCGATCGCGCTGTTTGATATCGACAAGTTCAAGTACGTCAACGACCGCCTGGGATATGAAGAGGGCAACAGAATGCTGGAGCGCCTTCACAAGACGATCTCCGACCATCTTGAGGGCGAAGAGGTGTTCGCCCGTATGTCAGACGATAATTTCGTCCTGACGATAAAGAACGGCACCGATGTTGAGCTCACATCGCGGCTGAACAGCATATTCGCCGAGTTCGACCGGCGCAACAGCCTGTTCGTGAAATACCCGGTAGTGTTCAGCGCCGGAGTTTGCAGACTGAATCAGTGCATTCATGAGAGCCATCACGGCGAGGTGGATATAAACTCCGCCATTGACCGCTGCAAGATAGCTAAGAGCACTCTAAAGGGCACGCACTATTCTTCGATAGCGTTCTATGACGGGTCTATCCGCGACCGTGCGCTGCGCGAGAAGGACTACGAAAACATCATGCCGGCTGCACTGGAGCGGCACGAATTCCAGTGTTACCTCCAGCCGAAGTACGGGCTGCGTTCGCGCAATATCGAGGGCGCCGAGGCGCTTATCCGCTGGAACAGCAAGGATTTCGGCTTCATCTCCCCCGGGGATTTCATTCCGATAGCCGAAAAGAACGGATTCGTTGTCGAGCTGGATTTCTTCATTTTGGAGGAAGTCTGCCGCACGATGCGCCGCTGGATAGATGATGGAAAGAAGCCGGTGGTGGTTTCCGTCAACCAGTCGCGGCTGCACCTGAATTACGACGACTATATCTGGCGCCTGCGCGAGATCGTGGACAAGTACGATATCCCGTATGAATACATCGAACTGGAGCTTACCGAGAGCGTGTTCACCGAGAATTCGGAGAAGCTGCTCAAGATAATGCACAAGCTGCACGAGATAGGCTTCAAGCTTTCCCTGGACGACTTCGGCTCCGGCTATTCCTCGCTGAACATGCTGAAGGATATGCCAGTGGACGTCGTGAAGATCGACAAGGAATTCTTCAGCGACACCATGAATACGCGCAAGGGACGCGCTGTAATCTCCACTGTTGTGGACCTTGCCAACAACCTTGACATGGACGTGATCTCCGAGGGCGTTGAAACGAAGGAGCAGGTGGAATTCCTGACGGAGATCCACTGTGCGATGGTGCAGGGATACTATTTTGCCAAGCCCATGCCGATAGTCGATTTTGAGAAACTGTGGTTTGCGGACCTCGACGACATCAGGCGCAAGAGGGACGCCGCGATAGAGAAACAGCAGCAGCGCGTAGATGAGATGGAGCATGCGAAGGAATCCCACGACGGGCAGGAAAAGGCACCGGAGCAGGGCGCAGAGGATAACTCCGCCGGGGTCGCTCCGCTGGAAAAGTGATATACCGGGAGGGCGCGTCCCTCCCGTTTTTTTGGAGGTAAGTATGCATAACGAGGTTATTCACATCGGAGATATTCCGGTGAAGGTATACACGGACGGGGGATTCAGTCGCACGGTGCTTGCCGTCCACGGATTCGGCGGCAGCAAGGACAGCCTGGCGATAGAGGGGCTTGCGGAGCGACTGTGCCCGGTGGGATTCCGGGTGGCGGCGCCGGATCTTCCCTGCCACGGAGAGCGCACCGAGCCGGAATCCCGGCTGTCCCCGGAGAACTGCATATCCGAGATAATGACGGTGGAAAAGGAGCTTTCGGCGGAATATGCGTTCGGCACAAGCTTCGGCGGAGCGCTGCTGCTGCGCCGTATCGAGCTTTACGGAGATCCTTTCCGGAGGATAGTGCTGAGGGTTCCGGCGGTGAACATGGCGGATTCTCTCCTGCGGTGCATGCAGCTGTTCCAGCCGGGATTCACACTGGAGCAGGCGGAAAGCAGCGGATTCCACGTTAAGATGAGCCGGGAGCTGAATATCCCCTACAGCTTCTACGGGAAACTACTGGAGCTTAACGAGGTGCGCCATTGCGCCGCCTGGAATACTCCGGACATACTCGCGGTGTACGCCGGAAGCGACGAACTCGTCGCCCGTAAGGACACGGAGGAATTCCTGCGGCTGAACCCGGAGATGCAGCGCCTGTGCATTGAGGGCAGCGGACACCGCATGAATCAGAAGCCGGAATATCTTTCCGCGGCGCTGGACCGCGCGGCGGAGCATTTCACTGAATAGCACTGGATAACGGCTTTTTTGCGCATAATGATTGACAAGTGAGCGGAATTATAGTATAATATAGTATTGTAAAAATATTATCATCAATACCCCACGAAAGGACATCAAAAAAATGGGTTACGATTTTACCGCCATTGAAAGCAAGTGGCAGAAATATTGGGACGAGCACAAGACGTTCCACGCTGAAAACGACTATTCCAGACCGAAGTTCTACGCACTGGTAGAGTTCCCCTACCCCTCCGGACAGGGACTCCACATCGGTCACCCCCGTCCCTACACCGCTATGGATATCGTGTCCAGAAAGCGCAGACTCCAGGGCTATAACGTGCTGTTCCCGATGGGCTGGGACGCATTCGGTCTGCCCACAGAGAACTTCGCCATCAAGAACAAGATCCACCCGGCTATCGTAACAAAGAACAATGTTGAACGCTTCAAGGCACAGCTCAAGTCCCTGGGTCTTTCCTTTGACTGGGACAGGGAGATAAACACCACCGATCCCGACTACTTCAAGTGGACGCAGTGGATATTCCTCAAGCTGTTCAAGGCAGGTCTTGCCTATAAGAAGGAAATGAACGTGAACTGGTGCACCTCCTGTAAGGTCGTACTGGCTAACGAGGAGGTCGTAAACGGCGTCTGCGAGCGCTGCGGCGGCGAGGTTGTCCACAAGGTCAAGAGCCAGTGGATGCTCAAGATAACCGAATATGCCCAGAGGCTCATCGACGATCTCGACAGCGTTGACTATTTCGAGAAGATAAAGACTGCGCAGAAGAACTGGATCGGCAGATCCACCGGCGCCGAGGTGGATTTCACCACCACTTCCGGCGACATGCTGACCGTATACACCACACGCCCTGACACCCTGTTCGGCGCGACTTATATGGTAATCTCTCCGGAGCACCCCATCATTGAGAAGTGGGCTGACAAGCTCCAGAATATGGACGCTATCCGCGAATACCAGGCGGCGGCTGCGCGCAAGTCCGACTTCGACCGCACCGAGATGAACAAGGACAAGACCGGCGTAAAGCTGGAGGGCGTCCGCGCGATTAATCCCGTAAACGGCAAGGAGATTCCGATCTTCATTTCTGACTATGTTCTGATGACCTACGGCACCGGTGCAATCATGGCGGTTCCGGCGCACGATACCCGTGACTGGGAGTTCGCCAAGGTATTCAGCCTGCCCATCATCGAGGTAGTAAAGGGCGGCGAGGATGTTCAGAAGGAAGCCTTCACCGACTGCGCTACCGGCGTTATGGTGAACTCCGAGTTCCTGAACGGACTTTCCGTTGAGGACGCAAAGGTAAAGATCAAGGAGTGGCTCACAGCAAACGGCAAGGGCCGCGAGAAGGTCAACTACAAGCTGCGTGACTGGGTATTCTCCCGTCAGAGATACTGGGGCGAGCCTATTCCCGTTGTCAACTGCGAGAAGTGCGGCTGGGTAGCGCTCCCCGAGAGCGAGCTTCCTCTCAGGCTGCCGGAGGTTGACAGCTACATGCCCACAGACACCGGAGAAAGCCCGCTGTCTACGCTGGAGAGCTTCATCAACACCACCTGCCCGTGCTGCGGCGGTCCGGCAAAGCGCGAAACCGACACCATGCCCCAGTGGGCTGGCTCCAGCTGGTACTTCCTGCGCTACTGCGATCCGCATAACGACAAGGAGCTTGCTTCCAGGGAAGCGCTCAAGTACTGGATGCCGGTCGACTGGTACAACGGCGGTATGGAGCACACTACGCTTCACCTGCTGTACAGCCGCTTCTGGCACAAGTTCCTGTACGACCAGGGCGTAGTTCCCTGCAAGGAGCCGTATATGAAGCGTACCTCCCACGGAATGATCCTCGGCAAGGATCCCGAGCGTCCCGGCGAGTTCACCAAGATGTCAAAGTCCAAGGGCAATGTCGTAAATCCTGATGATGTGGTCAGGGAGTTTGGCGCGGATACCCTCCGTCTGTACGAGATGTTCGTCGGCGACTTCGAGAAGGCAGCTCCCTGGCAGGAGAACGGAATCAAGGGCTGCAAGCGCTTCCTCGACAGAGTATGGGCAATGCAGGATAAGGTAGTGCCCGGCGACGAGTACAGCGACAAGCTGCGCGCTTCCATGCACAAGACTATAAAGAAGGTCAGCGAGGACATCGAAACGCTGAAGTTCAATACCGCCATCGCAACAATGATGGGACTTCTCAACGAGATAGACGCGGCAGGCTCCCTTACCCGGGCGGACTACAGAACCCTGCTGATACTGCTGAACCCGTTCGCTCCGCACATCACCGAGGAACTGTACCAGGTAATGGGCTACGAGGGCGTGCTCAACGAGCAGAAGTGGGTAGAGTACGACGAGAAGCTGTGTGTTGAGGACAGCGTAGAGATCGTTGTTCAGGTCAACGGCAAGGTAAAGGCACGCTTCAGCGCTCCCGTGAACTGCGACAAGGAAGGGCTGGAGAAGCTGGCTCTCGACCTGCCGGAGGTAAAGGCGCTGACAGACGGCAAGACCATCGTCAAGAAGATCGCCGTCCCGAACAAGCTGGTCAACATCGTTGTAAAGTAAGGCGCCAGGTGAAGAAAACGATGATAATTAAGGGTATCCTGGCGGCGCTGACGGCGGTGTCCATGCTGACGGCGTGCGCCGGGTCGCCTTCCGGGAGCGGCAGCGTTACGGACAAGGTCGGCGAGGTGATATCCGAGGTGACTGCGGACATCGCCGCCGGAACCGCCGACAGCGGCTCCGGCGAGGAAGCTGTGCCGGATACCGCCGGAAGTGCCGATCCCACAACGGAGGAAACAGAGATGAGCGAGGAAGTTAAGTACATCGCGCTTACGTTCGACGACGGACCGAATTCCACCACGACGAACGAAGTGATCGACAAGCTGGAGAAGTATGGCATTGTTGCGTCGTTCTTCCTCGTCGGCAATAATATTGACGACGAGAGCGCGAAGGCAGTGAAGCGCGCGTATGACCTGGGCTGCGAGATCGACAATCACAGCCGCACCCACAGCAATATGACGGAGCTTTCCGCGGAGGAGATAAAGGCGGAATACGACTACACCGACGGAAAGGTGTATGAGATAACCGGGGAGCACACGAAGTTCTTCCGTCCGCCGTACATCGCGGTTCATCAGATCATGTTCGACAACATCGACGTTCCGTTCATCGCCGGAATAGGCGCGAACGACTGGGAGGACAGAGTGACCGCTGAAATGCGTGCGCGAATGATCCTCAAGCAGGCAAAGGACGGCGACATAATCCTGCTGCACGACGCAGAGGGCAACTCCATGACTGTGGAGGCGCTGGACACCATCATTCCGGAGCTTCAGAAGCAGGGATACAAGTTCGTGACGGTGACCGAGCTGTTCAAGGCAAAGGGAATTGAGCCGGACATGGAGAAGGTCTACACCAACGTAATGCAGAAGAATCAGTACAACTGATCCAAGGTCACCTCTAAAAACCTTGTTTGAGGGAAAATGGGTATAGTACACCGCCTGCTTCTTCAAACCTCCTCGTAAGGCATACAGCCTTACTTCGTCGGCTTTCATCGCATTCGGCGCACTCTACCCATTTTCCCTTTTCAAACCGGTTTTTAGAGGTTCCCCCAATAAAAATGCCCCCGGCAGTTTTCGGACTGCCGGGGGATTCTGCGTTCTGTGTTACTTTTTCGGCTGCTCGGGCTGCTGCGCCTGAGCCTGCTGCGGAAGCTGCGGCTTCTGCTGTAATTCCGTGCCGCTGGAGAGGGTCTTGCGAAGGATCCTCAGTTCGTTCACGTCCTTGACCATGAGCTCCTCAACGCGGGAAAGCATTTTGTCTGTGAAATCCTGCGTGGAATTCCTGATGAGCGCGGAGCGCTTCTGGGCTGCGCCGATCTCCTCGGTGGCTCTGCGGCGCGCCTCCTGGAGAATGGAGTTCTGGTCGATGAGCGCGCTGCGCTGCTGCTCCGCCTTGCGGATTATCTCCTCCGCTTCCTTCTTGGCGTCGCTGATTATGCGGTTCTTGTCGGCAACAATGTTCTGTGCCTGCTGTATCTCCCGGGGGAGGACAAGCCGCATTTCCGTGGCGATCTCGTCTATTTCAGAAGCGTCTACAAGGCTCTTCTTGCTGAACGGTACCGGCGCCGCCTTCCTGACTACCTCGTCAAGCATTGAGATGAGATCTAACAGACTGTATTCCATGATATCATTTTCCTTTCCTGAGATTGATTCAGCGGTTTTCCTTGGGAAGCACTGATTAAATCTGGCGCGTATATTGCGACGTCAGGTTTTTCGTCAGATTGTACAATGAGGACGACGCAAGGCTGCCGCCTTGCTAGAACGAATTGTGCAAGATGGCGGAAAAGATGCAAGCAAGATATGCGACAAGCCGCTAGGCGTGATTTAATCAGTGATTCCCTTATTCTTATACTTCTTTTGCGCAAGCTCCCTTGCGGCGTCGAAATCCTGGGTCAGCCTGGTGCGTATCTGCTCGTGAATGCACGAGGGGACGTATTTGCTGAGGTCGCCGTTGAACATCGCGACCTGCTTCACCATGCTTGAGGAAACGAACGTCGTTTTCAGGCTTGCCGGAATGAACACCGTTTCCGCCCGGGGATTGAGATCCTTGTTCGTATGCGCCATCTGGAATTCGTATTCGAAATCCGTCGTTGCGCGAATGCCCTTTACTATCACGTCAACGTCCTGCCGCTGGTTGAAGTAATCCGCCAGCAGTCCGTCGAAGCTTGCTATCTCCACGTTGGGGATATCCCTTGTAGCTTCCTTCAGAAACTCGCAGCGCTCGTTCATGCTGAAGCTGTAGGTCTTGAGGGGATTGATAAGTACTACCACCACCAGCTTGTCGAACATCTTCGACGCACGCTGGATTATGTCAAGGTGACCGTTCGTCACGGGGTCGAAACTGCCCGGATATATCGCCGTTTTCATTCGGACTGCTCCTTTCCGGGGTCGTCCTCGGCTTCCTGCCTGGGGCGGTATATCGTGACGGAGGTACGGGAGTGCCGCAGCACCTTCACTATCTCGAATCTGCCGATGTCGTGGGGGAGTACGCATTCCTTCTCGTGCTCGCAGATTATCACGCCGTTTTCGGACATCTTCTCCACCAGATTCGGCAGCGCCTTCTGGATTATCTTGTAGTTGTACGGCGGATCGAGTATCGCTATGTCGAAAGTCGCCCGGGTGCTTTTCAGGAATGCGGAGAACGGCATGTTCACCACTCTCGCGTTAGCTTCCAGCCCGGTGCTTTTCAGATTCTCGCGCACCGCCCTGATGGAAACCGCCGCGCTGTCGATGAAATAGACTTCCTTAGCGCCGCGGCTGAGCGCCTCGATTCCCAGCTGTCCGCTTCCTGCGAACAGGTCGAGCACCGTCCTGCCCTCTATCTCAAACTGAATGGCGCTGAATATTGCTTCTTTAACGCCGTCGGTCGTCGGGCGGACTACCTCCGTGCCCTCGACGGTGACGAGCTTTCTTCCGCGCGCCGTTCCGGTAATTACTCTCATATGTTTCTCCCCGGCTCAGAACCGCTCCTGAATGAACTGGTGCAGCTCCTGAGCCTTTTCTATGCTTATTTTTGCCGCCGTCCGGAGTTCCTCCGGGGCGGCGTTTTTCAATTCCTGCCTGGTCTTGAACGCCTTCATCAGCGCCTGTGCCTTTGCCTGGCCTATCCCGGGGACTTCCGTCAGCTCAAGGGCGTAGGTCTTTTGCTTGTGCTTCACGCGCTGAAATGTTATCGAATAGCGGTGCACCTCGTCCTGGATATTGGTGAGCAGCTTGAACAGCGGCTTGTTGGCGCTTATCGCTATCTCGCCGCCCTCCCTGGCTATCGCACGGGTGCGGTGCTTGCTGTCCTTGACAAGTCCGAACAGTGGGACGTCTATCCCCATCTGTGCGAACACCTCCGAAACCGCCGCGACATGACCCTGACCGCCGTCCAGCAGTATCAGATCCGGGAGCGGCATGAAGCTTTCGTCCCCGTCGAGGTAGCGCTGCATGCGCCGCCGCAGTACTTCCTGCATGCTGGCGTAGTCGTTTATTCCCACGACGTCCTTGATGTTGAACCTGCGGTAGCCCGGCTTGAAAGGCCGTCCGTTGCGGTAGACTATCATGCCGCCGACGCGTCCGTCCTCGCCGAAGTTGGACATATCGTAGCTCTCGATTATGAGCGGTATCTTGTCCAGTCCCAGCAGGTCGCGCAGGTCCTCGAGGGCGTTTATTTCCCTGGCGGTCCTGCCAACGCGCAGCGCGAGGTATTCACTCGCGTTGTTCTTGGCGAGAACTATCTGCGCCATGCCCTGACCGCGCTGCGGCACGATGAATTTCACCGCGTGCCCTGCCTTTTCGCGCAGAAGCTGAGTGACAAGCTCCATATCGTCGAATTCCTCGTCGATGTAGATTTCCTTAGGGATATCCTCCCGGTCGGGGTAGTAGCTCAGCAGAAAGTCCCTGCGCATGGTACCCGGGTCGTATTCGTCGCCGATGAAGAAATTCTCCTTGTCGATGAGCCTTCCGCCGCGGTATTTCACCACCGCCACGCTGGCAAGGCTTACATTCTGGGCGAGTGCGACTATGTCGTAGTCGTCGGTCTTGTAGTCGAATATCTTCTGGGAGTTCCTGAGCCGGGTTATCGCCTGGATACGGTCGCGTATCTTCGCGGCTTTCTCGAATTCCAGGTTCTCGGCGGCTTCGTTCATCTCCTCGGTGAGCTGATCGACGGATTTCTGGCTTCCGGTGCGGAGGTAATCCAGCGCTTCGTCAACGATCTTCCTGTATTCTTCCGAGGATATCTTTCCGCGGCAGACGCCCATGCACTTCTTGATGTGCATGTTGAGGCAGGGGCGCTCCCTGCCGAAATCCATCGGGAACCTGCGGTTGCAGGTGGGCAGCATGAAGATGGTGTTGACCTCCTCCACCGCCTGTTTTACGGTGAATCCGCTGGTGAAGGGACCGATGTAGTCGGCGTCGGGGTCGTTGGTGTTGAGGGCGTAGGATATCCGCGGATAGGCTCCCTTGCTCACCTTGATGTAGTTATACCCCTTGTCGTCCTTGAGCAGAATGTTGTATTTCGGCTTGTGCAGCTTTATCAGGCTGCATTCCAGCACAAGCGCGTCCAGTTCGCTCGGGCAGACGATGAAGTCGAAATCCACGATGTTGTCGATCAGCTTCAGTGTCTTTGCGTTGTGGTTGGCGTCGTGCCGGAAATAGGAGGTCACGCGGTTCTTGAGCGCCTTTGCCTTGCCGACATAGATTATCTTCCCGGTCTTGTCCTTCATCAGATAGACGCCGGGGCTGAGGGAAAGACGGTTTGCCTTGTCCCGGAGATAGTCGATATGCTCGTTCATGCACGCCTCCTGTGCGGAATAGGGCGGCGGAAATTCACATGCTGTGCCGCCCAAAAGTTATACACTATTTATTGTAGCATTTTTTCTCGTAAAATACAAGTATCTGAGGCGATTTTTTTCGCTTATCCGGTTTTTTTTGCGCCGCAGCCGGACAAAGCGGATAATTCCGCGGAAAAGCGCAATACTATTCACGACAAAAGAAAAAAGCGGCGTGTTTTCTGCCGCTTCCGGGAGGGATAATATGTCACTTTATGGAAGAATGATAGGAGGACTGGCAGCGCTTGCCCTTTTAGGCGGAAGTACTGCATATGTTGCCGGGATAGGCGGCAAGGTCATTGAAGCGGCGGAACAGACCGCAGCGGAGGTTTCCTGCTATATCGTCAGGGAATACAACGGCGTGCCGGCGCTTTTCCGGGACGGCGAGGAGGAGCCGCTGGAGGTATACTCCACCCCGATGGAGGAAATAAACCCGGCGGACGCGGCGAAGCTTGCCGAGGGGATACGCCTGCGCGGTATCTCCGAGGTGAACCGCCTGCTGGAGGACCTGGAGATACGATAGGAAAAGGGGCGGAACTTAATTCCGCCCCGGTTTGTTTACTTTTTTATCACAAGCTCGTGAGCCGTGGGAGTATCCTTGGACACAATGAACGTATCCAGCGAAAGGTCCACGCCTTCTACATACCAGTTGACGGCAAGGATATCGCTGGTGGTCATTGCTTCGTCTTCGCGCTGCTTGATGGAGCCGTTCACGTCCTTGAGCTGCCCGGAGAAGATATAGGCGCTTCCGCTTGACACTTTGGGGATAAGCTTGTTCATGATATCCTGGGTGCCGTCCTTTGCGGCAGGAAGCGCGTCAGAGATACGCACAACACCGTTTCCGACGGAGCCGAGGTAGGATTCCGGCTGCCATGAATCCTGCTCCATCTCCTTGTACTGCGCCAGATAGAAGCTGTCGCGGCAGGAGTAGAAGTACAGAAGCAGGTTCTCGTAATCCGCGGCGTTCTCGCGGTAGTCCAGGCTGCCGATGACTTTCACGCCCTTCTGCTCGCAGTAATCCACGGTTTCAGCGGAGGCTGTATAGCTGATGATGACATCACAGCCGCTGCGTACCAGCGCGTCTACAGCGTTGTGTATCTCGCTGCTTTCCCGGGCGGCGGCGTATACGGTCTGCGCGGTGGAATACACGATCTGTGCGCCGAGCTGCGCTGCGTCAGTCACCTGTACGGTGTAGAGCATGGAGGGGTCCACCACGATGCCTATTTTCTCGCTGGTGGAGTTATATGCCGCCGCCATGCCTGCGACATACGCCGCCTGGTACACGCTCTCGGTGTAGGCAAATATGTTCACGGAGCGCATGCTGGAGCCGTAGTCTATGAAGTTGATGTTCATGTAGTTCTGCGATACGGGATTGATGGCGTGGGAGAATACCGGGCTGCCGGACACGATATGGGTGCAGCCGTCATCGACCAGCATTTTCACCGCCTTCTCGAAATCCCCGACATTCACATTGTCTATGTATTCCGACTCAACGTTGGTGTATTCCTGCGCGGCTATGCGCTGCTGGTTGCAGTCGGCGGAGAATCCTGCGACATCCACGCTGCCGTTGTATATAAAGCCGAGCTTTGCAGCAGGCTGCGCCTCTGAGGTGGCCTCGCCCGTGCCCTCTGCGGTGCCCTCAGTTTCGCTAGTCCCCGTGGAATCCCCGCATGCCGTCAGAGATGATACCGCCAACACCAGTGCTGTTGCCGCTGCTATTCTTTTCAGCCAGTTTGTGCTCATGTCTATACCTCCGGTATATTGTTCAGATGATAATACTTCCGGTTTAGATTTTCCGGTTCAAATAGCTTGTACACAACCATTATACCATATATTCGGAAAAAAATCATCACTTTTCAGAAATATTTCATCAGAGATTTTATATTTTTGTATTTATTTTTCTTTGGACATATGCTATAATAAAAAAAGATGTCCCTGCATGTGTGCAGGGAGAAAACATGACAGCGCCGGAGCGGCTCCGGCAAAGGAAAGGAATAATCATGAACTTCAGAAAATTAACAGCTGCCCTTGCTGCGGCGGCAATTATATTAAGCTGCGGCTGCTCAGTCCGTCCGTCGTCCGACGCGGCGTGGGTGACCGGCTCCGTAAGCAACAAAAAGGACCTCACGATAAGCATTGACGACTTCAACAAGCAGTACAAGTTCTGGCTGTTCCAGCAGCAGATACCCGATGACACCGCTTCCGAGGTGACGGAGAAGTGCGCGGCGCAGCGCAGCACCATTATCAACGGGCTTATTGACGAGAAGATAATACTCGATCAGGCGGAGAAACTGGGCGTGACACTTAGCGAGGAGGACCAGACCGCCGTTGAGGAAAGCTACAACCAGCTCATCGACGGCTATATTGAGAGCTGCAAGAACTACGTCAATGCCGGCGAGAGCGGAACCGGCGAGGTCGTCGGCGAGGACGCGATACTTAAAGAGGCTGAGGCGTATTTCGATGAGAAGCTGACGGAATGCGGCATGACCCGGGACGATATCCTGATGTCCGTGCGCACCGATAAGATAAAGGAGAAAGTAAAGGCGAAGCTGGCGGAGGACAATACCATTGACCGCACCGACGCCGAGAAGGAATACGAGGAGATCGTCAGCGGAATAAAGGACATGTACGAGCAGGAGCCGACATATTACGAGTCCTATTCCTACTACAGCTACTACTGGCTGCCGGAGAATTCACGCCGGATAAAGCATATCCTGCTGAAGTTCGACGACGCGGATTCCACGGAGATAAGCACCCAGCGCGCCAACGGCGATGACGAGGCGGCGGAATCCGCCCGGGAGGCGGCTGCCGAAAAGCTCATGCCCAAGGCGGAGGAGATAGTCGCACAGCTTGACAGCGGCGCAGATTTCGATGAGATGGTGAAGGAATACTCGGATGATTCCGGCAGCACCCAGGACGGATTCGAGGGATATCTTGTCGTGCCGGAGGGCGGAATCTACTACAAGGAGTTCCAGCAGGGTGCGTATGAGCTTGAGAACATCGGCGACTATAAGATAGTGACCACGGACATCGGCGTGCATATTCTCCAGTATGCCGCAGACGCAAAGCTTGACGATGAAACTACCCAGAAGATAATCGACGTTATCCTGGAGAGCCTTCAGGAAACCGCAGCCGACACCGCATACGATGAGGCGATGGAACAGTGGCACGAGGAATACAGCTACGATATAGCTTACAATACCCTCGACATTGACGAACCGCAGCCCACCACCGAGGAGAGCACCGCGTCTGATTCCGCCGCTGAAAGCACTACTTCCGGAACAGCTTCCGACAGCGCGGCTTCCGGCTCCGCCGCTGAAAGCGCTGCGGAGTAATCCATGAGGATAAGAGAATTACTTGCCGCTGCGGCAGCCGCAGCGATACTGTCCGGCTGCACCGTAAAGCCAGCTGTATCCGGCGGTTCAGCGGAAACCTCCGAAGCGGAGAGCGGACAGGCGGTCATCGTTGCCGCCCCCACCAACGGCGCAGAGGGAATGGACGTTACCCGGGAGGAATACCTCGGGGAGTACCTCTACTACCTTTCGAAGAACGGCTATGCCGCCGATACCGACGCGGAAACCCTGTCCCAGGCGCAGCAGCAGGTCATCGACAGCATTATCGAGGAAAAGCTGATCCGGGCGAAATTTGCGGAATACGGTCTTGAGATAACCGACAGCGAGCAGGCGGAGATACGCAGCGATGTGAATACCGGCATTGAGTCCATCAAAAGCAGCCTGAGGTCTGCGGCGGAATCTGCGGACGATACGCTTTCCGACGAGGAGCTGGACTCCCGGACGGAGGAGCAGTACCAGCAGCTCCTCACCACCTGCGGTATCAGCGAGGACACCTTCTACAACTGGCAGGAGGCGGTGCTCATGAAGCAGAAGCTGACGGACAGTCTGTGCGGCGGCGCAGAGGTTACGGACGAGGAACTCAGCAGCCAGCTCCAGGCGCTTATTGCGGCGGCTAAATCGGCGTATGAGGAGAATCCGGCGAACTACAGCGGACAGACTTACGCCAGCCTGTGGATTCCCGAAGGCTCCAGAAAGGTGCAGGGTATCCTTATCGGGTTCGATTATGATACATATTCGCAGATAGTAAAGCTTCGCTCCGACGGCGACGACGAGGGCGCGGACAGATTCCGAGAGGAGAGCCTGGGCGCCCTGGAGGGACGCTATGAGAAAGTGATGGCGCGGATAGTCGCCGGAGATGATTTCTCGGAACTCATGACGGAGTTTGACGAGGACGAGGGGAACGGAATATTCCTCATCACGCCGGGCACGGAGCTTTTCGGCTCTGAGATATACGACTGCGCCATGGGAATTGACGGCGTGGGCGGAACGGACGCCGCGGTGACGGATTACGGGTACTATATCCTGCGCTATGCGGAGGATGCAGTCGTTTCCGACGAAACGCTGAATTCCACGGCGGAAAGCATGAGGGAATACCTCCTGGAACAGAAAAAGACCGAGCTGTTCAACACAGAATTTGAAAAATGGAAGAATGAATATTCCTATGAGATCAGAAACGACCTCCTGGGGATCTGACTGACCGGAGAAATAAATGAAAACACCGATATCTGATTTTCTTGACGAATACGGCAGAAAGGAAATGCTGCGCCTGCACATGCCGGGGCACAACGGCGAAAGTCCGAGGGACATAACCGAGATAGAGGGCGCGGACAGCCTTTACGAAACCGAGTACTCCGGCGGAGTTATCGCCCAGAGCGAAGCCATTGCCGCCAGGATATTCGGGGCGGAGCGCACCTGCTATTCCGCCGGGGGAAGCACTCTTGCGATACAGGCGGCGCTGGCGCTGCTGAAGTCCCAGGGCTGCAGGAAGATTGCCGCCGGGCGCTGCTCGCACAGGAGCCTTGTATCCGCTGCGGCGCTGCTCGACCTGGATATACTATGGCTGTATCCCAAGGAATACCCAACTGCTGCGGTGGATTGCTCCGGGCAGGCTCTGGAGGGTGCGGACGCGCTTTTCCTCACTAATATAGATTACTACGGCGGTACCTGCCGTGCGGAGAATCCGGGGATACCCGTGGTTTGCGACAATGCGCACGGGGCTTATCTGCGGTTCGTCAGCAAGGCGGCATTCGGCAGGGATTACCTCCACCCGATGGAATTCGGCTATCCGGTGATTTCCGCAGAATCCGCGCATAAAACGCTCCCGGCTCTGACCGGCGCGGCGTATCTGCACTTCTCAAAGGGCACGGAGCATTCCCGGGCAAAGGAGATGATGGCGCTGTTTGGAAGCAGCAGCCCGTCCTACCTTATCCTGGACAGCCTGGACAAGTTCAACGACAGGATAGCCACGGACATCGACTGTGTGAACCGTGCCTGCGCCAGCGTGGCAAAGCTCAAGTCCGACCTTGCCGCTATGGGATTCATCATCAGGAAGAGCGACCCCCTGCGCATTACCATCAACACCCGGGCGTGGGGCTGGAGGGGCGTTGAATTCGCGGCGCAGCTCCGGGCGAGTGGCGTTGAATGCGAGATGGCGGACGAGAACTACATAGTCCTGCTTTTCTCGGCGATAACCACCGTGGAGGACTGCCAGCGTGCGTTCACCGCGCTGTCCCTGATAGGGCAGAGGGCGGCGCTGCCGATGGTACAGTACCCCGTTATCCAGCCGAAGCAGGAGATGTCTGTCCGGGAGGCGGTTTTCGCGGCGCACAGGACGCTGCCCGTTGAGCAGGCGGTCGGGGAGATATGCGGCGGAATTCAGTCGCCGTGCCCTCCCTGCATTCCGATAGTCATGCCGGGGGAGCGTATTGACGCAGAGGCCGCGGAAGCGCTCCGGCTTTACGGCGTGAAGGACATCACGGTGCTGAGCCGGGGTCAGTGATCTCTGCGCGGACGTCGGCGCAGGGAATATTCCGCAGCCGGAACTTTTTCCTCCCGGCGATGGACAGCGTGATGTCGCACATTCCGGAGAATCGCTGGAATATATTCCGCCCCGTTGTCAGCATTACCATCTTCCGGTCGGGGATTGCCGCGGTGTAAAGCCGCGCGCCGCGCCGGAATGCAATGCCGTAAACTCCGCCGCTGTGGGAAAGCCAGCTGAGCCGCATGTATACGGCGTAGGCTCCGGTGAACCACAGGCTTATCGCGGCTCCGCTCCACAGGACGGACCGCGCCAGGTCGTCGGCAATTGGCTCCGTGATGAACGTCAGCAGAAGCGCGGCGGTGAATACACCCAGCCAGCCGAGCGGCGCGGCGCAGTGTCCGAACAAAGCGGAAAACGGCGGCCGTATCTGCGGCTCCGGCGGAGTTATTCCGCACAGCTTTGAGAGTATCCGGTACGCAGTGCGGCGGCTGACCGGCGGAAATATCATCACATCGTGGGCGTACAGCGGCGCGGCGCGCAGGAGCAGCGTGGTAAGGGTGTCGCAGCACAGTATTCCGGTGAGGTTATTCCGGACGAGGCGGAATTCATATAATGTAAATACGCCCCGGCGCACCGTGACGTATCCGCCCTCGCAGGAAATACGGAACCGCAGCATTCCCACCGCTTTTTTGAGGAACACTAACAGCCACGCGGCGGCGATGAATACTACGACGAACGCAGTTACCCGGGGCACTGCGATGTGCAGCTCCCCGAGTATCCTCGTGACTCCCTCGGCGGCGCCCAGCATGAGGGACATTATCCGGCTGAAGCTTTCGCTGCCGAAAACGCTGCCGGCGCGGTTCAGCAGCAGCCCGAACGTAATTACTCCGCTGAGGGCGCGGGTGTCTATGAACGCCCCGGCTATCGCCTGCAGCGGAGCTGCTTTTACGCACGCACCGGAGTACTCCGGCAGGAATGGCAGCCGCTCCCGGCTGCTCAGGTAGAACCACACTCCCCCGGAGAGCGTGCTTATTTCCACGCGTTTCCCCCGGAGAAGGCGCAGCAGTACGGTGCGGCGTATCTCTATCCTGGTCACCGCACTAAGCGGTATTTCACATCTGCGGCGGAATATCAGCCCCTTGGACACGGAAATGCTGTCCGGGGTCAGTTCCATGCGCACGAACAGACGGCGCAGCAGGAAATACAGCAGAAAATTCACAGATAATCACCCCTTTCCGGGGATAAATATACGGGCGGAATGGCCCAAAAAAAGGAGCTGTTTTTGATGAAAACATCATGTATCATTCTCGCAGGCGGCGCTGGAAAGCGCATGAAGTCCGAGCGTCCCAAGGTGCTGGCAGAGGTGCTGTGCAAGCCTATGCTTGGCTGGGTGCTGGATTCAGCGGAGAAGTTCGGCTTCGACGAGGTATCCGTCGTTACGGGCTTCGGCGCAGAGCTTACAGCCGGGTATGTGAAGTCCAGGGGCGGAAAAGTGACGATATGCCACCAGGCGCAGCAGAAGGGAACCGGGGACGCGGTGAAGTCCGCCGAGGAAGTTATCCGGCGCTGTGACGCGGTCTGCGTGCTCAATGGCGACGCTCCGTTCATCGACGCGGATACGCTGAGGGCTTCCCTGGAGCTGCATAACAGCACCGGCAGCGAGGTCACGGTCATCACCGCCGAGATAGACGAGCCGCAGGGCTACGGCAGGATAATCCGCAGGAACGGGGATTTCTCCGCAATACGCGAACAGAAGGATTGTTCCCCGGAGGAAGCCGGAATATGCGAGGTGAACAGCGGCGCATACTGGTTCAGCGCACAGAAGCTCCTGGAAACTCTCCCGAAGCTCTCCACCAACAACGCCGCCGGGGAGTACTACCTCACCGACTGCGTGGAGATGATGGAGCGCCGCACGGCGTACAAGTCCGCAAATCCGGATATCGTGCTGGGGGCGAATACCCGGGGCGCGCTGCTGGAGCTTAACCAGCTGGCAAGACTTCGCAAGCTGAGCCGGCTTATGGACGAGGGCGTAAGCTTCATCACGCTGGACGGCATAATCATCGGTACTGACGTGAAGATAGGCTGCGACACCACGATACTCCCAAACACGACTATACTCGGGAATACCACCATCGGAAAGGGCTGCACAATCGGCGCAAATTCCCACATCGAGAACTGCACCATCGGCGACAACGTGCAGCTGAACAACGTCCAGGCGTATGATTCCACTGTGGAGAACAGCGTCAAGATAGGTCCGTTCGCACAGCTGCGCCCTGGAACCACGATTCGCGAGGGCGTCAAGATAGGCGATTTCGTTGAGATAAAGAACAGCGACATCGGCGTGAATACCGCGGTGGCTCATCTTACATACGTCGGCGACAGCGACGTTGGCAGGGGAGTTAATTTCGGCTGCGGCTGCGTCACCGCGAACTACGACGGAATAAACAAGTTCCGCACGAAGATAGGCGATCACGCGTTCATCGGGTGCAACACGAATCTCATCGCCCCGGTGGAGGTGGGGGAGAATGCGACTACTGCCGCAGGCTCCACCATCACGAAGAATGTTCCTGCGAATTCCCTCGCGGTGGAGCGCGGTCAGGTGCGCGTTATAGAGAACTGGGGCAAGAACGCCCTGCGCAAGAAAAAGTGAGGTAGTATGAAAGCACTGGTCGTAGTAGATTATCAGGTGGATTTCGTGAGCGGCGCCCTGGGATTCCCGGGGGCGGAGAAGCTGGAGCCGGTGATCCTCGGCAAGATAGAGGATTGCCGCCGGAATAGCGGACAGGTGGTGTTCACGCTGGACACCCACGGCGAGGATTATCTCAGCACTGCCGAGGGCAGAAAGCTCCCGATACCGCACTGTATCAAGGGCACGCCGGGTCACGGACTTTACGGCGGAGTGGCGCAGGCGGTCCGCCCGGAGGATATCATCATCGAGAAGCCGGCGTTCGGCTCGCTGGAACTTGCGGACCTGCTGAAAAGGCTCTCCCCGGAGGAGGTCGAGCTGTGCGGTCTGGTAACGGATATCTGCGTGATATCCAATGCGGTTATTGCCAGGGCGGCATTGCCGGAGAGCCGGGTGTGCGTGGATCCTGCCGCGTGCGCAGCCGCCGATCCCGAAGCGCACAAGAGGGCGCTGAAGGTGATGTCCGGCGTGCAGATCGACGTTTTTGTATAAGGTTTACTCCCTCGTTTGAGTGAAAAGGTTCCCATAATCAAATATCCCCCCGGAAACTGTCGTCATCACAGTGACCGGGGGGATTATCATATCTTCAGTTTCAAGCCTGTGGCGGACTATCCGTGAAGAATTATTTTCCCTGCGCCGCCGCAGCAACACGGCGGCACATATTTAAGGGGAAAGGAGAAAGCTGAATTATGCCTGGGCAACGGTAACCATTCCGCTGGTAAGGGAAGCGTCGAGCTTGTGCTTGTTTTCGCCGCCAAAATCGCCGCTGGTTCCCTTTCCAAGGTTCATGAAGCTGCCCTTTGCCTGACCCAGGTCAGTGCGCACTGAGCCGGAAACTCCGTTTACGGTCAGCGCAATTCCGGAGTTCTCGGGGAGTGTCACCTTTACGTTTCCGCTGATAAGGCTGACGCTGAGATCGTTGTTCCATTCGGCATAGGAAATATCTACGCTGCCGCTGGTGACGGACACCTGTCCTCTGCCGGAGATACCGTCAATGGCGGTCTTACCGGATACGGAGTGCACGGTGAAAAGCTCGGTGCGGTAGCCGGATACGGCGGCGTTGCCGCTGACCGTGCATACGCTGAGGGACTGCGCGGTATAAACCGGTGTCCCTTCCTTGTCGAGGGAAACCACGTCCCGGTTATTTGCCAGGGGATTCGTCAGTGTGATATTTCCGCTGGCGGACTGGAGCTTCACGTTATTGAAGAAAGCGTTGATGTTGATGTTTCCGCTGGCGGTATTGAGGGTGAAATTCTCGGCGGAAACCTCGCCGACCTCCACGCCGCCGCTGGCGGTCTTTATCCTGATGTTCTCAAAGGTCCTGAGGGGGAGGAATACGGTGATGGTGTAGCCCTCCGCCGGCTTGCTGCCGAATATGCTGAAGCTGAAGCTCTCCTTGAGGGTGAGGGTCTTGCCGGAGAGCACGGCGCAGAATTCCGGCGTGTTCTTCGGGTTGTCGTATTCAACGTAGATATCCTCGCGCTCCTGGGGGATAACGATTATTTTCGCGCCCAGGGAGCTGACTTCTACTGTGTCTATCTCGTTGGAAAATGTGTAGGTCTGCTTGTCTGCCATGATGATACTCCTTTCAGAATCTGTTATGGTTATTTTCACGCAGCTTCGGATGTGCTGTATGTTGTGTCGATAAACGTCTCTTCGCAGTCGCTTGCTGCGGCATAGGTAGCGGTGGTGATTTCGCCGGTGGATTCCTGGTTTGCGTTTGTTATTCTTATACTGCCGGCGGATACGTCTGCATTGATATTGTACTTGCCGCCGTTGAATGTAACAACTTCATCGTCATTTGCGTTTCTGTTAAGTCCGAATGCGGATAAGTTGATGGAACCAGCGCTCTTGCTGCAATTTATCGCTGCGGAAGAGTATTCCGGGATACCGAATGTCACGCTGCCCGCGCTGACGTCTATGCCGCAGTCGCCGTTAAGTTCCTCGAGATATACCTTGGCGGAGCCTGCGGAAACGTCTATGCTTCCTGCTCCTGTCAGCCCGTAAACCTCTGCCGCGCCTGCGCTGACGTCGATGGAATAATTTTTGGTAGCGGCGTTCTTGGCAATGAGCTTTCCGGCGGATACGTCAATGCGGAGTTCATCGGTAACGATATCGGGCTGAGTGTATTCCAGCTTGCCTGCTCCCACGCCGAGATCGACCTGCTTTGCTGTAATATCCTTTATCACTGCGTTTCCTGCTCCGGTGTATACCGTCAGGGATTCATACTGCTGCTCCGGGACCAGAACCTCTACTTTTATGCTACTTGTCCAGGAGAAGATGTCGAATCCCCGTAACCAGCCGAATTTCCAGCCGGAATGATACACCGAGAGCGTATCGCCGGATATCTTTGCCCTGATGTTGTGGGTGGTATCCCCGGTGACGGTGATTTTCACGGTCGAGCCGGAGTAGGGCTTCACGGTGCAGTCGTATGCGCCCACGTCGATGTCAATGCTGTTAAAGGGATCAGTCAGTTCCATGAAATCGCTCACCGTATAGCTGTCGTCCCAGTCGCCGTTGGTGCCGAGTATCGGAATTGAGATACCGAATGCGATGAACGACAGGATACCAAGCGGTATGAATATTCTCAGTAATACTTTCATTCTGCCGCCCTCCTTACAGGTCGTAAACAGCCTTGATGTGGCTTATTACAATGCTCTTTATCCAGTGGAATACCGCCTTGCACAGCCCGAAGCCGATACATGCGACTATCACGCCGGCGCTTGCCATTCCGCAGCACAGCAGTATCCTGCTGATGACGTGGAAGTAGCCGTTGCCCAGCTGCGCGAATCCGCCTACTACAAGCCCGACAGAACCGCTGACGCATACGCCGAATATTATCGACACCACCATCGGGATAAGCCACGACCACAGGAACAGGTCCAGCATGATACAGCCTATCAGCCTGCCGACATTGACGTTCGGCTTCAGTCCCTTGATGTCGGTGAACTTGAATCCGCCCTTGTCCGCGTACTTTCCTGCCTTGGGGATATCGTTCTGCTGCGGCATTTCGCAGCGGTGAACGCTGGAGAAAGCCTCGCTGCTGTCCTGTTTCGGGGCGCTGCCTGTGCGGTACTGGTAGCGCGTATCCCGGCTGCCGGAGTTCGGCGCAGGCTGCTCCGGAGCAATGTGGTTCGGGGTGAATTCCCGGGGAGCGCCCGGCGCTTCCGGCTCGGTGGCTATGTGCTCGGGTGTGAACTCCCGGGCGGCGTCCTTGTTGAGGTCTATCTTCGGTACTGCCGACTGCGGAGTTTCCGGCTCCTGGGCGATGTGCTCCGGGGTGTATTCCCGGATTGCAGGCTGTTCCGGTGCGGGATCCGCCTTATCCTGCTCCACCAGCGAAAGGTCCGCCGGGAGCTTCTCGCCGGGCTTCGTCAGCGAAACACGCTGGTTTGCCACCGCGTCCGCCACGATGGAGTTCAGCCGGGTGCTGGGTATATCCAGGTAGTTCCGGGCGATCTCCTTTACGTCGCCGAGCTTTTCGCAGGTTTCCTCTTCGGACATGCCTGCCTCCTGGCTTTCCTTGAAGTGCTCCTCAAAGTCCGCAAAGATCTCTTCATCGTTGTCAATGCCTATCCTGTGCAGTTCGTGGTGAAGCTGGTACAGGAAATCTCCCTTGTTTTTTGCGATCATTCTGTCTGTTCCCCTTTCAGCAGCGCATTAATGCTGTCTACAAACTCAAACCATTCTTTCAGGAGCGTGTCCTTTTCCGCCCGTCCGCTGTCGGTTATCCTGTAATACTTACGCGGCGGACCCTCCTGCGATTCCACTATGTAGGAATCTATCAGCCCGTTGTCCTTCAGGCGCTTCATCAGCGGATATATCGTCCCTTCCGTCATCTGCATACAGCCGGATATCCTGTTCACCAGTTCGTAGCCGTAGCAGTCGCTGTCGCATAGTATTGAAAGAACACACAGCTCCAGTGTTCCACGTTTCAGCTGAGAGTTCATTTTTCACCTCCGGTATCCTTGCCTTTCAAGGTACTTTGTCTTGCAAGGTAGCCTGTTCTAAAAAATCGGAACATCGATTTTCCGGTTCCATGGTCTAATTATACCACAAGGTATTTTGCTTTGCAAGGTACTGAATAGACAAAAAATCGGAGCAATTATCTTGTGTATTTGTGCAATATCAACAAGGCGCGTGGCTGCGGAACATATTCCGATGAAAATATTATGCGCCGACAGGCAGGATTCATTCGTGCGTATATTTCCGCAGAATCCTTGCTCTAATTGCAAAAAAACACTTGTATAAATCGACGTTTTGTGATAAAATAAAAGTGTATATTTAGTACTAAATCCAAACAGCTAAGGAGATACAACTATGTCAAGAGATTATTCCACCTACGAAAGCCCGTTCTGCACACGCTATGCGAGCAAGGAGATGCAGTACATCTTCTCTGCGGACAAGAAGTTTTCCACATGGCGCCGCCTGTGGGTCGCTCTCGCAAGGGGCGAGATGAAGCTGGGTCTGCCCGTTACCCAGGAGCAGGTAGATGAGCTTGAGTCCCACATCAACGACATCAACTACGACGTGGCTGAAGAGCGTGAGAAGCTGGTGCGCCACGACGTAATGTCCCACGTTTACGCATACGGACAGCAGTGCCCCAAGGCGAAGGGCATAATCCATCTGGGGGCTACCTCCTGCTATGTGGGCGACAACACCGACGTCATCGTTATGCGCGACGCGCTGCTGCTGGTCAAGAAGAAGCTGCTCAACGTCATCAACAACCTCGCAGGCTTCGCAAACGAGCACAAGGATCAGCCCTGCCTTGCCTACACACACCTCCAGCCGGCGCAGCTGACCACCGTCGGCAAGCGTGCCACTCTGTGGATAAACGAACTGATGATGGACCTTGAGGAAGTGGAGTACCGTATTTCCCACCTCAAGCTTCTCGGTCAGAAGGGTACCACCGGCACCCAGGCAAGCTTCGTGGAGCTTTTCAAGGGCGACAGCGCGAAGATAAAGGCGCTGGAGAAGTCCATCGCTGAGGAGATGGGATTCGACGCATGCGTTCCCGTCAGCGGTCAGACCTACTCCAGAAAGATGGACAGCCAGGTGCTGGCTACCCTCGGCGGAATCGCACAGAGCTGCTCCAAGTTCAGCAACGATCTGCGTATCCTCGCTAACTTCAAGGAGATGGAAGAGCCGTTCGAGAAGAACCAGATCGGTTCCTCCGCAATGCCCTACAAGCGCAACCCCATGCGCGCGGAGCGTATCACCTCCCTGGCAAGATACGTTATGATCGACACGCTGAATCCTGCGTTCACCGCCGGCACCCAGTGGTTTGAGAGAACACTTGACGACAGCGCGAACAAGCGTATCTCCGTTGCAGAGGGATTTCTGGGCGTTGACGCGATCCTCAACATCATGATCAACATTACCAACGGTCTGGTGGTATATCCCAAGGTCGTTGAGCAGCGTGTAATGCGCGAGCTTCCGTTCATGGCTACCGAGAACATCATGATGCGCGCGGTAGAAAAGGGCGGCGACCGTCAGGAACTGCACGAGGCACTCCGCAGGCACAGTATTGCGGCTGCTGCGGTTGTCAAGGAGCAGGGCGGCGAGAACGACCTCGTAAAGCGTATCGCAGCCGACCCCATCTTCAAGATCACCGAGGAGGAGATCATGGCGGTACTCAAACCGGCTCACTACACAGGCCGCGCGCCCGAGCAGGTCGAGGAATTCCTCAAGGAGTTCGTATGGCCGGTACTCGAACAGAACAAGGCGCTTCTCGGCGAGCATGTTGAGCTGAGCGTATAACAGGAGCAGATACAGTTGAAGAAATGGCTTTGTTCCCCTGCTCCGGCAGGGGTCAACAATGAAATAACGGCGCAGTTCGGGGAACTTCTCGGCGGAGTTATGCTCAGCCGCGGTATCACCACCCTTGACCGGGCGAGGGAGTTCTTCGGGTGCAGCAGCCTTTCCGACCCGCTGCTGATGAAGGATATGGAATCCACCGTGGACGTGATACGTCAGGCACTGGACGAGGGAAAGAAGATCACCGTCTACGGCGATTACGACTGCGACGGAGTCACTTCCACGGCAATGCTGTACGGATACCTTGACGCCATGGGTGCGGAGGTGGAGTACTACATACCCGACCGCAGCGAGGGATACGGAATGAATATCCCGGCGCTGGAGAAGATACTCGACCAGGGCACGGAGCTCATCATCACCGTGGACAACGGAGTTTCCGCGGTGGAGGAGGCAGAATACATACGGCAGCGCGGCGCGCAGCTGGTCATAACCGACCATCATCAGCCGCCGCAGGAACTGCCGGTATGCGAGGCGTGCGTGAACCCTCACCGGCAGGACGACAATTCCCCGTTCAAGGAACTGTGCGGCGCAGGAGTGGTGCTCAAGCTTCTCTGCGCCCTGGAGGAGGACGAGGAGTTCGTCATGGAGCAGTACGCGGAGCTTGCCGCAGTGGGCACCATCGGCGATGTGATGCCGCTTGTGGGCGAGAACAGATACATCGTCCGCCGTGGTATCGAGGATATCCGCGCGAGCCAGAACATCGGTATCGACCGTCTGTTGCGCACCGCCGGGGTATCTCCGGAGAGCGTTGACGCCACCACGGTGGCATTCTCCATCTGCCCGAGGATCAACGCCGCAGGCAGGATAGCGGCCGCCGACAAGGCGGTGCAGCTGCTTATGGCAGACAGTCCGGAGCAGGCCGGGCTTCTTTCCGAGGAACTGAACCTCATGAACGAGAACCGCCGCGCAGAGGAAGCGCGCATAATGGAGGACGTGTCGCGCCAGCTGGAGAGCGACCCGTCAATACTCAGGGAGCGCGTGCTGGTGGTTTCCGGCGAGGGCTGGCACCACGGAGTTATCGGTATCGTCGCGGCAAGGCTTCTGGAGAAATACGGCAAGCCGGTGCTGATGATATCCGTCGAAAACGGCGAGGCGAGAGGCTCCGCCCGGGGCATTGACGGATTCTCGATATACAAGCTGCTCGACAGGTGCAGCCGGGTGCTGACGAAATTCGGCGGACACCCGAAAGCCGGCGGATTCTCCCTCCCGGCGGACAGAGTAGAGGATTTCCGACAGATGGTGTATGCATTCTGCCGTGAATGCTACCCGAAAATGCCGGAATACACCGTCAGCGCCGATATGGAGATAACCGGTGACCGGCTGACGGAAGAAGCGCTCAACAGCCTTTCTCAGTTGGAGCCATGCGGCGAGGGGAACCAGCGCCCGGTGTTCCTGCTGAGGAACTGCACGGTGGAATCCAAGCGTGCCCTTAAAGACGGCAGGTACACCAGTTTCGAACTGCGCTCCGGCGGAGTTAAGCTGAAGGCGCTCTGCTTCGGAATTCCGTTCGCTAAGTTCCACCCGGAGCAGGGGAGCATGGTGGACATCATCGCCGCCGCAGAGCTGAACGAGTTCCGTGGCGTGAAGTCCGTCACGCTGAAGGTGCAGGAGATCCGCCCCTCCGGATTCCGGGAGGACAGATTCTTCGCCGCACAGCGCACCTACGAGGAGATATCCCGGGGCGAGGGCTGCGACAGCCGCCTGGCACCGCGCGTTATTCCGGACAGGAACGCGCTCATGGCGGTGTACGACCTGCTGAGAAAGTACGGCGGCGCGATGTCCGCCGAGGAGCTGTGTATTTACGGCGGCTCCGACCTTAATTACTGCATGCTGCGTATCGCTCTGGATACCTTTGCTTCGGCAGGAATGGCGGAGCAGTCCGCGGACGCAGACACCGTAAGGCTGATTCCCGTGACGCACAAGACCGACCTCATGGCGTCGGGATTCCTGGCGGACCTGCGCAGAATGCTCGGGGTGCAGTGATACACAGGCAATACTCATTTTAAACTAGGAGTGAACTGTATGACCGGTTCTACGGTAAAGACATTCGACCAGCTGGTGGAGAAGATAAAGGCGAGCGAGAAGCCCTACGACCTTGAAAAGATATCCCAGGCGTACAAGGTCGCGGAAAAGGCACACGAGGGGCAGAAGCGCACCTCCGGCGACCCGTATATCACGCATCCGCTGGCGGTGGCGGCTATCCTGCTGGATTATTGCATGGATACCGACACCATATGCGCGGCGCTTCTTCACGACACCGTGGAGGATACGGACGTCACCCTCGACGACCTGCGTAAGAAATTCGGCGAAGATGTTGCGCTGATGGTGGACGGCGTTACCAAGATAGGACTGGTGCCGCTGGTTTCCAAGGAGGAACAGCAGGCGGAGAATATCCGCAAGATACTCATGGCTATGTCCAAGGATATCCGCGTGATAATCATCAAGCTTGCGGACAGGCTCCACAATATGCGCACCCTTGAGGCAAGGCCTCCGGAGAAGCAGCGCAAGACCTCCCTTGAAACGATGAACTTCTACGCCCCCATCGCCCACCGCCTTGGTATGAGCGACGTCAAGGAGGAGATGGAGGACATCGCTATACACTACCTCGACCCCTACGGCTGTAAGGAGGTAGAGGAGCAGATAGCCCTCCACAAGGAGGAGCGCGACGCGTTCATCGAGAGCATAAAGCAGCGTATCCGCGAGCGTATTTCGGATATCAAGCCCGAGCCGATAATCGAGGGGCGCGTGAAGTCCATATACAGTATCTACAAGAAGGTATACGTCAAGAACAAGCGCTTCGACGAGATATACGACATATATGCGGTGCGCGTTATCGTGCAGTCCGTTATTGAGTGCTACAACGTGCTGGGTATAATCCACGACATGTTCAGACCTATCCCGTACCGCTTCAAGGATTACATCGCGACCCCGAAGCCAAACCGCTACCAGTCCCTGCACACCACGGTCATAGGCCGCGAGGGGATACCGTTCGAGGTGCAGATACGCACGGTGGAAATGCACAACACCGCGCAGTACGGCGTTGCGGCGCACTGGAAGTACAAGGCTGGTATTTCCGGAAACGTGACCGGCGAAAAGCGCTTCGACTGGATACGCCAGCTTCTGGAGCGCCAGCAGGAGGCGGACGATGTTGAAGCGATTGCCGACGCGATAAAGACCGATCTCGCGCCGGACGAGGTGTTCGCATTCACCCCCAAGGGCGACGTTATTTCCCTGCCGGTGGGCGCTACCGTGCTGGATTTTGCGTATTCTATCCACACCCAGGTTGGCAACAAGATGACCGGCGCAAAGGTCGGCGGCAGAATGGTCAGCTTCGACTATCAGATAAAGACCGGAGATATCGTTGAGATACTCACCTCCGGTTCGCCGAACTACGGACCGAACCGCAACTGGCTCGAAATAGCACGCACCACCGAGGCGAAGAGCAAGATCCGCAGCTGGTTCAAGAAGGAGTGCCGCGAGGAGAACATCGAGCGCGGTAAGGACGATCTGGAGCGTGAATTCAAGCGCAACAACATCGCCATCACTCCGGAACTGCTGCAATCCACCGCGCAGCGCCAGCGTCTGGGCAGCGTTGACGACCTGTACGCCGCGATAGGCTACGGCGGCGTGTCCCTTTCCAAGATAGTACAGCGCATCAAGGAAGAGCAGATGCGCACCCATAAGGAACAGCAGGCAGTCCAGCAGGCGTCGGCGGATCCCGAGGAAGCCATCAACGAAACCAACCGCCGCAGCCGCCGCAAGGGAATCATCGTCGAGGGCGTGGACAACTGCCTGGTGAAGTTCGCACAGTGCTGCAATCCGCTGCCGGGCGACCCGATAATCGGCTTCGTTACGCGCGGATTCGGTGTGTCTATCCACAAGCAGGACTGCATAAACGTCATCAACAACATGGACAACCCCGACAACAAGGACCGGTGGATAAAGGCGAGCTGGGCAGGCGTGGACGATTCCACATACCGTGCGACCATCGACGTCATTGCCGAGAACAGAATAACCATCTTCGCGGACATCACCACGGCGATAGCGACGAACCATATTCCGCTGCACGAGATGAACGCGCACCATCTGAAGAACGGCAACATGAATCTGGTCGTGACAGTCGAGATAGCCGGAATGGAGCAGCTCTCCAATGTCATGAGCAGACTCCAGAAGATCCCCGGAGTTATCTCGGTGGAGCGTACCGGCAAGCAGTAACGGAGGTAAAGTATGCAGATATATCAGCTTCCGCTGGGGGCGTTGCAGACGAATTGCTACATCGTCCCCGGGGCGGATTCCCAGGCGGTGGTCATCGACCCGGCTTCCGTCACCGAGGTGGAGATGTTCCTGAACACCCACGGACTTACGCTGGGCACTATCATCATCACCCACGGTCACTATGACCACTTCGCCGGGGCTGCGGTATTGCAGGAGCATTCCGGCGCGAAGATACTGGCGAGCGCCCCGGACGAGCCGATGTATTCCAGCGCGGAAAAGTGCTGGGCGGATTTCATGCCGGTGGAGTTCCGCGGAATAAAGCCGGATAAGCTGTATTCCGACGGGGAGGAGTTCACCGCAGAAGGGCTGAAATTCCGCGTTATGGCGGCTCCCGGGCATACCGCAGGAAGCTGCCTGCTGTTCCTGGACAACGACGGCGAGCAGGTTATATTCTGCGGCGACGTGGTGTTCCTGATGGGCGTTGGGAGGACTGACGGATATTCCGGCAGCACCCGGGACATGCTGGACAGCCTGGAGAAAATAGCGAAGCTGCCCGGGGACTACAAGATATATCCCGGGCACGGCAGCACCACTACGCTTGACTACGAACGGGAGAACAACCCGTACATCGCAAGATACGCAGACTGAATTCAACGGAGGGCGCAGATATGATAACCGAACAGAACTGCACAATGCTGTGCGACTTTTATCAGCTGACCATGGGCAACGGGTATTTCAGGACAAAGCATGCGGATCGTATCGCGTATTTTGACGTGTTTTTCCGCAGAGTGCCGGACGGCGGCGGTTACGCCATCTGCGCCGGACTGGAGCAGGTGATAAACTATATCCAGGGACTGCGCTTCTCTGAAGAGGATATACAGTATCTGCGCGGAAAGGGCATTTTTGACGAGGGATTCCTCAAGTACCTCCGGGATTTCAAGTTCACCGGCGACATCTGGGCAGTTCCGGAGGGCACCCCGGTGTTCCCGGCGGAGCCGCTTATAACAGTCCGTGCTCCGGCAATACAGGCACAGCTTGTCGAAACCATGCTGCTTCTTCTGGTGAATCACCAGTCGCTTATTGCAACGAAGGCAAACCGTATTGTCCGGGCGGCGCAGGGGCGCGCGATATCTGAGTTCGGCTCCCGTCGCGCCCAGGGCGCCAGCGGCGCGGTACTCGGCGCGAGGGCTGCGTATATCGGAGGCTGCGCCGGAACGGCGTGCGTCCTCGCCGATGAACTGTACGGGGTTCCGGCGACCGGGACCATGGCGCACAGCTGGGTGCAGATGTTCGACAGCGAACTGGAAGCGTTCGAGTGTTACTGCCGGACTTATCCCGACAGTTCCACTTTGCTGGTGGATACCTATAACGTGCTGAAAAGCGGCGTGCCGAATGCCATAAAGGCGTTCGATAACGTGCTGAAGCCACTGGGCAAGCGCCCCTGTGGAATCCGGCTGGATTCCGGAGATATCGCATATCTTTCAATCGAAGCGCGCAAAATGCTGGACGAGGCAGGCTATCCGGATTGCAGGATCGTGGCTTCCAACAGCCTGGACGAGCATATCATTACCGACTTGCTGCGCCAGGGCGCGAAGATCGATCTTTTCGGCGTTGGCGAGCGGCTCATCACCGCCAGCAGCGAGCCGGTGTTCGGCGGAGTCTACAAGCTTGCGGCGGTGGAGGAGAACGGCGTTATCACCCCGAAGATAAAGATATCCGAGAATGTGTCGAAGATCACGAATCCGCACTTCAAGAAGCTTTACCGCCTTTACAGCCGTCAGACCGGAAAGGCTATCGCCGACCAGATATGCGTTTTTGATGAAACTGTCGACGATACGAAGCCGCTGACGATATTCGACCCGGACTTCACCTGGAAGAAGAAAAAGCTCACGGATTTCACTGCCCGGGAGCTTCAGGTGCCGATATTCCGCGGCGGAGAACTGGTTTACAATAAGCCGTCGCTTGAGGAGATAAAGCGGTACTGCGCGGAGCAGCTCGACACAATGTGGAGTGAGGTTCTGCGATTTGAGAATCCGCATAACTACTACGTTGACCTGTCGCGCAGGCTGTGGGATATCAAGCACATCCTTCTTGACAGTGAGGGCAGGGGTGAGAGCAATTGACGCTGTGTGACGCAGTTAATGACTTCCGCGGAAAGATAACGCTGAACAGCAGGGATACACGCTACTGTACCTTTGCGCCCCCCGAGGAAACCGTCGGCGTTATTGATCTTTCGGCGGACGGCGACGGCAGCCGCGGTATTGCGTTCCTTATCGACAGAATGATGATAAGGCTCGGCGCAGACGCCCGGCAGATATACTACCGCGATATCCGCGTTACGGAGATACTGCCCAGCTACGAAACTCCGTTCGAGGACGAGCTGGTAATAGCCTCCCCGGCAGGCAGCATACGCATATCCGACTGCGGACTGAACAAGTTTTTCCTGCGGCAGCTGATAAACACCATCTGCCGTATGAGCAACGCCATGAAGGAGCAGGACCGGGCGGCGTTGGAATCCCGGCTGACCGCGGAAGCGCTCAGCTACTATTCCGGCGATGTATTCCCGGAGGACGCGCCGCCGGTGGAGGAATCCGAGCCGGAAAAGCCGGAGAGTATTCCTCCGGTGACCGTGGCAGCGGTCGCTGCGGTGCAGGAGATAGCAGCCGCCAAGAAAGCGGCTATGTCGGAAATACCGGCTTCCCCGATAGCGATCACCGAGGAGAAGATACAGTGGCTGAGCGGAAAGCAGCCGTCAGTCCCGGCGGAGCCTGAGAAAGTGGATTCCGAGCCGGAATCCCTTGAGGACATGACCCGGGACGAGGCGATGAGCTATCTGCTGGATTCCATTGCGGAGATCAACTCCATGCCGGAGGAGCCTGCCGCAGTCCCCGAGCCGGAATCACCGGAGCCGGATATCCCGGCACCGTCGCCGGCCGCGGAATCCGCACCGCAGGAGCCCGTGGTTCCTCCGCAGCCGCAGGCAGCCGCGCCGAAGCTCACACACGAGCCGGACAGCCAGGATATCTACATAAAGGCGAGCCGCCGCATACGGGAACTCTGCGAGGAGGGTCGGCTGACCATGGAGCAGGTGGATTCCGCAGTGAGGGAGCAGCTTGTGCAGGCTTCCGAGGTGTATTCCACGCTGGACATCGGCTCCGCGCAGCTTCCTCCGACGGTGAAGGAGCACGCGATGAATCTTGCCGCCGCCGCAGATCATCTGCCGGATTATTTCGCGCTTGGCGAGGATATCGCCGCCCGGGTTATGTTCTTCATGCTTTACCAGATGTTATCCTATACGGACAGGATAGTGCAGTCCGATGAAACGAAGCAGCGGCTGAATTACTTCTTTGTCCGATTCGGGGCGGCAGGGATCATTCTTTCAATGCTGGACGCCAATAACTAAATATTTGTCTACACAGAATCTCTATCGACACACTTATGGGGGAAGCGCCTTAGCGCTTCCCCCTTAAAGTTCGTGTAATGAGCAAAGTTGATATTCCGGGTCTGTTTCAAACATAAGAGCATATCCTCCGTAAATTCTGTGATTCTGTACCAAAAGTTCGGATACGCCGGTATACCTTTCGATAAACTGAAGGACGCCTTTCAATGAAAAGCGTCCTTATTAGTTAGCGTATGACCGGGAATATCAGAGTGCCTTGTTGATCGCGCTGATGTCGCCGTTGACTGTCTTGATGGAAGCGGAAGCGTTTTTCTTGAATCCGCTCAGGTCGTTGTAGCCAGCCAGCGTGAATACTCCCAGAAGCTCGTCGATATCGGACGAAGCATTGGAGAGCGCAGCCTTTGCGCTGCTGTAGGAGTTCGGGACTCCGGAGCTGAGCACGCTGTAGTAGTTGTTGACCATCTGCGCGTAGCCAGCCGCCTTGAGTATTGCGGAGGTCTTGGTGTTGTAGATAGTCGCCATTACCTCGTCGTCATAGTTGCTGCTCTTGAGCTTTTCAACGGCGGTCTGTACGGAGGAGAACTGGGTGACAGCGTTGGAAGCCGCAGAGGAAGCGTCCGTCATGATGTCCGCATATGTACGGGACTTGTCGGCGTCGGTCTGGTTCTTTGTCTGAAGCTTGGAGTAGTTGAAGGTGTTCTTCACAGCGGTGTTGAATGCGGACCACTTGTTGGTTTCCTTGGTGGAGAAGGTATCTGAGCCGTCGGTGGAAGTGGTGACATAGTTGTAGTATTCCACATACAGGTCGTACAGCTTCTCGAGGGAGGAATATGCGGAAGTAAGCTCACCGGAGCTGGGCTTTGCGCCCTTCAGCAGGCTCGCAGCATTGGATTTGCCGGAGGAGAGCGTGCTGGTCATTCCGCTGGTGTAGAAGGTCCTGGTCTTTCCGTTGTCCAGTGCGGATATGGTAGCCTGCGCGTAAACGTGCACCTTGCCGACTTCCGCGGAAATAGCCTCGAATGCGTCCAGCATTTTTGCACGCTGCTTATCCTCATTGGACACGGTGGTGCTGGGCTTGCTGACTGCCGGCACTGCGGTGGTCGGTCTTGTGGTAACGGTCGTCGGTCTGGTGGTGACAGGTTTTGTGGTCGCAGAGGACGCCGCCGGAGTTCCGGGTCTTGACGAGGACGACTGGGTGGTGTGGCTGGTTACGGAAGTCGGAGTTGTTGCCTCGGCATGGTCCGGCATTCCGGGGTTGCTGTTTCCGTCAGTCTGGGAGGACTCGTCGGGATCGCTGACTTCAACGGGATCTGTCACTGCCGGCTGGGATACGGTCGGCTCTGTAACCACAGGCTCATCGATGGGGTCAGTCGTGGTGGAATCCACTGCGGACTCGCTCATATCAGGCTCGCTGTTGTCCTCGGGAGCAGCAGTGCTCTCCGGAGTGGAAGCCGTGGTAGTGCTGGGCTGTACGATATTATCATCGTTTTTGCCGGGATTGGAGGTCAGCGCGATGAGCGCGATGATACCGGCAACGACTACACCGCCGCCGATGACCGCCGGGATCGGAATAACGCCGAACACCTTTTTAGGCTCGGATTTTGGCTGAGTATTCTTGGCGCCGGATACGGAGTGCTTCAGCGGCTTCTGGTTCCACTTGTTGGGGGAACCACAGTTCTTGCAGACAGGCTCGTTCTCGTACATATCCTGACCGCAGTTGCGGCAGTATACCAGCTTGCCGAGATCAACTCCGCCGTCCTCGTTTCCGGAAGCAGGCGCGCTGTCCTCGCTGGCAGGATTGTCGTTAGGATCCCTGTGGAGTCTTACTGTGCGGTCGTAGTCCGGAGCAGGCTCGTTGTGCTGCGGAAGCAGAACCGTGGACATATCGTCCTCAGAAGTGGGAATATTGTCAGCCGGCTGATTATAAATCGGCATTTCGGGAACAGGCTCGCTGTAAACCGGAGCTTCGGGAACAGGCTCGCTGTAAACCGGGGTTTCCGCAACAGGTTCGCTGTAAACCGGAGTTTCCGCAACAGGTTCGCTGTAAACCGGAGTTTCCGCAACAGGCTCGTTGTAAACCGGTGCTTCCGCAACAGGCTCGTTGTAAACCGGGGTTTCGGGAACAGGTTCGCTGTAAACCGGAGTTTCGGGAACAGGCTCGTTGTAAACCGGGGTTTCGGGAACAGGCTCGCTGTAAACCGGAGCTTCGGGAGCAGGCTCGCTGTAAACGGGAGTTTCCGCAACAGGCTCGCTGTAAACCGGGGTTTCCGCAACAGGCTCATTATAAACGGGCACTTCGGGAGCAGGTTCGTTGTAAACAGGCGCTTCCGCGACAGGCTCGCTGTAAACCGGTGCTTCCGCAACAGGCTCGTTATAAACCGGTGCTTCCGCAACAGGCTCGTTATAAACTGGCATTTCCGGAGCTGGCGCAGGGACATCTATATTGATGTCGTCAAGATGGTGTTCAAGTTCAACGGGAACTTCCGGCTCGGACATCTCGCCGCCGTTGATGACCGGCAGTCCGCTTTCGGAAAGGAACTGTGTTTCAGGCATTCCGGCTTCCATCGAGAAATTGTCCACGCGGCGTGAGAAAGGCTCCGGCTCGGGAACAGCCGGCGCAGGAGCAGGCTCCGGGTCGGGCTGGCGCACAGGGGCGCTTATTGCAGGCATGTCGCTGGCGGTGGAATTCAGATTGGCGAACTGCTGATTCAGAGCCTCAATTTCGCTGCTGAGATTTCCTCCGCCGAATCCTCTGCCGATACCGGGGTCGTTGTATCCGATACCGCCGTTGTTGAAGCCATCGTTGTTGTATTCAATACCGCCGCTGAAACCGCTGTTGTTGACAAAGCTGTTTATCTGTGCGATATCGTTGTCGGAAATACCGCTGAAATCCCCACCGAGAGGGTCGGAGTTCACTAGCGGAACGCCGCTGTTTGTCGGGCTGTTTCCTGCGAGCCGCATGCCGCACTTTTCGCAGTGGTCGGTAGATTTCTGCATTCTCATGCCGCAGGTGGGGCAGTATACCAGAGTGCCCTCGTCGCCGCCAAGCGGCTGGATACCGGGCATTTCGGAGCTCTGCTGTGCTTCGGGCTGCTGAGCGTCCTGTTCCTGACCCTGATCTTCATCGTCAGCTTCGGGCGGTACGGGCGTTCCGCATTCCATGCAGAACTGATATCCGCGTATCAGCTTTTTGCCGCAGTTTTCACAATACATTATATAAGCCTCCCAGTTGGTTTTCTTTATTTCATATGACGGGCACAATACGCCCCAGAAAAATAGAATTATCCAAATTAAGTATACTATATATACTATCAAAAGTCAACTTGCAATCATTAAAATTGGTAAAATAAAATAATACGGGCCGGGGGTTTTTGTGCATAATACTATGTAAAAAATGGGCGGTGTATTTCTGCCTTTTCGTGGTTTCGATTACATTACATTAACTGGCAAAAACTGCGGTCCGTTGCCGGACCGCAGTTTCAGTTAGTATTGTTTTGTCAGATCCCCATGAAGTAAAGCGCTGCGAACACCCCGGCAGCCATCGCCATGATTCCCGTGGTGACAAGGCAGAGCGCAAGGTGGGCGCCGGTGTAGTATTTCCGGGGCTTCTCCGGATTTTCGGGCGTCTGCGGCTTTTCGGTTATCTGGACATTAGTGCTCCAGCCGGATTTCGCGGTTTCCACCGGGCGAGGAACTCCGGGCGCTGCGCTGCTGTCCGTGGGCTTTGCCGCAGCAATTCCCTGGAACTGCGCCCCGGGGGTGCTGCCGAACTGCGGCGCGGAGCCTGCCGGCACCTCCTGCCCGGGAGCTGCGGATACGCCTGCCGGCACGGTATTCACCGCTGCTTCCGGCTCCTTCTCCGTGGGATTCTCCTGCGGTGCCCGGGGCGCTGCAGGGGCTTCGATCCGCGCTCCGCACCAGCTGCAGAATGAGCTTTTGTCGTCGATTTTGTTTCCGCATTTATTACAGAACATATTTATTACTTCCTTTCAGTCACTTTTGTGCGAGATTTCTTTCATAGTCGAAAAGGTACTGCTGGGCAACGCCCTCGATACCCTTCGTGCATTCCGGCAGTCCGCCGGGGTAGTACCGCGCCATCAGCCGCTTCACCCATACGTCCTTCGGGAATGCGTCCAGTTTATGGAATGCGAAGAGCAGTACGCAGTCCGCCACCTTATCGCCCACGCCGGTTATCAGCTTGAGCTTCTCCCGTGCCTCGTCCAGTGGGAGTCTGTCCACCTCCGCGAAGTCCACCTCGCCGGAGTTCACCTTATCCACCGCGTCAACGATGTACCTTGCGCGGAATCCGGCGCGGAGCGGAGCCAGATCCTCCGGCGTCAGCCCGGACATCTGTGCCGCCGTGGGAAAGGCGAATCCGCCGTCAACGGGGCTTCCGAAGTTTTCGCACAGCCGCGAGATTATCCCGGCGATACGCGGTATATTATTGTTCTGGCTGATGATGAAGCTGATGAGCGTTTCGAAAGGCTCCTGCCGCAGTATCCGAATTCCGTAGGAGAATCCGCATGCGCGCCGCAGCGTTTCGTCCGCCGACAGCGTCTTTATGTACTGCGCGTAATCCGCGCCGAGGTCGAAGTAGTCCTCCCAGAACGGGATATCCTGCTTCTGCACGCCGTGAAGCGTGACATCGCTGCCGTTCTGCGACAAAGTAAGATGTTTTCCGCCGGCAATGCCGGAAAATTCACCGTTTTCGCCCTCGCTCCAGCGGAAGCACTGTCCGCAGAGAAACGTCCGTCGTATATCGAAATTTGGATTATGTATAACGTGTTCCATAAAAATTTTCGTAAACCCCTTGATTATTTGTCTTAATTATAATACAATAGGAGTATAATTTCAAGACCATGCGCTGTTTTTTCAGCGACTTTTCACTTTATTTACGCAAAAGGAAAGGATAATCAATGAGAGAGAGCATTCTGACGATACCGATAAACGAAGTGTTCGAGCCCCGGGAGGGCTGTCCCATCTGCGCCATGCGTAACACGGTGGAGCAGCATATCAGCGAATACATAATGGGTGCGGCGATGATGGAGCCTGACGTCCGCATGGAAACCAACCGCCTGGGATTCTGCCATACGCACTTCAACAGCCTGCTGAAGCAGAACAACCGCCTTTCCCTGGGACTTATGCTGAACACCTACCTCGGCACCCTGCGCGGTCAGATATTCGAGAACAAGAGCATATTCTTCACCAAGGGAGCCAAGGCGAAAAAGTGCAGCGAGATAGAGAACACTTGTTTCGTATGCAGCAAGGTGGACTGGGGCGTGGAGCATATGCTGGACACCGTTTTCACGATGTTCCGGGACGACGCGAAATTCCGTAACCTCTATAACTCGCAGAAGTACATCTGCATTCCGCATTACAACCTGCTGATGTCCCATGTGCAGAGCAAGCTTGCGAAGCCCGACCAGAAGCCGTTCGTCGAGGCGACCGACAGACTTGTCGAGAACTACATCAAGGAGCTGAACAGCGATGTCAACGATTTCTGCAACAGCTTTGACTACCGCAACGCCGGGAAGCTGCACAGCGAGGAGATGGAACACGTCAGAAGCTCGATAGAGCGCGCTGTGGAGTTCCTCACATCCCGTAAGCCGGACGTCAAGTAACAGAAATACAGAACAAAGAAGGTCAGATAAATGGATATCCTAGCAATAGAGAGCAGCTGCGATGAAACCGCGGCCGCAGTAATACGCGATGGCCGCGAGATAATCTCGTCCGTCGTCGCAACGCAGATAGAGGAACACAAGCTTTACGGCGGCGTTGTGCCCGAAATAGCAAGCCGCCGCCACTGCGAGAGCATAGTCGGAGTAGTCCAGGAGGCTCTGGACAGGGCTGGAATGAAAGCCCGGGACGTAGACGCGATCGCCGTCAGCTTTGCCCCGGGACTTATCGGTGCCCTGCTGGTAGGAGTGAACTTCGCCAAGGGGCTGGCGCTGGCGCTGAACAAGCCGCTTATCCCGGTGCACCATATCCGTGGGCATATTGCCGCGAATTACCTTGCGCACCCAGAATTGGAGCCGCCGTATCTCTGCCTGGTGGCTTCCGGAAGCCACAGCCACATCGTTAAGGTGAACAGCTGGACGGAGTTCGAAACCATCGGTCAGACCGTGGACGACGCCGCCGGCGAAGCCTTTGACAAGGCGGCGCGCGCAATGGGATACCCTTATCCCGGCGGAATCCACATCGACAACGCAGCAAAAACCGGCGACCGGAAGAAGTATCAGCTTCCGCACCCACATACCGCAAATCCGTATGACTTCAGCTTCTCCGGGTTAAAGACCGCGGTCATAAACCTTATCCACAATGCTAAGCAGAAGGGCGAGGAGATAGACGTGAACAGCCTTGCGGCGTGCTTCCAGTATACCGTTGCGGATATCCTCACGCAGAAGTTCATCTCCGCCGCGAAGGAGAATGGCTACAAGACCCTGGCGCTTGCCGGCGGAGTTGCGGCGAACTCCGGGCTGCGCACCATGCTTCAGCAGCGCGCGGATTACAACGGCATGAAGGTGTATTATCCTCCGCTGGCGCTGTGCGGCGACAATGCGGCAATGATAGGCTGCCAGGCTTATTACGAGTTCCAGGCAGGGCATGTGGCAGGTTCCGACCTGAATGCGGTGGCCACCATGCGCCTTGACAGAGTTACTTGGTAAGGAGGCGCCATGAAGAACATAATACTCATCGGAATGCCCGGCTGCGGCAAATCCACCATCGGCGTCCTTCTGGCGAAGGCAATGGGGTTCCGCTTCATAGACACGGATATCACGATCCAGGACCGCACCGGAATGCTGCTCCAGCAGATAATCGACCAGAAGGGACTTGACTGGTTCTGCATTGAGGAGGAGCGCGCTATAATGTCAGTGGAGGAAAACGGCGGCTGCGTTATCGCTACCGGCGGCAGCGCGGTGTATTCCAGAAGCGCAATGCTGTATCTCAAGGAGCACGGCTATGTATACTACCTCTCCCTGCCGGTGGAGCAGGTGGAAAAGCGCCTGTACAACATCAAGACCCGCGGCATAGCAATGCGCCCGGGGGATTCCATCGAGGACGTATTCCGCCGCCGCAGGAAGCTGTACGAGGAATACGCGGATATCACGGTGGACTGCGCCGGAAAATCCATTGAGGAGATCGTGGAGGAGATAGTCGGCGAGCATTCCCTTATTGCCGGCAGATGATCTGCCCGGAAAGGAGCGGAGATGGAAGAAAACACGATAGATACAGTCCCCGGTGGGGACGCGATGTCCAGAATGCCCGGATTCAAGCGCACATGCCTGAAAATCGGGCTGATGATGGTGATAATATTCGTATCCCGGGGCGCGGAGAGTATCCTGCTGTCCCTGGCGGCGTCAGGCGGTATGTTCGATGGAATGGACGGGAACCTGTCGTACCTGCTTCAGACGGTGTTCAGCTTTATATTCCTGTATATCATTCCGATGGTGTGCGCGGTGCTCCTGCTGAAGCCGCCGGGAATGTGCCGGAATGTCTACCGCAGACCGCAGTATTTCAGCAGTGCGATGGGAATGTTCCCGGCTTTCTACGGGCTGTCGTTCCTGGTGAACATGCTGACCATGCTGGCGTCGAAGCTGTTTGAGAACACCGACCTGTACAAGTCGTTCAATACCGTGAACGAACTGACTCCGGACAACATGTTCTGCGCGGCGGTTCTGCTGTTTCAGCTGGTGGTTATCGCGCCGATATTTGAGGAATTCTGGTTCCGTGGTATCGTGCTGGAATCCCTCAGACCATACGGGAACGGGTTCGCGATACTGATCTCGGGACTTATGTTCGGGCTGACGCACGCGAATTTCAATCAGTTCTTCTATGCGTCGGTGCTGGGAATATGCCTGGGTTACATCGCGGTATCCACAAAGTCCATTGTCACCACGACAATCATGCACGCCATGTTCAACGGCATGTCTGGAATAATGCTGTTCCTCATCACCTTTGACGACGTGGGGGATTATCTCGTGGGGAAATCCACGGAAAAGACCCCGGCGGTGGTGTGCTATCTGGTATTCTGCTTCATCATGATAATGCTGATGATAATCGGCGTATTCATGGCGATAGCGAAGCTGCGCAAGATAAAGAAATACCGCGTCCCGAAGATGTGGGAGATTTCCGCCGGCAGGCGCTGGGGAATATTCCTGTCGAGATTCACGGTCATAATTGCGCTGGTGCTGGCGGCGGATACGTTCACGTTCCAGTACATTCCGCGCGGCATATTCAGGCTGCTTTCTATGTGAAACTGCACAAAAGCATATTACGGATTTGTCTGAATATACGAATCTGTAAAAGACGGATTGACGCCTTCCGTTGCATGTGATACTATTATGGTAACATGAACGGGAGGTGTTTTTATGAAATCCGCAAAGACTTACATTTTTGACGCGATAGTGAATCTTCTGGGGCAGTCGATACTGTTCTTTGTCGGCGCGTTCGTCTGGGTGAATATTGCGGCTGAGATACTCTGGGCGCTCTGCGCTGTGGGATTCGCGGCATTCCTTTCGGTGATGGAGCGCGGAGCCGAACTCAGGCGCGGCGCGGATTTCCGGCATTATATGCTGTTTTCGGTGCTGCCGGTGAATATCGCGGCTCTGGCGGTCGCGGCGGTGAGCGGCGTGATCGAATACAACATCTGGGCTGGCGGCGCGGTAATATACGTCTACAATCCGCTGTACCCCATCGGGATAGCGCTGGGGACCCTCTGGATAACGGCTGCGTTTGCTGTGATAAACCGCCTTATGCGCAGGGAGGCTTGACCGGTATCTGTGCGCTTCCGTACCAGATCGTTTGTGCTGGGATCTCCGCTGGCATTTATGCATAATTCTATCTGCTCCGGCGGCGACAGCCGGATTTCAGCAATGATAACGATAGCGGTTATGTCAGAGAACCATAACATGCGATTCTGGTCGCAACAACATATTGTTATTTTTTCGTCAATATCTGCATAGATATGCGGCAGTCCATCGGGCTGCCGCTTTTTTGTGCAAATAAGAGAGTAGTTTTCCACATTTTCAACGGTGAAAACTGTTGAAATCACTGTTAATTCTGTTGAATGGTTGATTAACTTTCGGGATTTTTCAACATGAAGGTTGAAATACTCCCTCAAACCGCTTGTACAACTAACTGATAAAGTTGAAAACACTGTTAAACAAGTGGAAAACAAATTTAAGAAATAACTTTGAAATTAACTGGAATGAAATGTTATTACATGGATTGAATCAGATTTGATGGAATAAAATACACGATTACCATATCATGTTTTTGTTCATTTGCCAAAACTTGAAATCTTAACGGAAAATTTGCAGAAAAAGCTCGAAAAGTGTGGTATAATACTATCAATGGTTCAGCGAATAGACGCTGGGAAAATGGAGGTAAGAATATGTGGGTAATTATATCTGAGGAAAGAATGACAGAGGACAAGGAAAGATACACCGCTTACGGCGTGCGCAGCGGCTGCTACTGTATCGGCGATCTCTGCACGGACAGCGATGAGATACTCCGGTTCGTCCGGGTGCTGAATAACTACGAGGTGTCCGCCGCAAACGCGCTGGATATCGCGGAGGACTTCCTTGCCGCAGGCGGATTCCCCGAAGAGCTCATCGCGGATCTCGGGGTATCGGCGTAAAATCCTTAACCACAACAGCAAAGGCGGATCATCTGATCCGCCTTTTTCTGTTCAGTTTACGATTATCCCAGATGGCGAGATATGCACCGTTGTCCGCATGACCGCCGCCGAATGCTGATCCGGCGCTTTCCCTGCGGCGGAGAGATCCCGGAAGGCTAGCCACTCGCGCAGCTTTTTCAGCGTGGAATATCCGGCGGTGAAGCTGGCGCCGCCGCATACCAGCCGCGCAGTCCCTCCGGCGGAGGTGAGCTTTCCGGCGAGGGCGAACGCCTGCTCTGCGCAGTTCCCGTCGGAGCCAGGCTCCAGTACTATATCCACGCTCTGCGAAGCGATGTTCTCGTCCTTGCGCACCAGCAGCCTGCGCTTCTTGGCGGACAGCTTGTAGTTTATCCTGCGCAGCGGATCTCCGGGGACGTAATCCCGGTGGTCGTATCCCGGTATACCCCCGGTCAGCAGGGATTGAGCTTCGTCCTCGTCATCGTCCGACGGGAGCAGGCTCAGCGGCACCTCCGGCCCGGTGTAGTCCACGATCCGCGGCAGTACAGCCACCGCCGCCGGCTCCGGGCGCACTCTGGAATTCAGGTACACTATCCCGAGGAAATCCCTCAGGGTCACCGAGTCGATCTCCAGGCGGCTGAGTCCGCATTCCGGGGCGGTCAGTGAGATCCGTATCTTCCCTGATTTCCCGAGCGCCGAGCCGCGCGCCGTGAACCGCTGCCCGAGAAATCTGCCGCTGATCGTGATATAGGGCAGAAAGCAGAATCCCTGCGGAGTAAGCTCCAGCTCCACCGTCACGGTATCCCCGACATGGTGCAGCCCGGAGCAGCCGGAGCAGCTTATCGTGAAATTCCGCCGGGAAACCGCGCAGGTCGTCACGGAAAGCACTGCGGAGATTCCTATCGCATAAACCAGTATCCAGCCGCTTTCGCCGCTGATATACAGAAGTACGGCGGTGGCAAAAAGGAGGGATTCGATCCAGCCGGCAATACTCAGCCTCATCATTTCAGCCTCCTTCTGCGTTTCTTCAGTGACTTCAGATCCCTGAGCAGGTCGTTGTTCGCCGTATCCGCGCCGCCGGAATAGAACAGCCGGTCCGCGGCGGAGCAGATGTTCCCTGCTTCCTGCGGCATGCTGAGCCGGTCGGTGAGTGTCCTTCGGACTTCGCCGGCGGACAGCGTCCTCGCGTCCCTTCCGGATAGCTCCGCAGCGATCTCCCGGGCGCGGAAGTATACTCCGCGCACCCTGCTTTCGCCGCCGCGCAGCGGATAGGTGATACAGAATACGAGCCAGCCCAGCTGCTTTCTGACGATGAATGCCAGTAGTGCCAGCAGCAGTACCGCCGCTGCAATATACAGCCATATCATGTAGCTTTCGTCGTTCATCGCAGCGGTGGCGTACCTTGTCCCGTCGAAATCCAGCCAGCCTGCGCCGGGAATGTAGATCTGCGGCCACGCGTGGGACTGTGCGTCAGTGATATTATACAGCCCGGTGTCCGGGTCGAGAGTGTCCCGGGTGACGGCGAATCCCTCGCAGTATCGCGTCGGAAGTCCTGCGGCACGCGCCAGCAGAGCCAGCGCCGTGGCGTAGTCGCTGCATACTCCGCGGCGGCTCCTGAACAGGAAGTATTCCACGCCCTTTTCCGCCGGAACGAACTCCATGTCGTAGATGAATCCCTCATCGCCGAACCACTTTTCCAGAGCCAGCGCCTTGTCGTAGTCCGAGGTGTAGCCGGTGGTTATTTCGTCGGAAAGCGCCTGTATCTCCGGAGTGATTCCGTCCGTGCCGCACCGGTCAAGGTAGACGTAGGCGTTGTTCAGTTCCTCGGTCATTGCGGAATACTGGCTGGCGGTTATTATGTCGCTGGAATACGCGTCGCTTATAAGTAATTCCATGTCGTCCCGGTCAGTGCGGCGCAGGAAGTTTTCGTCCGGGATTCCGACATGGTGCGACAGGAAATAGGATACGTTCGGCTGTGGGGCGTTTTCGGTGAATATGTCGTTGCGCGGCGTGCGGTAGGTCCTGCCGCAGTCCTCGGGCAGCACCGCGCGGTAGGTCCCGGTGGGGTGCAGCACTACCCGGGAGGAGGAGCCGTCGCGTACCGTTATCCCGGTTATGGTGACGTTGTTCCCGTAGGATTCCGCGCCGCTGATCAGCTCCCGGCTGGATTCCGTGAGCTCGTCGGAGTTGACGAGCAGTTCGTCAAGGAATGCCACCTTATCCGCCGTCTGGGCGTTGTATTCCCACCCGGGATAGCCGGTGTTGAACAGATCCAGGGCGCGCCAGCCGTCCTCGTCGTAGGTGTCGAACACCCACCGCGTGAGATATCCCGGGTAGACGGTGCTGACGGTGAACAGAAGGTCGCCGGTGGGATTGTTGTTTCCTTCATTGATGGAGGAGCGCGACGCGAAGTTCGACATGCCGGAGGTATTGAAGTATCCGTGCTCCTGTCCCGTCAGCTGATCCAGGGTATCCAGCACCGGCTGCTGACCGGAGCGCGGAAGTATCGCGGTGACAAGTCCCACCGCCACGGCGGCAGCGCAGGAAAGCGCAGTCCGCCTGCGCCGGGAGGAGCTGTCCTCGAACACGGCGTTGGTATCCACCGGAATGGGCACCGCGAGATTTTCGCAGGCGAACACGAAGCATGCCGCCATGATTATCGTGAAATAAACCGGCAGCCCTCTCGCCGTACGGAAAGAGAGTATCAGCGGAATGAACGACAGCAGCATAAGGAAGCACGGCCGTGGGCTTATCACCGAAAAATAACAGCCGATGAATCCAATGATGAGCGAGAAAATGACGATAGCCGCCGCGGCAAAGAGCAGGTCGAATTTCGCCGAAGCCGTAAACAGAAACGTCATGAAGCTGCTTCCGTCGTTGTAGTGCATGCTGGCGGCGGAGCCTATCCCCCAGGCGGCGAGCACCAGCACGAAGATGGAGATGGTGGTCACCACCGGGTGGAACCGCATTTTGTAGAACAGCAGGAAGATACCGGAGGTGAGTGCGGACATCACTGCCGCACAGGGCAGGAACTGGCTGCGGCAGATGGTGAACATCAGCGCCGCGCAAACTGAGATAAGGAACAGAATGACAGGCAGCGGCGCAGCGCCGTCGTATCTTATTTTTTTGTTGTTTTTCATTTCGCTTTACTTGAAGTAGGAGTACAGCCGGCACATCATCATGCCGTTGTACAGCTTGCGGTTCTTGTCCGCTTTCTGACCGAAGATGTCCTCGAATTCCTCGTCAGGGGTGATGACGTAGAGCTGGCTTCCGTCCAGGGGGAGCAGTCTTTCACCCATTATGCGGTATAATTCCCGGGCTTCCTCGGTTTCGAGCATACGCTCGCCGTAGGGCGGATTCGTTATCATCTTGAAGGCTCCCTCTGGCTTGACGAAATCCCGGATATCCCGTTTTTCGGCGGATATCTTCATCAGCGGCGAAGCTTTTTTTGCGTTGGAAAGGGTGAGCGATACGCATTCTCCGTCGTTGTCGTAGCCGCAGGCGCGGAACTCCGCGTCGCGCTTTATGGCGTTCACGGCTTCCTCCCGGGCGGTTCTCCAGGTCTTGTCGGGAATGAATCCCAGGCGCTCTGCCGCAAAGCTGCGGTTAAGTCCCGGGGCGATGTTCAGCGCCTTCAGCCCGGCTTCTATCAGCAGCGTTCCGGAGCCGCAGAACGGGTCGATTACCGTGTCGTTTTCGCGTACTCTCGCAAGGTCGATAAGTCCGGCTGCGAGGGTCTCCTTGATGGGAGCGGCGTTGCTTTCACGGCGGTATCCGCGCTTGTGCAGTCCCACACCGCTGGTGTCCAGCATGAGGGTGACTTCGTCCTTCATTATCGAGAAGCGTATCTGCGCCATTGCGCCGGTTTCCGGCATGGTCTGCATTCCGTATGCCTTGCAGAGGTTCACCGCCATCGCCTTCTTCACTATCTTCTGGCACGCCGGAATGCTCTTCAGCGTGGAATTCAGCGAGTGCCCGGTGTTCGGGAACGCTTCATAGCGCCCGATGAAATCCGACAGTGGGAGCGCCTTTATTCCCTCGAAAAGCTCGTCGAATGTACGCGCCCGGAACTGCCCCAGTACAACGCACACTCTCTCCGCCGTTGAAAGTCCGATGTTCGCCTTTGCGCAAAGCTCGGCGCCGCCGGTGAACATCACGCGGCCGTCAGTCACGGTGATGTTCTCGCCGCCGATTTTCTTTACCTCGAATGAGAGCGTCTTTTCTATGCCGAAGTGGCAAGGGGTGATGTATGTGTAATTAGTCATTTTGTTCTCCGTTTTTCTGTATATAGTATACATTATATTATAACAAATTGTCGGGGTAAAGTCAACATTTAATTGTAAACATTTACAAATAGCAGTGACTTGAAATGTGATAAATTACGAAAAATCACTTGTGATATTGACATCTAATCAAATGTGTGATATAATTATTATACTATAACTAAGGTTCAACAATAGAGTGGAGGAAACCCAAATGAGCAATTTTTTTAAGAAAATCATAGGAATGATTTCAGCGGTATCAGTTTGTTTGACAAATTCCGTAACAACTATGGCGGAAGATGATTATCTGAAATATCAATACGATCAAGATGCTGAATTATCAATGGAATCAAAAGAACAATACATTAATCGAATAATTTTAAACCATTTGTTTTGGTATGAATCAAAAGATCAGTTGGGATATAGCAATGAGATACCTTATTGGAATTTTTCAACCAACAGCATTGTGAATAATTGTTATTTTGTTTTTGATGGCGACCAAATTATTGGGGAATTGTTTGTTACGGATTCAAACGGTGAATTCAGCTCAACATTTCGAGAGATGGACTGTGCTGAACTTCAAAATGCGTATGATAAAAATATAGGTATATCTATTGGCAATTATTGCAAGAATGTTGTTCTTTTTACGGAAAGCACTGGATACACTTATGTTGATGGTATGTTTGAGATTCAATTTCCGGATGATTTTTCGGGAACTACAACAGTTATTTCTCGTGAAAAAAGTGTCATGGCTCAAGTTGAACCACTGGCGCAGCGCGCATCTGCTAGTAAAATGCTAGGGGTACCAGTTGTTGGAAATGACTCATCTCTTGGCAATGGGGAAGGTGTTTGCTGGGCATCGTGTGTTGCCATGAAAATGAATTTTCAAAATAAGTTACATTTGGATGCATCTGATGTTTATTATGCAACAAGAAATAAAATGCATGCTCTGGGAATGGATAGCGAACCTACTGGAACTCCCAGTATAATTACTTTAGCATACAAGGAATATGGGTATTCAGTAAATTACAAGAGTAGCGCAGTTACTCCGAATGAGGTGCTTGGGCTTTTGTCAATGAATAAGCCTGTGCAAATTTCAATTTCTGGTACTAGGAACTCTACTGGCTCGCCAGTTTATCATGCGGTTATTATTTATGGAATAAGCATTGCAAATACATCGAGTAGTAATACGGACATTACGATCTTTATAAAAAATCCCAATGTTGATAGAAAAGAATCAGTAAGTTATACCGGAAATCCAAATAAAATAAAAGCTAGCATTAATTACGATGCAGAGTGGGATGAGTGTTTCTATAACAATTGGTTTGCAACGTATGAGTAAGCAATATTATGCATTTGAATTCTGTAATTTCTAAAATGCTGATGGGCATACATAGTATAACTTTTTCCTGTAAATATTGATGAGGAGAATTGGCTTATGAAGAAATCTGCTTTTTTTATGGCGGCTATATGCTCGATATATCTTGTACTGACTGGCTGCCATACAAATCTTCCAGCAGAAAGCGTTTCTAGTTCCGGCACGGGAACGGCGCAGGAAGAGGAAATAACCGAAGCTTATACGACCTGGGAAGCTGTCACCACCCCGGACGGGGAACCGGTTATAACCGACTATCAGGGCACTTACTACCGGTACGCCGGGCGCAGATGGTGGAAAGACCTTGACCAGCCTGCCGGTAGTTTTATCCTGAAAGACGACGGGAAGTACTATCCGTATCTTGATGAAGAAAACGACCCGGGAGCCACAATCAATCCGGAATTCAAGATTTATCAGACTGTCGAGAGCTTCAACGAGGGCGGCTGGGAATACGCCGGGAGCATTGACGGGCGGGATTTCTACGTCGATGGAGCCCGTGAAGTCATGCTCTGCTTCGTGGATATGACTGATGAACAGGATAATTCCGCCAGCCTGTCGGACGGCGAAAGGGAATTCCTCATAGGTATGCTGAAGCCGTCTGCCATCAGTGAATGACCAGATGAACCCAATAACTCGAGCGGCGTATATTGCGCCGCTTTCGTGTTGTGCATAATTCACATAATCTGCGGCAAAAATTCGTTTTGTTTATCCAAATTCAACAGCTTGGGCGAAAACTTGTTGCAAAAAATATAAATATAAGCTATAATAGAAGCAGGTATAAACGGTACGGTGCATAACAGGCAGAAAATACCTGCGAATATACAGATACAGCCGTTCCGTGAAAGGAGAAAATCTAAAATGGCACTTAAACTTGTAGACAAATATCTCAGCAGCTTTGTTGCTGAGCACGAGCTGGACGCTATCGCTCCGGCAGTCAAGACCGCTCATCAGCAGCTGGTAGACAGAAATGGCCCCGGAAACGACTTCCTCGGCTGGCTCGACCTGCCCGTTGACTACGACAAGGACGAATTCGCACGCATCAAGAAAGCTGCCGCAAAGATCAAGAGCGACAGCCAGGTGCTCATCGTTATCGGTATCGGCGGCTCCTACCTCGGTGCAAGAGCTGTTATCGAGGCAATCAAGTCCTCCCTGTACAACAGCCTGAAGAAGGACACCCCCGAGATCTACTTCATCGGCAACTCCATCAGCCCGACATACCTCAGCGAGGTAGTTTCCCTCGTTGACGGCAAGGACTTCTCCGTAAACATCATCTCCAAGTCCGGCACCACCACCGAGCCGGCTCTGGCATTCCGCGTATTCCGCGACATGCTGGTCGAGAAGTACGGCGAGGACGGCGCAAAGGGCAGAATTTACGCCACCACCGACAAGGCAAAGGGCACCCTCAAGGAGCTTTCCGACAAGAAGGGCTATGAAACATTCGTTGTTCCGGACGATGTAGGCGGACGTTACTCCGTCCTCACCGCCGTTGGACTCCTCCCCATCGCATGCGCAGGCTGCGACATCGACGCGCTGATGAAGGGCGCCGCTGACGCACGTTCCGCTTACTCCGACAGCGACCTCAGGAAGAACGACTGCTACAAGTATGCAGCGCTCCGTAATATTCTGTACCGCAAGGGCAAGAGCGTTGAAATGCTCATCTCCTACGAGCCGAGCTTCGCTATGATGAACGAGTGGTACAAGCAGCTCTTCGGCGAGAGCGAGGGCAAGGACAACAAGGGTATTTACCCGTCCTCCGCAGTATTCTCCACCGACCTGCACTCCCTGGGTCAGTTCATTCAGGACGGCTCCAGAGTTATGTTCGAAACCGTTATGCAGTTCGCAAAGCCCCAGAAGGAATTCTTCCTCAAGGACGATCCCACTAACGTTGACGGTCTGAACTTCCTTTCCAACCAGAACATGTCCGTTGTAAACCGCAAGGCATTCGAGGGCACCGTTATCGCTCACACTGAGGGCGGCGTTCCGAATATCGTTCTGGAAGTTCCCGAACTCAACGAATACGAGCTTGGCTACATCATCTACTTCTTCGAGAAGGCCTGCGCTGTCAGCGGATATCTGCTGGGCGTAAACCCGTTCGACCAGCCCGGCGTTGAGAGCTACAAGAAGAACATGTTCGCACTGCTCGGCAAGCCCGGCTACGAAGCGCAGAAGGCTGCTCTCGAAGCCAAGCTGGGACTCTGATCACGGCAATTAAGGAAAACGGCGCATACCTGCACGTTCTCCTGGCAATATAAAACAATTCATGGAGGTTTACTATGATCAAGCTTATTACAGGCAAGAAGGGTACAGGCAAGACCAAGATCCTTATCGACGCTATTCACGAGGCAGAGAACAAGTCCAACGGCAACGTTGTTGCTGTCCAGAAGGGCTCCGCACTCAACACAGACATCACCCCCAAGGTTCGTCTGGTAAACATCGACGACTATGCAGTTGCAGGCGTTGATGGCTTCTACGGCTTCGTTTCCGGCGTTCTCGCTTCCGACTATGACTGCACCGACATCTTCGTTGACGCTACTCTCAAGATCACCGGCAGGGATTACGAGAAGGTTGCTGAGATGTTCGAGAAGCTTGCTAAGGTTTCCGGCGACACTGTTGTTACCTGCACCATTTCCGCAGATAACTCCGAGCTGCCCGAGAGCATGAAGAAGTACATCATCTGATCCGAGTATCAATACCGGTTCCCGGGGGCTGCTGGCTCCCGGGAGCTTTTTGTCAAAAACACAATATTACAAGCCCGTGGTTCCGGAAATTGCGGATAAATTAGACAAAACACAGAGAAATTTTGAGAAATTCCGCTAAAACACTTGACAAAACCGATTTACCATGCTATAATAATATGCGTGACTGTAAAAGGGTTCATTATACGAACTCTTAGAAAAAGATCAATTCATATTAAGGGGGTGCAATAATGGCAGTTCCGAAGAGAAAGGTGTCCCGTGCAAGACGCGACAAGAGACGTTCACAGGTATGGAAGTTATCTGCACCGTCCTTCTCTCGCTGCAAGCAGTGCGGTGAGCTGAAGCTTGCTCACAGAGTATGCGGCAATTGCGGTTATTACAATGATAAGGTCGTTATCGCTAAGGAAGCGTAATTGCCTGACATTGAATGACTAACACAATGTTTACGGGAAATCCCTCCGGTGTCGCCGGGGGGATTTTTGCTGTAATACGGTATTTATATGCGGTGTTGCCTTAAAAATATACAGTAAATTCCTTGAAAAGGCGCCGGAAATGTGTTATACTATATCTATATAGGCTTTTGATGACATAGTGAGAAGGAGAAACAATCAATGCAGGTAGTAGCAATAGTTGGACGCCCGAATGTCGGCAAGTCCACACTTTTTAATAAACTGGTAGGTCAGCGGCTCTCCATCGTGGACGACAAGCCCGGAGTCACCCGTGACCGTATCTACAGCCGCTGCGAGTGGCTGGGACGCGAATTCATGCTCATCGACACCGGCGGTATTGAGCCAAAGACCGATGACGTTATCCTGGCGCAGATGCGCGAGCAGGCAATGCTGGCGGTGGAGCGCGCGGACGCAATCATTTTCGTGACGGATATCACCACCGGAGTCACCGCTAACGACAGCGATGTTGCCTCCATGCTGATAAAGAGCGGAAAGCCCGTGGTCCTCGCCGTAAACAAGGTGGACGGAATAGGCACTCCGCCGCCGGAGATATACGAGTTCTATAATCTCGGACTGGGCGACCCTATCGCGGTATCCTCCGTGCACGGCCACGGCACCGGCGACCTGCTGGAGGCGGTGTTCGAGAATCTTCCCCCGGAGGAGCCGGACGAATACGACGCGGACGCCATCAAGGTAGCCGTCATCGGCAAGCCCAACGTCGGCAAGTCCTCACTCATCAACCAGATATCCGGCGAGGAACGCTCCATCGTTTCCGACATTGCCGGAACTACCCGTGACGCCATTGACACCGAGATACGCCGCGGCGACGACAAGTTCATATTCATCGACACCGCCGGAATGCGCCGCAAGGCAAAGGTCACCGAGAACATCGAGCATTTCAGCGTGCTGCGCGCACTGATGGCAGTGGACCGCGCGGACGTCTGCGTTATCGTCATAGACGCCACCGTGGGATTCACCGAGCAGGACAGCAAAGTTGCGGGCTACGCCCACGACAAGGGCAAGGCGTGCGTTATCGCCGTCAACAAATGGGACGCCGTCGAGGACAAGACCGACCGCACCATGGACGATTTCCGCAAGAAGCTGGAGGTGGATTTCTCGTTCATGTCCTACGCGCCGTTCGTGTTCATCTCCGCAAAGACCGGACAGCGTATCGACAAGCTGTTCGAGCTGATAAAGCACGTCCGTGAGCAGCACTGCATGAGGATCTCCACCGGCGTGCTCAACGATATGCTGAATTACGCTACTTCCCGCGTTCAGCCGCCGTCAGACAAGGGCAAGCGCCTGAAGATCTACTACATGACGCAGGCTTCCGTGTGCCCTCCGAATTTCGTAATATTCTGCAACAGCCGCGAGCTGTTCCATTATTCCTATCAGCGCTACCTCGAGAACCAGCTGCGCGAGACCTTCGGACTGGAGGCTACCCCCATCAAGCTCACTATCCGCGAAAGAGGCGAGTGATGGAGCGCATTCTGTCGGATTTCAGACGGCGCCGTTCCGGATTGCTTGTGCGCTGCGTACTGTGCGCCGCCGCTATATGCGCCGGTGCGTGGGTTCCGCTGGCATTCTCCGCCGGGTGGGCGGAGTGGCTCCGGACAGTGTGGCTGATTGCCGCAATTGTCGTATCGGCAGTGGTGGCGGTGCTTCTCGTGAGGGTGTTCGTTGAAATTCACGGCGTTGCCGTCAGCCGCCTGAGGAAGCAGCTTAACGACCTCCCTGAGGAGGAGCGCGAGAAGATCATAGCCGGGTACCCCGAGGCGAAATCCCTGGGGGAGCGCTGGTTCATGCCGGAGCATATCCTGTTCTATACCTACCGCCGGGCGATGGTATTCCGCTACGACGAGATCAAGACCGTGTCCCCGAAGAAGGACGGCGACCTGCTGCTGACCACCTCCCACGGAGATGTCACCATGCCGGTGAGGAGGGGCGAAAACGGCGGAATGATCTATGCCGTCCTCCGCAGCCGGAATCCCGATATACGGGCGGATTTCGGCAATACATCACAAAATTCAGGCAAAGAAACTGAAAGGACATAACACATAATGATGTGGATCTGCTATATAATCATGATCGTTGTACCGTACCTCCTGGGCGGTATCAATACCTCTATCATCGCTACCAGGGTGCGTTCCGGCAAGGATATCCGCGATATGGGCAGCGGCAATGCCGGGCTTACAAATACCCTGCGCACCCAGGGCAAGGCGGTTGCCGGGGTGGTACTCCTGGGTGACGTTGCCAAGGCGGTGCTTTCCATATGGGCGGTCAGGCTCGCATTCCTCTTCATCGGCGGCGTGGATACCACGGTGCTTTCCAACGAGATGAACTGGGTAGGCTACATGGCGGGTCTGATGGTGGTTGTCGGGCATGTGCTGCCGGTATATTACGGATTCCGCGGCGGAAAGGGCGTCCTGGCTGCCATCTCCGCAATATTTACCCTGGACTGGCGCACCGGCTGCCTGCTTCTGGGAGTGTTCATCGTCCTGGTGGCGATAACACGCTATGTTTCCCTGGGCAGCGTGGCAGCTTCCTCGCTGTATTTCGTGGGAACCCTGGTGTTCGTATACTTCATCGACAAGGATCCGTCCGGAATCGTGTGCACGTTCATCGCCCTGTTTACTGAGGCTATCGTTATATTCAAGCACCACGGCAATATACGCCGCCTGCTGACGCATACCGAAAAGAAGCTGGGCGAGAAATCAAAGTGAACTTAGGAGGGCGCATGACGGTCCTGTTTTACACCGAGCGTCTTTCCGTGAGGCGATTTCTGCCGGAGGACTGCAACGATCTGGCAGATATCCTTTCCGACCCGGAAGTGACTTACTTCGAACCTTATGAAACTTTCACCCGTGAAGCCTGCGTGCAGGAAGCCGCGAAGCTTTCGCGCAGCCAGGAATTCTATGCGGTGGTGCTCGGCGATCGGGTCATCGGGAAGATATACTTCTCGGCGAGGGGTCACGGAAGCTATGAGATAGGATATACGTTCAACCGGACGTATCAAGGCATGGGCTATGCGTTTGAAAGCGTACGCGGCATGATGAACTATGCATTCAGCGTGCTGGGTGTGCGCCGCATTTCCGCTGATATAAATGCAGAAAATTTAAGGTCGCTCAGTCTTGCCGAGCGGCTCGGAATGCGCCGTGAAGCGCTCCACCGGGAACTTCTCCCGCGAAAAGAAAACGAGAACATTTTTGACGACATGTGCGTTTATGCGCTGCTGAAAAGCGAATTCGCAGGCTGATCGTCTATATATCTGGAGGTCTGTCATATCATGGCAAAGATAACGATACTGGGCTGCGGCTACGGCACAGCCCTTGGCGTATTATTCACGACATACGGTCACGAGGTGATGACCTGGACCAAGTTCGAGAACGAGGCGGAGCTGCTGCGCACCGAGCGCGAGCACAAGCGCCTGCTTCCCGGGGTAAAGCTGCCGGAATCGCTTGGAGTCACCACCGACCCGAAGTGCGTGAGCGGCGCGGATATAATCCTGGTGGCGATACCGTCGCCGTTCTTCCGGGAGGCAGTCCAGACCGTGAAGCCTTACGTTGACAGGGGCACTGTTGTCATAAACGTCAGCAAGGGACTTGAAGGCAGCACCGGATACCGCCTTTCCCAGATAATACGGGAGGAGCTTCCGGAGAACCCCGTGGGAGTCATCACCGGTCCCTGCCATGCGGAGGAGATAGCGCGGCTTGTCCCGACGACCGAGGTATGCGCAAGCTACAGCGACGGCGTTGCGGATTATATCCAGCGCACCCTTTCCAACGAGCGATATCGCATCTACACGAACGATGACGTTGCAGGCTGCGAGCTTGGCGGCGTGCTTAAGAACCCCATCGCCCTGGGCTGCGGTATCGCGCGTGGAATGGGACTTGGCGACAACACCGTGGCGGCGCTCATGACCCGTGGAATGACCGAGATCACCCGACTTGGCGTAGGGCTTGGCGCGAACTGGAAAACATTCACCGGCATGGCGGGTATAGGCGACCTGATAGTTACCTGCACCTCACTGCACTCACGCAACTTCCGCGCAGGAAATCTCATCGGAAAGGGAGTCCCGGCGGCGGAGGCGGTGGCTCAGGTGGGAACAGTCGAGGGATACACCAGCAGCAAGATCGCATACCGACTGGCGCAGGAAAAGGGAATCGACACTCCGATAATAGAGCAGATAGTCAAGATATGCTATGAAGGCAGCGATCCGACGGAGAGCATTTCAGCGCTCATGATGAGGAAAAGCAAGCATGAGCGTGAAGTGTTCTGGATGGACTGACGAGGTAACTATGAACCAGAAAATTCCGGCAACCATACGGGAGCAGGTACAGAAGCTCAGGCAGCGCGGCTGCATAATTGAGGACGAGAAGCACGCCGAGGAAACGCTGAAATACATCAACTACTTCCGTTTGGCGGATTATTTCGCGCCGTTCACCGTATCCAAAGGGCGCTACGAGGAGGGAACCACCTTTGAGAACGTGCTCCGGGTGTACGAGGCGGACAGGAAGCTCCGCAGCATTCTGCTTGCGTCCCTGGAGGAAACCGAGATAGCCATGCGCGCGGCGGTGTCCAACTACCACGCTCTGAAATATGGCGCTCTGGGGTATCTGAACCCTTCCACGTTCGATTTCCGGCACAACCATCAGCAATTTCTGAGCAAGGTCAAGCACCTTATCGAGGTGAACGACGACCGTGAATTCGTAAGGCACTATAACTCCAAGTACTGCGGCGCATTCCCACTGTGGGTGGTGATGGAGCTTTTCAGCTTCGGCACGCTGGCGTTCTTCTATAAAGATATGCAGAGCGCGGACAAGAAAGAGATCGCCGACCGGTACTACGGCTGCTCCAGCAACGAACTGGACAACTGGCTGTTCTGCCTGAATGAGCTGCGGAATTACTGCGCGCACTACAACCGGCTTTACGGAAACTGCTTCCCGGTAATGCCCAGGACCCCGAAAGGCATGGACATGGAACTTAAGCCGGACGTGTTCGGCTACATCATCGTGATGAAGCAGCTTTCCCATAATCACAGGAACTGGAACGAGCGCGTCGTGAAGCCTGTTACAAGGCTTATCCGGAAGAATTCCGACGTGCTGCGTCTGGACGACCTCGGATTCCCGGAGGACTGGGAAGAGCTTATCACCTGGCAGGACGCAGTTATTCAGTAATACATTGAACGGCGCTGGAGCGCCGCAGGACAGCGCAGAATACGCGCAGCTGCGGCGGATTCCGGCGCTTTTGGGAAAGGAGGGCGAGCATGCAGGACAAATTCCGGCTGATGATGGACAGCAAGGCAAAGACCCGGGAAGAGATAGCGCAGGAACTGAAGCGCATGATAGAACTGAAGGCTCGCCCGGTTGAGGATCCGCAGGCCTCCCCCACGGACAGCGGTGAGAGCACCCCCGACATAAGCGCGGCGGTAAGAAAATCGGTGCAGGACAGGATAAGCAGCATTGTCCGGGAGGCGATACAGTCCGCCGGAGAGGAGTCCTACGGCGAGAAAATACCTCCCCGGGAAACGCTCCGGGAGCCAGTGAACAGCGTAGACTACCTCAGCGGCAGCGATACGCTCAGCACCGACGACCTCGCGTTTGCGCCCTCCGAAACTGGCGCCGACACCGCCGAGGGGAGTATCCGCGCGAAGATCGAGGGAATGCGCCGGCTGGGTCAGCGGTTCTACAACGGATATATGCTGCGCCCCTGCGCGGAGGAAACCCTGGTGCAGCAGGGAGAATACGTCAGGGACGTCACCGATGACTTCGGCAGGAACTGCTTCTGCGGAATCGAGCGCCCGGTGTACGGAGCGCTTTCCACCGATCAGCTGCGGACTTACTTCACCTGGCGCACCCTCGCCCGGAGCGGAGTTTACAACAGGACGGACAAACCTTACATTATCCTGTACTGCTACGAGCTGCTGAACCGCATCGGAGTGCTGTCTGCGGCGGACGCCTACAACCGGCTGTCCGGCGTGTGGGAGGGCTGCCGGGAATTCTGCCCGGCGCTGGACAAGCTGCTTCCGCGCTGGCTCAAGGATTTCCGGGCGTACAACGATATGGGCGGCAGCGTCCTGCCCTCCCCGGCGGAGAATCTCGGGCAGGATATCGGCGGCGACGCAATGGATATCCTGGAACAGAGGTATTCCGGGAAGCTGGAGTTCCTCATGCAGCGCTCCTCCTACAACCTCCGGGGGAGCATATTCTTCACCCCGGAGCACCAGGCAATGCTTGAGAGCGTCCTGGAGGCGGCTCTCACCGCCCTGGACGGCTATTTCACCGCCCGGGGGATAACCATGTTCGAACTGATCTGCGGACGGCTGTGGAAGGACCGCCAGTGGGTGCCTTTCGAGGGCGCCTATGTTGACCTTGACCGCATGGACGGATTCCACAGCCTGAAGATAAGCCCTCTGGAGCAGTACAGCGTGAAGCGCGGAAAGCCCTGCCTGGAGGTGTTCGAGCAGGCTCCCTACCGCTATTTCGTGGGCTGGGTGCTCAAGAGCGTGGAATCCGTGCTGAGAAAGCGCACGGGGTTCCGATATGGGATTTCGCCGAACATCACTCCGGTGCTGGAGGATATGACCAACCGCGACAAGCTTTACGCCGCCGTCAGCGAGCCGGAATTCCAGGAGGTCGTTGCCCGGGCGGCGGAGAAGTGGTGCGACAACAACGGGATATTCCCACCGAAAAAGCAGAAGAAGCGCGCTGACTACAATTACGATGAGAAGCCTGAGCCTGCCGCAGCGGTAAGGGCGCCGGTGGAGATTGACGTCAGCAAGCTTGCGAGAATACGCCAGGAAGCGGACGAAACCACCCGGAAGCTCATCATCGAGGAGCCGGACACCCTGCCGCAGACGGACATCACCGAGCGCATGACGGAGATCGAGGAGGATTCCTTCGAGGAACAGACCGCAGGATTTGCGAACGATTACTCGGAGTATAATATTTCCGCTGAAATACTTGCCGGAGAATCAGGCGGCGCGTTCGACGGACTTCCGGAGGGCTGGCGTGAATTCGCGCAGGGGCTGTCGGCGGAGGACATCGGGCTGCTGAGGGCGCTCTCCGGGGGGAGTGCCGAGGAATACTGCCGCAGTCGTGGAGTAATGCCGGAAACGGAATACGACCGGATAAACGCCGCAGCGATGGAGAACATCGGGGATATCCTGATAGAGGACGGCGGAATAATCCCGGATTACGCGCCGGACGTTGATAATATTCTGTCACTGACGTAAGAGAGGGACGTTATGATAACAGTAAGAAGAGCGGAAGAAAAGGACGCCGAAAAGACAATGCAGCTGCTGAGCGAGGTGCTGGAGCTGCACGCGAAGCTGCGCCCGGACATCTTCATATCCGGCAGGACGAAGTACACCCGGGAGCAGCTGCGCGACATATTCCGGGACGACGAAACTCCGGTATTCGTGGCTGCGGACGACAGCGGAGAGGTGGTGGGATACGCATTCTGCGTTATGAAGCAGCCGCCGTTTTCCACTAACATGCGCCCGGTCAGAACGCTGTACATCGATGACCTGTGCGTTGACGAGAACTGCCGCGGACAGCATGTGGGGACTATCCTGTTCGACCATGTGAAGAGGTACGCCAGGGAACAGGGCTGCTATGACGTGACGCTGAATGTCTGGGAGGGCAACAACGCCCGGGAGTTCTACGACAAGATGGGCATGTTCGTCAAGGAGACCCAGATGGAAATAATACTCTGAATTTTTGTGCTATCTGCTTTCCCTCCGGCTTTTCCGGGGGGATTTTTTTGTATGTGATAATAGTAGATTTTTCGCTGATAATATGCTATAATACAAGAGTATTGTATTGTATCCCCGGATATCGGGGAATGATAACAAGGAGGAAAATTGAATATGAACAGCGAAAAGATCCACAAGCTAGTTGGAATAGGGCTTCTCACCGCATTGGTAGCAGTCGTCTATTTCCTGACGATGGGAATAACGGTAGGTCCGTTCAACATCACGTTTGCGCTCATTCCGATAGTGGTCGGCGCGGCGCTGTACGGCTGGGCTGCCGGCGGCTGGCTGGGACTGGTTTTCGGTGCGATGGTACTGTTTACCGGCGGCGCTAATGCGTTCCTGGTGATAAACGTGCCCGGCACCATAATCACGGTGCTTGTAAAGGGCGCGGCAGCCGGACTGGTTCCGGGACTTATATATAAGGCGCTTGAAAACAAGAACCGCTGGGCAGCGACTATCTGCGCCGCTGCGGCTGCGCCGATCGTCAACACAGGTATATTCCTGCTGGGCTGCCTCGCATTCTTTATGGACACGATAAGCGAATGGGCGGCAGGCGCAGGCGTCGAGAATGCCGGCGTCTACATGGTGACTGCTTTTGTCGGCGTGAACTTCCTGGTAGAACTTGGCGCCAATCTCCTGCTCAGTTCCGTGATAGTCAGAATCGTGGACATAGTAAAGAACAAGCTGTCAAGTAACAAGCAGGGCTTATAAAAAGGAGCGGCAATGATACTTGCGATAGATATAGGCAACACGAATATCGTCCTCGGCTGCGCGGACGGGGACAAGATCCTTTTCCGGGAGCGCCTGGCGACAGTCCAGCGCGAAACCTCGCTGGAATACGCGGTCAAGATAAAGGCGGCGCTGGATATCAACGATATAAAGCGTGACGACATCACCGGCGCTATCATTTCGTCCGTCGTACCCTCCGTGACTTTCACCGTAAAGACTGCGGTGGAGAAGCTGGTGGACGGCAGGATAATGGTAGTCGGTCCGGGGATAAAGACCGGGCTTTCAATACAGATAGACAATCCGGCGCAGCTTGGAAGCGACCTTGTCGTTGACGCCGTTGCAGGTATCCACGAATATCCCGTCCCACAGGTACTTATCGACATGGGCACCGCGACGACGTTTTCCGTCATCGACAGGAACCGCACATATATCGGCGGTCTTATCACCACCGGCGTGGCGGTATCCGCAGACGCGCTGAATTCGCGCACGGCTCAGCTGCCGAAGATAGCGTACGAAAAGCCGAAGCGCGTTATCTGCTCAAACACGGTGGACTGCATAAAGAGCGGTATAATGTATTCCAACGCATGCGCTATCGACGGCATAATCGAGCGCATTGAAGAGGAACTCGGCGAAAAGACGACCGTAGTTGCAACCGGCGGACTGGCGCAGGTAGTTATCCCACTGTGCCATCACGAAATAATCTATGATGACGACCTTCTCTTAAAGGGACTTATGCTCATCTGGAACAAGAACGTAAAATAAACACACGAACCTTACAATACACAAAATCCCTCCGGAGAACCGGGGGGATTTCTGTTTATAAAGCGATTCGGTAAATCGCCGCGTCGTCGTCAGGGTAATAGTTCCGGCGTGTGGAGATGTACTCGTACCCGGCTTTCTCGTACAGCGCTATCGCCGCGGAATTCCGGCTGCGCACCTCCAGAAAGCAGCACGCCGCCCCCCGGGACTTCATCTCGCCGTGCAGCCGCTCCAGAAGCCGCTGCGCAATACCCTGCCGGCGGAATTCCGGGAGCACAGCAATCTGGAACAGCTCCGCCTCGTCCGCCACGACGCGCCCCAGCGCGAATCCTGCGGTAATGCCGCCGGATTCCTCGGTGCAGAGCACATTGAGCGGACTGTTTATTTCCGAAAGCAGCGTTTCAGAAGTCCAGCTCCCGTGGAAGCATTCCTGCTCGATACGGTCAAGCTGTGCGAATTTCTCGTCAGTGGGCGTCATACCAGGTTTTGCCCTCCTTTGCGTCGGCGGTCAGCGGAACCGTGAGCTTCACTGCGCCCTGCATTTCCTCGGTGAGTATCCTCGCCGCCTGCTCCGCCTGGGATTCCGGCGCTTCCACGATAAGCTCATCGTGCACCTGGAGTATCAGCCGCGCTTCCGGCAGTTCCGCCTTCAGCCTGCGGTAAACGCGCACCATGGCTATCTTGATGATATCCGCCGCAGTACCCTGTATTGGAGTGTTCATCGCAATGCGCTTTCCCAGCGCCTTCACGTTCTTGTTGGTTGAGAGTATCTCCGGAATAAATCGCTTCCTGCCGAACATGGTGACCGCCCAGCCGTCCTTTTCGGCGCTCTTCGTCACCCTGTCCATGTATTCCCTCACGCCGGAATAGTGGTTCAGGTAATCCTCAATGTAGCGCTTGGCTTCCGCCACGGACACGTTGATATCCTTTGCCAGGGAGAATGCGCCGATTCCGTACACGATGCCGAAGTTGACCGCCTTTGCGCTGCGGCGCTGCTCCGGAGTTATCCACTCGGGGGGAAGTCCCAGAACGCTGGCGGCGGTTTCGGTGTGGATATCGCCGCCCTCGCAGAATGTCTTTATCATCGCCTTGTCGCCGGAGAGGTGCGCCAGTACGCGCAGCTCTATCTGGCTGTAGTCCGCGTCCGCAAGGAGCTTCCCCTCGCCTGCCACGAAGAATTTCCGGAAATTGCGTCCTATCTCCGTGCGCACGGGAATGTTCTGGATATTCGGCTCGGCGGATGAGATACGCCCGGTGCGCGTTTCGGTCTGCTTGAACGTGGTGTGCATTCTGCCGTCCGGGGAAACCGCGGATTCCAGACCCTTGACGTAGGTGTTGTACAGCTTCGTCAGCGTGCGGTATTCGAATATCAGCGGAATTATGGGGTGCCTGTCCCGGAGTGATTCCAGCGTATCGGCGTCGGTGGAGTAGCCGGTCTTGCGCTTCTTTCCTGCCGGGAGTCCAAGCTCCTCAAAAAGCACGACGGAAAGCTGTTTCGGCGAACCGATGTTGAATTCGTGCCCGGCAGCGGAGTAGATATCCTGCGCCAGTTCGTCGATTTTCGGCAGTATCTCTTCCCCGAACTGATGGAGCGCGGCGGTGTCCAGCCGTATTCCCTCTATCTCCATGGAACTGAGCACTTCGGCGAGGGGAATTTCGATATCCGTCAGAACGCTGTACATTCCCTGGGCGTGCAGCTTTTCCCACAGGGTCCTGTTCAGCAGGAACAGCGACTCCCCCAGGCGTTCCGCGCTGTAGGCTGCGCCGTATTCCGCGCACAGCCTTTCCACGCTGTAGTCGTTGGAATTCACGTTCAGCAGGTATCCTGCGAGGGCGGCGTCGAATACCACGTTTTTCAGCTCCATGCCGTTCCTCATGCAGTAGGAATACAGCGCCTTTGCGTCGTCGGTGCGCTTTTTGCTGTCGGAGCGCAGGAATTCCACTATGTCCGTTTCCTGGCGCTTTCCGTTGAGGAAAACGTGTATCTCACCATCGCACAGCGCCACGTCGTAGGCTGTCAGGTCGAATTCCGGGATATCTGCCGGGGCTGACGGGGATTCCTCCGGCTCTGCGGAATCCGGCGCAGACTGCTCGGCGGCGATGTCCACTTTCGCCGGGGCGACCTTGTCCAGACCCAGCTTCTTCATTACGCTGAACATCTCCATCTCGGCGAGTATTCCGGCGGCTTCGGAGGGGTCGCCGGACTTCACGGCGTATTCCTCCATGTCAAGCGGCACCGGGGCTTCAAGGGTTATTTCGGCGAGCTTCCGGCTGAGCTCTGCGCTCTCCCTGCCGTTTTCCAGCTTGGTGCGCACTCCCTTGGTGACGTCTATTTCCGCGAGATTGTCGTAGATATACTGCACCGTGTGGTATTTCTGGATAAGTCCCAGGGCGGTCTTTTCGCCGACGCCGGGCACGCCGGGGATATTGTCGGAGCTGTCCCCCATGAGGGTCTTGACCTCCAGCATTTCCCGGGGAGTCACGCCGTACACTTCGGCGATCTTCTCCGGGGTGTAGAGGATATCCTCCTTGTTTGACGCGAGTCTTACCGTCACCCTGTCCGTTATCAGCTGGAAGCTGTCCCGGTCGCCGGTGGATATGGTGCAGCAGCCGCCCTGCCTTTCCGCTTCGTGGGAAAGGGTGCCGATGATGTCGTCCGCCTCGAATCCCTCTTTTTCCACGATGGTTATTCCCAGTGCGGTGAGAAGCTGCTTTATCACCGGCATCTGCGCCCGGAGTTCATCGGGCATTCCGTGACGCGTACCTTTGTATTCTGCGTACATCTTGTGCCGGAATGTCGGGGCGTGCAGGTCGAATGCCACTGCGATATGATCCGGCTGCTCCTCCTTGAGCAGCTTGAGGTAGATGTTCATGAATCCGGTGAGGGCGTTCGTGGGGGCGCCCTTTTTGTTCGTGAGCAGGTGGATACCGTAAAATGCACGGTTCATTATACTGTTGCCGTCTATTACAAGAAGCTTCATTGGTACTCCTTTAAGTCAGAATATTACTGCCGGGCAGTGATAATGCCCGGCTTGCCGTTACATTTCCCTGGGATTGGGCTTCGGGTGCTCCTCCAGATCGGTCATGCGGATATCGTTGAGCACGCTGGGGCTCATCTTCCTGAGAAGCAGCAGTGTGCAGATACCCGTGAATGCGCCGCCGATGACTGCGGAAGCAATCAGCAGCGGAGTATATGCGAGCACATAGAGATTATTGTAGATTATCACCGCAGTGATCATCTGTCCGGCGATATGAGCCAGCGCTCCGCCTATTCCCACCAGGGGGAGCCAGTTTTCGCGGTTCTTCTGCGGAAGCACCCGGCGGAGGAGGAGCATAGTCCCCAGTGCGCAGATACCGCCCATGACTCCATAGAATATGTTCATTACCATGCCGGTGATGAACGCCGCAACGAAACAGCGCAGTATCACCACGATCATGGTTTCGCCGCTGCTCCACCTGCCGCCTATGTACAGCATGAACATCGTCACGACATTTCCCAGCCCGATCCTTACGCCGGGGAAGGGGCATATTGCCGGCAGCCACGTTTCCACTGCCGAAAGCACTGCGGCTATGCATATGAAAAGGGCGCACAGGGCGACTTTCCGTACTTTCAGTGACACTATGCATTCTCCTTTCTGTCAGGCTCCTGAGGTGTGTTCATTATTTTCGCCACCTGCTCCGCTATCAGCATTAGGTCTGAGCGCTGCGGCTCGGGATTTTCCCGGGGCGGAGCGGATTCCGGAACAGGGGCTGCCGGGGGTTCACCGGTCAGGGTATAGTTCTCCCGGGTGATCCTGGACGCAGGGTATGTCAGCAGGAATCCGCGCAGGTATCCTGCGCCGAATCCGCACAGCGCCGCCAGCGCAGAGAGCAGCATGGCAGCGCCGCAGGCGGTGAGTATTCCGCCCGGAATGAAGCATATCACCGCGTACACCAGGTTCAGGATATAGCTCACGGTGGCGATAACGGGATCCCCCGGGACTGCCATGAGCGCCGCCGCAGCAGAAGCCAGCGCCCCCACGGCGAGCGGGATACCGGTGGCGGCTCCGCCTGCCGCAAATCCGATGATAATGCACAGCAGAGCCGCCGCGCACTGAATATAGAAGCATATATGCACCGCCCGGCGAAGCATTCCGGCTTTTGCCTGTCTTGCGGAAACAAAGTCGGAAACTATGCTTGCACCGTTGGTGTCAAAATGCAGTAATCGCCTTTTAATACCTTCCAACATAATTACACTCCAAAGATCGAGGGAATATCAGAGTTCCTCCAGTTCCTTCAGCCAGAGCGCCGGGGAAGCGTCGCTGGGCATTCTCCAGTCGCCGCGCGGCGAAAGAGTGACAGAGCCGACCTTCACGCCGTCCGGCAGGCAGCTCCTCTTGAACTGCTGTGAGAAGAACCTGCGGTAGAACGTCCGCAGCCACTTGAGTATCGTTTCCCGGTCGTAGCTTCCGGCGAATGCGTATTCCGCCAGGCGGAACACCTTTTTCGGAGGGAAGCACCATCTTATCCCGTTGTACAGGAAGAAGTCATGCAGCTCGTAGGGACCCACCAGGTTCTCGGTGATCTGCGCGATATTTCCGTTTTCGTCCGCCGGGAGAAGCTCCGGGCTTACCGGCGTGTCGAATATGCTCATGAGGACTTCGCGCAGCTCGGTGTTTTCCACCGTTCCGGCGTAGTATTTCACGATGTGGCGTACCAGTGTTTTCGGTACGGAGGCGTTGACCCCGTACATCGAGATGTGGTCGCCGTTGTAGGTCGCCCAGCCGAGCGCCAGCTCCGACAGGTCGCCGGTGCCGACAACCATTCCGTTCTCGGCGTTCGCAAGATCCATAAGTATTTTGGTGCGCTCGCGCGCCTGACCGTTTTCATAGACCACGTTGTGGTTGCTCTCGTCGTGTCCGATGTCCCGGAAGTGCTGCTTGACGGAAGCCGCGATGTCGATTACGCGTAGCTGAGTTCCAAGAAGTTCGCACAGCCTTTCGGCGTTGCTTCTGGTACGTTTTGTCGTGCCGAAGCAGGGCATGGTCACGGCGAGTATATCCGACGCCGGACGTCCCAGGAGCTTCATTGCTTCCACGCAGACAAGCAGCGCCAGAGTGGAATCCAGACCGCCGGAAATTCCGATGACAAGCGTCTTTGCGTTGGTGTGCCGGATACGCTTTTCAAGTCCGTGCGCCTGCATGGTGAGAATATCCTCGCAGCGCTTGTCCGTTTCGGCGGCGGTATTCGGCACGAACGGAGTCCTTCTCACTATCCGGGTGAGTTCCGTGGACCTTACCTCCATGTCGAATGGGATATGGCGCATTCCCGGGCGTATTCCTCCGGTGAAGCTGGTGTTCCTCCGGCGCTCGGAAGCGAGCTTCTGGACGTCTATTTCGGTTACTGTAAGCCCCGTGGAGTACAGCTTGCTCTCCGCCAGGATAATTCCGTTCTCTGCGATGATGTCGTGACCGCCGAACACCAGATCCTGGGTGCTTTCCCCGGAGCCGGCGCTGGCATAGACGTATCCGCACAGCAGCCGCGCGGACTGGCTGTTCACAAGTTCCCGGCGGTACATATCCTTGCCGATGGTTTCGTTGCTGGCGGAGAGATTTGCGATAATCGTCGCACCGCCCAGGGCAAGGGAAATACTCGGCGGCTCCGCAGCCCAGAGGTCCTCGCAGAGTTCTGCGGCAAAAACGAGTTCCGGCATGGTGCGGCACTCGAACAGAAGTCCCAGCCCGAACGGCACGGACTCCCCGAACAGTTCTATATCGAACTGACCCTCCGGGGCGGCGGTGAAGTGGCGCTTCTCGTAGAACTCGTTGTAATTCGGCAGGAATTTCTTCGGGACGACGCCCAGAATCTTTCCGTCCTTGAGTACTACGGCGCAGTTATACAGCTCCCCACGGAAGCGCAACGGACAGCCCACGGAAATCAGCATGTCCGATCCGGCGGTGTGTTCCGTTATTTCCCGGAGGGCGTTCAGCGCACCGTCCAGAAGCGCCTGCTGAAAGAAGAGGTCCTGGCAGGTGTAGCCGGTAATGCAGAGTTCCGGAAGCGCCAGGATACGCACTCCTGCGGCATATGCCTTATCTATAAGCGCGGTTATTTCCGCGCGGTTGTATTCACAGTCGGCGACCTTGATATCCGGGGTGCCGGCGGCAACTTTTATAAATCCGTCCTTCATTTGTTGCGCTCCTTATTTATATTGTTATCCATTATATATTATATACACTTTTCATCAGAAAATCAAGGGGCAGGGGCGAAAAAATACCCACAGCCGCTGACTGTGGGTATATTATCTGTGGAATTGATTACCGTTATTTAAGTTCAAACGTCTTACCGCAGACGGTTATCGCAGTGATATCCCCAGGATTTATCGGCTGTGAGAACTCCCTGGTTTCGCCCTGACCGTTATCGTCAATCCAGTTCGAACCATCGCCGCTGATTATCTCCAGGGTCTTGTCCCCTGCCCTGACGTCTACGTCGATGCAGTATGCGTCGCCCTTGGAAAAGTCGGAGGTGTCCGCCTCGACGTAAATACGCCACGACAGCGGAGTTGCGCTGAAATACTTCACCGTGGCAGGGAGTTCGCCGCCGTAATAAAGGCGGTTCCATTCGTTCGCGGCAAGGTCTGTCGGCTGGTTTATCTCCCAGGTGGTGGTTTCGAATATCGGGAAATCTATAGGTATCTCGACATGCAGTCCGTCCTCGCCGAATAAAAGTTCCTGCTTGTCCTGATACTGCATATCGTCCTTTTCGGATTTACCGGGCACGAACCTGCCCACGCTCTTGAAATCCAGTACCAGCGTTTTGCCTGCCCATGTGTATTCACTGAACATTTTCGGACTTACGCAGCAGTGCAGGATATTCCCCTCCTGCGAAATAATGTTCTCGCCTATCTGACCCACCATTCCAAGCGCAGGCTGTTCATCAAGGGAGTTATCGACGGCTTCCGCGAGAGTGCAGACCTCCCATGCAGTCCAGCCTGCCTTTGCCGAATAGTCGAAATCCTCGTCGAACACGATGTCAAACAGGACATACGCCATGTAATCGTCCGCGCATACGCCCTTGATATTCAGTTTGAAATCATCGAATGTATACCACAGGTCGAGTTCCTTTCCGCCGGAAAGATAATCGAACTGCTCCGGCTGTTTCCCGGAAATCACGGGCTGTGTGCTTTCGGAATTCCGCTCCTGCTCCGCTTCCTCGGTGGAATACGCCTTTATTATATGAGTGCCATTGCTCTCCGCCACCGTCTGGTTCGCCTGGCTGAATGCGCTGTTGAAGTTCCAGCCGGTAGCGGCTCCCACGCTCACCGTTGCCGCCGCAAGTACTGCTGCCGCCGCAATGATAGTCACCGCCGTGCGGTTAAGTCCGCGCTTCTTGCTGCCATTGTTCCTGTCCATATTTTCCGCCCTTTCAATAACGTTTCTTACGATAGTTCCGTTGTCGGTCGGGGGAGTTATCTCAGAGAAGCTGTCCCTGAGCCTTTTTTCAATTCTCATCGTAGCCCTCCTTTACAAGAATCCGCTTTAACTGCTGCCGTGCCCTTGAAAGCCTGGTGGTCACCGTCGTGGGCTTCTCGCCGAGAATTTCCGCGATCTGCTTCACCGGCATGTCCTCGTAATAGAACATGTACAGCACCACCCGGTATTTGGGCTTCATTCCCATTATTACCGGGAGCAGGCTGTCATGGCGCTGCGGTTCCGCCGGAAGCTCCCCGGCTTCATCGAGCGGAACAGTCGTGCGGTATCTGAGCGACCGCAGGAGGTTCCTGCAACGGTTTATCGCCACGCGTATCAGCCACGCCCTGATATGCTCGTCCCCGGTGAATTCCGCGCTGGAAGTATACAGCGCGAGGAATGCGTCCTGGGTTATGTCGTCGGCGTCCGCGGAATTCCGCAGACAGCAGTAAGCCGCCCTGTACACCGTGCCGCTGAATTTCTCCACTAGCCGGGTCAGTTCCTGTTCGTCCATTGTTACTCCTCCGTCTTGAAAGGCCTTTCATAAATAATACACCCGGGCGGTGGGATTTGTCACGGTTTTCTGAAAAAATAAAGGCGCTGCCCTATGCAGCGCCTTTCAGTCCGGAATATTTATCTATAATCAGAATCCAGTAGAGTAGTTCGGAGCTTCCTTGGTGATCTGGATATCGTGGGGGTGGGACTCTCTCAGACCAGCGCCGGTGATTCTTACGAATTCAGCGCGCTCCTGGAGCTCGCCGATAGTCGGGCAGCCGCAGTAGCCCATACCGGAGCGGATACCGCCGACCAGCTGGAAGATGGTGTCTGCAACGGATCCCTTGTAAGGTACACGGCCCTCGACGCCCTCGGGAACGAGCTTCTTGCTCTTGTCCTGGAAGTAACGGTCAGCGGAGCCCTTCTTCATTGCTGCAAGGCTTCCCATGCCTCTGTATACCTTGAAGCTTCTGCCCTGGTAGATCTCGACGTCGCCGGGAGCCTCCTCGCAGCCTGCGAGCAGGGAGCCGAGCATTACGCAGTTAGCGCCGGCAGCCAGTGCCTTTACGATATCGCCGGAGAACTTGATGCCGCCGTCCGCGATGACCGGAACGCCGTACTTCGCAGCCGCACAAGCGCAGTCATAAACCGCGGTGATCTGCGGAACGCCGATGCCTGCAACGATACGGGTGGTGCAGATGGAGCCGGGGCCGATACCTACCTTGACGGCGTCAGCGCCTGCCTTGATGAGATCCTCGGCGGCTGCGCCGGTTGCGACGTTGCCTGCGATAACGACTGCATTCGGGAATGCGTTCTTGATCTTGTCCAGGGTGGTCATGATGTTCTTGCTGTGACCGTGCGCGGAATCCAGTACAAGTACGTCAGCCTGAGCCTTGAGCAGCGCGCCGGCTCTGTCGAGAACGTCCGGAGTGATACCGATAGCGGCGCCGCAGAGGAGTCTGCCGCCGGCGTCACGCGCGGTGTTCGGGTACTGTACGCTCTTCTCGATATCCTTTATCGTGATAAGACCCTTGAGGAAGCCGTTCTCGTCAACGAGCGGCAGCTTCTCGATCTTGTGCTTTCTGAGTATCTCCTGTGCCTGGGGAAGTGTAGTGCCTACCGGGGCGGTAACGAGATTGTCCTTGGTCATTACTTCGCCGATCTTCTGGTTGTAGTCGGTGATGAAGCGGAGGTCACGGTTAGTGAGGATACCCACGAGCTTGCCGTTTTCAACCACCGGAACGCCGGAGATCTTGTACTTGCCCATCAGTGCGTCAGCGTCGAACACGCTGTCGGTCGGGGAGAGGAAGAACGGATTCACGATGACGCCGTTCTCGGAACGCTTTACCTTGTCCACTTCATCGACCTGCTGCTCGATGGACATGTTCTTGTGGATTATACCGATACCGCCCTCTCTTGCGATAGCGATCGCCATGCGGCTCTCTGTAACTGTATCCATCGCGGAGGTCATTATCGGGGTGTTAAGGGTGATGTTCTTGGTCAGGTTTGTCCTGAGGTCGATCATGTTGGGTGTAACATCGCTCTTTGCCGGGATAAGGAGCACATCGTCAAAGGTCAGCCCTTCCTTGACAAATTTCTCGTTGTAGTTGCAGTTCAGCATTTGTAGATCCTCACTTTCTCCAGTCAGGCGCCGCGCGGTGCAGCGCCGCCGCATGGGTATACCCACGTCTGTTTCTTGAATTTGGAACTTTCCCCCATAAAGGAAAAAGCCGCTGATCACTGATGTATCATGGCTTTGGTTTCCGGCGGCATACAGATACAGCCGTCAAAATATATTGTTATTATTATACCACTAAAGCGCCTTTTTTGCAAGAGCCGACCCGGAGAAAAATATACAAATATCTCAGCGCAAAAGCGGCGTATTTCGGAAATTTTCACGCTTTCCCTGAAAAAAACAAAAAAAATCCGCCCAGCTTATTGACGAAAAATCATATTTATTATAGAATATATGTGTATGGGCATACTGCGCCTGTAAAATACTGTATAAAACAAGGATATGATAATATGATAAAGACATCTGCATCGCTGCTCGCCTGCGATCTCTCGAATATTTCCGGGGAGCTTTCGCGCTGCAAGGCGGCAGGCGTTGACTGGATACACTTTGACGTGATGGACGGCGCATTCGTGGAACAGATAACTTACGGAAGCCCGGTCCTTAAATGCATACGCCGGGCAACGGATATGTTCCTGGACGTGCACCTGATGGTGAACGACCCGATGAGCCAGATTAAATTCTTCGCTGAAGCAGGGGCTGATCTCATCAGCTTTCACCTCGAAAGCAGCAGCAGCGCCGTTCAGACGCTGGAGCTTATCCGCTCCTTCGGTGTGAAGTCCGCGCTGGCGATAAAGCCGGGCACGGCGGCGGAGGAGGTCTATCCGCTGCTCTCCCTGTGCGACATGGTGCTCGTTATGACTGTCGAGCCGGGCTACGGCGGACAGGCATTCATTCCGGAAACGATCGAAAAGATAAGGCAGCTTCGCGAATACGCCGGCAGCGACCTTGACATCGAGGTGGACGGCGGAATAAACGCAAAGACAGCGCCGCTGGTGAAGGAAGCCGGGGCGAATGTGCTGGTAGCCGGCACCGGGCTTTTCAAGGCGGAGGACATGGCGCAGGCTAACGCCGCCCTCAAAACTCCGCAGAAAGGAGTCTAATGATTACCCCGATAACTGAGCGCGATCCGCGCAAGCTGTATCTTGAGCGCTTTGTATTCATGGCGGCCCTGCTTATCCCGGCGGTGTTCCGCGGAGGTATCAGACCGCTGATCATTTCGGCGGTGTGCATTATATTCTGCATGCTGACGGACTGGGCATGCTGCAAGATACGCAGGATAAAATACGACATAAAGGACACTGCGGTGCTTTTCTGGGGGCTTGCCTGCGCCATGCTCATGCCGGCAGGGATCCCTCATGTGCTGGCAGCGCTTGCCTCGGTGATCTGTATTGCGCTGGGGAAGCACATATTCGGCGGAAACGAGAACCTGGTATTCTCGCCGCCTGCCATCGCGATCGCATTTCTGATAATCTGCTATCCCGGGGATATGCTGTATTACCCCAAGGCAGGCGAGGTAATTCCCATGTTTTCTGAGTACACCGGAACGTTCGCGCGCTCGGTGGAATACTCCATAAAGCTGGGGTCGGTGCCGTCGCAGTCCGTGACGGATATTCTCCTCGGAAACGTCCCGGGAGCCATCGGCACGGTGAATATCCTGGTCATTCTCGTGATCGGTATCTGCATGCTGATAAAGCATTCCACCAGCTTCACCGCGATGATCTCCGCGCTGGCGACGGTCTGCGCTATCTCCGCGGTATATCCGCGTATTGACGTGGATCCGCTGATGTCCATTTTCTATGAGCTTTCCACCGGCTCGCTGCTGTTCGGTATCATATTCCTGGCGGCGGAGCCGTATATCCTCCCGAAACGCCGGGCGGCAAGAGTAATATACGGCGTCGTGCTGGGGTATACTGTTATGATGTTTCGCAGCTTCGGCAAGGTCGAGATGTGCTTCGTGTTTGCGCTGCTCATCACCAACGCGCTTTCCTGCTGCTTCGACACCATAGTTGAGAATATACTCTGGTGGAAGCGGAACTACATCAGCTCCTTCGAAAAGAACAAGAGCAGAGCGCAGCAGGGCGGTATCAAGCTCACTGACACGCAGGAGATCGAGCTTCCCAAGAAGTACCGCTATAACACTCCGCCTATTGACAGCAAGATAAAGCGCCGCAGACCCATTGCCGCGCCGATAACCGACGAGCCGGACGAGGACGGCTCTGACAGCAAGGAGGGCAGCGATGAGTGAACGAAAGCTCCCGAAGCTCAGCACTGACGGGCTGTTCCGGCAGAATATCGTGCTGATGAGCGGACTTGTGACCGCCCCGATAATCGTGGCGGCGACAACGTTCGAGCGCGCTCTTATCCTTACGCTGAGCTTCTTCCTGATATCCTATACTTCCATACTGATATGCAGGTTCATTCCCCGGAAGATAGTCTATACCGTTCGCATTCTCGCCTATGTCGGCGTTGCGGCGGTCATGTATATCCCCACGGCAATGCTGCTGAACGCGTGGTTCCCTGAAACCGCGCCGCAGGTGTCCATCTATGTCGAGATACTTGTGGTGAATTCACTGCTGCTTGCCAAGACCGAAAGCAGGTTCTACCTCATGCCCTACAACGAGATGGCGCTGGACGCGTTAATGTATGTGGTGGGCTATTCACTGGCTGCATTTGCCGTCGGGATAGTCCGGGAATTCCTGGCGTTCGGTCAGCTGTTCGGAATGCGCGTGTGCGACGCGCCCATGCCGGCGGCGAAAACGACTTTCTTCGGTTTCTTCCTGGTAGGTATTTTCGCGGCGGTATGCCGTGCGATCACCAATCACCGCCGCCGTCGCAGCGAGAGAGCTGACATAATACGGAAGGGGGCGGAGTGATGGAAGTACTCGCAAGGATCGTTTCCGTAGCCATGGTTTCGGTGTTCGTGCAGAATGCGATATTCGACCGCGCTTTCGGAAGCAATGTGGCGATATACGCCTCCCGCAAGAACGGGACTGTCATCGGATTCACCCTGGGAATTACCGCAATGACCACTATCGCCAGCATGATCACCTACTTCCTGGACAGCGTTCTTCTGCCCACACAGTTCGGCTGGCTTTTCATGCCGCTGATCTATTCCGCAATAATCGGCGTACTGTATGTGCTGGCGCTGCTGTTCTTCTGGAGAGTTTTCCCGAAGATGTTCCGGCGCATGCGTAAGTATGTCCACCTGGCTATATTCAACTGTACCGTTATCGGAGCGCTGTTCCTGAATTCCAACTACGGCAGCGACCTGCCGTCCTATATCGGCTACGGATTCGGCACCGGCATAGGTTTCTTCCTGGCGTGCTTCCTGATGAACGTCGCCCGGGATAAACTGGACAGCGAAAAGATTCCCAAGGTGTTCCGCGGATACCCCATAATGCTCATCTATATCGGCGTGGTTTCCCTGGCATTCTATGCGCTGGCGGGATACACAGCGGATTTCTGATTACAAGGGAGAGGCTCATGAAGAAAAAGAAAATAAAGATAAAACACCGCAAATACAGCCTTTATCAGCGCAAGAAGAGCACCAGCAGGAAGGTACTGACTGTGATACTGATGGTGGTGATCGTCGCTGCGCTTCTGGTCGTGGGATATGGTATCGGCAGGCCGCTGATGGAGTACCTCAACGGAAAGGGGAACACCTCAGAGCCAAGCTCCGCATGGACTCCGCCGGTTTCCGCTGAAACCTCCGGCGCTTCCGCAGAAACGTCGCAGGTCAGCACGGATTCCTCCGAGGCGACCGAAGAAACCAAGCCGGAAGATACTACCGTTAATGCGTTCATACTTCCGGAGGGAGCGGTACTCAGCTCCGACGCTCTCAACAGCGCGCTTGCCGCAGCCAAGAGCGGCGGATATACCGACGTGACCGTCACATTAAAGGACGAGAGCGGTAATTTCCTGTACAAGACCTCTATCAAGGACATTCCCGGGGACCAGGTGACAGGAACCCTCACAGCAAAGCAGATAGCTTCAATAATCACCTCCGCAGGATTCACTCCCCGGGCGCGTATCAACACGCTGCTTGACCGCACCACCCAGACCTACGGCGGAGAGAACATCTGCTACATGATAGCGGACGGAGGTATCTGGCATGACTTCTATGTTGACCGGGGCGGAAAATCCTGGCTTGATCCGTTTAACGAGGGCACTTCGAAGTTCCTCGCGGCTGTAACTGCCGAGATATCCCAGGCAGGATTCTCCAGCGTGGCTCTTGCGAACACCAGATTCCCGGCATTCAACAATCAGGATTACTCCAACTTCCTGAGCAATCTCCCGATTTCCGACAACAGCGCACGCCTGGAGGCTCTGTGGAAGGTAGTGACCTCCTGCACCACGGCGGCTGGCTCCAATGCGGAGGTGCTGGTGGAAGTCACTGACGAGGAACTCCTGGCGGACAGCAAGGCGCTCACCACTGCGGAAATAACCGCAGACAAGACGAAGCTGAAATCCGTCACCCTGCTGGTGGATTACACCCCCGGAGAGAAGCCGGGCTATACCGAGGCTAGGGCGTTCATCGGCAGGCTGTCGGCGATGTATTCAGGGCAGAGTATCGCAGTGTGCCTGCCCTCCTCCGGATTCTCCGGGAATGCGCTGGCAGAGGTGCGCAGGGCATTTACCGACGCCGGCATGGCAATATATTCTGAATAATCGGTGAAAATTTCGCACATCTACTTGATTTATGGCGTTGTTTAGGCTATAATAGAAAGGTACAGTAAATAATGCCCGGCAAGGGCAGGTAAATAATGGAGGACAACTAATGACAACACTTGCAATGATATCTTCTGCAAATACTACCACGACGACCACCGGTGCTGGTGGCGCGGCAAGCATGCTGACCATGCTGATTCCGCTTGCGCTGATCGTGGTATTCTTCTACTTCTTCATAATCCGTCCGGAGAAGAAGCGCACCAAGGAAATGCAGAACATGCTGAACAATATCCAGGTGGCTGACGAGGTTATCACCAACGGCGGAATCATCGGCAGAGTCCTTTCCGTCAAGGAGGACACCGTTCTGATCGAAACCGGCAGCGACCGCACCAAGATCCGTGTGCTGAAGTCCGCTATCGCAAAGAACAACACCGTTCACGAAGCTCCGGCTGAAACCGCAGCCCCCAAGAAAAAGAAGGGCAAGGGCGACAAGCCTGCTGAGATCAAGTAATAATCGTAAACGCCGCTGTATCCAGCGGCGTTTTGTTTTGCCTGCATAAAAAATGGGACTGCAAAAGCAGTCCCGTTTTTTGTGCTCATCTCTTTACCCTGCGTATCTTCACGCGGTGGGTGATTCGCGGCTCTTCCGCGGATTTCGCCGGAGCGATAGGGTGGACGTAATTCGGAGCGAGTGCAAGCTCTGCCTCCCTGCGTGCGGCGGATTCCTCTGCGCGGCGTCTGCGGAGGGATTCCTCCTCGTTCTTTGCGGCTTCCTCAGCCGCACTGTACGCCTGCTCATAGAAGAATATCTGAGAATTCAGCGGAGCCTCTCCGGGTTTGCGCTCAACACGGTGGTAGTTACCCTCGCTGTCCTGCTCGCGCGCCTTTACATTATCACGCAGGCAGGTGTTGAATATGTCCACGGCGCGGTCCGCAAGCCTGCGGTCCAGCAGCGGCGCTGCGACCTCGACGCGGCGCTCGGTGTTTCGGGTCATGAAATCCGCGCTGGAGATGTATACCCGGCGGCGCGAATCCTTGCCGAAAATGTAGATACGGCTGTGTTCCAGGAATCTCCCTACAATGGATATCACGCGGATATTCTCTGTGTCGCCTTCAACTCCGGCGATAAGGCAGCATATTCCCCGGACGACCAGCTCTATCTTCACGCCGGCGCGGCTTGCTTCGGCGAGCTTTTCGATGATATCCTTGTCGGTGAGTGAGTTCATCTTTATGCCGATGTAGCCGTCGTTTTTGTAGGTTATCTCGTTGTCGATAAGCTCCACGATACGGCTCTTCAGTCCCTTGGGTGCGACAAGGAGCTTGTTCGTGCTCTCGACCGTGTTTCCGACAGCCAGGGCGTTGAACACCACCGAGGCGTCGGAGCCGAAATCCCTGTCCGCGGTCATGAGCGTGATGTCGGTGTACAGTTTGGAGGTGCGCTCGTTGTAGTTTCCGGTGCCCACCTGGGTGATGTAGCTTACGTCGCTTCCGTCCCGGAGAGTTATCAGCAGCAGTTTGGAGTGTACCTTGAGTTCCTCCAGACCGTAGATTACCGTAACTCCGGCTTCCTCAAGGCGCTTGGACCAGCCGATGTTGTTCTCCTCGTCGAACCGGGCGCGGAGTTCCACCAGCGCAAGTACGTCCTTGCCATTCTCGGCGGCGCGTGTGAGGGCGCTGATGATTTTGCTGTCCCTTGCCACGCGGTACAGCGTGATTTTTATCGACACAACGTCGGGATTATCCGCCGCTTCGTCCAGCAGGCGAATGAACTGGCTGATGTTCTCGTAGGGGTAGTTCAGCATTACGTCATGCTGCTTTATCTGCTCGATCATAGAGCGTTTCGGGTCGATATCCGGGGATTTCTGCGGAGTGAGTGGTGTGAAGAACAGCTCGCCCTGCTTTTCCAGACGGCGCTCCACGGAGGAGAGAAAACTCATGGTCAGCGGCGCGGTCTGGGTGAACACGAAATTGTCCTTGACCTTGAGGGTCTTGGCGATAAGCGCTATGATGGATTCGTCCGGTTCGCCCTGGAACTCCAGGCGGACAGGCTGGAGCTTCTTGCGCTTCTTGACAAGCTCGCTCATGATGTCGCGGAAATCCACATCGTGGTCGTACAGTCCCTCGTCCATTGCGATGTCCGCATTCCTTGTTACCCTGAAAATACACCGGGACACAATCTCGAAATTCTTGAACACCATCTCTGCATAACGGCTGATAAGTTCCTCGGTCAGAAGAAATTTCCCGGTGCCCGGCAGCCATACCAGCCTTGGGAAGTTTTCGGAAGCGGGCAGGATCCCAAAGGTGGTCTTTCCCGCGTCGTCCTTCTTTCGGATAGTTACGCCGACGTAGATCTCGCCGTTCTTGAGGAAAGGCACGGGGTGCTTTTTATCCACCATTCCGGTGAACAGCAGCGGCTGTATTTCCCGGGCGAAGAATGCGCGGTAGAATGCGTCCTCTTCCGGTGAAAGGGCGGTGGGATCGATGTGCTCGATTCCGTATTCCTTCAGCCCTGCCATGATTTCGGAATATGCCTTGTCCTTGAGTGGAAGCAGCTTCTTGACCTGCTTTGCGATTTCAACGAGCTGTTCCCGGGCGGTCATATTGGTCTTGTTTTCGGTGTCCTTGCTGTCGAAAAGCATTTTGTCGTGCAGGCTGCCTACTCTTATCATGAAGAATTCGTCAAGGTTGGAACAGAATATCTGCACGAAGCGGAGCCTTTCAAACAGAGGAGTATCCTCGTCGAATGCTTCCTCCAGAACTCTTGCGTTGAATTTGAGCCATGAAAGCTCACGGTTGTCGTAAAATTTACCGCCCATTTCAGGTTCCTTTCACCACTTAACGTGGATTTTACATAATAAGTACAAATGCCGCCTGTTATGACGCAGGCGGCATTGAATTATCAATGAATATAATGCGATTCCAACGGTGGAGTTTCCGACTTTATCGCCGATTATTTCTTGAGGTCGAGGGAAGCCTTGATGAATCCGTTGAACAGCGGGTGGGGTCTGTTGGGTCTGCTCTTGAACTCGGGGTGGAACTGTACAGCCACGAACCACGGGTGTACGTCCTTCGGAAGCTCAACGATCTCAACGAGCTTTCCGTCCGGGGAGAGCCCTGCGAACTTCAGCCCCTTTGATGCCATCTGTTCGCGGTAGGTGTTGTTGAACTCGTAACGGTGGCGGTGGCGCTCGTAGATGAGTCCCTCGCCGTAAAGCTCACGGGAGATGGATGTTTCATCAAGCTTGCAGGGATACAGTCCAAGACGCATTGTGCCGCCCATGTCAACGCCCTTCTGGTCGGGCATGATGTCGATAACGTCGTACTTGTGCTCGCCGAATTCAGCTGAATTCGCACCCTCAAGACCCGCTACATGGCGCGCGAACTCAATAACAGCCATCTGCATGCCCAGGCACAGACCCAGATACGGCTTCTTGTTCTCTCTTGCGTAGCGGACAGCTTCGATCTTGCCCTCGATACCTCTGTCGCCAAAGCCGCCGGGAACAACGATACCGTCAACCTTGCCGAGGATCGCCTCGGAGGTTTCCGGGGTGACTTCCTCGGAGTTGATAAGCTCGATATGCACGTCAGCGCCGTTTGCAGCGCCGGCATGTCTGATGGATTCCATAACGGAGATATATGCGTCAGGGAGTGCGACATACTTGCCGACAAGACCGATGGTCAGCGGCTTCTTCGCATTCTCCTGCATGTGAACCATGTTCTTCCACTCGGTGAGGTCAGGCTCCCTGTCCTCAAGTCCGAGGTGGTGGCATGCGGAGTGCGCCAGACCGGCTTCCTCCAGCATAAGCGGAACCGCGTACAGTGAGGAAGCGGTAAGATTCGGGATAACGTCCTCCTTGCGGACGTTGCAGAAGCTTGCCACCTTCTCCATCATGTCCTGTGGGATCTCGCAGTCGCTGCGGAGCACCAGTACGTTCGGCTGGATGCCGATGGAGAGAAGCTCCTTTACGCTGTGCTGCGTGGGCTTTGTTTTCAGCTCGTTGCTGCCGGAGATGAACGGGAGCAGTGTAACATGGATATACATTACATTCTCGCGGCCCACGTCGTTGCTTACCTGACGGATAGCCTCAAGGAACGGGGTGGACTCGATATCGCCGACAGTGCCGCCGATCTCGGTGATAACTACGTCAGCAGCCTCGGCGCCGCTGTTCGCAACGCGGTAGATACGGTCCTTGATCTCGTTGGTGACGTGGGGAATAACCTGAACGGTGCCGCCGAGATAGTCGCCGCGGCGCTCCTTGTTGAGGACGGTCCAGTAGATCTTACCGGTTGTGACGTTGCTGTTCACGGACAGATTCTCGTCGATGAAGCGCTCGTAGTGTCCGAGGTCGAGGTCGGTTTCGGCACCGTCGTCGGTGACGAATACCTCGCCGTGCTGGTAGGGGCTCATTGTGCCCGGGTCAACGTTTATATAAGGGTCGAACTTCTGGATAGTTACCTTGTACCCTCTCATTTTAAGCAGACGTCCGAGTGACGCAGCGGTGATTCCCTTGCCAAGACCGGAAACGACGCCGCCGGTGACGAAAATATACTTTGCAGCCATTTTGTGACCTTCCCTTCAATTCTGATCCGGATAATTCTCCGTTCCTTTTCTGAAAACATATCTACAGTTTATTATACCACCCTGCCGCATTTTTTTCAAGTGGTATTTCTACTAAATTCGCAATAATGCTGTCATATTTTTAGGGCAATACCCCACATTGGCGGAACTACTTCCAGTTTCTGTCGTAGCTTGGCGCTTCCAGCAGGGGATTTGAGGTCGTGGGGCGCTTCTTCTGCTTCCTGGTTATGTGTTCGGCGATGTTGAAAGGCTTCTTCTCCGGAATGTTCCGGTATTGCTCCAGGTAGAAGTTCAGCGCTTTTTCAAGGTGTTTCGTCCGCCCGAACCAGCCGTCGATACACAGCCTGTCCAGCTTTTCAAATCCGCGCTCGTCAAGTTCCGGGCTGTCAAAGCGCATGTGGTCGTCCTCGTCAACATGGTATCCCAGGCGGTCGGTTTCGCAGAGGTAGCAGCGTATTTCTCCGCGGACGTTAAGCGCAAAGGGAGAATTCCTGCCGTCCCGGGATATTTCCTCCACTCCGGAGAAGGGTACGACGTACAGCCTCCGCAGTATCACCTTTTCGGAGTAATCCCGGAATTCCCCGGCGTAAAGGCTGAACACGAAGCAGTCCGGAAGAATGTCGAGATAGGTGAACCGGGAATGCCGCCGGTCCAGTTTGTAGCAGAAGTAAGCTGCGGTGAATATCGCAGCGGCGCCGACGAAAACGCACCCGGCGATAACCGCCGCCATCAGCAGGATGATCCCCCGGGAAGCTCCGGCGCTGTAGTTCAGCAGGATATTCACGGCGCAGAACACGCAGATTCCGAACAGTGGGACGGCGGTGGTTATGACGATGGCTTTCAGCCGCCGCCGGTATTTTGACGTATCTGCATGAAAAAAGTAATCCATACCGTCCCTCCTGGCAATTTTTATGGATATATTGTATCACATCGGGGCGGTTACGTCAATCCCTTACTCTTCCGGAGGGATAGCCGCAAAGCTGTTGTCAAGGGTTATCTCGCAGCGCATGTCCGGGTATTTCTGCGCCGCGAACCGGGATATTTCTTCCCTCAGTTCGGATTCGTTCATGCCAAGCTCCTTTGGTGCGACTACATCGAAGTATGCAATAGTGCGTTCGCCGCAGTTCATCAGCCGCAGGTCGTGGATCGACAGGCGGCTGTCTATCAGGCGGACTATCCGGTCAAGTTCCCGGCGGACCTCTCCGGTGGCGGAGCCGTCCGTTACAACCGGGTCGAAGTGCACCAGCATGTTTATTCCCTCGCGCAGGAAATCCCGTTCGATGTCGTCAATGATTTCATGGCTCTTTATAACGTCGTTCTCCGCCGCCATCTCAACGTGGACGGTGGCGAATTTTCTGCCGTGGCCGTAGTCGTGCACGATGAGGTCGTGGGTGCCGAGAACTCCGGGGTAGGAGAGTATCTTCTCCCGTATCTTTCCTACCATTTCCGGGGAGGGGGCGTTGCCAAGCAGAGGGTCCATGGTGTCGCGCACAAGTCCGGCGCCGCTGAACAGGATAAATCCCGCGACGAGGACCGCCATCACGCCGTCCAGCTGAACGCCGGTGCGGTGCGAGAGTATCCCGGCGGCAAGTACCGCGGCGGTGACTATGCAGTCGTTGCGGCTGTCCGCCGCCGCTGCGATGAGCGTCTTGGAGTCGATCCGCCTGCCCATGCTGCGGTCAAATATCATCATTCCGAACTTGACTGCGATGGATACCAGCATTACCACGATGGCTACGATGGAGAAATCCACCGGCTGTGGGGTGATTATCCTCTCGATTCCGCTGCGGAGCAGTTCTATCCCGATGACGATGATAAGTATCGCTACGACGAATCCGGAGATGTATTCATACCGCGCGTGACCGTATGGGTGCTCCGCGTCCGGGCGCTTTTCCGACAGCTGGAATCCTATAAGGCTTATCAGGCTTGAGGAGGCGTCGGAAAAGTTGTTCAGCGCGTCCGCCGTGATGGAAACGCTGCCGGAAAGATTTCCGGCAATGAATTTCCCGGCGCTCAGCAGTATGTTGCAGATTATCCCGACCCACCCGGCAAGCCTGCCGCAGCGCGCACGCTTTTTTTCTCCCATCACGGTCACTCCCTCTGTATATCTATAATAGTATTGTATTGTATTCCTCAGGAAACTTATTCTCTATAGTATATCACACCGATATTTTGTTAGTCAAGCGCAACGGCGGATAAAAGTGCAGAAGAATATTTTTCGTAAACTACTTGATTTTTTCGGAGGAATAGAGTATAATAGAGAATGTAAATGCTCTCGCTTATGGGGGCAGGCCCTGTGCAACAGAGTGCTGTGAACCATGTCAGGCGGGGAACCGAGCAGCATTAAGCGGACATCTCTGTGTGCCGCAGCAAGCCTGTTCCCATAATCGAGGGCATTTATATTTTTATCTGAAAAGGGGTGTGTTTATGTATCTTGCGCTGTACCGTAAATACCGTCCGAGGACTTTCGACGACGTGATCTCCCAGCCGCAGATAGTCACCACCCTGAAAAATCAGATCGCGACCGGGCAGAACACCCACGCGTATCTCTTCACCGGCAGCCGCGGAACAGGTAAGACTACCTGCGCGAAAATTCTCGCGATGGCGCTCAACTGCAAGCACCCGGTGAACGGCAATCCCTGCCTTGAGTGCGAGAGCTGCCGCGAGATAGCCGACGGCTCCGCCACGGATATCGTAGAGATGGACGCCGCCAGCAACAACAAGGTGGAGGACGTTCATCTGCTCCAGGATCAGCTGGCGTATACTCCGGTCAGCTGCAAATACCGCGTCTACATCGTGGACGAGGTGCATATGCTTTCAACTGCGGCATTCAATGCGCTTCTCAAGACAATTGAGGAGCCGCCTGCCCATGTTATATTCATTCTTGCCACAACCGAGCTGCACAAGGTCCCGGCGACCATCGTTTCCAGGTGCCAGCGGTTCGAGTTCCGCAGGATAGATATTGCGGACAGCTCCGCAAGACTGCTCAGCGTCGCCGCCAACGAGGGCGTGAGCCTAACGCAGGGCGCGGCGGACATGATTTCCCGTATTTCCGACGGCGGAATGCGTGACGCGCTTTCGCTGCTAGACAGGTGTATTTCCGTCAGCCGCGACGTCACCGAGGATACGGTGAGGGACTGCGCAGGCGTGGCGGACAACCAGAGAATGTATCAGCTTTCAGAGTTCGTTGCGGCGAGGGATATTCCCGGCTGTATCCGGCTGCTGGAGGAACTGTACAAGGGCGGAAAGGACATCGCCCGGGTCATGGATGAGCTTGGCTCGGTGTTCCGTGATCTCATGCTGTGCAGGAGCGCTCCCGGGGAATACGGGCTGCTCTCGGTCATGCCGTCGGATTATGCCGAGATAGAGCGGCTGGCAGGAATGTTTTCCCTCGGGGATATACTGCGCTGCCTTACGCTTATCCAGGAATGCTCCGATAATATGGCGAAAACGCGCCAGCGCCGCACCGTGGCGGAGATGTGCTTTGTCAAGCTGTGCACCGGCGCCCAGACTGCGGCACAGTCCGCAGCGCAGAGCAGCGCTGTGATAGCCACGGCGCCCCAGCCGGCTCCCAGACCGGAATTCAAGCCAATGGGCAGTGAATTTGCGCCGCGCTCCGATGAGAAGCTTTCTCCGAGCCAGGCGGCAGCGGTGAAGAAGCTCCAGAAGATTTTCGAGCCTGTTGTGCAGGAACAGCCTGTCCCGGCGGCAAAATCTGCGGAGGTCCCGGCGGAAGCTGCTGAAAAGCCCGCTCCGGATATCTCCGGGAATCAGGACAAGCTTCAGGATATAATCAGTCAGAATGTTCCGAAGCAGGAAAGCAAGTCGCAAGCCGCCGCAGCTCCGGCTCCCGTGAAGCCTGCTCCGGTACCTGCGCCATCGGCGAGGGAGGATATACCCATGCCGGTGATGAACAGCGTCCCTGCGGCACCGGAGGTGGATTTCGCTCCGCCGCCAGAGGAACCTCCCGAGGAATACATTCCGCCGAGAGAGTTTGACACCGCGCCTGCGGCTGCCGTAGTTACACTGGCGTCCGTGAATACGCCGGAAGCTGCGCCTGCTCCCGAGGTTAAGCCTGAGCCTGCGAATACGGCGGAGGGAAAGCCGGCTGCAGAAGAGAAGCCGGAGAATACCGCGGCGGAGCCTGCGCAGACAACTTCCGCAGGCTATGAGAAGCTTTCCGTAATGTCCCGGGAAGAGTGGGACGGAATTCTCGCAAAGGTGAGCGACGCTCTTTACGCGGCGATGCTGGAGGATTCCACCGCCAGTGTGAACGCGGACGGCGTGCTTGAGATACACACCGGGAATCTTATGCTCCAGGGCATGACCGCCAACGGCACGCAGGAACTGGAAAAGGTGCTGTCCCAGGCTTCCGGCAGGAAACTGAGGGCGAAGGTCGTCGGCGATGATACGGATACAGCAGCCGAGGAAGAAAACTCAGCTGTGAAGGGGCTGCTGGAAAAAGCACGGCGGCTCAATATAGATGTACAAATCAAGTGAAAGGATAATACCGAAATGAAAGCAAGATTACCCCAGGGATATCAGAATTCCACACCTAACATGAACCAGATGGTGAGAAAAGCACAGAAGATGCAGGACGACATCGCAAAGATCCAGGAAGAGCTTGCAGTCAAGGAGTTCACAAAGCAGGTAGGCGGCGGTGCTCTTGAGCTGGTAATGACCGGCGACAAGCAGCTCAAGTCCGTTACCCTCAAGCCCGAGGTCGTTGACCCCGAGGACATCGAAATGCTCCAGGACCTCATCATCAGCGGCGTAAATGAGATACTCAAGGAAGTTGACGATTACGGCGCAGCTGAGATGGAGAAGGTGACCGGCGGCGTTTCCTTCCCTGGCTTCATCTGATAAGATCCTGAAATTATCCCGGGCGGAAAGGTGCGTATCGCGTCCTTGCCGCCCTTTGTTTCACGCTGAATATGGACAGACAAATTACTGCGGTGCTTCGGCTGCCTGCGGTACGCCTTGGTCTGACCTACGCGGTCGGGTGTATTGCAGCGGCGTGCGGCGACGATTTTCTGAGAATAATACTGCTCTCCGGGGCGGCGGTGCTGACTGCCGCTTGCTTTGCCATGCACCGTGAGAAACTGCTGTCCGTGGGACTCCTCCTCGGCGTATTCAGCATGTCCGCTTACATGTGGTTCTACTGCCAGCCGCTGAGCGGAATGAGCGGCAGCGAGATACGCACCTCCTGTCGGGTGACTTCGGTGAGCTCTTATTCCAAATATTTCTCCGCAGGACGGGCGTTGTGCGTGCTGAACGGATTCCCGGCGCTGATTGACCTCACGGGGAATTACTCCGCGCAGCCCGGCGACGTGCTGGACGTAACCCTCACCCTTGCCCGGGCGGACGACGACCTGTTCACCTTCTCCGACGGAGTTGTCCTGGAGGGCGGAGTACAGGAGATACACTCCCAGAGGCATTCATTCAGCCTGCTGGGACTTGCCGGGAATATCCGCAGCGCCGCCGGGGAGCGCCTTGACGTGCTCGGCGGAGATGAAGCGGCGCTCTGCAGGGGGCTTCTGCTGGGGGATACCTCCGGATTCTCGATGAAGCTGAAGCGCGATATTACCTGGAGCGGGCTGAACTATATGACCGCGGTGTCCGGCGCGCACATCACCCTGGTGCTGATGATCCTTATGGAGCTTTTCGGCAGGGGAAAGCGTTCCCAGGCATATATCGCGATCGCGGCGGTCCCGCTGCTGGCGGTGCTGTTCGGATTTTCGCCCTCCGTTATGCGCGCCGGTCTGATGATGCTGATAGCCAAATGCTCGCTGCTGTTCTGCCGCCGGGCGGAAACGATGAACTCCCTGTGCGCGGCATTTCTTGCACTGACGATACTTGCACCCTATGCTGCGGCGGACCCTGCGCTTCAGATGTCCGTGCTGGGAGTATTCGGCGCGGCAGTCCTGGGAAGATATCTGAACGGGCTGAGGAAATTCCGGTTCGAGAAGATTCGGGCGCTTGCCAAGCTGAAAGAAGCGTCGGTGCTTTCGCTGTGCGCGATGATCTGCATTGCGCCCGTGAGCATTTCCTGCTTCGGAGGGATATCCCTGGCGGAGGTCCCGGCTTCCGTGGCTGCGGCGCCGCTGTTCACCGCCGGGCTTACTCTGGGAGTGCTGTTCCTGGCGTCCGGAATACCGCTGCTTGCCCTGCCGCTTTTGTGGGTCATGAAGGGATTCTGCGGACTCCTGGGAGTATTCGGCGGTATTCCCCGGGCATGGCTCCCGGCGGATCACCCGGCGATGGTTCCGCTGGCGTTCCTGGCGGCTGCGCTGCTTGTGATCGGAGTATTCCGGGCTGACAGCACAAAGCTGGCGTTACAGGGATTCGCGCTGTCTGTGGTGCTTTTCGTCTGCGTGGGGTCCTACGGGAACTACATCCGGAACCGTATCGACATGATATCCGACGGCAGGAGCGGAGCCGCAGTGATATGCACCGGGGACGAGGCTTCAGTCATGATCTCCGGGACAGGCTCCGGGCTGAAAAAGAAGCTGTTCAACGAATTCATGCGCAGTGGAATAACCCACGTCCGCATGGTGAACGCGCCGCAGCTGGACTACGCCGGAATGGCGGCGCTGTCCGACCTGGCGGAGCTTTTCCCGGTAGACGAGCTGCTCGCCCCGTACGACGACGGAGTGATAATCGGCGGAGGTGCTGACGGCACTGCCGCGGATTCCATCAAGGTGAACGGCAGGACGATCGTCAGCGCGAAATCCGGGGACGAGTCCGTAAGCGGAGATATCGTCATGTACTGGGGCTACACCCGGAGCGTTCCGGCGAACTCCGCAGGGCTGCCGCTGTATGTGTCGGCGTGGCAGAACCAGGTGCCGTACAACGGCGTGAATATTTACGACAAACCGCTCAGAGTTGAGCTGTAGAATACCAAGGAGAATAAGATGGCTGAATTTATTTCTGCACCGCTGGCGCTTGCCGCGGAGCAATTCGCGAAACTCCCCGGGATCGGGATAAAGACCGCGCAGCGGCTGGCGTATTACATGCTGAACCTTCCGCAGCACGAGGTGGAGGAGTTCGCTTCCGCCCTGGTGCAGGCGCGGAGCGGAGTGCAGCTGTGCCGCTGCTGCCAGAACTTCACTGACCGCGAGGTGTGCGAGATATGCTCCGACGATAACCGGGACAAGGGCGTGATATGCGTGGTGGAATCCCCGAAGGACGTTTCGGCGTTCGAGCGCTCCGGCGGATACGAGGGAGTGTACCATGTGCTGCACGGGCTGCTTTCCCCCATGGACGGAGTTACCGCAGAGGACCTCAAGATAAAGGAACTCATGGGCAGGCTGACGGACGTCCGCGAGGTTATAATGGCGACTAATCCCACGGTGGAGGGAGAGGCAACGGCGGTCTACATCAGCCGCCTTATCAAGCCGATGGGAATAAAGGTTAGCCGCCTTGCCTACGGACTGCCGGCAGGCTCCGCACTGGAATTCGCAGACGATGTGACGCTGATGAAGGCGCTGGAGAACCGCAGCACGCTCTGATCACGGACAAAAAAATCCCACAGCTGTGCGGGCTGTGGGAAAAAGGATAACGTCTGCACGAAAAAAGGAAGGAAAACGTACAGACTTTTGGGATCAGCCGGTATCAATCAGCTTTACCCAGATGAAAACTCATCATAAAAGGGGAGGTAGGTTATTGAAACGCCGCGGTGAATACCGCAGCTGCTTGTCGGCATTGACCTTCCGGTCATCTGCTGTGATTATATGATACCGGTTTTGTATGTACTTCCAATATTCGTTTTGTGAAATAACCGTGAAAGAAAAATGAAACAAAGTTTTACAGTTGCACGGTTAATGCGCAGTTGAGAATTAACTCCGTGCGCGGAGTTCTGTCCTCTTGCTTATCAGTCGATTCTTACCTGTTCTGTCTGTGAAGCGGTCTAGGCAATGAGCGTTCATCAAGCCCGGAGGGAGCAGAGGAATGCCATTGCTTGGCAAAGATTTTAAGATAAGTGCGCTTGATAACGCGAGAGTCCGCCTAAAAAGAAAAAGCGCCTTGGCACGCGTATTGCGTGTCGAGGCACTCGACTGGTGCGCCTGACAGGACTTGAACCTGCATTCCTCGCGGAAATGGAACCTAAATCCATCGTGTCTGCCAGTTTCACCACAGGCGCATATAACACTACTATTATAACATGATTCCATAGAATTGTCAAGTGAAAAGTCCGGCGCAGAAAAGTCGTGTCCCACATGTCTGGGATATTGACAACGCCGGAAATAAGTGATATAATATATACCATGCTGGGGGTACTCTGCGGAGTTGAGAGGGCTTTTCGCCTGACCCTTTGAACCTGTTGGTCAATACCATCGTAGGGAAGCCGTGACAATAGTATTTCAGGACTTCTTCTATCACCGGAGAAGTCTTTTTTGCACAGGAGGCTCACTATGAAAAACTGCCTTACGATCGCCGGTTCTGATTGCAGCGGCGGCGCTGGTATCCAGGCAGACCTCAAGACGTTTTCCGCCCTGGGCTGCTACGGAATGAGCGCAATTTCCGCTGTCGTGGCGGAGAACACCGAGCGCGTTATTTCTACGATGCCGGTAACGCCGTCCGTGATTTACGACCAGCTTGAGGCGGTGTTCACGGATATCCGGGTGGACGCCGTGAAGATAGGCATGCTCCCGGACGCTGGCTCAATGCACGCCGTTGCGGCTGCGCTGATGAAATTCGACCCGGAGATCGTTGTGTGCGACCCTATTCTCGCCGCCACCGCCGGGACTGAACTAATGCAGGGCTCCGCCGTCAATACGTTCATCACCACCATCGTGCCGCTGTGCACGCTGCTCACGCCGAATATCCCCGAGGCAGAAAAGCTGCTGGGCTGCACCATAAAGGAATACGCTGACATCAAGGCGGCGGCGCTGAGTCTGTTTGCCCACGGCGCAGGCGCAGTCCTGATAAAGGGCGGCCATCTCACCGGGGACGCCACCGACGTGCTGTTCGACGGGAAGCAATTCCACAATTACACGCACGAGCGTGTGAATACCAACACTACGCACGGCACCGGCTGCACGCTTTCCTCGGCGATAGCCGCTTTCCAGGCGCAGGGGCACTCCCTGCCAGAGGCTGTCGGCCTTGCCAAGGATTACACCACCGGAGCAATAGAACACGGAATCAATATCGGGAAGGGACACGGACCACTGGGTCACTTCTACCGCCTTTTCCCGGAAAGGACATAACATGAGAGAATACAAAACACAGATGGAAGCCGCAAAGAAGGGTATCATCACCCCTGAAATGCAGACCGTTGCGGCGAAGGAATACATGGAGCCCGAGAGGCTCCGGGAACTGGTGGCAAAGGGCTGGGTGGCTATCCCGGCTAACGTGCGCCACACGGCGCTCTCCGCCGAGGGCGTAGGCTCCGGGCTGAAAACAAAGATCAACGTCAACCTCGGTATTTCCGGCGACTGCAAGGACTACACCATGGAAATGCAGAAGGTGGATATGGCGATAAAGTTCGGCGCAGAAGCCATCATGGACCTGTCGAACTACGGCAAGACCAATACTTTCCGCAAACAGCTTGTCGAACGCTCCCCGGCGATGATAGGCACCGTGCCCATGTACGACGCCATCGGCTACCTTGACAAGGATCTGCTGGAGATATCCGCAGAGGACTTCCTGAAAGTAGTCCGCGCACATGCGGAAGAGGGCGTGGACTTCATGACAATCCATGCCGGCATCAACCGCCGTGCGATCGAGGCGTTCCGCCGCGACCCGAGAAAGATGAACATAGTATCCCGCGGCGGCTCCCTGCTGTTCGCGTGGATGATGATGACCGGGAACGAGAACCCGTTCTACGAGCATTACGACGAGGTGCTGGATATTCTGCGCGAGTACGACGTCACTATCTCCCTTGGCGACGCGCTGCGCCCCGGCTGTATCGATGACGCCACCGACGCCGGACAGATCTCCGAACTCATCGAGCTTGGCGCACTGACCGAGCGCGCCTGGGCAAAGGACGTACAGGTAATGGTAGAGGGTCCCGGACACATGGCGATGAACGAGATCGAAGCCAACATGAAGCTTGAGAAGCGTATCTGCCACAACGCACCGTTCTATGTGCTGGGTCCGCTGGTAACTGATATATTCCCCGGATACGACCACATCACCTCCGCGATCGGCGGCGCTATTGCTGCTGCAAGCGGCGCGGACTTCCTGTGCTATGTGACTCCGGCGGAGCACCTCAGACTCCCCGACCTCAACGACGTCAAGGAGGGCATAATTGCCAGCAAGATCGCTGCCCATGCCGCAGATATCGCAAAGGGAATCCCGCATGCGCGCGACAAGGACAACGAAATGGCGGCAGCACGCCACAAACTTGACTGGGAGGAAATGTTCAAGGTAGCCGCTGACCCGGAGAAGGCACGCGCTTATTTTGAGAGCGTTCCTCCGGCTGACAGGCATTCCTGCTCCATGTGCGGCAAGATGTGCGCAGTCCGCACCACGAACATGATACTTGAGGGCAAGGAAGTCAAGTTCTGCACAGAAAAATAAATCGGAACAGGATTCGTATTCGGGTTTCACGATAATTCCGGATTCTATATTCCGAATTTATTAAAGCCCCGGCGGGGAGCGCCGTCCGGGGGATATTCCAGCGAGGGAACGCGTGTTTCGCGGTGAGAGGATACTTCTGAGTATCGACCGGCAGTACGGATAAGCCGTATTGTAACGCATTTGTGCGTGCGCCGGGATAACTCTGCCCTGCGCCGCGCAGGAAAGAGGTATCTTATGAAAAAGACAAACATCAGAAAATTAGCTATCGCCGCAGTTCTGGCGGCAGTGGCGGTAGTCGGCTCGCTGTTCTCGTTTCCGTTCCTCGGGGCTAAGTGCAGTCCCGTGCAGCACCTTGTGAACATCATCGGCGGCGTTTACCTCGGTCCGTGGTGGTCGATGGGAACCGCGTTCGTTGCCAGCCTTATCCGCAATCTCACCGGGCTTGGCTCTCCGCTGGCGTTCCCGGGGAGCATGGTGGGCGCGTTCCTTTCCGGCGTAATGTACCACTGGATATTCAAGGGCAAGCCCCTCAGCCTGCGTCTGCCCATGGCTTACATAGGCGAGCTGTTCGGCACCTCCGTCATCGGCGGTATGCTCTCCTTCCCGATAGCCTACCTCATCATGAACAATACCGCTGCCACCCTGTTCGGATTCGTGTTCCCGTTCTTCGCTTCCAGCGTTGTGGGCACAGTCATTGCGGCAGTGATAGTCACCTCGCTCAAGCGCGTGAAGGCTATCGACGCATTTATGGGTGACGTTCAGCAGTGACCCTGAAAGGCTTGAAATGACCTTAAACAGACTTATCGGGCATGCCCTTGCAGATTTGCGGGGCATGTCGCCGCTTATACACTGTATCACGAACCACGTCACCTCCGGGGACACCGCGAATATGCTCCTTGCCGCCGGCGCTTCGCCGATAATGGCGGACGACCCGGCGGAGAGCGCTGAAATAACCGCCATCGCCGGAGGGCTTACGCTGAACCTCGGTACTCCGTCGCAGTCCAGGGTGGAGGCTATGCTCCGGTCCGGGGAGGAGGCGAACCGCCGTGGAATACCGGTGGTGTTCGACCCGGTGGGAGTCGGCTGTACGGGATTCCGCAGGGAATCCGCCGCGGAGATGATCCGCCGCGTGAAGCTGACCGCAGTCCGCGGAAATCTCTCCGAGATGTCCTTTCTTGCCGGATTCGACTCCCGGGAGAACGGCGTGGATTCCTCCGAAACGCAGATATCCCCCCGGGAAGCGGCGCAGACCGCTGCCAGGAATCTCGGCTGCGTTTGCGCAGTCACCGGGGCAATCGATGTTATCTCGGACGGGGAGCGCACCGCCGTGATACGCAATGGGAATCCCATGCTGCGCAATATTACCGGCGCAGGCTGCATGACTTCCGCCCTGTGCGCGGCATTCTGCTCCGTTTCCGGGGCGTTCACCGGGACCGCCGCCGCGATATCCTTCATGGATATCTGCGGAGAGCTTGCCGCGGAGCATTCCGGCGGCGCCGGCAGCTTCCGGGCGGCGCTGTTCGATTTCGCCGGGAATATTACACCGGAGCTTCTCATGGAAAGGCTTGATATTGATGAAGATTGACTACACACTGTATCTCTGCACCGACAGCGGACTGATGTCCAGCACCACCGTTGAGGAAAGCGTTGAAAGGGCGGTGCAGGGCGGCTGCTCCGTGGTCCAGCTGAGGGAGAAGGAGGCATCCTCCCTGGAGCTGTTCCGGCTGGCGGAGCGCGTTAAGAGGGTCACGGACAAATACGGCGTGCCGCTGATAATCAACGACCGACTGGATATCTGCCAGGCGGTGGACGCCGCCGGAGTTCACCTGGGGCAGTCCGACCTGCCCTGCGCGGAAGCCCGTAAAATACTGGGTGCCGACAAGATAATCGGCGTGTCCGCCGCAACTCCGGAGGAAGCCGCAAAGGCGCAGGCGGACGGCGCTGACTACCTGGGCGTGGGCGCGGTATTCCCCACGACCACGAAGACGAACACCCGTAAGGTAACGCCGGAGATAATCCGTGGAATACGGCAGGCGGTGACGATACCGTTCGTGGTTATCGGCGGAGTCAACGCAGAGAACATCACCCGGCTTTACGGGCTGGGAATTGACGGCGCGGCGGTGATATCCGCGGTGATAGCACAGCCGGACATCACTGCGGCGGCAAGAAAAATGCGCGCGGCGGCGGAACTGCTGTAAATACGACTGATGGCGGAGCACAAACTCCGCCATTTTTTATTGGTGCTTTTCCCCGGATATGCTCTTTTCCGGCGGCAGGAACGGGTACAGCTCCGCATAGCTGTCGTATTCCACCTCGCCGGATACCGCAGGGATAAGCCCGGTGCAGTCCCCGGCGCAGCCGGAGTTCATCGTCATGTTCTGGAGCCGCTGGGCTTCCTCCGGGCATTCGTCGGGCGGATATGGCATTTTCATGGTATCATCTCCTTCCTATGGTTATTTTTCGCGGTATTCTGCGGCTGATACGAGGTAAATACTGCAATTGGATTTAATTTCCGCAAAATTCCGGTTTGTGTGAATATTCCGGTTGACAAATCGGCGGTGATGGGGTATAATATATGTTGAGTATTTATATTCGATAATAAGTCTTACAGAAAGGGATTTATAATACAATGGGTTTATTTAAAGCATTATTCGGCACCTACTCTTCCAAAGAGTTAAAGCGGATTGAGCCGATCAAGCAGGCTGTTCTCGACCTGGCGGATAAGTACTCCGCCATGAGCGAAACAGAGCTGAAGGCGCAGACCGGCATTCTCAAGGACAGGCTCGCCGCCGGCGAAACTCTCGACCAGATCCTGCCCGACGCGTTCGCAGTGTGCCGTGAGGCTTCAACACGAGTTATCGGAATCCGCCATTACCCCGTTCAGATCATCGGCGGTATCGTGCTTCACCAGGGCAGAATCGCTGAGATGAAGACCGGTGAGGGTAAAACCTTCGTTGCCGCTCTCCCGTCCTACCTGAACGGCCTTACCGGAAAGGGCGTACACATCGTTACCGTCAACGATTACCTTGCAAAGCGCGACAGTGAGCTGATGGCAAAGGTACACAGATACCTCGGCCTTACCGTCGGGCTTATTTCCCACGATATGGACAACGACGCACGCCGTGCCGCTTACGCATGCGATATAACATATGCCACCAACAACGAGCTTGGTTTCGACTACCTGCGCGATAACATGTGCCTTTATAAGAAGGACAAGGTTCAGCGCGCCCCCAACTTCGCCATCGTGGACGAGGTTGACTCCATTCTCATTGATGAGGCGAGAACGCCTCTGATCATTTCCGGACGCGGCGACAAGTCCACCGACCTGTACGAGAAGGCTGACAAGTTCGCCAAGACCCTTACCATGAATAAGGTGGCAGAACTTGACGACAAGGAGGACTACGAGGGCAACTTCAACGGAGATTACCTTATCGACGAGAAGGCAAAGACCTGCAACCTGCTTCCCTCCGGCGTGGCAAAGGCTGAGAAGTATTTCGGCGTGGAGAACCTGATGGATCCCGAGAACACCACTCTGCTCCACCACATCAACCAGGCTATCCGCGCGAACGGAATCATGAAGCTTGACGTTGACTACGTTATCAAGGACGGCGAGATCGTTATCGTTGACGAGTTCACCGGGCGTCTGATGTTCGGCCGCCGCTACAACGATGGACTCCACCAGGCGATCGAGGCGAAGGAAGGCGTTAAGGTAAACCGCGAGAGCAAGACGCAGGCTACCATCACATTCCAGAACTTCTTCCGTCTGTACGACAAGCTGTCCGGTATGACCGGCACCGCTATGACCGAGGAATCCGAGTTCCGTCAGATCTACAGCCTGGACGTTATAGAGATACCCACGAACAAGCCGGTTATCCGTATTGATAACCACGATCAGATATACAAGAACGAGCGTGGAAAGTTCAAGGCAGTCTGCGACCAAGTCGAGGAATGCCACAAGAAGGGACAGCCCGTTCTGGTAGGTACTGTCACCATTGAGAAATCCGAACTGGTATCCAAGCTGCTCAAGGCACGCGGAATCAAGCACCAGGTTCTGAACGCGAAGAACCATGAGCGCGAGGCTGAGATAGTTGCGCAGGCTGGCAAGAAGGGCGCAGTAACCATCGCGACCAACATGGCAGGTCGTGGTACCGATATCAAGCTGGGCGGTAACTCCGAGTTTCTGGCTATCCATGAGATGCGCCGTCTGGACTACTCCGAGGAGCTTATTCAGGAGGCTACCGGCTACGCTGAAACTGACAACGAGGAGATCCTCGAGGCAAGGGCAAAGTACCAGGAGCTGATGAAGAAGTTCGACGAGCAGATCAAGCCCGAGGCGGAGGAAGTCCGCGAGGCAGGCGGTCTGTTCATCATCGGCACCGAGCGCCACGAGTCACGCCGTATCGACAACCAGCTCCGCGGACGTGCAGGCCGTCAGGGCGACCCTGGCGAGAGCCGCTTCTACATTTCCCTGGAGGACGACCTCATGCGACTGTTCGGCGGCGAACGCGTGCAGAAGTTCATGGAAACCATGAACTTTGATGAATCCATGCCTATCGAAGCGCCGTTCCTCAGCAGCGCGATCGAATCCGCCCAGAAGAAGATCGAGGGCAGGAACTTCTCAATCAGAAAGAACGTCCTGGATTTCGACGACGTTATGTCGCAGCAGCGTGCCACGATCTACTCCCAGCGCTCCAAGGTGCTTGACGGCGAGGACGTAAGCAAGAATATACACGACATGATGAACACCTCCATCGAAGAGGCTGTCAACATGTACTGCTCCGACACCGTTGCGGAGAACTGGAATCTTGACGGACTGCGTTCTCACTTCCTGAACCTGTACGTTATGGACAGCGATCTGCGCTACACCACCGAGGAACTGAACGACCTCACCAAGAAGGACATCATCGACTTCCTCAAGGAAAGAGGAGAGCTTATCTACAAGACCCGCGAGGCGGATATGGGCAGCGAGGCAATGCGTGAAGTCGAGCGTGTATGCCTGCTCAAGACCGTTGACCGCCACTGGATGGACCACATCGACGCCATGGAGGAACTCAAGCGCGGTATCTATCTGAGAAGCTACGGTCAGAAGGATCCTGTCGTAGAGTACCGTTTCGAGGGCTTTGCGATGTTCGACGAGATGATCGCGGCTATCCGCGAGGAAACCGTCCGCATGGTGCTGACAGTCCCGGTAAGGATCCAGCGTCCGATCCAGCGCGAGCAGGTATTTCAGCCGGACGCTCCCAACGCAGGATCGCAGACTCCCTATAAGAACAAGGGCGAGAAGATCGGCAGAAACGACCCCTGTCCCTGCGGAAGCGGAAAGAAATATAAGAACTGCTGCGGCAAGGACGAGTAATTTTAATCGATAAGCACTTGTCTGCGCCGTCACATGGCTATCGGCAGGCAGCAAACCTGGCTGATAGCTGTGTGACTGGAATTTGAAGTAATTTCAGTCAATTAAAAAGTGGAAAGCATTACTGGTTTGCGTTCCGCTTAATATATAGTATGGGAATATGGCGAGTAGAACAAAACTTACACAAGGGGTACAAAAGATGAAGAGAGAAGAATTTGCACAGGAGCTTACCGGGCATATAATCCCGTTCTGGAACAAGCTCCGCGATGATGAAAACGGCGGATTCACCGGATTCATGGACAGTGCGCTCAATATCGACAAGAAGGGCGAAAAGGGAGTTATCCTCCACTCGAGAATACTGTGGTTCTATTCCAACGCGTATATGGAACTCAAGGATCCTGCACTGCTCGACAATGCAAGGCACGCTTATGAATTCCTGACCGAGAAGTGCGTTGACAAGGAGTACGGCGGCGTTTACTGGAGCATGAACTACGACGGCACCGTCAAGGACGATTTCAAGCACAGCTATTGCCAGGCGTTCTTTATTTATGCGCTTTCCAGCTACTACCGCGCAAGCGGCGACAAGAACGCGCTGAAGCTCGCGTATGAGGTAATGGATCTTGTGGAGAAGTATGCTACCGACGATGTGGCTTACCTTGAAACGATGGCGCGCGACTGGAAGAGCGAGCTTGCCAACGACGAGCTTTCCGAGAATGGACTCATGGCGGACAAGACCATGAACACCACTCTACATCTGATGGAAGCCTACACGGAACTATATCTTGCAGACCACAGCCCGAAAGTCCTGGAGCGTCTGAAGTTCCAGCTGGAGCTTACATACGACAAGATCTTCGACAAGCAGGGCAACAAGCTGTTGGTGTTCTTTGACAAGAATATGGACGTCATCGGCGATATCCACTCCTACGGTCACGATATCGAGGCGACATGGCTCATCGACCGCGCCACCGAGGTCATCGGCGACCCGGAGCTTACCGCAAAGTTCGCTGAGATGAACAAGCGTATCGTCCGCAATATAGCTGACATAGCATACGACAAGGCTTCCGGCTCCCTGCTCAACGAGCGCGACAAGGATAAGATAAACACCTGGCGTATCTGGTGGGTACAGGCGGAAACCGTCATCGGCTTCATGAACGGCTACCAGAAGGGCTACGGCGGCGAGGAGTATTTCGAGATCTCCTCCAATGTGTGGAAGTTCATTCAGGAGCACATCATCGACAAGCGCCCGGGCGGCGAGTGGCATTCCCAGATCGACGATCAGTGGAAGCCCGCGGATTTCAAACCCATGGTCGATCCCTGGAAGTGCCCCTACCACAACGGAAGAATGTGCATGGAAATGATGCGCAGACTGGCAGAAAAGGCATAACAACAGCACATCAGTGAGGTTCACCCAATGAAAAGAATTGTTGCGGCACTGGCTGCAATGGCAGTAATGCTGACCGGCTGCTCCGGCAGGAGCACCTCCGGCGAGATCCAGCTGCCGATTTACGGCGCAGATGAAGTCAGATACGAGATCGCGACGGCAAAATACATGGATCTGTCGGACACCCAGAGCATAGGCGTCAGCATCGGCTATCCCTATGCTGTTTATCTGACGTATCCGGCGGACGCCATGGTGGTAAGCTACAACGCCCTAAAGGGACGCACCGTAACCGAGGGAGAGATCCTGGCGGAGCTGGATTCTTCCGGCCTGGACTATGACATCAGCAACCAGCAGACCATCGTCAACGCTGCGTATGAGTCGTCGCTGTCCGGCGGCAGGTCGGAGCAGCTGCAATATCAGATCGAGCAGAAAAAGCTCGACATGATGATGGCGGAAAAGGAAAAGTACACTATCCGGGCGCCTTTTGACGGGATAATCTGCATGGCGTACGCCGTGGCGGAAGGCTCCGAAGTGGGCGGCGGACAGATATGCTGCGCCATATCGGAGGAATCCAAGACCGAGGTGTACCTCGACAAAAGCTCGGATTTCCGTTTCGGGCAGAAGTTACAGATACGCATTGAGGACACGATGTACGACGCTACCGTGGTTGAAGCGCCCGACGTAGCCCCGGCGACCGCCTATGGGGAATCCGCCAAGCGTGTGATATTCGACCTGGGCGACGATGTTATGGCGAAAATCGTCAAGGAAGAGGAGATGGCGGTGGCGTCCGGCTGGGCGACTGCTTTCGTCACCACCGAGAGGAAGAACGTGCTTGCAGTTCCGGATTCCGCGGTAAAGACCAGCGGCACGGAGAGCTGGGTAACGCTTGTCGAGAACGGCGAGCGTTACAAGCTCAGGGTGACTGTCGGAGTGAGCCTCGGCGGATACACCGAGATACTCAACGGAATCTCGGCAGGAGATGTGGTTCTGGCGACTGGCACGGGTGAATACACGGGCACCGAGAGCTCAACGTAATGCATAAGAATTAGCGGCTGTAAACGCGTCAGTTTACAGCCGCTTTTTTTATTTACGGTCATGCGCTCTGGCAGGAACTCTGTCTCTGCGCCATTCTGCGCCAGTTGAAGAATCCGTACAGGTCGTTCACCAGAAACGCCGCGAAGCATACCAGCACCGATACATAGCGGATATCCTCCATGGAAGCGAGAGTCCACAGAACTAACAGCACCATGTCGTTGGCGGCGTATCCCACTGCATACAGCGGACTCCGGCGGAACACGAAATATACGGCGATGAAACTTGTGGCAACGGAGATCGTGCTTGGAATCAGGTTTGCGGTGTTGAAAAAGCGAAGTATGAAGAAGAATGCCACGGTGACGATCACTGTAAGTCCGGCAAGAATCGCATACTCCGCCGGTTTAAGGTGATTTACGCGGACCTCGTTCTTGTTTTCCGACGGATTCCTCAGCCAGGAAACCAGCGAAAAAGCCGCCATCGGAAGCGACATGAACATATAGGTTATCATCTCGCCGTAATATCGGCACTGCCAGGAGATTACCCCATAAAGTACTGCGAAGATTATCGCCATCGCCTGCGCCGCCGGGTGCCCCTTTGCGGCGAATATCAGGGATGTCACTCCGATCAGCGAAGCGGCGAGCGTGAGCCAGTTATTCCTGTCAAACATCAGGAAGGCTGTCACAACGGCGGCAGCGGAGAATCCCCACAGCAGCAATTCTCCCCTGCTGAAATAGGTTATAATTTTTTTCATTGTGTACCTCACAAAAAAAGCATCCGTACACATCTTCTCGGACCTGATGATGTGCACGAATGCTCAGCATTCTTCTACCCGGTGGCAGTTTATTCACGAATCATAGTATACCACAGTCCCGCTGATTTGTCAAGGGCGGCGGAAGAATTATTGTTCATGCTCAGCCGAGTTCCTTTACGGCTGCTTTGAGGGCTTCGGTCATGTCGGTGCGCTCCCATGCTACATCGAGATCGTCCCTTCCCATATGACCGTAGGCTGCGAGCGCCATGTACTGCGGCTTGCGTAGATCCAGCTTATTGATTATGGCGGCCGGACGGAAGTCGAACACCTTTGCGACAGCCGCAGAGATAACATCGTCAGCCACCTTGCCGGTGCCGAATGTGTCAACGAAGATGGATACGGGGTGCGCAACGCCTATCGCATAAGCTACCTGGATCTCCGCTTTTTCAGCAAGTCCGGCTGCAACGACGTTCTTTGCAGCGTAGCGCGACATGTATGCAGCGGAACGGTCCACCTTTGTCGGATCCTTGCCGGAGAATGCTCCGCCGCCGTGACGGGAGTATCCGCCGTAGGTGTCAACGATGATCTTTCTGCCGGTGAGTCCGCTGTCGCCCATAGGACCGCCGACAACGAAGCGTCCGGTGGGGTTGATGTAGTACTTTGTGTCTGCGTCGAGAAGCTCAGCGGGAATGGTGGGCTTGACTACCTTTTCGATGATGTCCGCACGGATCTGCTCCAGGGTAGCGGAAGCCTTGTGCTGTGAGGATACGACCACGGTGTCAACGCGGTGGGGCTTTCCGTCAACGTATTCAACGGTGACCTGGGTCTTTCCGTCGGGGAGCAGGTAGGGAATAGTGCCGTCCTTGCGGACTGCGGTCAGTTTCTTCGCCAGTTTGTGGGCAAGGCTGATAGGCATAGGCATAAGCTCGGGGGTTTCGGTGCACGCATATCCGAACATCATACCCTGGTCGCCTGCACCGGTGTCGCCGGCGTTCTCCTCGCGGCCCTCAAGAGCGTTGTTTACGCCCATTGCTATATCCGGGGACTGCTTGTCGATGGTGGTGAATACAGCGCAGCTGTCAGCGTCGAATCCGTATTCGGAGCTTGTGTAGCCGATATCGCGCACGGTGCTGCGCACGATGGACGGAATATCTATCTGCGCGGTGGTGGTGATCTCGCCCATTACGGTGACCATACCGGTGGTGGTGAGGGTTTCGCAGGCAACTCTGCCCATGGGATCCTGCTCCAGGATAGCGTCCAGGATAGCGTCTGAGATGTTGTCGCAGATCTTGTCGGGGTGACCTTCGGTTACGCTCTCGGAGGTGAAAAGATACTTGCTCATTGGTTTTCCTTTCTCTATATGTTCCTTTTGTGCTGAAAACAAAAAACTCACTCCAGGGAGTGAGCCGAAATTCGTATCACTCCTCATCTTTCGGCAGTTACACCGCCGCAGGAAGTAGCACCTTTTCCCTCCGTGCAGAAAGCACATCAGCAGGATAGGTTGCCGGGCTTCATAGGGACCAGTCCCCCGCATTACGCCAGAAGCCGCTCTTGATAAGGTTTTTTGTCGATTATCAGTATATCATATAATATCCCCTTTGTCAAGGGGGAATACGCAAATTTCCTGCCGTATCCGTCCCGGGATCACACGGGATTCTCCCAGGTCATCATTTCCGCCAGGGTGATACGGTCAACGACGCTGTTCACGGCGTTGTTTATCTCCTCGTAAAGGCGTATCGTCACGCACTTGTCCCGGCGGTCGCAGGCTTCCCCGGCGTCCAGGCATGCCACCGGCGCCAGACTCCCCTCGGAAAGGCGCAGGATCTCGCCGACGGTGTATTCCTCCGGCTTCCGGGTGAGCAGGTAGCCGCCCTGCGCTCCTCTTACGCTGCGCACGAATCCCGCCTTGTTCAGCACTGCAACTATCTGCTCCATGTACTTCATGGAAATACCGCTGCGTGCGGATATGTCCTTTATCTTCACCGGCTCTCCGGCAGGCTGTTTCGCCATATCCAGCATAAGCAGTATGGAATAGCGGCCTTTGGTTGATATCCTCATTATCTGGCTCCTTTGGTATTATGGCTGCTCAATTTGTCGATATATACAGCTTATACTATATCACAAGGTAGGATATTTGTCAAGAAAGTGGAATATTATTCCAATACGCTGCATATACATTGGAGTGAATAACCACAGGAGGGACAAACATCATGGACAGAAAAAAGATCATCATAGCTGCGGCAGCCGCTGCGACAAGTCTACTGACGCTGACCGCCGGAGGACTCCGCCCGGACGCTGCGCTGACAGCCGCGATAGGCACGGCGCGGAGCACGGCGTATCTTTCCGCCGGAATAAGGCTTTCGGGTACTTCCACCGTGGAGGCTCCGCCGTCAACGGAGGAATCCTCCGCCGACCATGCAGGACAAGCCTTGGAATCCGCTGCCTTTTCGGAAACAGATGAGCCGACAGAGGAATCCCCGGAATCCGCTGAGGACAGCGCGCCGGAGGAGAATTCCGCCCGGGTGATTTCCCGGAATATTCTGGATTTCAGCGACGGAGTTAACCGCACGGCAAAGGGCACCGAGAGCGGCGTGATAGTCCGGGAGCGTTTCGGCGGATATCAGGGGGACGACTACATAAAGCTGCCCGGCGGAGGGCTTGTGTGGAACTGCACGGCGGATTCCGCAGACAGTATCCTCGCCGCCGGGACCACTCCGCCGGAGCTTTCGATAGAGCGGAATACGCCGGAGCCGCAGGTGCTGATAATCCACACGCACACGACGGAAAGCTACGAGCCGTATCAGCGCACATATTACGACAGCGGCTACCCCAGCCGCACCCGGGATTCCGAGCACAACATGATAAGGGTCGGCGAAGCCCTGGCGCAGAAGCTGGCGGATAACGGTATCTCAGTCCTGCATGACGGGACTGTTCACGACTACCCCAGCTACACCGGGTCCTATGACCGAAGCGAAGCAACGATCCGGGCGGCGCTGGAGGAATACCCTTCCATAAAGATGATCCTGGATATCCACCGGGACGCCATCTCCGGCGGAGGTGTGCGGACGGCGCCGGTCGCGGAGATATACGGCAGGAATGCGGCGCAGTTCATGATAATCACCGGCTGCGACGACGGACGTTTCGGCAATATGCCGGAATACAGCAGGAATCTGAGCCTTGCCTGTGCGATACAGGATTCCTCGGAGAAGCTGTACCCGGGACTTGCGCGCCCGGTGCTGTTCGATTACCGGAACTACAACCAGCATATCTCCACCGGCTCCCTCCTCATCGAGGTGGGAAGCGACGCCAACTCCCTTGACGAAGCGGTTTACACCGGGGAATTGCTCGGGGATATCATTTCCGCGGCGGTGTGAGAATAGTCAGCGCGTCATTAGGTAATCCCCCGGGGTGCTGCGGTAGTAGTCCGCAGTCTGTTTCAGCAGTTCCTGCTGCGGCTCGGAAACGTCCCCCACCGCCGCCGTGAGGAATCCGGCAGCCTTAGCCGTCCGGACTGCGGCGAGGGAATCCTCGAACACGGCGCATTTCTGCGGTGGGAATCCAGCTATTCCGGCTGCGGCGCGGAATATCTCCGGGCTGGATTTGCTGCCGTATTCCGCGCAGGTGACTATCCCGGAGAAGTATCCCAGAATCCCACAGCGCGCCAGTGCGGATTCCGACAGCGCCCTGTCCCCGGCGGTGGCGAGGACGAGCCTTACGCCCCTGCCCGATAACTCCTGCACGAGCGGTGCGGCGCCGGGGCGCAGCTGGCATTCCTGCCGGTAGAATTCCGATATTATGGAGAGCAGGGCGGCGCGGATATCTCCGGTGCTTTCCGGGAGGGAGTAGTTTTCGCGCAGGAACCGGCAGCTCTCCTCCATGGTCATCGGGGCGAGAATACCGGCAAGCCCGGACTGCGGCGCTATTCCGCGGCGCAGCAGGAAATCTTCCCCGAGGTGCTCCCATATTCCGGAGCTGTCCAGCAGCGTGCCGTCGATGTCGAATATTGCGGCGGCGATGTCGTTCAGCGTTCTCATCCTGCGGTTATGCCGTCGATGATTGCCGAAACCTGTACTCCGGTGTCGGCGGTGTGGTAGTACGCCTGCAATGAGCAGAAGCAGCCGCCATATTCAAATGTGAATTCCTGCTGTCCCATCAGCAGCGTGTCGTCGGTGTAGACGTCGCACTGGGAGAGGAATCCGTCGTTGCCGCCGATGTTCATGGGGGTGAATCCCGTGTTGTCAAGGGTGTAGCCGTCTATCTGGAATCCCAGCAGGGTGTCGTTGTGGTTGGTCTGGGCGTATTCCTCCAGGGAAAGCTGCCCGGCGCCGTTCTCATCAGTGGTAATCTCCAGGGCGGTGATGTTCATCTGCGCGGATTTGTCGGCGTTCTCCGCATAGAAGATGTAGGAGCTGCCGTTCTTTTCATAGGCGCTCTTGAGGGATTCCGCGTCGGAATATCCGGTGTCGTTGTCCGCAAGTATCTTTTCGTAAATATCGTCCCCGGTGAGCACTGTCCAGCCCTCCGGGAAAGTTATCTTCATGCCGCAGGTGGCGGCGTCGGATTCCGCGCCGTTTTTCCGGACGGTGGCGGTGGGGGCGTTGCCGGAGCATGCGGTCATGGTTACGGCGGTGAGTATTGCCGCGGCTGCGGCGAGAGGTCTTTTCATGCTTGTCCTCCAGTTTCAGTAGTTCATTACTCCCTATTATACACCATTGCCGCGCGGATTTCAACCGGCTGTTACGGCGGATAATTATGCAAATAGAAAGTGCCGCAAATTATTGCTTGCAATATTATCAAAAAAGTGGTACAATATAAAAGAACGCATTTTTTGCCGGAAAACCGGCGTATCAATAAAAAAGAGGAGAATTCCCGAAATGAAATTAGGCATGGTAGGTCTGCCGAATGTCGGCAAGAGCACCCTTTTCAACGCACTCACCAACGCAGGCGCAGAGTCTGCGAATTACCCGTTCTGCACCATCGAGCCGAACGTGGGCATAGTTTCCGTACCGGACGAGCGGCTGGACAAGCTCGCTGAGATGTACCACCCCGAGAAGTTCACCCCGGCAACGCTGGAGTTCGTGGACATCGCAGGTCTTGTAAAGGGCGCTTCCAGGGGCGAGGGTCTGGGCAACAAGTTCCTGTCCAATATCCGCGAGGTGGACGCTATCGTGCATGTAGTACGCTGCTTCCAGGACGACAACATAATCCACGTTGACGGCAGCATTGGCGCCGCAAGGGATATCGAAACCATAAACCTGGAGCTCATCTTCTCCGACCTGGAGATACTCGAGCGCCGTATCGACCGTGCAAAGAAGGCGGTCAAGGGCGACAAGTCCCTCCAGAAAGAGGTGGATTTCTTCGAGGCGCTCAAGGCGCACCTTGAGAACGGAAAATCCGCGCGCAGCTACGATTTCAGCGACGACGAGCGCGCTATGTTAAAGGATACTCCGCTGCTCTCCAACAAGCCGGTCATCTACGCCGCCAACCTTTCCGAGGCGGATTTCACTGGGGATATCAACAGCAATCCCGAGTACCAGGCTGTATGCGCCATCGCAAAGGAAGAGAACGCCGAGGTGTTGCCCATCTGCGCCCAGATTGAGGCGGAGATTTCCGGCATGAGCGACGAGGACAAGGAGCTGTTCCTTGCGGATATGCACCTTGAAAGCTCCGGCCTTGCGAGAATCATCAAGACAGGATACCACCTGCTGGGTCTTATTTCCTACCTGACCGCAGGTCCGCAGGAGGTCCGCGCATGGACCATCACCCGTGGGACAAAGGCTCCTCAGGCTGCCGGAAAGATCCACACCGACTTCGAAAAGGGCTTTATCCGCGCTGAGATCGTCGCATTCAACGACCTTATGGCGTGCGGAAGCATGGCTGCCGCAAAGGAAAAGGGTCTTGTCCGCCTGGAGGGCAAGGATTACGTTATGCAGGACGGCGATGTAACGCTGTTCCGTTTCAATGTCTGATCCACATAGAGAAAACGCTGGAACGAGGTCCCGATGAACAAGATCATACGCGGAAGAAACAACAATACCAAAAAGGTAAAGCTGCTTTTCATATCCCAGGTAGTGCTCGGAGTCATGCCGGTGCTGCTTCTGATCTTCTTTGTCTGGAAGAGGCTGTATACCACGCCTATCATTGCGGCGGTGTTTATACTCCTGATCTTTCTGTGCAACGTGGCGTATGCTTTCTTTGCAAGGCAGTATGCGGTGCTGAACTCCGGCGTGAAGGGGGAGCGGCGGCTTTTCCGGACGGTGAAGAAGCTGCACGGCACCAATATCGTGTTCCATAACCTGCCGGTGAGATACAAGCGCGGCAGGTCTGAACTTGATGTGCTCATCGTGTGCCACTCCGGAGTGCTTATCATTGAGGTGAAGAACCATTCCGGCACGATAAGCGGTTCCTGGCGCGATGAAAAGTGGACCCAGCGGAAGCACTACCGCGACGGGAAGGTCACTGAAACCCTCATGGACAATCCCATCAAGCAGATGAGGCGACAGCGCGATATCGTCAAGAGTATCCTTGCCGCCGCCGGCGAGGACGTGTGGATAGACTCCGTGCTGTATTTCTCATCGCCCAACGCCCGTCTGAAGCTCTCCCTGCGCGAGAACGACTACGTTTGCTGCGAGAGCCAGGAGCTGCTTCAGTTCCTGAGGGAATACGACCGCGGAGAGGTGCTGTCAAAGACCCGAATGGAGCATATCGCCCAGATACTCCGGGACAGCTCCGGGGTGTGACGGAATTAAATTACTTACTGAAGGACCGTGTAAACGCGGTCCTTTTGCTTTGCGCTCAATAATAATATGAATTATGTAGGTTTGTCAAAGATTTTGTACACGAAAGTTAGAAAGAAATTCAACGGGAGAAAGCCAGCCAAGGGGACGCATCGGACGATTATTAGACCGAGCGAGATGGTCTTTTAGCTGCTGATTAAGGTCATCACAAGAAGAAAAACTGTGGCAGGAATAGAATTTGTTATGATCTTCGCGGTGGCTGCGTTCAACCTTGCCGTTGTGGCGAGGAGTATAGGGCTTTATAAGCT
>UQMF01000005.1 GCA_900542145.1 uncultured Oscillospiraceae bacterium | reverse complement strand
GTGCGCGCAGTGCGGTTGTTCGGCGGAAAAGCCCCTTTAGGGGATTTTTCGACGGGCTCAAGGGTCTGTATTCTACAGCCCCTTTTCCTGTGGATAGTATTCCGCCGCCAGCGCCCCTGCGCATTTAAGCCCCGGGAATATATGAAGCTCCGTCACCCGGGCGCTGTCGCAGAATGTCACCGTCACGCCTGCCCTGCCCCGGCAGAAATCCTCCCGGGATACCCGGCAGACAGGTGCCCCGGCAGGCGCAATATCCCCTGCCCGGAGGAAATACTCTCCGTCGCCGGGCAGGGATATTTCCAACTCCAGCCCGTCCCCCATTCTCACCCGGAAGCTCCGCGGCAGGGTTTCAATGAGAGCGCAGTCCGCCGGTGCGCGTATTTCCACCGCCGGGACAAGCCGGTAATACAGCCGCAGGAGTCCCCCGGCGGAAACCGCAAATCCCTCGCCATATTTTCTTGATCTGCCCTCATCGCCAAAATTCAATACGCTCGCCGGGAACACTTCTCCGACCGCCGGCGAACAGAGCCTCCTTGCTTCTCTCTCCATGTATTCTTTCCCCCAGACGCTGTTATGCCATATGCGATATTTGCCGCAAAACGCCAAAAAAAAAACATGATGCGGCGCAATTATTGTTTACAATTATTCTTGAATTAGCCGTTGGTATAATATATAATATTCTTTGGGCAAAAAGGACAAAAAGGAGTATTATAATATGGTAGATTGCTTTAAAAATCTGGCAATAATTCTGATATCAGCAAAGCTGATGGGACTTGTCGCCAAAAAGCTGAAAGCTCCGCAGGTCGTCGGACAGATACTTGCCGGGCTGATAATTGGACAGGCGGTACTGGGCTGGGTCGCAGCGGACGACTTCATCAAAACCCTGGCTGAGATCGGAGTAGTTATCCTGATGTTCTCAGCCGGACTTGAAACCAACCTCCGCGACCTGCTGAAAACCGGGCCGGTGGCATTCTGTATAGCACTTGCCGGCGTACTGGTACCTCTCGGCGGCGGATTCCTCATGTACACCATTTACTGCAATATCGTTCCGGACGCCGCAATGGGCGGCAATGTTTTCAACCAGGCGCTGTTCATCGGCACGATAATGACAGCCACCTCCGTCAGCATCACCGTACAGGCGCTGCGCGAGCTGGGACACCTCAAGAGCCGTATCGGCACAACGATAGTCAGCGCCGCGATAATCGACGATGTTATCGGCATCATCGTGCTGACTGTGGTTATCGGTATCGAAGGCGGAAAGGACGAATCCGCCTCCACAATGACAGGTTCCCCCATCGCGGACGTATTCCTCAAGACCGGACTTTTCATCGTGTTCGCTTTCGGCGTGGGATTCCTTATGTACTACCTGTTCAAGTTCCTGGACAAGAAGTTCTACCATAAGCGCCGCATTCCGATATTCGGACTCGTTCTGTGCTTCCTGATGGCATACTGCGCTGAAACCTTCTTCGGTATTGCGGACATCACCGGCGCTTATGTTGCCGGAATAATCCTGTGCAACCTGCGCGACGCGGAATACATCGCCGGAAAGATGGACATAAGCTCCTACATGCTGTTCGGTCCGGTATTCTTCGCAAGTATCGGTCTGAACATCTCCTTTGACGGATTCACCCTTGACCTGCTGTGGTTCTCCATCGCGTTCGTTATCGTGGCGCTGGTGGGAAAGATCATCGGCTGCGGACTTGTCGCCAAACTCTTCAAGAACAACTTGAAGGATTCCCTCAAGATAGGCGTCGGAATGATGACGCGCGGCGAGGTCGCGCTTATTGTCGCCAACAAGGGGCTTTCTGTCGGAATGGTGGAGCAGCGGTACTTCCTGGCGGTTATTCTGCTGATAATCGTATCCTCCATTTCTGTGCCGATAATCCTCAAGCTGCTGTTCAAGGGGGATTCCCCCGAGGGCGGACACCCGGACGAGCATGAAACCGAGGAAGTCCCGGCAGAGGTCTGACCGAATTCTCGTACAAGCTAAGCAGATGAATAAAAAAGCCGGGCGACCGATGGTCGCCCGGTAATATATAACACGAATTATATTATCTGATGAAGTTCGTGCGTATCGGCTTCTCCGCAACCGGACAGGCGATACCTGCCGCCCTGCCTGCTTCGATACAGTTAAGAAGCCACGTCATATTCTTCGCAAGAGTGCTGAGGGTCTGGATTCCCTCGAGGTCCTGGAGCACCTGTTCAGGAGTGTTCCCGTGAACCTGGTTCCAGTACTGGGAGCCTACCACCGGCATGTTATTGATGGTGAAGTACTTGTTCAGCTGGTCGAATGCTGCGGAAGCACCGCCCCTGCGGCAGCTTACAACGCCGGCAGCCGGCTTGAACGCCATGTTCTTTCCGCCGGAATAGAACGCCCTGTCCATGAAGGAGCACATCGCACCGCTGATAGCCGCATAGTGCACCGGAGAGCCGAACACGAATCCGTCGGCTTCGGCAGCCCTGAGCACAAATTCATTCACGACGTCGTCGATGGCGCACCTGCCAAGCCCTTTCTTACAAGCGCCGCAGCCTATACATCCGGAAACTGGCTTGCTGCCTACCCAGAATATCTCGGTGGAAACGCCGAGCTTCTCAAAGGCTTCAGCGGTCTGCCGGAGAGCCATGTCGGTGCAGCCGTGCTGGTGGGGACTTCCGTTTACTAATAATACTTTCATATGTACCTCCTGTATGGTTATTACAGGAATATTATATACCCAAAATGCAGAAAATGCAACCAGTCAACAGGAGATTTCAATGACGAAATATCTGAACAGAATATGGGCGGTCGTACTGCTGGCTTTCGTCAGCTGCGCACTGTGGGGAAGCGCATTCCCGATGATAAAGATAGGCTACACGCAGTTCGGAATCACCGAAAGCGGTCCCGGCGCCAAAATACTATTCGCAGGCGTGCGGTTCATTCTCGCCGGTATCCTCGCGTGGCTCGCCGGGAGCGCCGTGAAGCGCAGTCCCATGCTTCCGCACCGCGGCGACTGGAAGCGGATCGTCGCACTGTGTATGTTCCAGACTGTGCTGCAGTACTTTTTCTTTTACCTTGGACTTGCCAACTGCACCGGGGTGAAATCCTCGATAATCAACGGAAGCGGCGCGTTCGTGGTGATAATCCTGTCAACGCTGGTGTTCCGCATGGAGAAAATGACCGCCCGTAAGCTCATCGGCTGCATTCTCGGCTTCGCCGGAATAATCGTGATAAATCTCGGCGGAGACATGAGCGGATTCGCCTGGAACGGCGAAGGATTCATATTCCTGACCGTGCTCAGCTACGCCGGGTCCACAATGCTCATCAAGCGGTTCACCGGCGAGGGCGCCGATCCCGTGATGTATTCCTCCCTGCAATTCGTCCTGGGCGGAATCATACTGACGGCGCTTGGGCTGCTTATGGGCGGCGCCTCAGAACCCGTCTGGACTGTCACCGGCTCCGGTATCGGCACGCTGCTGTGGCTGGCTTTCGTGTCCGCCGCTGCCTACAGCTTATGGGCGATACTTCTGAAGCACAATCCTGTGAGCCGGGTGGCGGTGTTCGGATTCCTGAACCCGGTGTGCGGAGTGCTGCTTTCTGCGCTGCTGCTCGACGAGTCCGGACAGGCTTTCAGCCTGCGGTCGCTTGCCGCGCTGATTCTGGTCTGCCTGGGAATATTTATCGTGAACTACGAGAAAAAGAAGCCCGGGACAGCCCCCACGGAATAAGGAGGAACCATGCAGAAACCAAACTACCAGCGCATGCTTGAACAGCTCATCGCGTCCATTCCGGAGGGAACTGCTCCCCGGCTGCTGCTGCACAGCTGCTGCGCCCCCTGCTCCAGCTACTGCCTGGAATACCTCGCGAAGCACTTCCGCATAACTCTGCTGTACTACAACCCGAACATCTCCCCGAGGGAGGAGTTTGACAAGCGCACCGCGGAACTCCGCCGGCTGGTGGAGGAACTCCCGATGAAGTACCCGGCAGAGGTAGTCGTCCCGGAATACCGCCCCGGGGAATTCTACAGCGCCGTCAAAGGCCTGGAGGACATGCCGGAGGGCGGCGAGCGCTGCTTCGTATGCTACCGCCTGCGGCTGGAAAAGGCGGCGCAGTACGCGTCGGAACACGGGTTCGATTACTTCTGCTCCACCCTGTCGATAAGCCCGATGAAGAACGCCGCCAAGCTCAACGAGATAGGCGAGGAGCTGTCTGAGATTTACCCCGTGAAGCTCCTGCCGTCGGATTTCAAGAAAAAGGGCGGGTACCTGCGCTCTATCGAGCTTTCCCGGGAATACGGGCTGTACCGCCAGAATTACTGCGGCTGCGTGTTTTCAAAGCAGGAAGCCGAGCGCCGCGAATCCGGAAAGAAAAATCCAGAAAATCCCCAGAATTAATGCAACTTTTGCGCCCCATTTCCAGTTTTATAGGTAGAGGGGCGGAATATCCACCGCCTTTCACCAGCTGGAAAGGCGGTATTTTTATGAAGAAACTTATATCACTGCTGATAGCGCTGACTCTCGGGACGCTGCTGTGCATCCCGGTTTACGCCGCTGATGACAATGTACTTCCCTGCCGCGACTGGGATACGACCTCCGCCATCAGCCCGGAATACGCGAATTTTGTGACCGCAGATACCTCCATTCCCTGGAGCACGGATATCCGCGAAAATACGCTCATGGTCGTGACTGACGGCGCTGTGCTCAGAATAAAGAAGAATTTCACAGTCAACGGCGTACTCATAGTACACTCCGGGAGCAAGGTAGTCGTGCAGGACGGCGGCTCCCTCATCATCGGCAAAGCCGGAATAATCGCAACGTCGGGCGGTATCGTCGTGAATAAGGGCGGAAAGCTGCGTAACTACGGCTGCCTCCAGACCGGCGGAAAAGTCACCGTTAAGGGGATTCTCAAGACCTACGCCAGCGGAGCTTTCAAGTACTCCTCAGCGCCGCGGATAACATCCTCCGGGAAGATTCTCGGCAAGCGCTCGGCAATCAAGGGGGCGCCGGAATACTACTTCGAGGACCTGCACTCCCTCCGGGGAGAGATGCTGCATGTCCGCCTTGAGAAAACCGGCGAGGAGATGGAAGCCAGGTGCACCAACATGATAGCCCGGCCTGCCGCCGCAGTACTGTACAAGCTTGACAGGACAATACGCAGCGCAACATATCCCACTTCGGACAGCGAACTTGGCAGACTCATGGGGCAGCGCTACATCACGGTGAGCACAACCGGAACTCCGCTGCCGTACACCTTCGGGATATACCACGACAGTATCCTGGTGCTGACCAGCACCTCCGCCAGGAACGGAGCCACCACCGGCAGCGTATACAGGCCCGTTATCGGCTCCCAGACCGACCGCTGGTACGAGGATATGTTCCACCCGGACGCGGACGCGCCGGTACTGGACTAAAACATGAGCAATTAACAGGATAAGGTGCTTGACAATTTACACCATAGTGATGTATAATAAAAGCGTACAATGCCGTATATCGGCGAACCAATGAAATTTAACTGGAATTCAGAGGGGATATTATGGGGAATATCAACATGAAAGGAATAGCGCGCAGGGCGTGTGCAGTGTTCGCGGCAGTATGCACGGCGGCTGCCCCGGTGATCGGCGGCGGAGCGTTCGCGGATACGACGGATTACGACCAGGAGATCGCCCAGCTTGAACAGAAAGCAGAACAGATAAAGAAAGACAACGAAGCCCGGGAGCAGAAGATTGACTCCCTCAGCGGCAACGTTGACGAGAACAACGCCCAGATGGGACTTCTCCAGGAGCAGATCGAGGGAATAAACGACGAGATAACCACCTACGGTCAGCTTATCACGACCCAGCAGCAGAAGATCGGCGAAAAGGAAAACGAGATCTATCTCATTGAGCAGGAGATCGAAAACAAGCAGACAGAAATCGAGAACAAGCAGACGGAGATCGAGGAACTCGAAGCGCAGAACAAGGAGAACCTCAAGAAATTCGCAAAGCTCATCCGGGCGCTCTATATGAACAACACTGCGGAAACCCTGCCTATCCTGGAAGGCTCCGACGACTGGTACAACTTCTTCACATACGTTGACGTGGTGCAGAACATCAGCGAGCAGAACATGGATTTCATGAACGGGCTGCTTGACGATATCCACCACCAGGAGGATCTTATCACCGGACTGGAGCAGGATATCGCACAGCTGAACGCCGACAAGGCGGATCTGCTGGACAAGAAAACCGCGCTGGAATCCGAGCTTGAGGACCTGGAGGACAAGAAGTCAGAAGTACAGCAGATAGCCAACGAGCGTACTACGGACCTCTACAACCTGAGCAGCGACAACCAGGAACTTAAGAACCAGATCAGCCAGATAAACAGCGAGATCAGTGCCTCCAACGAGGACGTTGAAGCGATAAACGCCGCAATAAAGGAGCTTATCCGCAAGAAGCAGGCGGAAAACAGCGGCGCGCCGGTATACAGTTCTGACGGATTCAGATGGCCGCTGGACAGCAATCTCCAGTACATAACCACCTACTTCGGATATGACGCATGGCGCGGCGGAAACCACTACGGCATTGATGTCGGCAACGCCGGAATAGGCGGAAAGAACATCTACGCAGCCCAGAGCGGCACAGTCATCACAGCCTACGGCGACGGCGGCTGGCACGGGGGATTCGGCAACTACATCATCATCGACCACGGCGGCGGACTTTCCACTGTTTACGCACACTGCAGCGCTGTCACCGTGTCGGTTGGTCAGACCGTGAACAAGGGCGACGTGATAGGATATGTCGGCACCACCGGCTGGTCCACTGGAAATCACCTCCACTTTGAAACCCGCGTGGACGGAACTGCGGTAAATCCGTTCAGCTACGCATACGAATATGTATGACAGCTTCCCGGAGATATGGTTATCTCCGGGATTTTTTTATCATTCTGTGCCAATTTGTTAGTTTTACCTGCAATTTAGCAATTATCCCTTGATTTCTTAATCAGAATATGTTAAAATAATATATATTGTAGGAATCATCCAAGGCAGCGCCATACAAAAAACATTTATTGAATTTTACACGCACACTCTTTATGCGGCGTTGCCCTAAAACCGGTTCGAAAAGTGAAAAATGAAAGAGTGCGCCGAATGCGGGAAGTCCAGCGAAGCAGTCAGTGTGCTAAACACAATTTTCACCCAATCGAGGTTTTGATGGGTTCCATTAAAAGAATATGAATGCTATCGAAAGTCTTTCACTTTATAAAAACGATTACAGGGGGGTGCTGCCATGCTGAACGGTGTAAAAGTCATAGGCGTTATCTGCGCCACAATCAACAAGGAACCGTCCAAGCCGCTGATAGACAATCTCGCAAAATTGCTTTACAACAGCAGCGAATACAAAATGCTGGTATTCCAGTGCTTTGAGGAAATCCAAGCGAATTCCCCGAATGATACCGGCGGTCTGTCTGTATTTAAACTTATCAACTACGATATTATAGACGTGATGATTATCGTCCCCGTATCGCTGCACTCCCTGGAACACGCCGAGGCGCTCGCTGCGAACTGCCTTAGTCACGGTGTTCCGATCATTTCCGTGGATATCCCTCTTACCGGCGCTTACTGTGTATCCTTTGACTACATCGGAGCGTTCGGAGCATTGGTTGAGCACGTTCTTTCATGGCACAGCTGCAAGCGCGTGAAACTGGTCGCCGGAACCGTTGGCAACTACTTTTCTGATTTGCGAGTGGATACCTGCCGCAGGATAATGCAGGAACACGGCCTTGAACTCGGGGAAAACAATATATTATACGGCGACTTCTGGGAAGGTCCTACAATGGAGGCAATGGACAAGTTCTTCGAAAGCGGCGAACCTCTGCCCGAAGTGTTCATCTGCTGCAACGATACCATGGCGATGACGGTATGCCTGAAACTAAACGAACATGGGATTAACGTCCCGGACGATGTACTCGTCACCGGATTCGACGGGATCCAGATAGAAAAGTTCCACAAGCCAAGGCTCACCACCGCCGTGCGCGACAACGAGGGACTGGCGGAAACCGTACTTGATCTCACCAGGAAAATATTGTCCGGAGAGGCGTCCGAACCATACCGCATCGACCTTGATTACAATCCGGTGTTCAGCGAAAGCTGCAACTGCGGAAGTCCCGATCTGGTGAACTCCAACCGAATGCTGGCGGACTTTGTTCGCAACTACTCCTATACCCTCAATTATGAAGAGCACATCAACAACATGGAAAATCTCATCGCAGCCGACCCCTCTCCTGCAAATGTCCACCGTGTTGTGCGGGAGTTCGGCTTCATGAACTCCGTTATCTGCCTGACGGACGAATTCTGCCGCTGCTTCTCTGACAGCGAAAGCAAACCGGAAAAATTCAGCGGATTCAACACAATGCATGTGTTCGCCTGCACATTCAACGATGGCAGAAAATCCGAAAAAACTGTGTTTCCGGCAGCGCGTCTTATCCCACTGCTTGAGAACTCGTTCAGCGAATACAACACGCTGCTGGTGATCCCACTGCACTTCCAGGATTCGGTGCAGGGCTATATCGTCACCCACTACGTCAACGACGAACACCACAACGAGCGCTTGTACACCTTCACCACAAGCCTTGACCGCTGCCTTGAAACAATGCGTATCCATGAGCACCTCAGCAGCCTGAACCAGCGGCTTGAATTCATGTTCACACACGATCAGCTGACAAAGATATATAACCGCTACGGGTTCTATAAGGGATTCCGGGAAAGCTACGCCGCCCTTGACGGTCAGAAACGCGATGTGTTCATTATTTCCATCGACCTCAACGACATGAAGTACATCAACGACAATTTCGGTCATTCCGCCGGCGACGACGCACTCTGCATTACCGCCAGCGCACTCACCGGGGCTGCAGAAATATCCGGCGGCGTGATCTGCTCCCGGTTCGGCGGCGATGAGTTCGTTGCCGCAAAGGTCTGCTGCGGAAACGCCGCAAAACAGGCCGAGGAATATCACCGTAATTTTGTGGAAATCCTTGATCATTTGAATTCCACTTCCGGTAAGCCCTATAAAGTCCATGTGGGGCTCGGGGTTTACTCCGCTACCCTTGACAGAGTTGATTCCATCGACGAGCTTATCGAGCTTGCCGACCGCCTGATGTACTCCGACAAGGCAAAGCACAAGCGACACCCAAGAAATACGGTGTGAAATGTCGAATTCCGTATTATCTTGCCGGAATATTACTATCAGTATACAATTTGCGCCGTTCCTTTTGGAGCGGCGTTTGTTTTGTTCAAGCAGAACACAGCAAAATACCGCCCCTGTAACAGGAGCGGTACTTGCATATATGCCCGATATTTAGAATGATGTGCCGTTAAGCGATCAATACTTGTTGGAGTGAGCCTTGATATACTCAACAACTTCCTCAGCGTAGCAGAATGCCATGCTTACGCAGGTATCAGCGCAGCCGTAGTAGATAGCGATTCTGCCGGTGTCCTTGTCGCAGAGTGCTGCGCAGGGGAATGTAACGTTCTGTACATCGCCAACAGTTTCGTAGATCTCGCGCGGATTGATGAGGTACTCGCGGCAGCGATACTTAACCTTCCAGGGCTGATCCTTGTCGAGAATGCAGGCGCCGAAGCTGTAAACGAAGCCGTTGCAGCTCTCGAGAACGCCGTGGTAGAATACCAGCCAGCCTTCGCTTGTTTCGATCGGGATAGGACCTGCGCCGATCTTCTTGGACTCCCAGCCTCTGTCAGGAGCCATAACGTGTCTGTGCTTGCCCCAGTAAGTCATATCCTTGGAGTGGGACAGGTACATGTCGCCGAAAGGAGTGTGACCGGAGTCGGAAGGACGGGAGAACATTACATACTCGCCGTTGATCTTTCTCGGGAACAGAACGCCGTTTCTGTTGAAGGGCAGGTATGCGTTCTCCATCTGGTGGAATTCCTTGAAGTCCTTGGTCCAGCCAACGCCGATGGTAGGCTTCCAGCCGTATGCGTTGCACCAGGTGATCCAGAAACGGTCCTCAATCCATACGCAGCGAGGATCATAGCCGTACTGCCAGGGATTAGCCTCAGCGGTATCGGGATCGTCGTTGATCCACTCAACCTTCTCAGGGTTGATGTTCCAGTGAATGCCGTCCTCGGAGAAACCAGCGTGGATAGCCATGTTTCTCTCCTTGTCGTCTACACGGAATACGCCTGCGAAGTGACCCTTGTCGCTCTCAAAGGGAACAACTGCGGAGTTGAAAATGGAGTTGCTTGTGGGGAGCAGGTCGCGGGGAATGATCGGGTTAGCGTTGTAGCGCCAGACTACGTCCTTGCAGCCCTCGGGTCTGTCCTGCCACGGCATGTTGGGAATGCTCTGGCCGATGATTTCTAAGCTCATGATGTTACCTCTCTGTTATTTTATTTACTGCGCGGAATTACCGCCTTCATTAAGTACTAGTATAGCAAATAATCGTCAAGATTTCAATAGTGTTTTTGACTAAATATCAAACAATTATCATGTGCATATTTACTTAAATTTAAATCGATTATTACTTAACAGCCGCTGACAGCTTCTCAAGGAACGTATCCCCGGATATTGGTTTACTGTAATAGTAACCCTGGAGGTAATTTACGCCTTGCTCCGTAAGGAAATCCGCCTGCTCCTGGGTTTCCACGCCCTCGGCAACGATGTGGGCCCCCAGTTGGAGTATCATGGCGATACAGCTGTTGAGAATCACCATTGGCTCCCCGGGATTCTCGCCGAACGCCGGCCATATCAGGCTCTTGTCCAGCTTGACAAGCTCGAAGTGCACCTTCGCCATTTTTGCTAGGTTGGAATAACCCGTGCCGAAATCGTCCATGGAGAAATGGCAGCCAAGGCTGCGCAGACGCTTCATATTTACATCCAGCATTTCACCGCCGTCAATGGATGCAGTTTCGGTTATCTCAAGATTGATGAATTTCGGCTGTATTCCATATTTGTGCATGACCGACATAAGCTGCGCCGGAAGCGCCGGGTCAACGCTCTGCATTCCGGACAGGTTGACCTCGATATAATTCACGCCCTTCTCCCAGAGCCGGTTTTCCGAAGCGAAACTGCACACCTTCTCAAACACTATGCTGCCAATTTCGCCGATCATTCCATGCTGTTCAGCCATTGGAATAAAAATCTCCGGAGAAATGAATCCCAGATCGCCGCAGTCCTGTAATCGCACAAGCGCCTCTGCGGACGCAAAACGATTCTCCTGTGTGGACCATATCGGCTGATACACAACGTCAAACGCCTTCTCCTGCACCGCTTTCGTCAGCACCGCCAGCACCTGCTTGGAATAATCCCTGTTCCTTATGGTTTCTTCGTCCACCCACAGCACATGACCTTTTTCGTGATGACGATGATGCTCCATAACATAGCCCATGGTGTCGTATATCTCGTCAGAAGTACCGCCGTATTTCGGGCATTCCATTATGGTAATGTGATACTGCGGCTTGAACGTTCCGTTGTTCCATGGCACCTGGAAATCCGCAGTGCCGGCGCGCTTCAGCAGCGCGTCCAGCTGATCCCTGTCGGAAACGAACACCGACAGCGTATTGCTCCGGGAATGGAAAAATCCCGACCTCGGCACGACCGTCCTGAGCCTGTCCGCCGCCGTACGGAGTATCACCTTCATCGCGTCGTATCCCATGCTCCTGCTGATCTGGTCGTTGTCGTCCACCGTGAAATTGACAAGCCAGAAAGTCCGCCTGCGTGCCAGCATTTCCGGCACCATGATGTGAAACGCCTGCCGGTTGAGCGTATCCGTTTCGTCGTCTGCATATCGCTTTGGATTCTCAAAATTGAGATATATGTAAAGCAGCATAAGACTGTTTCCTATGGAAGAAATCAGCACATACTTCGTGATGAACTGTATCAGCGCCACAACAATCCATATACCAAGTCCCACGGCGACAGTAATGCGCGCCCGGGCGTAATCCGCGTTGCTCTCCTTGCTGACGTTGTTGTTCTTGCGGAAAAGCAGGACGCATGTCGCGAGCACATACACGACGATGGATCCATAGAGTATATACACCATCAGCCCAGTGGAATACGCACCGTGCTCGTCCACGATGTACTCGATCGACGCGAACACCGAAGTCACCGCGGCAAGCACAAACGGCGTCACTGCGAGGATCACCTGCCATTTTACAAGGCGCTTCTGCGCTCCGTGCAGGTAGAATACATACAGAAACAGGCACACGGTCAACAGTTCAAGACTGCCGATGAACGCAATATGTACTATGCGATTTACCCACCCGGGGACTACCTGGTAATTCAGCAGAGTGAAATAGGACACGAAATCCGCGACAAGATTAAACGCACCCACGAAAAGAAAGCACCCGAAAACCACCGTTGAACGCAGGGGCAGCTTCTTGTTCTTCAAGAAATCTATTATGAGCAGAATCACTACTGCCAGCGCCAGAGATTGTACCCTAAAGCTGATATCAAAGAAATTCAGCCACTGTCCTCCCATTTATTTACCTCCTGAACCTATAATTACATATCTGTATTATAGCACAATTCGGGTATTATTTCCACTGTTTTTGTCAAAATTTATTTTTCTATATCAAAAACTAAGGCGTGTGAAAATCACACGCCCCAGAATGTCGAAAAAGTCAAATTTGCTCGCGAAGCGAGTTTTTATTATCCGTTTTTTGCCACGGGTTAAGGGTGACTGCGTCGACCCTGCCGGGTGCAAAAAACACTTCTATCCCAGCAAGTGTATTGGAAACGGCTTCGCCTTATTCCTTACGCGCGCGGCTTGCATTTTATCTTCGATAAAATGCGTAAGGCTTGGCAAAAAGCCAAGCCAGTGGATTTGTTCGGCGAAAAAGCCCCAACGGGGATTTTTCGACGCGCTCAGGCGTGTGAAAATCACACGCCCCATAATTACTTATCTCCCGGAATACACGTCCCTCTGCGCCACTGCGAGCCGGTCGCAGCGCTCGTTCTCCTCGTGCCCTGCGTGCCCCTTGATCCAGCAGAATTCCACATCGTGGACCGCCAGCAGATCCAGTAACTGTCCCCATAGATCGGGATTCAGCGCAGGTTTACCATCGGATTTCTTCCAGCCGCGCTTCTTCCAGCCCTGCGCCCAGCCCTTGGTGATCCCGTCAACGACGTACTTGCTGTCCGTTGTCAGCCGCACCTTACATGGGTATTTCAGCGCGGAAAGCGCATTTATCACTCCGGATAGCTCCATGCGGTTGTTTGTTGTATGCGCCTCGCCGCCGGAAAGTTCCTTTTCCCTGCCATCGCAGCGGAGTATCGCACCCCAGCCTCCCGGTCCGGGATTCCCACTGCAAGCGCCGTCCGTGAAAATCTCTACTAGTTTCATAGATACCTCCGAAACAAACAGCCCCGGGAAATCTCGGGGCTGTAGTGATTCTGAAAAATCAGTTTGCAAGACCGGCTCTCGCAATACCTTCGGTGAAGTACTTCTGTAAGAAGATGTACATGATTACGATAGGAGTGATTGCGAGCAGGCAGGCTGCTTCCATCCATACGACATAATCCGTCGCGATTCCGACCTGGTTATCCAGGTACATGGAGATGATGTTGGTAATGTTGTTTACCTTCAGCGCGATGGTGTTCGGGTCGTTGAAGTACATGGAGGATACATAGTAGTCGTTCCAGTACCAAACGATGGAGAAGATGAATACCGTCAGGAAGGAGCTTGCAGCATTCGGGATCATTACGCTGATGAAGGTCTTGAACGGACCGCAGCCGTCAAGATACGCAGCGTCCTCCAGTTCCTTCGGCAGTCCGCGGAAGAACTGTCTGAACAGGTAAATGAACAGACCCGCTCTGATACCGTTACACATGAGTGCCGGAATGTACATTGCGAAGTTGGTTCCTACCAGGTTAAGGGAGTCACCCATCAGGGCGTTGAACAGTCCGAAGATATCGAAATATCTGAACTGTGAATACTGCGGAATGAGTATGATCTGTACCGGAACGATGATCTGGAGCAGTACCAGGGCGAAGAAGAAATTCTTGCCCTTGAACTTGAATCTCGCAAAACCATAACCGGTCAGCGCACAGGTACCAACCTGGAGCACTGAGGATACAACGTTGAGTACCAGCGTATTCCAGAGGGTGCTTGGATAGTTGGTAGCCTTCCATACCTCAACGAAGTTCTCCAGGCGGATCGTCTTGGGGATCCACATGATGGACGGGTCGTTCATCTCAGACTGCGGTCTTATGGATGTGGAGATCATGTAGAGGATAGGATAAAGAATAACGAAGGAAAGTCCAAAGATGATAACTGCACGGAAGAACGGCCATACATAACTCGCAATTCTGTGCCAGAACAGGTATCTGTAGTGCTTCTTCTCCTTGGCAGTGTACCGGTGAAAGTTCTTGATTATATCAAAATTGCTTACACGGTACTCGTCCTTTTTCTTCTTGGCCTTCTTGGGGGCTGCGGACGCGATGGGGGCTACTGCCACCGCAGCATCGGAGTTGATGTCCGCGATGGTTTCAGCAATAGCCTCTGCTGTGGGCTCAGCAGTTTCTGTTACATTTTCAGCAGGCTGATCAGCAACATTATTGATATCGAATTCGTTTTCTGTCACTTCTCTGACCTCCTTAATCATTCTCGTAATATACGAACCTGTTGATTATCACGCAGATAAGACCCAGGCACGCGCCGACAATTGCGAAGTAGATCCACGCAAGTGCTGCGGCATAGCCGTATTCCCAGTTACCGGACTGCTTGAGTACGTACTCCATGACCTGGTTATCGGTGGAAACGAACGCGTCGATAACGGTATAAACCAGGTTGGAGAGGATCATCGGGGAGATGTACGGGAAGGTGATCTTCCAGAAAAACTCCCACGCGGTAGCGCCCTCGATGCTTGCAGCTTCCTTCGCTGACGGAGGAATAGTCTGTAATGCTGAGAGGAATATCAGGATCTGGATACCGGAGTTCCATACGAGGTTCAGGACGTCTGACGTGATATTCTTGATGACGTCGGTGAACGTCTGGTTCAGATTATAGATACCGATAAACTCCATCAGTTCAGTTACAAGGTCAGTCTTGAACAGTGTGCTGAACTGTGACGCGTCGGAAATACCCTGGGAGGTCATATCACCGTTGATTACGCTGATAACAGGACCTGTCGCGATCAGAACCGGCAGGAAGAATATCGCACGGGCGAGGGTTCTTCCTCTGAACTTCTGGTTCAGGATTACGGCGATGAACAGCGAGAAGATCATGATTACCAGAGTGTTCGGGAGGATCTCTCCCAGTGAGGAGCCGAGCTTCGGAAGGAACTCGGTATCAACGGTGAACGCGTTGACGAAGTTCTTGAAGCCATTGAACTCAGTGTAGATACCTGCGGAGGTCATGCCTTTCTCAAGTGCGTCTGCCTTCGCGAGAAGCTGAGTATCGCAGAGTGAATACCACAGAGATGTGAGAACCGGGATAATGAACAGCCACAGTGTTCCGATGAACCACAGTGCGATGAAGCCGTAGCCGTAAAGTCCCTTCTTCTTCTCGTAGGGGATCTTGGTGGTCTTGATCTTTATCTGCGCCTTTTCTCCGCCCTTACGGCGGATATCGACCTCCTCATTGGCTGCATTCAATGCAGCCGCTGCGGCGGTGTTGTGAGCTGACACCCTCTGCACCGGCGCTTCGGGCACTGACTCTGTCTGCTTGTTCAGTTCGACTGCGGGCTCGGGTGTATCGCTGCTGGCTGCAGTGCCGAATTCAAGTTCATCATTCATCAGTCAGTTGTCGCTCCTTTCGTTTCAAAATCGGAAAGCTTTACTTCAGTTCCGTTGATGACGATCTGCTGTGTTTCGAGATTTACCTCAACAACAGTTCCGTCGGAGAACGTGGACTTGTAGTTGTATCTGTCGATACGCTGGAAGTCCTCGATAGTCTCATCAGTGAGAGGAAGCACATACTTCTGCATGAACTTGTATTCAGCGCAGATGTCCTCTACCCAACCGCTGTAGTAAGCGTAGAACAGCTCGTCGTAGGAACTGTCGGTGAACTCGTTCGGATCCTCGTACATTACCTCGTAGTGGAGGGGAGTACCGGTGACAACGGAGTAAACGAACAGCTCGTCTGCACTGGAGCTTGCGTTCTTTGCCTTGGTCGTGTAGGGAATATAACCATGGATAACCAGCTCGTAGAACGGGATATCATAGTCGTAAACATCGAAGTTGCTGCTGTAAAGCGGAACGTCCTTCAGATAGTCTACATAAGGCAGTGCGTAATCATTTGCTGCGCCAGAAACGAATGTAAGTCCGCTCTGGTTGATCATCTCGTAGCCTGCGATCAGGTTATTTACCGCCTGCTGACGGGAAGTCGTTCTTGCAACGTTTCCGGTGTAGTCGCTGTAAAGCATGTTGGTGCCGTCAGCAACGGAGATAGCCTGCATGCCCTCCTTGGTGTAGCTGGAGATCACCTCGCCGTATACCTTCTGGAAGTATGCCGGGGAGAGAATATACCAGCTGCTTCTGGTGTCATGCGGAGTACCGAATGCCAGCTCGTAAGCGCCCTGAGTAGCGTAAGCCTTGGTGATCGCGATGGAGGAAGCACCGGTCTTGGTGTAGCCGTTGCCGCTTCGCTCGTAATTCATCAGGTCAACGCTGGGAGCGAGGATTATGTTGTTTGCGTCACAGTAGCTCTTGAGTTCCTTGAACTTGTTTTTTCCGCCGAGCGTACCGGAGTAGTCAACGGAATTCGAGATCCTGCTTGTGATTCCGGCGCCGTTAAAGTCTTCATAGGAAAGAATAATGTTCGAAACGCCGTTATTGTTCAGCTCCTGAACGATCTGCTTGGCCTGCTCATAGGTCGTTGCAGCTGTCTGGAGGTTTACGGGGAATCCGAGAATGGACTGCTGCTTGATGGTACCGCCGTAAACGTCGAGGTACAGGGGAGCTTCTTCCTTCTCGTTCTTGGTGAGTCCCTTCTCCTCAACGAGGTACTGCTGATAGCGCTTCGCTACGTCAACGTAGCTTACGTTGTCCTTAACTATGGGATAATATCTCACGGTAAGGCGATCCTCGGGGATCTTGCTTTCCTGGTAAGCGTTCAGAGGCTGCGCGTTCTGACCGCCCATGTAATAGGTGTCGGTCGCTCTAACCTGGAAATTGAACCAGGCGGAGTTGTAGCTGGTAGCCTTCTGTCCGGACACGGAAGCGTTCGCGGTAGCATACGCAGATCCGGAGGTAACTACCTCGAGGAGTGCGTTGTCTTCTCTTACAAGACCCATGATCGGCAGGTAAGCCTGCTCAGTCTTTGCGGGAGCCATATCCTGGCTCTTTGCAAGATCCCTGCCGTATATTCTCTGGGAGTAGGTGTTGGTGTTGCTCTTGCCGTTGTTGAAGTTGATAACCGCACCGGAGCCGTCCGGAGTGATTATGTAACCTGCTTCATCGGAGTAAGCAGCGCCGAGATCCTGCAGGAAGTTGATATCAACAACGGAACGGATACCATTGCTGTCAACGGAAGTGCCTCCGTCCTTGTCGCCCTGGATCTCTACCTCGTAGATCTCGTCCACAGCGATGGAAGCCTCAATGTAATCATCATTCAGGGTTACATAGTATGGAACCCAGATACCCTCAGTCGGGAAGTGGTATTCCACACGGAAACCGTTGTCCACCTTGGAAACGGAAACCTCGCCGTTCGAATAGGAACGCAGAGGTGTGGAAGGCGAGTCAGTGTCCGTTACCTTAACGGCATTGATAACCAGAGTGGACTTCAGGTCAGCCTTCTTGGAGTTGTTTGCGTTGGGATCTTCGTCAGCATTGTAGGGATTGCTCCACCAGGTATGCTTGCCGTCAGCTGTGCGGAAAGCAAACAGACCGGTATCCATGTTGACATACAGCTCGTAGTTAGAGTTGGAGGCAACCAGCTCGCACTTAGCAAGCTCGCCCTCCTCAGTGATAGGCTCCTTCTCCTCCTCAGCGGCGTCGGAATCATCCTCAGCCTCTGCGGTGGAAGTGCTCTCATCTGCCTCAGTCGTAGTGCCGTCTGCCTCAGAAGTGATCGCCTCGGAGGTACCAGCCTCCGCTGTCATGCTTGAATTCTCAGACCATGCAACGCTCTGGCTTGCCGAAAGCACCATGCCTGCGCACAGTGTGCCGACAAGTATTTTCTTGCGGATTTGTAGCATTTTTACACCACCATTTTCTATATTTGCGCCGCCCCTCAGCGAGAAATGCGGCTGTTTCAATGCAACTGATCAGGAATTAAGCTTCTTGCGTTCCTTAGCGATCTGGTGCTTCTCATAAGCCGTATACGCTGCAATAATGATAGCGAGAACGGCAATGATAATACCAATAAAGATGAATACAAGCGCTGTGGGTTCCAGGTTAGCGTTTCTGTACAGCAGCTCAGTGTAGATCGAGTATACGAATACATAAACCTGCTGGAACAGGGATACCAGAAGAACGATCAGTATCAGGATCACGACCATCGCGAGGATAGTGATGAGCATGAACAGGAGGGTCTTGGGTATCGAGTACTGGTGAACTGTCTTCATGCCGGATATCAGCAGTACGAGCGTCCATAGTATGGTCACATAGGATACAAAGGTGATAAATGCGGACTCAGTTCTGAGCAGGCAGTTGGACAGGATTATGTTGATCACCTGACCGATTATGTAGGGAACCAGAGCATACGCGGTGTTAACGCAGATGTTCTTCATGGTACCTTCACCGTCGAACAGTGTACACAGTGCCCAGTTTCCGACTACCCAGGTGAAGAATATAACGACTGTGCGGATGATTATCGGCACAACGTTAAACACCTTAACGGTACGGTTCTCAAAAAGGAAGCCTGTCATCAGTTCGCTGCACACGCTGACAATAAACAGCAGGGCAACGATAACCAGTGCGACTTTCATGTTGTAGGCTTTCTTCCATCTGAGGTCTTCAAAGCCTTCAAAGGGGTGGCGCATCACATAGAACGGCCATTTCCATGCCGGCATATCAAGATCGAATCTCATAGATCAGACGTCCTCCCTTCCCTTGTTTTTCTCCTTGAACAGCCGTTCCTGTTCGGCGCGTCTCTTGATCCTTCTCTTGTTCTTGATGGAGGAGATGACGTAGATCGCGATTATAAGGAGAATAATGATAACCGCAAACAGTGTGAAGTTATCTCTGATGAAGTTCATTCTCCAGCTCTTGAACGCGTCGTTGTAACCCGTCTTGGAGTTGTAGTAGAAGTACTTCATAGCGGTGTCGTAATCGCCTTCGTTCAGGTAAGCGTTACCAAGTCCGATGTATGCCAGCCAGTAGTTACTGTCGCGGCGGAGCGCTTCCTCCCACGGCTGACGTGCTTCTTCGTACTTACCCTTGTTGAACAGCGAGATAGCGTTGTGGACTATCGCACCGAACTCTGTCTGCTTGAATACCGTCACGCTTGCCTTACGGCCATCGAGGACGTATATCTTGTTGCCAAGGCTCTCTACGGCGTTCGGTGTGGTGAAAGTACCCTTCTGCTGACCAATGCCGCCGAAGATGAACAGCAGCTGGCACTCGTCATCGTACTGGAATACACGGCCTGTAGCGACATCAAGCAGGTTGATTACGCCATTTTCTCCGATATCGACATCGGTTATCTGGGAAGTGTATGTCTTGTTACGATAGTACTTTGTGAGAGAATCACCAAAAGTATAGTCCGAATAGCCAAGATTTGTGAAGATGTTGGTGCCTGCGGAGTTCAGCTTCTTCAGTACGTCGGTGGTAACGGTCTTGGACTCAGTTACCGTGTAGATGAAGTTGTCCTCGTCGATATCAAAGTTGGATATCTCGACCGGCACGCTTCTTCTCATTCTCTTAGCCTGCTCACGGCTGAAGATGAGCTTCCAGAAAGCGTTCATCAGAACCTCGCCGGTAGCCTCTACTCGGTTTGCGCCGAAATAACCGTTGAAGTCGCCTTCCTTTGAGTATACAACCGCGCCCTTTGTGATGGACTTGATGCAGATGTATACATTCTTAGCTGCGTCTATCAGAACCTTGTCAGGGTTGAAAGTGATGGAGGAATCATACATGTTGCTTGCAGGTCTGGTGAAAATCATCTGGACCTTGCCGACTGCGGTCTTACGCTCGTCGTCGTTGATCTCCTCAACTGCGAACTGTACTACACGGTCGTTGGCGTTATCAGCAACGTAGATCGTGTCAACTCCCTCGTCGGTGTCAACAAAGACGCCGGTAGGGCCGTTGAAAGATGTGTTTGTGTACTTGTTGTAGTCCGCCTGGGTTATCATTCCGGACTCAAGTTCAGCGGTCTTTTCATTGTACCAGCTCTGAACCCCGGAGAAATCGAGGCTTTCCACGGTGAACTTCAGGTTGAAGTCGCTGTCTGTTACAACGATTCTTCCCTTCATGGAGTCTGTCGCGCCGGCTGCTTTATAAGAAGTATCGGCAATGAACAGGTCGTTATTGTCGGAGAAGAACATGTCGCTCGGCTCCGTGAGGGCGCCGGCGCCCATATCCATTCCGGTATAGATCTGGTCAACGATGTAGCCGTTCTGTGACGGAACTGGATCGCCCCACCAGTCGTAGTTGTATCCGGTATAAGGCTCATCTGCATAGGCAACGCTGGTCGTGAGTGTTACCGCAGCCATAACTGCCGCAGAGACCCTTGCTGCCATGCGCTTGATTGATGGCACTCAAAATCATCCTTTCGTAAATAGAATACTTCCGGGAGTCCCGGTAATTCCGCGGCTTAATCCTTCAGACCCGAATGAGCCATCGTTTCAACGACGTTACTCTGCAGGATAAGGAACAGGATCATCGGCGGCAGCATCAGCACGACGACTGTCGCTGACGCCACGCCCGTACGGGCTATACCTGCCGCTGCAATCTGCTGCATTACGATAGGAATAGGCTTCAGCTGCTCGCTGTATACGAACAGATAACCTGTGATCTGCCATGCGCCCTGGAATGCGAATATCATCAGGGTGAGCCATGCAGGCTTGACGTTCGGCATAACTATCTGCCAGCAAACTCTCAAGTGGCTTGCGCCGTCGAGCTTCGCCGCCTCGATCATACTCTCCGGTATCTGACCCATGAACTGTTTCATAAGGAACAGACCCATAGGAGTTGCGATGTACGGGAGTGTGATCGCCCAGTAGGTGTCGATCATGCCGAGGGCTGCCATAACGATGTACTGTACGATATAAGTAACAGACGATGTGAACAGCAGCGCGATCTCAATTACCTTGTTCATTGCCTTGACGCCGGGAGCCTTTACCTTCGCCAGCACATACGCTGCGGACGAGGAAAGGAACAGCTGCGCCACAGTAACTACTACAGAAACGAATACAGAGTTGAAAACGTATCTGGAGAACGGCACGTCCATGCTGCCTGCGACCTTGAGCATGTCCTCAAAGTTCTGCGAGGTAGGACGCTGTACATAAAGCTTCGGAGGGAACACGAAGAGTTCCTCGGAAGGCTTTATCGACTGAATAACTGATAAGTATATCGGGAAGAGCATGAACAGACCGATAAGAACGAGCAGTATAAAGATCGCTATATCGCCGCCACGGGAACCTCCCCATTTTTTTCTTTTCTTGATAATGCGCATCTTCCGTCCTCCTTATGTATCCAGAATACCGGCCATAGCCTTCCGGATAACGTTGTTTACAACGATCATGACTATGAAGAGTATGAAGCATATCGCGCAGGCATAACCCATCTCGTAACGGACTGAACCGTAGTCAAACGCGTGGGTCATGATCGTGTGCGCCGCGTAGTCGGTGGACGGGAACGCTGTCAGGAATCTACCGATATCACCAGCGGTGAAGGAAGATGTGATCTGCATTACGGCTGCGAACAGGAGCTGTGGGCCCATAGCCGGGATAGTGATGTAGAGCAGTTCCTGGAAGCGGTTCTTGATACCCTCGATAGCGCCAGCCTCATAACCGGACTTATCGATGCCCTGGAAGCCTGCACGCAGTGAAAGGAAGCCTGCACCAAGGGACATCCACATCTGTACGACGATAACGCACATGAGAATGTATCTTGAGTCGGTCAGCCACTGCTGAGCGCCGTTGATAAGACCAAGGCTCATGAGAGTGGAGTTAAGGAAGCCGTAGGTATCGCCGGAGAAGATGAGCTGCCATGTTGCGTAAATGTTACCAGCAAGGGTCGGAGCGTAGAAGATGTATGTAAATACAGTCTTGAGCGGACCGGGCATCTCATTGATGAGCCATGCCAGCAGGAAGCACATGATGTAGCTGACAGGACCAGTGATTATCGCGAACACGAGAGTGTTCTGGATCGCTATAAGGAAAACGTCGTCCTGAAGGAACAGGGTGTAGAAGTTGCTGAGTCCGACCCACTGAGGGAACTGAACCATGTTGAAGTTCGTGAATCCGACAGGGAGGGAGATGACAACCGGAATACCCGTGAACACCAGGAACAAAAGGAAGTACGGGAGAGCCAGTATGTAGGCGCTGCCGTTCTTCTTCATCTCACGCATCGTATATCTGAACCTGCTGTCCTCGATATACTGCGATTTTTCTTTACCGAACAAGCTGATTCCTCCTATTTTTGTTTTGGTAAGCCTATCCTGCCCTCCGGCTGGCGGAGGGAGGACAAAAGCGATCAACCCTTGTAATAGCCGAGATCTGTCAGCTTTCTTACGATCTCAGAGTTGATATCTCTGTTGTAGGAGCTGAGCTGATATCTGGGGTTCTTCTGGTTGTTTACTACCGCTCTGAATGCGTTGTAAACGTTTCTTGTAACGGCATAGGAGGCCGGAATGATCGGCACTTCCCTCAGGTTTGACATCTGGTCAGCAATCTTTTCATGCTCAGATGTGGACCAGCTGAGTTCGCCGAGCGCCTCAACGTTTGCGGTGTCGTAACGTCCCATCGGGCCCATAACCGCCTCGATCGTGGTACCGTAGCTCTTCTGAACGTCTGTAGTTGTGAACCAGTCGATGAAGTTCCAAGCTGCGTCAACGTCAGTGCAGCTTGTGAAGATAACAGCGCCTGCGGAACCGGAGTTCGCGGTGTAGTCGATCTTGTAGCTGCCATCGGAATTCTTCTGCTTTGTTCCGTCCTCATTATATACATAAGAGCCGGGAACATGAGCGAAGGACCACAGACCCTTGATCTCAGGAGCCGCAACATTCAGCTGATTGTAGAATGTATAGTTCTGGAGGAGTATCGGCATCTCACCTGTTCTGAAACGAGTGAATGCGTCGTAGGTCTGGTCGAAGTCGTAGATGGTGTAGAACTCTGTCCACTTGGTGAACGCGGATACCGCAGCCTCGGTATCGAATGTTGTGGAGATGTACTGACCGCTTGCTTCGTCGTAGTTGTAGAAATCCTGACCAGTCTGGAGCATCAGCAGTACGAATGTGTTACCTGCGTCGAATACCTGAGAAGAGATGTTGGAGGGCAGGATCAGACCTACCTCGAGGTACTTTCTCTGGATATCAGGCAGCATGTTGATAAGCTCGTCCCAGGTCTCGGGAGGAGCGTCATATCCAAGCTCTCCGAGTACGTCGGTTCTGTAGAACAGCATCGGGAAGCTTTCTGTCAGCGGAAGTCCGTAAACGCCGCCGTTGAATTCATAAAGCGTAGTTACGTCGGGTGTGAATCTGCTTATTACGGATTCATATCCGGGCTGCTCCTTGAGGTTTACGAGAAGTCCTCTGGAAGCGCACACTACAGGGAAGTCGCCGCCGATGAACAGTGCGACCTCAGGACCCTTGCCGGCGAGAGTCGCCTCGAGAACGGCGCCCTGTACCAGGGAGATATTCACCTTGGTATCGTGGGTCGGGTTGTATTCGGAACTTACAAGCTCGTTTACTACGGTAGCCTGGTCACGTCCGAGGGATACCCAGACGTTCAGGGTCTTTTCTGCACCGGTGGAGTCAGACACGGAGGTGTAATCCTCAAAGAATGAGCCGATAAATGCCTGGAATCCGAATGCAAACGCCTGGAAGAAATTAGTGCCGCACTTGCGGAACTCGTCCTTGGAGGACTTCACCTCGATGTAGTCGATCTCAAGCGGCTGATCGCGGTAATCTCTCATCCATGCGGAAACTGCGGAGATCTGGTCCTTGATGGAGGAAAGCATCTGGGGGAGATCCTCAGGCTTGTCTACTGCCATCTGGAGAATGACTGCCATGGTCTGAAGCGTGGAAGCCTCGGAACCAGCGCCCGTCAGTTCCTCAATGCCTGCCTTCTCTCTGTAGAGAGTTTCGATGGCGTTCTTGAAGAAGTCGAACAGACCCTCGATCTGATCCTCAAGGTAGTAGTCGTTGTACTCATCAGGAGAAGGACCTGTGATCATGAGTATACGTCTGTAGTAGTAGTTCAGTTCAAAGATAAGGTCGTCCAGACGCTCCATAACTGCACCGATGTCGCCGGGGACAGCTTCGAGCGTGATGGTATTCCAGCCCTTGTTCATCTTCACATAGATCAGGTTGCCGTCAGCGTCAGAAAGATCAACTGTCTGCCAGTTAGGATCGTACTGGATCTTTACATCGTCCAGTTCCGTGCAGGGCACCTCGCCGTTGATGTAGACGCGGCGGTTGGAGAAGAATCCGCGCATCGTGCTCTGGCGAGCTCTCAGACGAACCTTGTAGTATCCGTCCTCGGGCACCTCAACGTTCCATGTGATGGACTGGGTTGCCTGATCCCAGGTATCAGCACCGATGGTGTTGTAGCGCTTCTTTACCGGGTCGCAGGGGTAAACGGAGGAGTCCGTTCTGTCGTATGTAGGATACAGAGTAGAAGAAGTGGTGTAAGCCGGGGCCTCGCCCTGGATAAAGCCACCGCTCTCACCCACGCTGGGTGTTGCGTCGATCTGCTCCTGAGTAGGAGCGATGTCCGCATAGGCGGGGAGATCTTCAGTGTTGTAGAAACGCATACCCTTGAGGTAAAGATTTGTCTTTACGCCTGTGAGGGAGATCTCATGAGAACCCTCGGAAAGGTAGAAGAAGTAGGGCGTGTTGATAAGTCCGTCCTTATCCTTGATCGGATAATTGACCCAGGTGTTGTACTGGATCTGCTTGGGACGCTGGTCGTTATCTCTTGAGTCACGGATTATCGCGCCGTCATTCTGCCAGTATCTGTCGAGTTCTACAAGCTTGACCTCATCGAAGGGGTGCTCGCCGTCGATCTTCATCTCGACTTCGATGGTAGTATTGTTATGATGCTCGGAAGTGACGGGGTGATAGAACATCTCAAGGTTGTAAAGACCGGCGGTCTTTACATCGAAATGCCATGTGAGCGTGCCCTCGCAGTCTACCCACGCAACGCAGTCGCTCTCGCCGTCGTAATCCTCGATCTTTACGTCAACGTCGTCGCTCTGCTCAAAGTCAGTCACATCGACATTGATCTCTTCCATCGGCTTGATGGCGTCGGGATATCTGTTTATGTACTTTCTGTACGCATTCTTGTTGCTGACAATGCTCAGGCTGTCTACTTCCTCTGTCGTTGAATCAAACGACTCTTCCGCAGCAGCGCCGGGCGCCAGCTGAACCTGAACGAGAGTTGCAGCCATCACAGCCGACATAAACAGTGATGTGACTCTTTTCAGATTCGTGTTTCGCTCTTTTGCCACAGTGTAATCCACCTTTCCTAGAAAATGCTTTGCAGCAAATCGGGTTCTCCCTCCCGATCGTTTACTTTATGTACCCACGCGGGTAGATGGAGATCCTGCCCTCCTCAAGCTCAACGCGGACTTTATCTCCGCCCTTGAGTCCGAGTTCCTCAAGATACTCCTTGGGGATCTGCAATCTCCCGGCGCGGTCAAGAACCGTCAGTTCCTCATGGGCTGACTGTTCCTCAGAGATCTCGCCGAAGGATTTCATTGCACCCTGTCTGCGCACAAGCTCGGTTGAAGTCTTGCCATCGCGTATTGCAACAACGCGGTCTATCTGCGCCGACAATTTTGTATCATGCGTCACAATAATTATCGTGACGCCCATGGATCTGTTCAGTTCCCTGAACACGTCCAGGATCAACTTTGATGTTGCCGTATCCACCGAGCCAGTCGGTTCATCGGCAAGAAGCAGTTTCGGATTGTTCGCCAGAGCTATCGCGATCGCAACCCTCTGCTGTTCGCCGCCTGACATCTGATCCAGTCTGCTATTCTTCCTGTGGGAAAGTCCCACCATGTCCAGCAGCTCGTTTGCACGCTGCGTCCTGCCGGAATACCCGGAAAGCAGCATCGGCATTTCGACATTCTGCTTCGCAGTAAGGTAGGGAATCAGGTTTCGTGCGTTATTCTGCCACACAAACCCGACTGTTTTGCGTTTGTACTCGATAAAGTCCTTTTCAGTGAACTTCAGCAGATCCACGCCGTCAACGTAAAGGCTCCCGGCGGAAGGCCGGTCAAGTCCGCCCAGCATGTTCAGCAGAGTGGATTTTCCGCTGCCGCTGGATCCGACAAGCCCCATCAGCTCTCCGCGCTCGACCGTAAGATCAAGCCCCTGAAGCGCCATAACTTCAACGTCTTTGGATTTGTAGATCTTTACGAGATTTTCCGCCTGCACCATGATGTTTTCGGGCGGCGCCAGCATCACCTTTTTAGGCATCAGCACCCTCCTCCGGCTGCACCGCGTTCTCCTTAACCTCGGAGATCACACCGTCCTCCAGTGTGTAAACGATATCAGCCATATCCATCATAGCCGTGTCATGAGTTGTCATAACTATGGTAATATCATTCTGACGAACAATGTCCCTGAACAGCTTCATCACCGCCATTGCAGTTGGTGAATCCAGCTCAGCAGTCGGCTCATCAGCGAAGATGATCTTCGGGGAATGCGATATCGCACGCGCGATCGCCACTCTCTGCTGCTCACCGCCGGACATCTCACCCGGGCGATGATTAATGCGCTTTTCAAGCCCGACCTGAATCAGGCTCTGCTTCGCACGCTCAACTCTCTCCTTGTACGGCATATCCGTAAGCCGCAGCGCAAACTCAACATTTTCGAAAGCCGTCATTGTTGAAATCAGCGCAACTGACTGGAATACGAAAGCCATCTCAACTCTTCGCAGCCTATCCCGATCCTTATCTGGAAGCTTCGTTATGTCCCTATCCAGGAACACGACCTCGCCTGAGGTCGGTCTGTCAAGCGCGCCTAGTATGTTTATCAGCGTAGTCTTGCCAGAACCCGAGCGGCCTCTCAGCACGGAGAGCTTATTCGGAGGGATTTGCAGATCAATTCCCTTTAGTGCATGGACCGTACTTCCGTCCCCGATTTTAAAATCCATGCAGACGTTTCTGGCTTCAATAATATTATTCATATTTTTCCCCTTGTGTCTGTCTGAATTCGACGAAATCAACACTATTCCATAACACCGCCATCATAAATACCCTATTAATTATATCAAATTCAACCGTCAATGTCAATAAGATTTGAATTTTTTTAGTCACTTTATATAAATTGCGAAAAACAACCGTTTTAGCGGACAATGTTTTGTTTCAAAACCTTTCCATTCTGTATATTGTTAATTTTCGCTGATTTTCATTCGACGCATACCACATATTGATTATCACTTACAGCTTATTGTAGTTGATTTAGGTTAATTTCTCTATTTTACTTGCTTCATGTTGCTTGTCCGTCAAATTGCACAAAATCCTCGCACAAAGTTTATTGAAATGCACCGTCCATATTATTCCAGTAATTACTCGATTATATGCCGCTATACGCTTTCTGATTCCGGGACCCGGAAACAACAAAAAGCCCACTCCTTTCGGAGTGGGCTTCAAGCTCAAGTCATAAGACTAGAAGTTATCAGTGTTTACTGATTACTTTCTCTTCTTAGCAACTACGATTGCAGCGCCAGCCAGAACAGCAGGAACTACAGCCAGAGCTACACCAGTGCCAGGGTTGCCCTTGTTGTCGCCGTTGTTGTCATCCTTAGTGTTTTCCTCAGTGGACTCCTCAGAAGACTCGTCAACAGTTACAGAAGGCTCATCATCGGTGGTGGGAACATCATCGGTGGTTACAGTCTCATCGGAAACAGGCTCAGCGTCGCCAACTACAACAGCAGATACAGGGTCAGCAGAGATGTCTGTGAAACCAGCATCGGGAACGAGAGCTACGGAGATCTCCTCGTCAGCTGCAGCGTCAACGGTGTAGGTGAGAGTCAGCAGAACAGTGCCGTCAGCAGGAACAGAAGAACCTGCCCAAGCAAACTTGTTGGTGTCCTTGTTGAACTCAGCCAGACCAGAATCGGTCTTAGCAGCGTCAACGAGAGTCAGGTTGTCAGAAGCCTGTACAGTGAAAGTAGTAGCTTCCTGAGTCATGCCAGTAGCAACGATCTCAACGGTTACGTTCTCACCAGCTACGGGAGCATCGGTAGAGAATGCGGGTGCGATAGCAGCGGAAGCAGCAACAGCTGTCAGGGACAGAACTGCAGCAGCAGCGCCGAGAGATAAAATCTTCTTCATATAGTTTTCCTCCATATTATTTATAGCTTATTCAATAAGCTCCGCCTCGGGGCTTGCGCCCCGGGGAGGAACAAATTAATTAAACAGCAGTTTTACTCAGGTGATTAAGCCTGTGTAACAGCCTTCAGGATTGCAGAAGCATCCAGAGCGTTTACAACGCCATCAGCATTGTAGTCGCCTGCAGCTGCGTCGATAGCAGTGCCAGCAGCAACAGCCTTCAGGATTGCAGCAGCGTCGAGTGCGTTAACAACGCCGTCGCCGTTTACATCGCCAACAACTGTCTTAACCTCAGTCTGCTCCTTAACAGCTGCGAGGAGAGCCTCGTAAGCAGCGGTCAGGTTAGCGTGAGAGAGGGAAGCTGCGTTAGCAGAGGACTTCGGAATTTTTACAGTTGTAGAGCTGTCTACAGTCAGGTCATATTCGTTGTCGCCATTTGTGTAAACTCTGTTGAAGCCCTGGAACTGACGGTCAGATGTGAATGCATCGTTGTCGAGCTCGATGGAGCTACCATCAGCGGCAACGTCGATGGGCTGTACAACGGACAGATAGTAAGCAGTGTTCTCAAGAGCAGCAGTCATAGCGTCTGTAGCCTTCAGGTCACCGTTGTCGATGGAATCCTTAACCTCAGAGATCTCAATGTAGATCTGCTCGAAGCTGTACTTGAACGCATTGTAGTCGTTAAGAAGCTTGTTGTACTCGCCCTCAAGGGTCTCGTAAACCTGTGTAGCGATGAGAGAACCATTGATGATGGTACCGGTGCATTCAGCAGGAGTTACGTTGTCCTTGTAGGTCTTGATCTTGTTAGCAGCCTTTACCCAGTTGATAGCGTCCTGACGAGCTGTAACCAGATTGTTGTGGTGGTAAGAGAACAGAGCAGCGTCACCAGTCAGCTCAGCCAGATCGTAGCACTTGTCGATAAGCTCGTTAACCTGTGCCTTGGTCTTGGTGCCGTAGGAAGCATCGTACTTATCAGCCAGAGCATACTTGAGGTATCTGTAAACCAGAGTCCACTCAGCAGAAGAGCCCTTAGCGGAACCAGCGGAGATAGCATCGATTGTATCGATGTCTTCGATCAGTGCGTTGCCCTCAATGTCCTTCTTCTCGCCTGTGAGGTAAAGCTCAGCCAGTTCCATAGCCTTGCCCAGGTCAGCGTAGGTGTCTACAGTCTCGTTGGAAGAGTTGGTGTAGGAACCGTCCATTGTCTGAGCAGCGCCAGCGATTGCGCCCCACTGTCCGATTACGGGGTACGAGCTGCCAGTAACAGCATCACCATCGTTTACATTGTTGATGAGGTGGTTATCAGTTGCGCTAGTTGTGTCGACAACAGAAGCAGCGTCAACCCTGATGAAATCAGTCAGGTCAACCTCAGACTTAGCATTGATGAGCTTGTAGTAATCCATGCCAGTCTTGTCAAATGCAACCTTACCAGTTGCATAACCGTCCTTGGTAAGCTCGATGTAGAACTTAGAGTCGGTCTTGATAGAGATCTCAGCGGAGTTCTTCTTATTAACGAAATTGCTCCATGTCCATCCGTTAGGATTTACAGTGTAGCTGGATTCAACTACATACCAAGCGTCAGCACCTGCTGCAACGCCGGCAAGCTTCATATCAATGTTGCTGGAGTACTTGTCACCCTTACGGTTATGAACCTTGTCAGTGCCGAGCAGTGCAACAACAGCCTCGTACAGGTCCTCAGCAGTGGTCTTCTTGTAGTCATAAACCAGTCTGCCGTTGTACTGATTGAGCAGGGTCTTTACGTTAGCCTTTGTAGCTCTGTTGGTGTCGTCAGCCTTAAAGCCGTTCAGAACGGTTGTAGCAGCAACGCAAGCCTTGTAAGCGTCAACGATGTTGGTCTGAGTGGTCTTGTTTACAGACTTGATCTCATCAAACTCGCCGTATGCGTCGTTGATAGCCTTCTTAAGGGAAGCAACGTGCTCATAAACAGTGCCGTATGCAACGGACTGATCCTGGTAGCCCCAGTAAGCCCAACCAGTATCGATTGTGCCGACTCTCCAAGCGTCATAAGCGAATTCCTTGGAAAGTGCAGTCTCATAAGCCTTCAGAGCAGCTCTGAACTGTGCCTTTGTAACTACATCCAGGGGAGAGAGAGCAGCCTTAGCAGCGAACAGTACCTCGTAAGCGTCGGTGATGATTCTGCTATCAGCGGAGTTCAGAACGGACTCAGCATCCTCATAAGCTTCCTCGAATTTGGAGTAGCTGTCAGCGGTGTAGATAGCGTCGCCGAGATCCTCGTTGTTGATGTTGTTGGTCTCGTAGATAGACTTGGAAGAGTTTACGAGAGCCTTCAGCTCTTCAGCGGTGTAGATCTTGAGCTTGTTGTAAACAGCCTCAACCATTGCATAAGCAGTGGTGTAGTCATCAACAGTGGACTTGGTGTTGTCCAGAACGTTGTCTGCATACTCAAGAGCATTCAGGAAGTTCTCACCGGAAACGGAGCCGTAATCGTAGATCTTAGAGGAGCGGAAGCTGTCGAGGCTGTCGATATAAGCCTTCAGATCATCTCTGCTCTTTACCTGTGTAGTAGCAGCTGCGGTAGTCTCTGCGTTAGCTACAACGGCAACAGAGCCGATAGCCATTACAGAAGCCATAGCAGAAGCAAGAATTCTTCTTCTTAACATAATAGTCCTCCTAATGTTGTTTTTTATAACATCTCTGAGTTATCGGGCACTCGGATGTAATAAACGTTTTTGTGTCTTACGCACCTGTAGTCAACGGGAAAACCGAAAAAGTTTCAAAATATTTTGATTTTTTTCATTTTCCCGATTGCACTACGGTAGTCAAGGCAGATCCGAAAAAAGTTTCAGCAAAACAAAAATATTTTTTGAAATTTTTCAGATCATTCTGTCAATATGTCTGACGTGCAGAAATTACTTTCTCTTCTTGGAGAGAACAACTGCGCCAGCAGCTACAACAGCTACGCCTGCAACGGCAGCTACGCCCTCAACGCCTGTGTCAGGAGAGCCCTTGGAAGGAGTTGTTGTGGTTGTGCCTGCGTTTGTAGCGTCAGAAGCAGTGTCATCAGCAGCAGTAGCGTCGTCGGCAGCGGTGTCGTCTGCAGCTGCAGAGGAAGCGCCGAGAGTCAGGTTGCCCTTAGCGTCGAAGGAAGCGAGAACGTTGCCGTTAGCGTCGGACAGCTCGGTCTTGATAACTTCGATATCGGACATTGTGAAGCTCCAAGCCTGCATGAAGATTCTGTACAGGGAGAGGTTGCCGATGTCGCCGTTAGCAACAGGGTTGATAACGTCAGCTTCGATCTTGTAGGTGTAGTCGCCAACCTTAACTGCCTGGATTGCATTGGAAGCGTCGATAGTTTCAAGACCGAGGTCCTCATCAATTACGCCCCAGAAGTTGCCAGCAGTTGCCCAGTTGTACTTGTTGTACAGATCAGCGTCTGTAGTTGTGAGGTCAGAGTGTGCGGAAACTACGATAGCGCCGCCGCCCATGCCGTCCCACCATTCACGGTTGTCAGCATCGTCGATTACGTCGAATGTGAATGCAACGTGTGTGATAGCAGCGAGATCCAGACCATCGATGGACATAGCAGGAACATTGTCCTTGTTGGTGCCGTCGGAGAACAGGCAGATACCATAGTTGCCTGTGCCGTCAGCCAGCAGGTACTGGGTACCATCGGTGATTGCACGGAAGTCAGCGCTTGCGCTTACTGCAACAGCGGATACAGCTACAACAGCAGCAGCTGCAGCGGAAAGAATCTTTGCGATTTTCATGATAAAAATCCTCCTTAATAGTTTCGCCCGTCCGGTAACATATCTTGTCCGTCGGGGAGTTACCTTACAAGGCATAAATGTGCATCGGGACACAGATATCCTTGTAATACACTATAACATTTTAAAGGGGCTTTCGTCAATGTGCAATTTGTATAAATCTTTCCGTGATGTTTTATTCACAATTGTTAACGGTTTGTAACCACTTTAATAGTATTCGGCTCAAAGCTTTTGTCTATGCGGTTTTAACCCGTTTGCTTAATTTACCTAAAGGCGCATTCTGCAATGTCAGCAAGAAAAATTTTTGCTTCATTTGCTGGGTATTATGCGCCTGTATTCACTCCGTATTCTCTCCGGCATACAAATTTGACCGTGAATTTTATGCAAAATCGCCAAATTTTCTATTCGCTCTTGAATTTCGCCGCCTGTTGTGATATACTATCATATGTATTCACACGCCTCTTTAGTTAAATGGATATAACAGCCCCCTCCTAAGGGGCAGTTGTAGGTTCGATTCCTACAAGGGGTGCCAGTCGTTTCCACCGATCAATCAGTGGAAACCGTACCGATATTTTCTCAGCCGTCCCGGAGTGGGACGGCTGTTTTGCTTGCTTCTGACTGATACTATATTAATAGAAGCCCGAAACGTAATAGAAGCCCGAAACGCTGCTGAAACGATTCGCGCCATAGAATGAAATGCTCCACTTTATTACTTCTTCTCAAAAATGAGTATCTTTTCTGCTATCTTATGTACCAGCGGAATCTTCTGGAACGGCTTCAGCACCGGCATGATCATAGCCATGCCGCGAACGATGTCATCGTCCTTTATCTTGCGGAATCCCTCCGCAACATCACCGAGGTCATCGAACGTGTCCGCACCGAAAACGAACTTCGCACCGGTTTTCTGAATGGATTTTTCGGTGTGCTCCTTGTTGACCCACCGCTTGGATATGCACTCCAGAAAGACAGTCGCGTTGTCGAAATTGTCCCGGATTATCGAGAGCATTTTCCTGTTCTCCTCTGTGGTGAGGTACATGGTAAGCCCCTCGATGACAAAGAGCATTTTGCCGCGCCTGGTCACCTTCTCCGCCCACGCCGGATCCAGCGCCGAAATCCCTATCGTGGACACTCTTCCGCTCTCGCCGTAGATTGCGTCACGGACCTGGATAGTTTCCGGAAGATCAATGTTGTACCAGGTTATGCGCCCGTTGTCCATGCGATAGAATCTTGTGTCCAATCCGCAGGCGATATTCACGACCGTGCAGTCCGGATTCTCCTTGATGAAGTCGCTGACGATCTCGTCAAACACGATGGTACGGGCGATAACTCCGTCGCTCATCGTGGAATCCTTCTCTGCCCCGGAGAAGTCATAGTCTATCTTCTCCACAAGCTCGATTGCCTTTGCGTCATAGAATTTGTGGTTCTTTGTCCTGGAATACTTCGCCCGGGCATAGAAGCTCTGGAGCATGGTTTCCGCTGACCCGGTGAGCACCGGCTTTATTTTTTCTTCGCTCATAGTTTCTCCTCGCAAGTTATAGTTAGTTAAAACAAACCCGGATATATTATAAACCACAAGCGGAAATTTGTCAAGACTAACGCTTTATCTTTATACATAAAAATCCCCGGCATTTCTGCCAGGGATTTCAGTTAAGTTATCCGTCAGTCCTTGAAATATTTGTTCACGAAATCCTCAAGGAGGTCTACCGAGCCGTCAATACCGAGGGCGGAGCTGTCAAGGCATATCTCGAAGTTCTCCGCAGTTCCCCAGCGCTTGTCGGTGTAGTAGTTGTAATAGGACATACGCTGCTTATCCATACGCTCAACGTATTTCGGCGCGTGCTTCTCTGCAATTCCGTAAGCGTTGATCGCACGCTGGATCCTGTCCTCAAGCGGTGCCGTTATGTAGATATTCAGCACGTTCTTGAAGTCGCGCAGGGCGTAATCCGCACATCTGCCGATGATAACGCAGGATTCCTGCGTTGCGATCTTCTGGATCGCATTCAGCTGCGCGAAGAAAAGCGCGTCGTCAAAAGGCACTCCGCCCTGGCCGTATGTGGTGGAAAGCAGGTACAGGAAACTGTTGGTGCGCCTCTCGTCGCTTTCCTCAAAGTGGGTCTTGTGGATTCCGCTGTCCTTTGCCGCTACGTCGAGCAGCTTGTTATCAAAGAATTCCACACCCAGGCGCTTGGCGAGCTTCTCGCCTATTTCGCGGCCGCCGCTGCCATACTGTCTGGTGATTGTGATTATACGTTTTGCCATGATGGATCGCCTCCTGTGATAGCACTTATGTGCTTCGTTGTTTACAGTATATCACGTTTTTCCGGATTTGTCCACAACTTTCACAACTTTTTCTTTGATACGCGAGATTTTTTGTGCAAACACACAACACAGAAGAACAGTTTTTATCTGATATCACAATATCTCAGCCGAGTATTATTTTCTTCAGCTCTGCGGCGTCATGCGCAAAGAATGTCGGATTCTGCGCCGCCAGCTCATCATAGCCGCGGAATCCCCAGAGCGCCGCGCAGACGGATATCCCGGCGTTGTGCCCGGTCATGATATCCACGTCGCTGTCGCCGACATAGAGCGCCTCCTCCGGCTTTACGCCGGTGCGGCGGATTATCTCCAGCGCCGCGCCCGGGTCCGGCTTCGGCTGGAATCCTGCGCCGAACCCTATCACCTGGTCGAACTCATCGCCGTAATTCAGCCGGATAAGCTCCCGGGTGAATTCGTCCGCCTTGTTGGAATTCGCGCCGCAGACAACTCCCTGCGCCTTTATGTCCCGGATAAGCTCCGGCATTCCCGGATAGGGCTTCGTGTGGTCGCATTTATGCCGGGAATAATACTCGTTGAACATCGCGAATGCGCGTTCCTCCGTTGCCTTGTCATGCCCTGCCGGGAGCATTCTCTCGATAAGCTTCGGGATACCGTTGCCCACGAAATGGCGGTACTTGTCCTCCTCATGCTGTGGGAATCCCATCTCGGCAAGTGTATGGTTTCCTGCCGCGGCAAGATCGCCGATGGTATTCAGCAGAGTTCCGTCAAGGTCGAATATTACAAGTCTGAACATATGTATCTCTCCTTAATTCCGCCGTCAGGACTGCCGTGCGAATACCAGGCGGTCAGTCCTGTCCAGCGTTATCGCCTGCCCGGTGTACAGCAGGAACATTCCATTTTCGCGGATTATTGCGAAAAGGCTCTCGTTTTCCTCAAGCTCTATATCCCCGGGAAGCATTCCCACAAATTCCTCAGGCATGTCCATCGTGACGAATCTCACGACATTGTGCTGTATTGACACGCTGGTTTCCTCGCTGATGTCCTCCACCGCCGCCATAGCCGCCTCTGCGGTCAGCGTGGTGGTGCAGACGGTGTGTATGCCGAATCCCTTGAAAACATCTGACTTTGCCGGATCGGATATCCGTGCGAAAACCCTCGGCACATGGTAAAGCTTCGCCGCCAGCTGCGCCGCCATGATATTCAGGTCGTCGTCCGCAGTCACCGCGCATACGGCGTCGCAGCTTTCGATGCCCGCCTTTTTCAGCACCTCCTGGTCGATGGAAACTCCCGGGGTGGTGAATCCGCCGAAATCCGCCGGAAGCTTCTCGAAGCTTTCCTCGTGGCGGTCGGTGACGGAAACGTCATGTCCGCGCTTGTCCAGCATTGCGGCAAGCTCGCTGCCTACCTTTCCGCAGCCTATTATAAGTATATTCATGCGTCAACCTCACTTCCCCACACAAAAGCGCCGGAATACCTCGTCTATGACCTCGTCCCCGGCACGCTTTCCCGAAAGCTCGTAAACTGCGTCAAGAGCCTGCTCCAGCATTACGCCCACCGCGTCCGGAGTTACCCCGAGTTCTGCGGCTGAAAGTGCGCCGTCCACAGCTTCCGAAGCCCTGATGATACAGTCGCGCTGACGCTCGTTGGCAATGAATCCGGCGTCCGGGTCCAGCCGATCCAGATCAAGCCGCTCGCTGACAGCTCTTTCAAGGAGCGCCGCAGTATTATCCTGCTTTGCGGACAGCTTCACGGGAGTCCCCAGGACGGATTCTATCGCGGCGCAGTCCAGCTTCTGCGGCAGGTCGGATTTGTTGACTATCGCCACGGTATTCTTCCCGGAGAGCAGCTTCATCAGCCGCTCGTCCTCGGCGGAAAGCTCCCGGGAGCCGTCGAATACTGCCAGGATTATGTCCGCGCTCTCCAGTCGCCTGAGCATGATGTCCACGCCTATCTTCTCGATGGGGTCGGAGGTTTCCCGTATCCCGGCGCAGTCCGCGATACGCAGGACTATATCCCCCAGGGACACAGTTTCCTCCACGATATCCCGGGTGGTTCCCTCGATATCCGAAACTATGCTGCGCTGCTGCCCGGCAAGGCTGTTCATCAGCGTGGATTTACCGGCGTTGGGCTTGCCGACTATCGCGCAGGAGATACCCTCCCGGAGCATGCGCCCGGCGTCATATCCTGCAAGCAGTTCCCGGAACATATCCTGCACCGTGGACAGCTTCTCGGTCAGCCATTCCTGCGTCACCACCGGAGTGTCGTCGTCCGGGTAGTCTATCCAGGCTGATATCTGGCTTGAAACCTCCATTATCTTTGCCGCGCAGTCCTCCATGCGGCGGAACAGCGCTCCGTCGCGCTGTCCGTTTGCGCAGCTCAGGAACTGTCCGCCCTGGGCGCTGATTATATCTGCGACTGCCTCCGCCTGGGTCAGCGACAGCTTTCCATTGAGCAGGGCACGCTTAGTGAACTCACCGGGACCTGCCGGCCGGGCGCCTGCCTTGACGCAGGCGGAAAGCACCCGGCGCGTGACATAGATTCCGCCGTGGCAGGATATCTCCGCGGTGTCCTCGCCGGTGTAGCTGTGCGGCGCACGGTACATCAGCAGCACTCCGTCGTCCAGCAGTTCATCGCCGTCGTATATTTTCCCATAGGCGGCGCGGTAGCCCGGAAGTTCCTCCGCGCTTTTCCCGGATACCGGGCGGAATACCCGGCCGGCTATCTCAGCCGCCTTCTCGCCGGATATCCTTATCACCGAAATGCCCCCGGCTGCCGGCGGCGTTGCTATTGCACATACAGTTGACATAATTACTTCTTTCCGAATAGTTTTGCGAAAAATCCCTTTTTGGGCTTCTCCTCTGGCTGGTCGTCCGGAACGGAGGTGTACTCCTCGGTCTTTTTCGGCTTTTCCTCCGGCTCGTCGGAGAATATGTTCATGAGTATAGGCTTGCGCTTGAATTCCTCGCCGGTGTCGTTGAGCAGGTAGGTGTAGGTCCGGCTGGGCATAAGCGGCTTGTAATCCTCCAGGGAGCCGCATTCCATCAGCTCCTCCAGCTTCTCCGCCATGCGCTCCGGCAGGCTCTCCGCCGCGCTGTTGTAGTACTCCTCGCAGGCGATGTTGTATTCCTCCGCAGGGTCGCGTCCGGCTATCTGGGTGAGATGTATTCCCTCCCGGAGATAGGCGGTGTAATCCAGGTAGTCGCACCAGAACTCGTTAAGCAGCGCCGCCAGGACGATATTCTGCCTGGATTGGAGCGCGGATTCCCCGAAGCGCTCCGCCGCCTGGGTGTAAAGTTCCGGAGCGTGCTTCTGCCAGAGGTCGCTGTCGTAGGTTCCCTCCAGAAGCGCGGTGCGCTTCTCAAAGGTCATGGAGCGGTGCTTCTCGCCGATAAGGGTGTATTTCATCAGGTTCACGCGGTCGTCAAAGGCGCCGCCCTCGCTGATACGCTGAACTCGCTCCGCTTCCTTCAACAGGGACTTGTCCTCGATTGCGCCGCTCACCGGCTGCGTGGGGTAATGCCTGCCGGCAAGGGAGCGCAGGTCGTTCTTGGTCATTATCTCATCGTCCAGCGCCGTAAAGAATCGGCTCTCGCCCACATCGCCCTGACGTCCGGCGCGTCCGCGCAGCTGCTGTGTGATACGGGAGCTTTCGCGCATTGCCGTTGCAAGCACCAGCAGTCCCCCGGCGGCTTCCACCTCTGACTTTGCGTGGCAGTCTGCGCCGCCCAGCTTGATGTCCACGCCGCGTCCTGCCATGTTCGTGGATATTGTGACCGCGCCCGGCTCTCCGGCACGGGATATTATCTCCGCTTCCGCCTCGTCATTTTTCGCGTTGAGCACCGCGCAGGAGATTCCCAGCTTCTCAAGCTCCGCCGCAAGGCTCTCGGATTCGCTGATGCTTTCCGTGCCCACCAGCACCGGACGACTGATCGCGTTGGCTTCCTTAATGGCGGAAATGACTGCGCGACGCTTTTCCTCCGCGTTGTAGTATATCTCCATCGGGTGGTCCGTGCGCTGACAGGTCAGCCGTGTCGGAATAACGACGGTGGGCAGTCCGTAAATCGTGTCGAATTCCTCCCTGGACTGCTCCGCGGTGCCGGTCATTCCGGCGATTTTCGGGAACAGCCGCAGGAAGTACTGCAGCGCGATATTGCCCATGATCCGCCCACGGGAGGTTATCTTCAGTCCGTGCTTCGCCTCGACCGCCGCCTGGAGGTCGCCGGGGAATACGCGCCCCGGAGCGGCTCTGCCGGTGAATTCGTCCACCAGGAGGATTCCGTTGTCCTTGACTATGTAGTCCTTGTCCTCGGCAAGCATTACGCGCGCCTTTATGCAGGCGCATATCTTCGCCAGCAGCCCGGTGCTCTCCTCGCCGTAAATATCGCAGTCAAAGAGGGATTCCGCCTTGTCCGCGCCCTCGTCGGTGAGATAGACGTTGCGGCTGTCCTCGTCGATTCCGTAGTCCTCCCCGGTGAATCCGCTGACCTTTGCGTACACATCGGCGGTGGAGCCGTCGTCCTGCACGTCGATGTCCCCGGCGATAACCAGCGGAATACGCGCTTCGTCTATCATAATGCTGTCGGCTTCGTCCACGATGGCGAAATTCAGCTTGTCCGGGAACACCATCTCGTCCGTGGAATAGCACACAAAATCCCGCAGGTAGTCGAATCCTGCCTCCCGGGCGGTGAGATACACCACCTGGCTGCGGTAAATATCCCGGCGCTGTTCCCGGGGCGTATCCGATGTAACGCAGCCGATGGATACGCCCATCTTGTCATAGACGGGCTTCATCCACTCATAGTCGCGCTTTGCAAGATAGTCGTTGAAAGTCAGTATCATCACCTGACCGCCGGAGAGCGCTTCGTGGCACGCTGCGAACACAGCGGAGAGAGTCTTTCCCTCGCCTGTCTGCATCTGGACCATATTATGCCCGGAAAGCGCCAGCGCCGCGCCCAGCTGCTCCGCATAGGGAGTGATCCCGAGAGTTTCCCTGACGGCGCAGTACACCCGGGAAAACACCTCGTTCACTCCGTTCCCCTGCGCTCCGCCGGACTCCGCCAGGCGCTGTATCTCTGCAATATTCTTCGTATCCAAAAGCGTTCTCCTTATCTCACTTGGTCAGCGCGACCTTCTTCACATGCAGGTCAGAGCTGAACGAAACCACATTGAACATGAACATCGCCTGCTGATACTCGCTTAGATCTATCAGGTTGTTCAGATCTGTGTTGATATACCGCATGTCCACCATGGTGATCTTGCTGTAGTGCTTGGAAAGGAACGGCACCAGGCTGTGGGCGTAGCTGTCCTTTATCAGCAGCAGGTTCTTGCCGTTGTCTACGTCCGTTTCGATGGTGACCAGCGGCGAGTTGCTGCCGGTGAAGCTGGAGTACTTATCCTTCACGTCAAGGTAGCTGCGGACGTACATACTGTCGTACGCCGTTTCATTCCTTCCGTCAAAGACCGTCATCTTCACCTTCGGCTCACCGGAAGCGAGCATGTAGTAGTCAATGCTGTCCGGAGTGATGGAGTTATCCAGCGTCTTGGAATAAAGCGTTCCCCGGAAACTGCTGCTTGCCGTTTCGATGTTGAAGCTGTCCAGTCCGTAGCTGCTGTAGCCCAGCGTCTTTGCCGCCGCGCAGTACGCGTAGTATGCGCCGAGGCTGGTCCAGTGGTGGTCGGTGCGATAGAACACATAGTCGTTCTTGTGCCCGGAAAGGAAGCTTAGGCAGTCCACCGTGGATATACCGGACATCTTCTTGTAGCACTCGTCAATGAAGCTCTTCTCGCTGAGGTACCCTGCGTATGCCGGAATTTCACTGCTGAAAAGCTCCTGCGCGGTGGGGGCGAGCATAAGACTCACCTGCATATCCGGGTGGTTCGCCGCGAATCCGTTCATCGCGTCGATGGATTTCTGCACGGTGTCCGGGTCGTACTCCTTGAATGCCTGTATCAGCTGGTCGTCCAGGGTGTAGACTCCGTTGATCTCCTTCTTTCCGGCGAGCATTTCGATCTCGTTGCGCACTCTCACCCACTCCTCGCGGCCGGCGAGGTGATCGGAAAAGTAGTTCTCGAAATCGTCCATCCAGCTGTTCTCATCACGCACGGTGATGTAATCCCACTTGATCGCACCGACTACATCGCCGAGGTTCTCAGCCTTGTCCATCTTGTTGTGGTTAACTATATCCGGGAAATCCGCCAGGGAGCGGTTCTCGTTTTCGCTGCGCTCCTGCTTCGGGAGAACTGCAGTCGTCACCGGTATCGCCAGAGTGACCACTGTGAACAGCGCTATCATCAGCTTTGCCGGGGTCATCTTGAAATTCATATGCTGTTCTCCTTTCGTCAGAAGTTAAAGTACAGGAACGGATTGTAGTTCGATGTTGAAAGATACGCCACCGAAGCCAGCATGATCACTGTGTCCACAACCGGGAATCCATACTGCACCCAGTCAGGAGCCTTTTTACGGATATATTCCGTGACGGTCTTGAGCACGTCGGAGCTGCCGAAAATGCATATCGCGAATATTATACCGTAGTTCACGACGTAGTTCATCGCCGTATTATCCAGGAACACGCCGTTTCCGCCGAACATCGCCGCGATGAAGGTCCAAACCTGGCTGAACATATCGCCGAAATCCACCGTACCCGGCGCCACCGCGTCGAACAGCACCCAGCCGAATATAACCATCACGAAAGTGTAAAGCCAGCTGAAAAACGCCGGTATCTTCTCAAGCACCTTTCCGAGGAACAGGCGCTCAATGACGATGAGTATTCCGAAATACGCACCCCACATCATAAAGTTCCAGCTTGCGCCGTGCCATATACCGGTTATCGTCCACACGATCAGCAGATTGATTATCGTGCGCGGAAGTCCCCTGCGGCTGCCGCCAAGTGGGAAGTAGATGTAACTCTTGAACCAGTCGCCCAGAGTGATGTGCCAGCGCCGCCAGAATTCCGACACACTGTGGCTCATATAAGGGTAGTTGAAGTTCTCCGGGAATGTGAATCCCATCATCTTGCCCAAACCTATCGCCATGTCGGAATAGCCGCTGAAATCGAAGTAGATCTGGAACGTGAATGCCAGTATTCCAAGCCAGGCTGTGACCGCCGACAGGCTGCCGTAGTCCAGAGCCTTGACCTCAGTCCACAGCAGACCGATGTTGTTTGCGATGAGCACTTTCTTGCCAAGTCCCACGATGAAACGGGAAATGCCGTCGCCGACCATCTTTTCGGTGATGGTGCGCTCGTCTATCTCATTCTGGATATCCTCGTATCTTACGATAGGTCCTGCGACTATCTGGGGGAACAGAGTAACGAATGCCATGAAGCTTGCCGCGTTCTTCTGCACCTTGATATTCCTGCGATAAAGATCGATGGTGTAGCTCATCGACTGGAACGTGAAGAAGCTGATGCCGATAGGCAGCGGAAGGTTAGGATTCGGTATAGCCAGCCCGAACCAGGCATTCAGCGACTCTATGATGAATCCCAAATACTTGAACGTACCCAGCAGACCTATGTTCATTATCAGCGACACCAGCAGGCAAACCGTCCGGATTTTCGGACGGTCATCGTATTTGTCGATGATCCGCCCGGCGGTGTAGTCTATGAACGTCGAGAGTATCATGACAAGGACGTAAATCGGCTCGCCCCAGGCATAGAACAGAAGTCCGCTGACGAGAATCACCACGTTCTTTGCCTTTTTTGGCACGAGGTAATACAGTATCAGCGTTATCGGAAGAAACGCAAAAAGAAAAGTTAAGCTGGAAAATACCATATATGCACCTATTCGCTGTCCAGCTTCCGGACAGCTTCGAGAAATCCGCTGCGTGTATACATTTTGTTGACGACTTCCAGCAGCAGCTTTGCTGAAAGCAGTTCCGGCAGCCCGAGGTACCTCTGTAGTCTCTGCCGCCGCTGTGTGCAGTTTTCACCGCCGATAAGTCCGCAGTCCATAAGGTCAGCCCGGGTTATCGGCTCTCCCCTGTCCGCCGCGGATTCCTCAGGGACGGCTCCGGCGTTTATCAGCGCCTGCTCTATAAGCTCGTCCGGGATTCCCTCCACGCCGATCTTCCCCTGCTTTGAGGGCTGCGCCTTGCGCCGCTCCTTGCCGAGAATATCCGGGGTGACGGCATTAAGGACCTCGCCCTGCTTCACGATACTGCGTATGAACGACCGTATCTGGAATCCGGCGCTGTCGCTGTCCGTCAGAATGATTATCCCCGTCTTTGCCGCCAGGGATTTAATAAGTTCCTGCTTCTCCCTGTCCTTGTAGATGGAAAAGCCGTTCGTACATATAACCACTGCGTCTGTAATATTGGAGAGCCGTATCTTATCGTACCTGCCCTCCACTATTATTGCTTGTTTTATCCGTAACATACTTTACCGCCTGCGATTTATAGCCGAAAGTTCGGTCACGGCACGCTCAAGCAGAATACGTTCGTCCTGCTTTGAGGAATTCATCAGCACATTCGTGCGGTACAGCACCTCAAGGCAGCGCCGGAGGTTCTCCTCCGGGATACTGCGCACCGCGGTGCAGGTTTTCCCGAAGAAATAAGCCCTGCCGCCGAAATAGCCGAAATCCGCCGCCGCCTGCTGTGCGGACTTACGGGCGTTCATCGCGAGCTTCGCCCGGTAGTTGTCCACGAATGCGCCGGAAAGCGCCGACAGCATTAGTATAGGCTCCTCGCGCTGCTGGAACAGCTCGTCCATCATTTTCAGGGCGTCCGCAGTCCTCCCGGCGAGAATGCACGCGGAAAGGTCGTAGGCGCTGGCGTCCAGGAGTTTCGGCGTGAGCGCGTCGATAAGCTCCCGGGAAATCTCCCCGGACTGCTGACAGGCGCAAAGCTTGTCAACCTCGTTCTGTATCAGCGTAAGGCTCCTGCCGCAAAGGTCGGACAGATACAGCGCGTTCTCCTGTGAGAGCGTGCAGCCGCTCTTCTGTGCCTTCTTCGCCGCCATCGCGGCGGTCATCGCCGCCGGCAGAAACTGCATTTTGCACACCATTCCGCACTTCTCCACGGTCTGGATAAGCTTCTTGGTCTTTGCCTTCGGCTTCATGTCGTCGATTTCCAGGCCCGTCTGGCAGATCACCATCACAGTGGTGTCCGGAAGCTCCTCTATCAGTCTGAGAAGCTCCTTGTGGCTGTCGTTGTCCATCGCCTCGGCGTCGAGGTCGATGAGCTTCACGCACTTGTGCTCCGCAAAAAAAGGTAAGCTCTCAGTGAAATCCGACAGGGAATGCGGATCCGGGGCGCCGCGCAGCTTGAGAAAGTTCATTCCGTCGGACTGCTCGCAGCCGGCGGTGCTGATTATCCTGTCGGCGTACATGTTGGCAAGGAATGTTTCCTCGCCATAGATGTAGTACACCTGCCGCAGCTTTCCTGCTTTCAGCTCCGCCTTGAGGGTATTCTCCGGCGTGAGCTTGAATACTGGACCCTTCGCCATTACGCCATATCAACGGACAGCTTCTTGCCGCCGAGAATGTGGAAGTGCAGATGGCGTACCGTCTGTCCGCCGTCCTCGCCGATGTTGCTGACAACGCGGTATCCGCCTGTCAGTCCCTCTTCCTTTGCGATAACGGCTATCATCTCGAAAATGTGAGCGACAACGGCGCTGTTCTCAGGAGTGATCTCGTCAACGCCTCCGATGTGCTGTTTCGGGATAACGAGAATATGTGTGGGAGCCATCGGATTTATGTCCCGAAATGCCAGTATCTGGTCGTCCTCGAACACCTTAGTGGACGGGATCTCCCCGGCGATTATCTTGCAGAATAAGCAGTCGTTCATGGTTTTTACCTCCTGAATATATAACATAGTTTATTGTGATAAGGTTACTTTGCCAATTAGGAATTACAGCGTCCGGATTCGCTATGTGAGGGCTACTATAAAGCCGCCTACTAAGCCTATCACAGCTAATACGCCGAAGAATACCACCCAGTTCCTTATTGTGTGAATGTCCTTAGCCTGGCGCAGCGCGATAAGTCGCTCTATCTCCTCGCTCGTCATATCCGGGACTGCGTCCTCTATCGTGCAGTACTCGCGGCTTCCCTCGACGGACGTCGGATAGACGCCCTCCGGAAGCGGACTGCCCTCGCTTTCAAGCTTCTGATACCTGACTACGGTTTCCCCATCGCTGATGATATTCTTTCTGATGAATCCGTTTTCAGCCATCAGACGTACATACTCCACCCCAGAGTCTGAGCTTTTATAGGTCATGGCTTTCTCCTTCATATCCAACTACCACCAATTTACAATTACAACTTTTGCGATTACTAAAATGTCGTTTTCCCCGAATGAACAAAGAAAACGACATTTCAGACTTGATTTTATATCTTACTTGATGTACTTTGCAGCGATATCAGCCGCAGCAGCCAGCGCGTCCTTTATCTTGGAAGCGTCCGGGATACCTGCCATAGCCTGGTCGGGCTTTCCGCCGCCCTTACCGCCGGCAACCGCCGCGATCTCGCGAACCAGCGTGCCTGCGTTGGCGCCCTTTGCGACAGCGCTCTTGGAGCACTTGCAGAGAATGCTGCTCTTGCCGTCCGCAGTTCCTGCGAGGACTGCAACGAAGCAGTCGAACTTGTCCGCCAGGGAATCGCCGATCTTGCGGAGTCCGTCAGCGCCTGCTCCGTCAAGAGCCGCGGTGATTACCTTCACGCCGCTGACCTCGGGGCAGCCTGCACCGATGTCGCCAAGCTGAGCGTTAGCCGCAGCCTGCTCCATGCTCTCGATCTTCTTATCCTTCTCGCGGAGTTCTGCCATTACGCTCTCTGCACGGTGCGCGAGCTCGTCAAAGTTCGGAGCCTTGAGCACTGCGCATGTCTTTTCGAGAGTATTCTTATAATCGTACAGCATGGACATTACAGCCATGCCGGTAACTGCCTGGATACGTCTTACGCCGCTGGAAACGGAAGCCTCGGAAACGATCTTGAACAGTCCTGCCTGTGCGGAATTCGTCAGATGAGTACCGCCGCAGAACTCGGTTGAATAATCACCCACGGAAACAACGCGCACAACGTCGCCGTACTTCTCTCCGAACAGCGCCATAGCGCCCTTCTTCTTGGCTTCCTCAATAGGGAGCACCTCGGTGGTAACGGGAACGGCAGCCATGATGACCATGTTAACGTAATTCTCTACCTGCTGCAGTTCGTCGGCTGTCATCGCGCTGAAGTGGTTAAAGTCGAAGCGGCACTGGTACGGATCAACGTAGGAACCAGCCTGGTGAACGTGGTCGCCCAGCACATGGCGCAGAGCCGCCTGGAGGATATGCGCGCAGGTGTGGTTGCGCTGAGTTGCAGCGCGCTTTTCGGTGTCTACCTTTGCGGTAACGGTCTCGCCGGAAGCGAATCCGCCGTTTACCACCTTACCGTTGGAGATGAACGCGCCGTTGGTGAGCTTCTGTGTATTGGATATTTCGATAACATTGTCGCCGGAAACCACGGTACCGCAGTCGCCTACCTGACCGCCCATCTCTGCATAGAACGGAGTTTCCTCGAGAATTACGGAAACGTCGTCGCCCTCCTCGCAAAGCTCGGCAATCTCGCCGTTCTTTACGATGGCAAGCAGCCTGGTCTGCTTCTCAAGCTCAGTGTAGCCCACGAACGTGGTCTTGTAAGCGTCGAGTGCGGAGTTCTTCGCATTGTCCCAGCCGCCGCCGAGTTTCTTGTTGGCGCGGGCGGTGGATTTCTGCTCCTGCATGTACTTCTTGAAGCCCTCCTCGTCTGCCTCCAGACCCTTTTCGTGGAGGATCTCCTTGGTGAGGTCGAGGGGGAAGCCGTAGGTGTCGTGCAGCTTGAATACGTCAGCGCCGTCGAGGGTCTTTTCACCGGACTTCTCCAGCTTCTCGATCATCTCGTTGAGTATCTCGGTGCCCTTGTCGATGGTCTTTGCGAAGCTCTCTTCCTCGGTCTGGATAACCTTCTTGATGTAAGCGCGCTTCTCGTCCAGCTCAGGATAAGCGGAGAGATTCTCGTTGATAACGGTGTCGCATACATCATGCAGGAACGGCTTTGTGCAGCCGAGAAGTCTGCCGTGTCTTGCGGCTCTTCTGAGCAGTCTGCGGAGGACGTAGCCTCTGCCCTCGTTGGAGGGAAGAACGCCGTCGCCCACCATGAATGTGGTGCTTCTGATGTGGTCGGTGATTACGCGCAGGGAAACGTCCTTAACGGGGTCTGCTTTGTAGTCAACGCCGACAATTGAGCTGATCTTCTTGAGTATGTTCTGAACTGTATCTACTTCGAACAGGTTGTCAACGTCCTGCATTACGCATGCAAGGCGCTCCAGACCCATACCGGTGTCGATATTCTTGGTCTTGAGCTGAGTATAGTTGCCGTGACCGTCGTTGTCGAACTGGGTGAATACGTTGTTCCAGATCTCGATAATACGGTCGCAGTCGCCGACTTCCTCGAAGTTGTCCTGACCGATGTGGTCGAAGTGGCCGTACTTCTCGCCGCGGTCGTAGTGTATCTCAGAGCAGGGGCCGCAGGGACCGCTGCCGTGCTCCCAGAAGTTATCAGCCTTGCCGAGCTTGATGATACGCTCACGGGGTACGCCTACCTCGTTTGCCCAGATATCACCGGCTTCGTCGTCCTGCTCATAGATAGTCACCCACAGGCGCTCCGGCGGGATCTCCAGAACCTTTGTGAGATACTCCCACGCCCATGCGATAGCCTCATGCTTGAAGTAGTCGCCGAAGGAGAAGTTACCCAGCATCTCAAAGTAAGTGCCGTGACGTGCGGTCTTGCCGACATTCTCGATATCGGGTGTGCGAATGCACTTCTGGCAGGTTGTAACGCGGTGGCGCGGCGGCTCCTCGATACCCTGGAAGTACTTCTTGAGCGGCGTCATGCCGGCGTTGATAAGCAGAACGGAGTTATCCCCCTGCGGAACCAGCGGAAAGCTGTTCAGACGAAGATGTCCCTTACTCTCAAAGAAACTGAGGTAGCTTTCGCGGAGGTCGTTAAGTCCAGTCCATTTCATATTTTTGTCCTCTTTTTTGTATAAGATATAGTAGTCCCTTATGGAATACGCATACATATTTATTATACATCTTTTTACGCAAAAGTCAATAGAAGAATATGGATATAATATTTTGCCGCGCTGACGCGGATTTTGTATGTTTTATCCAAACTGAAACAAAAACAGGAGGGCAAAACCCTCCCGTACATATTTTATCTTACGGAATCCACGAACCGCATGAACGCCGCCTGTCCCTCGGGGGTGCGCTTGTAAACTCCAGCGTCCTCCAGGACCTCCAGGAACACCCTGCCGATCTCCTGCTCGAGGATACCACGCGCCGTGCCCTCGCTGAACTCCGGGTGTCTTGCCAGGACGTCCGCCGCCCACTCTGCGTGGCAGGTAAGTTCCGGAATACCACGGAGATCCTCGCCGCCCAGCATCGCCTTCTCCAGCATTACCATCTCCTTGGACAGTCTGGAGGGCAGCACCGCAAGTCCCATGACCTCGATGAGTCCGATGTTCTCCTTCTTGATGTGGTGGAGAGAGGGCTTCGGGTGGAATACGCCCAGGGGTCTGTCCTCGGTGGTGATGTTATTGCGCAGCACCAGGTCGCATTCGTACTTGTCGCCGTTCCTGCGAGCGATGGGCGTTATAGTGTTGTGCGGAACTCCGTCGGTTTCCGCGAAGATGAACGCGCTCTCGTCGGAGTAGGCGCGCCACTTAACCAGAATATCGTTGCAGCACTCCGCCAGCTGGTGACGGTCGGTGGAGGATACGCGGATAACTGACATCGGCCACTTGAGTATCCCGGCTTCCACGTTCGGATATGCCGGAATGCTGAACGGAGTTTCCACCGGAGCCTTTGCCATCGCGAAAGTGTAGCCGCCGCCCTGGAAGTGCTCGTGGCTGAGTATCGAGCCGCCGACTATCGGCAGATCGGCATTGGAGCCGACCATGTAATGCGGCAGGTAGTCGATGATGTCGAAAAGCTTGTCGAACACGGAGCGGTCTATCTTCATCGGAATATGCTTCTCATTGAAAACAATGCAGTGCTCGTTGTAGTAGCCATATGGAGAATACTGTATCTGCCACCCCTCGCCGTTGACGGTCAGCGGAACCGGGCGCAGGTTCTGGCGCGCCGGGTGGGTCGCATGTCCGGGGAATCCGGCGTTCTCAGGGCAGAGCTGGCACTTCGGATATGCGGAAGCCTTCTGGTTGCGCGCCGCTGCGATGTCCCGGGGATCTTTCTCAGGCTTGGAGCAGTTTATCGTGATGTCCAGGGTGCCATATTCGCAGTCGTACCGCCACTTCATGTCCTTTGCTATTCTTCCGGCGCGGACGTAGTTCAGCTTCTGGCTGATGCCGAAATACCAGTCGGTCGCCTTCTTCGGGGATTCCGCATACAGCCGGCGGAATTCCGCGATGATCTCTCTGGGCATGGGGGTGAGTATCCCCATCAGCTTTGTGTCGAACAGGTCCCGTGAATTCGCGGTGTCCGCGATCATTCCGTTCTCAACAGCATAGGAGATCAGCGGAGCCAGGATATCGTCTATGCTCTCGCCGGAGTAATTTCCGGTGCACTCCTGCCAGTCGGTCAGCTTCAGCGCTTCCATCAGCTGGTTGCGGACAACGTATTCATCGTCCCGGGTGATGAGACTGTTCGCCAGCGCGTAATCAATAAGCTTCTGTACATTTTCACAAATCATGGGTAACTCTCCTTTTTCAGCGCTTTTATACCTTTATTGTAGCATACCGCCGGGCAGTATGCCATGAACACAATTGCACAAAACATGGACAAAACAATACAGACGCTATTGAAAAATCCGCGGCGGCATGTTATAATAACAGCAGAAAGGAAGTGCCGACATGTACGCCAACGTAGCATACCTTCACAATTCCCTTGCGGATATCGCGGACGACAGCCGCTCCCTTATCGTTCGCAGCTGCGGATACTACCGGATAATCACCCGGTCGGAGTTTCACACCGACAGACCCTCAGGCAGAAAGGATTTTCAGCTGCTCTACATTGCCAAGGGAAAGGGGTATTTCACCATCGGCGGCAGGAAACGCGTCCTGGGCGAGGGGAGCATGATACTCTACCGCCCGGACGAGCCGCAGCACTACTATTACCGCGCCGCCGACCGAACGGAGGTGTTCTGGGTGCATTTCACCGGGCGCGACGCTGCGGAACTGCTTCGCTACTATGAGCTGCCGGAGAGCGACAACGTGTTCACCGTCGGCTCCTCGCCGGATATCCAGTGGCTGTACCGCCAGATGATACAGGAACTGCAGCTGTGCCGCCAGAATTACGAGGAACTGCTGGCGCTGATGCTCCGCCATGTGTTCATCGTGATCAACCGCTGCCTGACCGAGGGCAGCCGCGATGACGGAACGCTCAGCGAGATAGACCGAGCCACGCACTACTTCAACGAGAACTACCACCGGCAGATAAACATCGAGGAATACGCGGCGGAGCACCACATGTCCGCCTGCTGGTTCATACGCAGCTTCCGGCAGACGGTAAAGCAAACGCCGATGCAGTACATACTGTCGCTGCGCATGGCGAACGCCCAGAGCCTGCTTGAATCCACGCGCTGCAACATTACCGAGGTAGCCGCCGCCGTGGGATACGAAGATCCGCTGTATTTCAGCCGGCTGTTCCGCCGCCACACCGGATTCTCCCCAACCGAATACAGAAAACGTGTCAACGGCAGGAACGGCTGAGTAATTTCATTTTTTTCGTTGACATAATGTCACGGTTGTGGTACAATAATATAATAGCTGAAAGGAGCGATAAAATTGCTGGAACTTAAAGAGCTGGTCTGGAAAATACCGGACGGCGATACAATAATAGATGGCATAAGCTGCAGGCTTGACAGCAGGCTCACCGTGATCACCGGACCCAACGGCGGCGGAAAGACCTCGCTTGCCAAACTCATCGCCGGGGTGGAAAAGCCCACCGGCGGCAGAATAATCCTGGACGGGACGGATATCACGGACGTGGACATCACCGGGCGCGCAAAGCTGGGGATTGCATACGCATTCCAGCAGCCGGTGCGCTTCAAGGGACTTACCGTGCGCGACCTGCTGGAGCTTTCCGCTGGGAAGAAGCTTGCCGCAGAGGAAACCTGCGCGCTTCTCGGCAAGGTCGGACTGTGCGCCGAGGAATACATCGACCGCGAGATGAGCGCTGCGCTCTCCGGCGGCGAGGCGAAGCGTATTGAAATAGCCACCGTGCTCGCCCGGAACGCAAAGCTGTCCGTATTCGATGAGCCGGAGGCGGGGATCGACCTGTGGAGCTTCGCGCGGCTGGTGGAAACCTTCGAGGATATCCGCAGCAGCACCAGCGGCTCCCTGGTGATAATCTCGCACCAGGAGCGCATTCTGTCCATCGCCGACGAGATAGTCGTGGTGGCGGACGGAAAGATACGCACCAGCGGAAAGCGCGAGGATATACTTCCGTTGCTGCTCAAGGGAGAATTTTCGGGGCGCTGCCCGGCGGCTGCACCCCAGAACGGAGGCGGCTGCAAATGAGCGACAAGAACAAGGCTGAATTCAACGAGATCACCGCGGAAATGCTCAGGGTCATCTCGGATTACGACAGCACGACAGGATTCCAGGGGGCTTACAATATCCGCCAGAACAGCCAGTGCGCCGGGCGGAAATCCTCCGAGAACATTACAATAACCTCCAAGACGGACAAGCCCGGAATAGATATCCGCGTGAAGCCCGGCACCATGGGCGAAACCGTGTATATCCCGGCATGCGTCACACACTCAAGCGTGGACGACCTGGTGTATAACGACTTTTTCATCGGCGAGGGCGCGGACGTTGTCATCGTTGCCGGCTGCGGAGTACACAGCGACGGCTCCGACACCGCGCGCCACAACGGAATCCACCGCTTCTTCCTTGAAAAGGGCGCAAGAGTGCTGTACAAGGAAAAGCACATCGGCACCGGAAAGGGCACAGGACTCCGGAAGATAGACCCCGTGACCGACGCCTACCTCAAGGAGGATTCCTACCTGGAGATGGACACGGTACAGCTCCGCGGAGTTGACCGCACCACCCGGAATACCTCCGCCGTACTGGACAAGGGCGCGAAAATTGTCGTCCGGGAGCGTATCATGACCGACGGCGACGAGGATGCAGTGACCAAATTCAAGGTGGAGCTTAACGGCGAGGACTGCGGCGCTGACCTGGTGTCACGCTCCGTTGCCCGTGGGAATTCCCATCAGGCTTTCTATTCCGTCATTGAGGGCAACAACCGCTGCACCGGGCATTCCGCCTGCGACGCGATTCTTGCCGAGCACGGGCGCGTTGACGCACAGCCTGCGCTGAATGCTGCAAACGTGGACGCCGCGCTTATCCACGAAGCCGCAATCGGGAAAATTGCCGGAGAGCAGATACTCAAACTCTGCTCCCTCGGACTTACCCGGGAAGAGGCTGAGGAAAAGATAATCGAAGGATTCCTGAAGTAAATCCGGATAATAGTTTACCGCCTGTCTGTTCTGAACAGGCGGTTATTTTTTATGATATTTTTGAAAAATACCTTGAATTTGAGAAAAAGATTTGGTATAATTGTATACAGCATGATGTAAACGATTTTACCCACCGGGTGAAATTAACGGAATAAACAGCTGAAAGGAAAGAGATCTATGTTAGCTAAAATAGGAATCAGACCTGTCATCGACGGCCGCCAGTTCGGTATCCGCGAGAGTCTTGAGGTCCAGACCATGAACATGGCAAAGGCAGCCTCGGAGCTTATCACCTCCAGAGTGCGCCACGCCAGCGGGGAGCCGCTGGAATGCGTCATCGCCGACACCACCATCGGCGGTATTGCAGAGAGCGCAGCCTGCGCCGACAAGTTCGCCGCCGAGAATATCGTGGCGACGCTGACCGTGACGCCCTGCTGGTGCTATGTAACCCAGGTTATCGACGAGAATCCCAACACCATCAAGGCGGTATGGGGATTCAACGGCACCGAGCGCCCCGGCGCGGTATTCCTCGCAGCGGCGAATTCCGCCTATGCGCAGATAGGCATGCCCTGCTTCTCAATTTACGGTCATGACGTAAAGGACGCGGACGACACGGTGATCCCCTCCGACGTTGAGGAAAAGATACTCCGCTTCGCACGCTGTGCCGCTGCCATCGGCGACATGAAAAACAAAAGCTATGTCAATATAGGATCCCAGGCAATGGGTATTGCCGGAGCCTACTGCAACGAGGATTTCTTCCGCGACTACCTTGGTATCCACCCGGAGTGGGTAGACATGACCGAGATAATCCGCCGGGAGAAGCTTGGAATCTATGACGAGGCTGAATACAAGAAGGCTCTCGCATGGATAAAGGAAAAGTGCCCCGAGGGAGTGGACATCAACCCGACCCCCGGCATGACCTATATGCGCCCCGTCCTCTCCGCAAAGGAAAAGGAGGAGAACTGGGAGTTCATCGCGAAGATGACCTGCATAATCCGCGATATTCTCAAGGGCAACCCGAAGCTCGCAGAAATGGGCTGGCTGGAGGAAGCAAAGGGCAGGAACGCAGTCCTCGGCGGATTCCAGGGACAGAGAATGTGGACGGACTTCATGCCCAACGCGGATTTCACCGAAGCGATACTCAACACCACCTTCGACTGGAACGGCGCCCGGGAGCCTATTCCGTTCGCCACCGAGAACGACACCCTCAACGGAACCACTCTGATGTTCCTGCACATGCTGACCGGACGCGCAGCGGTATTCGCTGACGTTCGCACCTACTGGTCGCCGGATTCCGTGAAGCGCGTTACCGGCTGGACTCCCGACGGAAAGGCGGCAAACGGATTTATCCACCTGATAAACTCCGGCGCTGCGGCGCTTGACGGCACCGGCGCGGTCAAGGACGAGAACGGCGAGAGCGTGATGAAGCCCTGGTGGGATATGACAGAAAAGGACATAGACGCCTGCCTGAAGGCTACCACCTGGCCCTGCGCAAATCTGGGCTACTTCCGCGGCGGCGGATTCTCCTCCAGCTACTCCACCCAGGGAGTTATGCCCTGCACCTTCGCCCGGGTGAACTACATAAAGCACCTCGGTCCGACTATCCAGATAATCGAGGGCTACACCGTGGAACTCCCCGAGGAAGTGAACAAGACCCTTCTTGGACGTACTGACCCCACATGGCCCTCCACCTGGTTCGCTCCCATCACCGTTCCGGATAAGGTGGCGGCTTCCGACGTATACAACGTCATGGCAAACTGGGGCGCAAACCATGGCTGCTTCGTCTACGGGCACATCGGCGAGGACCTCGTCACGATGGCAAGCATGCTGAGAATTCCCGTTTCCCTGCACAACCTCTCCGACGAAAGGCTGTTCCGTCCGCACGCATGGAGCGCATTCGGCACCTCCGACCTGGAGGGCGCGGACTACAGGGCTTGCGCGGCTTACGGGGCGCTGTACAAGTAATGGAGCACTGAACTGTAAATAGGAAATCGGCTGTGTAGTCAAACTACACAGCCGATTTTTTCACCGCTTTGTAAGGTTCACTGCGCTTTCCTTGTCCTGCTCGGTGAACTCCGGAGGGGGCGCCGGGGATTCTTCCGGCTGGTTGTCCTGATTCTGAGCGGATACATCGACTATCTTCTTGTTGGATATGTCCGCCCACAGGCTCTTTATCGCGTGATTCGAGAATTCAAACAGCTTTTCGCCGAGCTTCCCGAGTAATCCGATGAGCCAGAACACTCCTGCTATAGGATATAGAATACACGCCAGTATCGCAGTGATCACCACCGCAAAAACATATGACAAACCAATAACCATGTTAAACCTCCAAAATCTGACCGTATGCGCACATATTCGCCAGCGGACAATACATGCACTCTGCGTCTATTATAGCACAATGAAATTTGTTTGTCAAGATTTTATTTACTCATTGTAATGAAATTGCTTTTTTACACAACTGAAAGCCGGGAAGTTTATATATAACATCAATTGACATACTTCCGCCGTTTATGGTAGAATAAAGTTGGTGAACTGCACACATGACAAAAAAGCAGCCGGGGAGAAAACCCATAACAAAAAAAACAAACCACGTTGGAGGGGACGGCACCCATGACAAAAAACGAAGCCAGCGCACATCAGACCGTCACTGTATTATCGCAGGACGGAGAATTTTCCGGACTCACCTACCCCAGACGGGCGCAGGGTCTGGTCAAAAAAGGTCGGGCACGTTATGTGAACGACAACACTATTCGTCTTAACGGCGTGTCCGACGCAGTAATTACGGAGGACATCAAGATGGATAACATAAATACCCTTAACGAAATCAAGAATACCCCGGAACAGCAGGAGCAGCCGGTAAACCGCCTTTACTTCAACGCAAGGGATTGGAGCTTCAACAAGGACTGCAAGAACAATGTCGGGAACCGCAGCTTCATGCAGGGCCCCGACGGAAAACTCGCTGAAGCCTACACCATCGGCGACTGGCGGTATAACTGGACCGAAATAGTCACAAAGCAGCTTATCCTGCCGAAAAACACCACGCATATGTTCACATTCTGGCTTAACGGCGGCGAAAACGACAACAATGACGAGGTGTGCCGGTTCGTAGTGGTTTACAACAACGACTGCGAAAACTGCTACACCTATAACCTCAACCGCAATTTCATAAAGCCGCTCAAGAAGGTCAACGGCTGGGAGCTGTATGAGATCCCCTTCATCACCGGGGACAACGAATACACCCAGCTCCGGTTTGCGGCTATGAGGGCATACATGACCGTCATGACGGCAAAATCCAAAGAGGAATATGCAGACCTGCCGGACTCCGTGGACGAGTTTGAAAGCGAACGTCCGCAGCGGCATAACATCGTGTTTGCAGACGGCTGGCCTACAAATGAATGGTACTCTACCCGTGCACTACGTGAAAAGCACAATAGAGCAGGCAAGGTCAATGAAGCTCCGATGATCCGCAGCAATAATTTCCAGGGCGTCGAAAATATACAGAACCAGGCATACGCTCTTAACGGCATTACTTCAAGCATAATGGACGAAATATCCGGAAAGATCGACAGCATGACGAGCCTTTCCTCCAACCTCGGGCAGGAGATCAGCAACGCCATAAGCCAGGCGCTCAGCGGCAGAAGTCCCGAAGATACCGATATTGACGAGATATGCAGCGACATCATGGACAAATTCAGCGACAAGATCGACGCCATCACTGACGAGATCACTCAGGCATTCGATTGCATAGATGTTTCGGTACAGGAAATGACCGACGCCATTGAAAACATCGGCGAAGAATAAGGGTAGTATCCACAATTAAGGCAATACACGCACAAAATCCAATAAATGGTCTTTGTGCGGTGTTGCCTTAAATACGACCGCCCCTCCCACTTCCGGGAGGGGTTATTTTTGTGAAATTTTGCTCAGGAAGCTGGAATATTTCCCGGATAAATTCCCACAATAATCACGTTGATTTTATCGAAAGGAATGAAGCCCATGAAGAAATATATAGCCCTTGCCGCCGCCTGCGCCCTCATCATCGCCGGAGTTTCCGCGCTCCCCTCCGCCGTGGAAGCCAGCGTGCCGGTATGTTCCACCGTGACCCCCAAGGTAGTGAGCTACAGCGAAACCGTCCGCAGCAGCGGAAGCCTTTCCTACATCGGGCAGAGCGACGTGACCTGCGCACTGCCGCTCGTAATAAAGGAATACACCGTCGAGCCAGGCGACGAAGTCACCGCCGGCGACGTGATCGCCACAGTAAACAAGGAAGCCAGCAAGACATTCATTGCGAGCCTGGGCAAGGTATCCCAGATTGCCGCCGCAACCGCAAGCCTCTCCACCGCAATGTCCATGATTCCGGAGAATATTACCGCCGACCGCACCGGAAAGGTGATAACCACCGCCGGCAGCGGAGCCGCAGTGGAAGCCGGAGGAAGTATTGCGGCGATTGCCGGCACCGACACCCTGGTGCTGAATTCTGCGGTGAGTGAGCTTAACATCTCCCGTATCAGCCCCGGGCAGCAGGTGGAATTCACCCTGTCCGCCTACCCGGACGAGGTATTCACCGGCACCGTCGCGAAAATAGCCGCTGCCGCCCGTAGTCAGTACAGCGGCGCAGTCCTGGAAACGGTGGTGGACGTGATGATCGCCCCGGACAGCTCCGACAGCCGCCTGCGCCCGGGACTTACCGCCGATGTGTCGTTCCGGCTTTCCGACCCACGGCGGATATGCGTGCTTCCCTACGAGGCGATCGGTCAGGACGACGCAGGGGAATATATCTACGTTTTCGAGGATAATTCTGCGGTAAGGCGCAGAATATTCACCGGCGCTGAATTCTCAGACGGCACTGAGATAGTCAAGGGCGCTTCCGCCGGGGAGCGTGTGCTTCTCGACCCGGAGAGCGTTTCCGCCGGGCGCTGGGTGAGGGTGGACGAATGAGCATTGTATCTACGCTTGTAAGCATATTCCGCAGCCGCACGCGTTCACTGCTTACAATGGCAGGAATAGCCGTAGGCGTGTTTTCAGTGGTGCTGGTTTCCACGGTGGGGACTGTGGGCGCCTCCCAGGTCAGCGCCACGCTCGTGACGATGGGCGTAGACACGCTGCTGGTGCAGGCGGCGGATAATTCCGTCACCGTCACCATAACCGACCAGGACGCCGCAACAGTCCGGAGAGTTGACGGCGTGAACGACGTCATGCCGCTGATGGCTTCGATGACCGAAGCCAAGATGATAGGCAGGCGGCTGGACTGCTACGTCTGGGGCGTGGACAAATCCGCGGACAGGCTGATATCCCTTGAAGCGAAACATGGGCGCCTTGTGAACAACAGCGACTCCGCGGCAGGACTTAAGGTATGCGTTATTGACGAGCAGTTCGCGAAGAAATCCTACGGCAGAAGCAACGTGGTCGGAAAAACACTGTCCCTGTTCCTGGGAGGAAAATACCACGAGTTTGAGATAATCGGCGTGGCGCACTCCGGGCTGTCGAGCCTACAGGGAATGCTCTCGAATATCATGCCGGGATTCATGTATATCCCGATAAGCACCATGCAGCAGCTTACCGGGCGCACCACCTACGACAAGCTGGCGGTGAAGCTGGACGACATGAATACCGACGTCCCGGTGGTCGCCGCCGTACAGGAAGCGCTGAACCGCACCAACGGCACCACTGACGCATATATCGTCAACAACCTGCTGTCGCAGAAATCCCAGCTTGAGGAGATCCTCGGAATAGTTACAACGGCGCTTTCCATGGTAGCAGGTATCTCGCTGGCAGTATCCGGTATCTCAGTGATGACCACCATGCTTATGAGTGTGACGGAACGCACCCGGGAGATCGGGATAAAGAAATCCATCGGAGCCTCCAGCCGGAACATCTGCCGGGAATTTCTGAGCGAGGCGGTATTGCTGACCATGACCGGAAGCGCCGCAGGAATAGCCGCCGGACTTCTCATCTCCGGCGTGGGCTGCCTTATCGCCGGGATAGCATTCCAGGCTAACTGGCTGATGATAGGACTTGCGGCGGTCGCTTCCGGAGCCGTTGGCGCGGTATTCGGGGCATATCCTGCCTACAAGGCATCCTCCATGGATCCGGTGGAAGCGCTTAGAATGTAAAAAAAACAGGGCGGAAGATAACTTCCGCCCTGCACTTGTGATATCAAACGTAATACTGCGCCTGCGCCGCGAACATCTCGGCGTAAATTCCTCCGGGCTTGTGAACAAGCTCGTCATGGGTGCCGAGTTCCTTTATGGTGAAATCCGAAAATACCGCGATACGGTCGCAGAACTTACAGCTGGATAACCGGTGCGAGATATACACCGCAGTCTTTCCGCCGACAAGCTCGTTGAACCGGCAGTATATCTCGTATTCTGCCACCGGGTCGAGTGCTGCGGTGGGTTCGTCAAGAATCACCACCGGAGCGTCCTTGTACAGCGCCCGGGCAATTGCAAGCTTCTGCTGTTCGCCGCCGGAAAGCTGCACGCCGTCCTTTTCGAACTGCCGGAACATCATCGTGTCCCTGCCGTGCGGCAGCGTATTCACCTTGTCGAGCAGTCCGACCTTCTCAAGCACTGCGTCCACGTTCTCCGGCGAATCCTCATTACCGAGCAGGATATTGTCCTGCACCGAGAAAGCCAGCAGCCGGAAATCCTGGAACACCACCGAGAACAGCTTCATGTACTCGTCGTAGTCATAATCCCGGATATTCACGCCGTCGAGGAGTATCTCGCCCTCGTCCGCGTCGTACAGCCGGCACAGCAGCTTGATGAACGTGGTCTTTCCTGCGCCGTTGAGTCCGACGACGGAAAGCCGCTCGCCTGCCTTTATCTTTATCGACACGTTTTTCAGCACCTGCACTCCCGTGTTGGGGTAGGAGAAGCTGACATTGCGGAACTCTATCTCGTGCGGTCTGTCAAGATTCTCGACCTTGCGTATGCCTTTCTGAAGGTAGGGCGGATATTCCATCAGCTTCACCGTTTCGCAGGCGTAGTTGCACCGCTTGACGATGTCCTGGAGGTTGAATATCATGCCCTGCACGGCGGTGTTGAAGGTTCCGCCTGCGGTGGTCAGCTGCGAGAACTGACCGATGGTTATGCTGCCCAGGATAGCCAGGATTCCAAGATACAGATAGGTTCCGAAATCCCGGAGTGCAGTCACCACGACGTCCAGGACGTTCAGCGGATACTGTTCGTCCATCTTCTTCACGTCAAACTCCAGATGGCGCTTCAGCTGCTGAGCTGCCTTTGCAACAAGCGTCGCAGCCGCGCCGTAAAGCCGGATATCCTTTGCGAAGCGGATATCCTCCTGCTCGTAGTTGACGTAGTAACACACGCGGTCCACCTTTGAAAGCTCGCTGAACCACTTGATCTCTATGCGGTTCTTCTTTGCGTTGAGTATTGAGGAAACCGCCAGCATAACGCCGATTATCAGCAGCAGCCACGGCGCGGATATCACGAGTATCGTCACCACTCCGACTATCTTCACTGCGTTTGTGATGATGTTGAAGAAGTTCACGCAGATACCGTGGAATCCTCCCGACCAGTCGATACCGTCGTTTGCCTTGCGTATCTGGTCGAGGGCTTCCTTGTTCTCGGTCAGCGCGAAATCTATCTCCATACAGCGCTCCGCGACCATTTCCCGGGAGTAATTCAGGAACACGTCCTCAAAGCGCTCCAGGTATATCGTGAGCTGGGAGCCGAGGGTGCCCACTGCGATATCCAGCCCCACCATCAGCGCCGCGTACAGGATTATAGTCGGCACATCGCGCACCGGCTGGCAGAGTGCGTCCACCAGCAGCGGCAGGAATATCAGGTCGATGAACGGCAGCACGGACTGCACGATAACGTTCAGCACCGAAACTATAAAGTACCGCTTGTTCAGCTTCCATGCCACGGGCAGGTAGAATTTCAGCGTCCGGAAAACCGCTCCGGGCTTTCTTTCTCTTTTACTCACGGACAACGCCCCCTTCCTCTGCGGGAGCGGGCTCCGCCCCGTCCTCAACGTAATACTGCGCCTGCACGCGGAACATCTCCGCATAGGCGCCGTTTTTGTTCAGCAGCTCCTCATGGGTGCCGTATTCCACCATCTCGCCGCCCTTGAACATTGCGATGGTGTCGCAGAACCGCGTTGACGACAGCCGGTGCGATATGTACACCGCGGATTTTTCGCCTATCATGCCGTCGAAGCTCTGATACAGGCGGTATTCCGCCAGGGCGTCCAGAGCCGCCGTAGGCTCGTCAAGGACCACCACCGGCGCTCCCTTGTAAAGCGCCCTTGCCAGCGCCATTTTCTGCTTTTCGCCGCCGGAGAGGTCAACTCCGTCGTCGTAGAGGACTTTGAGCATTTCGGTGTCTATCCCCTTTGGCAGCTTGTCGAGCTTCTCGCCCATGCCCGCCGCCCGCAGGAACTTCTCTGCCTTTTCCCTGTCGGTGTTCTCAGTGACCTGCATTGAAACGTTCTCGCACAGCGGGAACGCGAACACCTCCACCTCCTGGAAAGCCGGAGAGAACAATTTAAAGTACTCGGTTCTGTCGAACTCCCGGATATCGGTTCCGTTGCAGAGTATCTGACCCTCCGTCACATCATATAGCCGGAGCAGTAACTTTATAAACGTAGTCTTGCCCGCGCCGTTCAGTCCCACCACCGCAAGGCGCTGACCCGCGCTGAACGTGAGGTTCAGGTTTTTCAGCGCGTAAGTTTCCTGACCCCGGTACTTGTAGGAAACATTCCGGAACTCGAACGTGTAGCGGTCTGCCCTGGGCACCGGGGTGTGCTTCTCCTGGAGCTCGTCCGCGTTCTTTATGTCCATATAGCTGCGGAAGTCGTCCACCTTGGCAGAGTGCTCCCGCATTCCCCCCAGCGACTGGAGGAACTGGCCGACGTACATCGAAAGCGCCATCGCGCTGCCCGTGTACAGCGTGAAATCGCCGATGGACATTCCGTTCACCAGCATATCGTAGATCAGCCAGCCGTAGATTATCACGTTGCGCACAAGGGATATTCCCTGGGCGAACCAGTTGTTCCAGCCCCAGTATTTCCGGGACTGTATCCAGTGCTCCAGCTCGATTCTGTTGATATCCCTGTATTTTCCGAGCAGCCACGGCTTCATTCCGTACAGCCGGATATCCTTTGCGTAGGAGAAATCCGTGGAAACGGTCTGCATATAGTTCATCCTGCGCCAGTGGGGAGCCATTGCGTCCCACATGACCTCTTTATCCTTTATGCGAATATAGTCGAAATACTCGAACTGTATGAACGACAGCACGAATATTATCAGCACCAGCCAGAGGTTCAGCGTGGCGATTATTCCCACGGCGGCGATGACTGCGGTTATCTGCACGGCTGCCGACCACATATTCGTCATCAGCGCGCCGAGCCCCTGCCAATCGCCCTCGGCGCCGCGCTTTGCTTTCTGGAGCCGGTCGAGCATATCCGGGTCCTCGAGCTGTTCGTACTCCATGGAAAGGGTCTTTGCGATGCGCTCCTGCACAAGTTCGTTGCGCGTGACCATGAAGCCGATACGCAGCTTCTTTGCGGAAAGGGTGTTCAGCCACATCATCACGAACTCCACAACGGTGGTGCCGATGACCAGCCAGAGAAGCGGCGTTATATCCGCGTTTTCCGCGCCGGACTGCCGGGTTATCATGTCGATGACCAGCTTCGCTATCACCGTCCAGATGTAGGACATGGAGGCTCCCGCGATACCTCCTATCACCAGGAACGCCACAACGCTCTTGCGGTAGCGCAGGAACGCCCTGATGATGTAGGCGCAGTTCCGGACAACGCCGTACTCATGGTGCAGCGCGTCCGTCTGTTCCTTCTTTTTTTGTCTGTAAAATAGCATAATTACTCTCCGGGAACAGAGAGGGGGGGAAGTCAATTCCTAATTAAACTTCGACGTCTGCGTCGTAGTCCACCCCGTCTATTCCGAAACCAAAGAGCTCATAGAAGTCCTTCCAATAGCCGTCGATATCGGTGTATTCCTTGAAATTATCGGCGTTGAGGAGGTTCCAGAGCTTCGTTACCTCGTCCTGGATCTCGGGCTTCATCTCGAGATCGTCAAGACGTATTCTTCCCTCCCCGTCAACTGCGCCGGGAACAGGCCTTCCGTCCGCGCCGAGCTTTTCGGCAAACAGGCGGTACATCTGCTCAATGCAGCCCTCGTGCACGCCTTTCTCCTTCATGACCTTGTACAGAATGGAGATATACAGCGGAACGATCGGGATAGCCGCGCTGGACTGTGTGACCAGCGCCTTGTTGACGGAAATGTACGCTTTTATTCCGTCTGCGGCGTATTTCTCGGTGATCTCCTTTGAGGTCTGGAACAGGTGAGCCTTCGCTCTGCCTATAGAACCCTCAAAGTACATCGGGTGGGTTATTTCCGGTCCGATATACGAATAGGCAACGGTAACGGCGTTGTCTTCAATTGCGTCGGCAGCTTTCAGTGCGTCGATCCACGCCGCCCAGTCCTCGCCGCCCATTACCTTGACGGTAGCGGCGATCTCCTCCTCGGTGGCAGGCTCGATGGTGACCTCGGAAACGGTGTTGTTCCTGAGGTCGATAGTCTTGTTGGTGTAGGGTTCTCCGGTGGTCTTGAGCACGGAGGAATATGTCACGTCGCCGACAGTCCTTCTCGGAGCGGCAAGGCTGTATACAACGGCGTCCACCTTGCCGAGGTCAGCCTTGATGATGTCGATGACCTCTTTCTTGCATTCGTCGGAATACGCGTCGCCATTGACGGTCTTTGCATACAGTCCGTCAGCCTGCGCGAACTTCTCGAACGCCTTTGTGTTGTACCAGCCGGAGGTTCCGGTCTTGCTGCCGCTGGCAGGGCGGTCGAACATCACGCCCAGAGTCGCCGCGCCGCAGGAATACGCCAGCGCAATACGGCTTGCAAGTCCGTATCCCATGGAGCTTCCGAGCACCAGCACCTTCTTCGGTTTGAAACCGTTATCCTCCGCCTTCCTGGACTTAACATACTCTATTTCAGACTTCACCACTGCCTCGCAGCCCACCGGGTGAGCTGTGGTGCAGATGAATCCTCTTACCTTGGGTTTAACTATCATAATAATACTCCTTCCCCGCAGTACTGCAAGACACGAGTGCGATACTGCGCTTTAAAGCTGAAAGCTGCGGCAATTCCGCAGTGCGTACAAAGTTATTTTATCATATAATCGCGCGTTTTACAAGGGGTATCGGCAATTTTTTTCACCTGCCGGGCGGATACTCCCCGTTCCGTCATTATTCGCAGTAAATAAATGTACGGGGGTTGACAAAATCCTGCCGGCGTGATATAATAAATCATGGTTAATTAATGAGCATGCGGATATAGTTTATCGGTAAAACATTAGCTTCCCAAGCTGAGGTGGTGGGTTCGACTCCCATTATCCGCTCCACAAAAAAGGCTCTGTAATGCGGTATCGCACTACAGAGCCTTTCCATTTTTATCACAAAAAATCGCCCCGGACAACACTGCCCGGGGCGAACTGTTCTATTCCGGAATTACTTGATGATAGTAATGCTTCCGATAACGGGGATAGGCTTCATCTCGCCCTGGGCAGCGGTAATGATTCCATACAGCATTGCTGCAAAGGAAACCAGTCCGAATACGCCGCCGATTATTCCTGAGAGAATAGCGCCTACGAACGGGATAATGCCGAGAATTCCGCAAACAGCGCCTACAATAGCTTCAATTATAAACAGGACAAGGCCCTGGTTTGCATGAAACTTGGTGAAAGAACTGTTTCCGGCAATAAGTGTAATGATGAAAAGCGGTCCAAAATAACTGAGCACGCCCAGTCCCTTTTCTGTAGAATCCATAAATATTACCTCCTGTAGTAAGTCCGCCGCCGGAATGCCACATAAACCGACCGCAGAATGTATCTATGACACGCGCCGTGCGCAGTATCATCATACGCTTTATATAATAATATATCAAAAATTAACTTTTGTCAACTTATTTCAGAGGTTTCAAGGAAATTTATACAAAAAAGCTGAAAATCTGCCTTTTATTTTCCAGAATATCGTCGAATCTATCTAAATACTCATATGGGTATTTATGATTCATGATACGCTGTATTCTTCCCGTGCTGCGGTCAACAAGCTTGGTGGAAGCCCCGGCGCCCACCGCGAGGATAGTCTGAAGCTCCTCCATGATGTAAGTGTTGTACAGGCTCTCCGTTCCAGGCTTCGCGTAGCCGGTGTTCTCCTGGTTGTCCGCCGTGTTCTTCTGGCGGTAGAGATAATACGGGATATAGCCGCATTCCGCAAGCTTTCTGTGGGCGTAGTCCACCATGCGCTCCGTTTCTCCGGAAGAACTCTCGTTCTCCTTATGGAACAGCGCCGCCGCACGCTTCAGCGACAGGCTGTGCACCGTGATGTTCTCCGGGGATAGTCCGCAAACTGCGTCAAGGCTCGCCGCAAAGCTGTCGTAATTATCCGACGGCAGTCCGGCGATAAGGTCCATGTTTATTACATCAAACCCTACCTCCCTCGCCATCAGGAAGGCCTGCTCGGTCTGCTCGCTGCTGTGCGCCCTGCCGATGACCTTCAGCACCTCGTCGTTCATCGTCTGCGGATTGACGCTTATCCGTCCCACGCCTGCCGCCTTTATCGCCGTCAGCTTTTCATAGGTGATGGTATCCGGTCTGCCTGCCTCGACAGTGAATTCCCTCACCCGTGACAGGTCGAAGTACTCCAGCGCCGCAAACAGCATTTTCAGCTGCTCCGCAGAAAGCACCGTGGGAGTTCCGCCGCCGAAATAAATAGTATCCGGCATCAGTCCCAGATGACGAGAGATCGTCGCCAGCTGCTTCATCTCCTCTATCATTCGCAGGAGGTATTCATCGAGCCGCGCCGCCGCCTGACTGACGGAATGCGACACGAAGCTGCAATAGCTGCACCTTGTCGGGCAGAAGGGGACAGATACATACAGGCTGAAGGAATTCGCCGGAATGGAAGCCTCCAGCGGCTTCTGCACCTGCTCTATCTTCCGGGCGATGGCGAGCTTCCGCGGACTCACCAGCAGGGATTCCAGCGCCTGGGCGTCTGACAGCTTTGACAGCACCTTGACCGGGCGCACTCCGGTGAGAATGCCCCAGGGCAGGTCGCGTCCGGTGAACTCCCTCAGCGCCTTGTACAAAAGCACGGACATCTCGCGCTCCTGCTCCTTGTCCGGAGTATCCCCGGGCACGATGCGGCTCATGGAATAGCGTTTCCCACCGCACACAAGCTCCACCGAAAGGCTGACTCCGCCCGGTATCTCCTGCTTCTCCGTAAGGCAGTAATCCCCCTGGGCGTCCGCCCTGTCCGTGGACAATTTAAGCTCCATCGGCGGAAAGAAGTTTCTGAAAAGCCGCTCAAGCTCATACTGAAATCTGTGGTTGCTGAAAATAAGTGTCATTACTATCTGTCCTTTATTCTTGCGATATACTCTGTCACGAATTCCGGGAAGCGCTCCCGTGGCGCTGTGATAACTTCCGGCGCGGTAATTCCGGCGCCGCGCATGTCCTCCGGGAATACCGCCGCGTCTGCGATATCCAGCAGCGGAACGTCCATCATGCTGTCCCCGGCGCAGATTGTCCTGCGATGGGGCGCGATACGCTCCGCCAGCCGCGCTGCCGCCGCGCCCTTGCAAAGTCCGGCAGGCAGCGCATACACCTTGGAGCCGGTGGAATAGCACCTCACACGCTCCCCGGCGGCTTCCGAAAGCTTCTCGACGGTGCTTTCCGGGTCGCCGGATTTCGTGAACAGGAACATTCCGTCCACCATGCGTATCTCAAAGCAGCGGCAGGGGTCGGATTCCAGCACCCGGCGGCAGTCCGCGAGTTCCCGGGCGGATTCCCGGACGAACCTCATGGAATCCGCCGTCCAGTCCGGGTCGGGAATGCCGTTCACCAACAGCGTTCCGCCGTTGTCCGCCAGGGCGTATTCCGGGCGGAATCCCGGAATGCTTATCCGGCGGAACTGTTCAATGCTCCTTGTCGTGACCGGGATTATATCCAGCCCCGGGAGCAGCTCCGCCTGCCGCGCGGTAATGCAGGATATCTCCTGCCCGTCCTTTGTTTCGCACAGGATATCACCGGGCTGCCTTTTCGCGGCGGAGAATATCAGCGTGCCGTCAAGGTCGGAAAAAAACAAGGCGCGCTCACACATCGCTCATCACCTGTATTATTCCGCAGGCGTGGTAGTTCCGCAGGGGGTATTCCCTGACCTCCACGCCCTTTTCTGCGGCAAGCTCCACCAGGTGCTTCGTCAGCGGACTTCCGGCGTCCCTCAGCAGTATCAGCCGTGGGATCCTGCGAAGCAGCACCCGGGTGGCTTCGCCTATTCCGGGCTTCACCAGTTTGATGTCGCTGACGCCGAAATGCGCGGCGATCTCCCGGGTTTCGGCAAGCCCGCCGGCGGACGCCCTCTCCGGAAGCTCTGCGGCGCCATAGGTCATCTCCTGCTCTATGGCGGAGATATAGGCGTTGGTCAGGTCGATATCCCGGAATTCCCCGAAATACACCGCCCCGTGGAAATCCTCCGGGCGTATGAGGGAATTCAGCACGGTCCTGCTGAAAAGCCCGGAAACCACGCTGTTAAGGCACGCGCAGGGAATGAACATATCCTCGTGGGTACCGCACAGGCGGCATATTCCTGCCGGGTCGGCAAGCACGGCAATCTCGCACATGCGGTCCAGTCTGTCCCTGCCTATCCCGTATTCATACAGAGGGAATCCCTCCAGCGCCTGGCGCAGGGTACGGGCTATCGTGCCCTTCCCGGTCCAGCCGTCGATGAACTGTATCCCCTCCGCAGAGTGCCGCGCCAGGATATATTCCATCGCCCGGCGGTCTATCCCCTTCCCGACGATTATTGAAATAGAGTAATGCGGCAGGGAAACTCCGTACTTCCGGCGGATATAGCGCTTTATCAGCACCCCGGCAGGAGTCCCGGCGCGCGCAAGCGAAACCAGTACGGCACGCCGTCCCTTTTCCGCCCATATCGCTTCGGCAACGGTGCGCACTGCGTCCGCATTCGCCTTCGCCCATAGTTTGAGTCCGCTTTCGTATTCTGCGAAATACTCCGGCAGTGGACGGTATTCCTGCGGCAGGAGTTCGCTGTAGTGCCTGCCGGACTGTATCAGCCGCTCGCGCTCCTCCGGCGGCATTGCCGGGAGCTTTCCGGTGATATCCGTCAGCAGAAGCTGCACGTCCTCCCGGGAATAACTCGTGGGGACAGTGTTTCCGCGCCAGAATATCACGCCGCAGCGCTCACCACGCACCGCTCCGCAGAGCTGCTCAAGCGCGTTTGCGTCCGGTAATTCCGCGTCGGTCATGATAAGGCTGAGGGCGCATTCCGACGTGTTATACAGGTACACTCTGCGTGCGGAATCGTAAACGCTCTGAAGCGAAGTCCTGCTGACGATGGGGTATTCCCCCTCGCCGGGGACAGAAAATCCGTCCCGGGCGCTTCCGTCAGGCAGCATGGGACTTCTGGTGGAGCAGTGCACAACCACCCTGGCGTATTTCCCGGAAAGCAGCTTGCCAAGCAGCAGCGGCGGATAGCAGAATTCCTCTGTGCCGACTATCTCGACAGTCCCGGAGCCGTCCCCGGGGAATTCCTCCGCAAGCTGCGCGCACGCCCTGCGGCACTCCGCAAGGTAGCTGTCCGCATTCACGCCCAGTCTGGGGTCCAGCACGCAATTCTTCCGCAGCGACATATCCGGCTTGCGCGGCGCGGCGGAGATATCCGGCGAAATCCGCTCCGGCTCCGCAGTGTTGGTAATATTCCCGGTGTCCGCCAGCGTGACCGGGGTCACTCCGGCGTCCCGGAAGCGCTCCAGGCTCTCCGCCGAAGCGGCAAGGGAGGCTGCATAGATACGGCAGTCCGGCGCAAGGCAGCCGTCCAGCGCCTTTATCAGTTTCAGCGCCGTGCTGCCGGTGGTGTATTCATCGTCCACCAGCACGACCTGCGCCGCCCGGCGAAAAATATCCTCATCGCGCACGCAGAGATAGTGCTGCTTCGCATGGCTGTGGCTTTCCTCGAATGTTATCGCAGTTGCCCAGTCCGGTAGTTTCTCACGGGTGGTGGTTACAAAGAAGCAATCGTGGAATGCCCCGGCAACTACCGCGCCTATAGCGGTGGCGGTTTCGGCGAATGCAATGACGACTGTGGGCTTCTCCGCCCTGCCGTCCTGGGCTGCCTTCCGCGCCAGGGTTTCGAAATTTTCCAGCGACTTCACCGGGTCGGAGGGGAAATGCTTTGCCTGCCGGGTGTTCACGATGATGTGCGCCCGGTTCGGATTATTCTCGCGCTTTGCCAGAAACAGATGTGATACCAAGGAACTATCGTACGGTTTCATTGTACCCTCCACTATATCCTAAATCATGTTACTTCAGCTCCACCACGGTGACTCCTGCCTCGCCCTCGCCATAGGCGCCCTGGCGGTAGCTCTTGACCGCCGGGTTCGTCTTGAGGGACTGCTGCACCGCTGCCCGGAGCGCTCCGGTGCCCTTTCCGTGGATTATCACCACGGTGCTTATTCCGCTCAGTTGTGCGCCGTCGATAAATCGCTCGACCTCAAGCACGCCCTCGTCGGACATCATTCCGCGAATATCCAGTTCCATGCCGCCGCGGCGGTTCATATTGGATGTCACCTGCTTCTTTACGCTGCCGCCGACGGATTTCTGCGGCTGCTGCTTTTTCTTGTTCTCAACCAGGCGCAGATTCTTCTGGTTGGTCTTTATCTTCATCATGCCCACCTGGACATAGCATGTGCCGGACATATTCGGCACAGTCATCAGCACGCCCTCTTTCCGGGTGTCGGCAAGCATCACGGTGTCCCCTGCCTTGAGCGGACGCGGCAGCACATAGGAGTCAATATGCCGCTGTACTACGGGATTCGCGTCGTCCTGCATTCTGTTGAGGGCGCTGTTGGTCTTTCCCTTGGCGGCGCTGAGTCCCTGTCGGAGCGCTTCCTTGTCCTTGACTTTCTTCAGTTCCTCAAGTTCGTTCAGCAGCTGATTGGAGCGGAAACGGGTCTCTTCCACGATGGACATGGCGCGCTGGCGTGCGCTTTCAAGCTCCTTCTCCTTCTGCTGCTCCAGGTCGGACAGCTTCTGCTTCAACTCGCTCTCGGTCATCTTCGCGTTGCGCTCGGATATTGCGGCGCTTTCCTTGAGCGCCTCCAGTTCCTGCCGGGACTTCTCAAGGGCGTCCACCACCTGCTCGAACCGCTTATTCTCGGTGCTGACAAGCTCCTTGGCGCGGTCGATTACATAGTCCGGCATTCCCAGGCGCTGGGATATCGCGAACGCGTTGGATTTGCCGGGAACCCCGACAATAAGCCGGTAGGTCGGCTTGAGCGTATTCACGTCGAATTCACAGGAGGCGTTCTCAACTCCCTCGGTCTGGAGGGCGTACATCTTGACCTCCTGGTAATGCGTCGTGGCGGCGACCTTTGCGCCCTGTTCACGCAGGGTGCTGAGTATCGACACGGCAAGCGCCGCGCCCTCCACGGGGTCGGTGCCGCTTCCCAGCTCGTCTATGAGCACCAGGCTGCGGTCGTCCGCCAGGGAGAGTATCTTCACCACGTTCACCATATGCGATGAGAACGTGGAAAGACTCTGCTCGATACTCTGCTCGTCGCCGATATCGACGTAGATACCGCCGAATATTCCCACCTCGGAGCCGTCCCCGGCAGGTATCATAAGACCGCACATCGTCATCAGCGTGAGAAGCCCTATAGTCTTGATCGCCACAGTCTTACCGCCGGTGTTCGGACCAGTTATCATCAGGCTGGAATACGCTCCGCCAAGTTCCACGGTTATCGGCACGACGGAATTCTGGTCGATGAGCGGATGCCGCGCCTGGTGCAGGGAAATCCTCGGCTCGGATACGATATTTGCAGCCACGCCGCGCATTTTCGCGCCGAGATTCGCCTTGGCGAAGTACAGCTCCAGTATCTGAGCCACGCGGAAGTTGTTCGCAATGCTGTCCGCGTTCTCACCTACCCGGGCGGAAAGTTCCTGGGTGATCCGTTCTATCTCCGCCTGCTCCCGGGACTTCAGCACGCGTATCTCGTTGTTCGCCTCAACAACGCTCATCGGCTCGATGAAGAAGGTCTGACCGGTGGCGGAGGTGTCGTGCACAAGTCCGGAAACCTCGTTCTTGTACTCGCTGCGCACCGGGACAACGTACCGCCCGTCACGCATGGTGACGATTGCCTCCTGGAGAAATTTCTGTGTGCTGCGGCTTTTGATCAGCTTGTCCAGCTGCTCGCGGATATTCATACCCTGGCGGACTATGCGCTTTCTGATGGAGGCAAGTTCCGGGCTGGCGGCGTCGGACATCTCCTCCTCGGAGATTATGCTCTCGGAAATACGCTGCTCAAGATCCTTGATCGGGTAAAGTTCCCTGAAGTACTCCGACAGGGAATTCTCCATGCTCTCGCACTGACCGAACCAGTCGCAGAGCATATTCGTTTCGCGCAGGATATCCGCAACGTCCAGCAGCTCCCGGAAAGAGAGCGCAGAACCGCTCTTGCAGCGGCGCAGGGAAAAGGAGATATCCTTTATCCTGCGAAACCTCGGAGTGCCGAATTTTGCGGAAAGAGTGAATGCGTCGTTGGTTTTCTGTAATTCCCGGCGTATTTCCGCCTCGTCAAAGGACGGGGACAATTTCAGCGCCTTGTCGCGGCAGGAATCGCTGCTGGTCTGCTCTGCCAGCAGCTCGAGTATCTTGTCAAGTTCCAGCTTCTTATAGTATTTATTCATTTTCTCACCTTTTCATACATCTGCATGTAACGGGTCGTATCGCAATTTTACACAGGTGATTTTATTATACCCCCAAACCGCAGAATTGTCAACAGAGAACAGCGCAAACAGCGGATTAATGCAAGGAAATGCCGGACGGGCATTGTGCAAATCCTACAAAAACGGCGGTCGGGTTTGCCACGTCTAACTGCGTTAGTTACAAAAAACCAAGTTTCGTACAACTAACTTATATTTTGATATTGACAAAATCGCAATGAGGTAGTATTATATAACCTGGTTAGCAAGTTCTAACACACTTGAGTCCAACATATCAGACAATGCTAATAAAATTTACAATATTGGAGGGACGAATATGATGCCGCTCACACTTGCGTCAGTAGGTGAAGAAAACATGATAAAAAAAATCGGCGGAAATCCCGAGACCAGAAAGTTCCTTGAGAGCCTGGGGTTTGTTGCAGGCAGCATGGTGACCGTTATCAGCGAGATATCCGGTAACGTCATCGTGAACGTAAAGGAAGCCCGGGTAGCCGTATCAAAGGAAATGGCAGCCAAGATAATGATATGACGAAACAAGTCATGGAATATTATACACTATAAGGAGGAAGGATCAATGGCAACACTGAAGGAAGCAAAGGTAGGAGAAACCGTTACCGTCAGGAAACTGAACGGTGAAGGCGCCATCAAGCGCAGGATCATGGACATGGGTCTTACCAAGGGCACCGAGGTCTATATCCGCAAGGTAGCTCCGCTGGGAGATCCCATCGAGGTCACAGTAAGAGGCTATGAGCTGTCGCTGCGTAAGGCAGACGCTGAAATGGTCGAGATCTGACTGCGGCTGCACAGATACATAAAGGCGCGGTACAAAGTTAGCCAAACCTAACAAATCATCATAAAATTGAGAGGAGAAAGTCACATGGACATCAGAATAGCGCTCGCAGGCAACCCTAACTGCGGTAAGACAACGCTCTTCAATGCGCTGACAGGCTCCAACCAGTTCGTAGGTAACTGGCCGGGAGTTACTGTTGAGAAGAAAGAGGGTAAGCTGAAAGGCAGAAAGGACGTTATAATCACCGACCTGCCGGGTATCTACTCCCTTTCCCCCTACACACTGGAGGAAGTCGTTGCAAGAAATTACCTTGTAGGCGAGCGTCCTGACTCAATACTCAACATCATCGACGGTACCAACCTGGAGCGTAACCTCTACCTCACCACGCAGCTGGTAGAGCTGGGTATTCCGGTAGTTGCGGCCGTGAACATGATGGATGTCGTAAAAAAGAACGGCGACAGGATCAACACCGAACAGCTGGCAAAGGAACTCGGCTGCGAGGTTTGCGAGATCTCCGCTCTGAAAGGCACCGGTATAACCGAGGCAGCTCAGAAGGCTATCAGGGCGGCTGAGGCAAAGGAAAAGATGATACCTCAGCACACCTTCAGCGGAGTAGTCGAGCATGCCATCGCCCACATTGAGGAAGCAGCCCTCCACGATCTGCCCGAGGCGCAGCAGCGCTGGTATGCGATCAAGATCTTTGAGCGTGACGAAAAGGTCCTGGAGATGATCAAGATCCCCAAGGAAACGATGGAGCACATCGAAAAGGACATCAAAGCTGCTGAAACAGAGCTTGACGACGATGCAGAATCCATCATCACAAACGAGCGTTACGTTTACATATCCACCATCATCAAGGGCTGCCTGACAAAGAAGAACAAAGGCGGTCTGACAGTATCCGATAAGATCGATAAGATCGTAACCAACCGCTGGCTGGGTCTGCCGATCTTCGCGATCGTAATGTGGCTGGTTTACTACGTTTCCATGGTAACAGTCGGCGCAAACGCTACCGGATGGGCTAACGACGGTCTGTTCGGCGACGGCTGGTTCGCACTCGGAATAGGCAGAGGCGCATACGACGAGGCTTCCGAGGAATACGGCGACGCAATGAGCGCTCTGGACGCATTCGGCGTTGCCCCCGACCTTGAGGACGAGGAATTCGACGCTGACGCGGCGCTCGCTGACATCACCGCGTTCACCCCTGCGGAGGAATCCGTTCCCTACGAGGTAGAGGACGAGGAAACCCTCGCAGTGAGCGAGATCACCGTTTACGCTTCTGAGATCCCTGCTGACGCAGACGAGGAGGAGACCCTCGGCACAACCTACGCTGACGCAGTGGCTTACTTCACCGAGAACGGCTTTGACGAGCCTGATCCTGCTTCCTATGGTCCGTGGGTACCTGGTATCCCGGTTCTGGTCGAGAACGGTCTGGACGCGATCAACTGCGTTGACTGGCTGAAGGGTCTTATCCTCGACGGTATCGTAGCCGGCGTTGGCGCGGTACTCGGCTTCGTTCCCCAGATGCTCGTACTGTTCATCTTCCTGGCATTCCTTGAGGCGTGTGGTTACATGGCGCGTGTTGCATTCGTACTCGACCGTGTATTCAGAAAGTTCGGTCTTTCCGGTAAGTCCTTTATCCCGATCCTCATCGGTACCGGCTGCGGTATCCCTGGTATCATGGCTTCCCGTACAATTGAGAACGAGCGCGACCGCCGCATGACCGTAATGACCACGACCTTTATCCCCTGCGGCGCTAAAGTACCGTTCATCGCAATGATCGCAGGCGCTATCTTCGGCGGCTCTCCGTGGGTATCCACCGGCGCCTACTTCATCGGTATCGCAGCGATCATCATTTCCGGTATCATTCTGAAGAAAACAAAGATGTTCGCCGGCGATCCTGCTCCGTTCGTTATGGAGCTGCCTGCTTACCACTGGCCTACAGTAGGCAACGTACTCCGCTCCATGTGGGAGCGCGGCTGGTCCTTCATCAAGAAGGCTGGTACCATCATCACACTGTCTACCATCTTCGTCTGGTTCACCTCTTATTTCGGATTTGTTGACGGCGCATTCCAGATGCTTGACGAAAGCCAGATGGATTCCTCAATACTCGCCGCCATTGGCAGGGCTATCTGCTGGATATTTGCTCCTCTTGGCTGGGGCGACTGGCAGGCTACCGTTGCAGCTATCACCGGTCTTGTTGCTAAAGAGAACATCGTCGGCACCCTCGGCGTACTCTACGGCGGCGGAGATCAGTCCGTATACGCAGCAATGGGCGCAGCGTTCACCAGCGTAAGCGGTATGTCCTTCCTGATATTCAACCTGCTGTGCGCACCCTGCTTCGCAGCAATGGGCGCTATCAAGCGTGAGATGAACAACAGAAAGTGGTTCTGGTTCGCCATCGGTTACGAGTGCGGCTTCGCTTATGTGATCGCCCTCATCGTAAACCAGCTCGGCAACCTCTTTACCGGCACACTGATGACCGCTGGCAGCGGCGCTGTTTGCAACATCATCAGCCTGATATTTGCAGTGGCTCTGCTGGCAGGTCTTGTTTACATGCTCTTCAGACCCTACAAAGAGTCTACCAAGCTCACAAAGAAGATTAAGGTTTAATCGCTGATATTTGCGGGCGGCTGGGGCAACTCTGCCGCCCGGTATTTTTCGGGAGATGCTTATTATGCTGGAATTCCTACAGAACAACTGGGGCAGCCTGCTGGTCGGCGCCATTATTCTTGCCGTCGTCGTGCTTATCGTAATAAAGCTGGTGCGCGACAGAAAAGCAGGCAAATTCACCTGTGGCGGCAACTGCGGATCCTGCGGCGCCTGCAAAGGGCATTGCAGCGGCTGCAGCGCATGCTCCCAGGCGCACACTGGCTCCGGAGGCAGAAAATAAACTAAGGCAGCCGCACCATCGTGAAGCGGATTGCCTAAACAGGAGGAACACGATGTTGACCTACGCACAGAAAAAATACCTCTTTGCGATCTACAGACTCGGGAACAAGGGGGGAATGATAAGCTCCTCGGATATTTCCAGGCTTGTGGGAGTGACAAAAGCCAGCACTGTCAAGATGACGCAGCGGCTCACGGACGAAGGTTATATCCTGAAGGAACCCTACGGTAAGATAGTGCTGACCGACGAGGGTGCCAAGGCCGCCTCCTCACTGTTCACAAGCAGTCTGATCCTATGCGATTTTCTCCGGAACAAGGTCGGTATCGATGAGAACAATGCCGACTCGGATGCTGTAAAAATTGTAACGCAGGTATCCGAGGACACGGTAGATAAACTTGTTAAATACGCATTAGGAGATGCAGCACATGCCTGAAACACTGATAACGGCAGCCATTATTGCGGTGCTCGCGGTCATCTGCGTTATCGCAGTCCGCAGCATTATAAAGCGCGGAAAGCAGGGCTGCTGCGGAGCCGGCGGCGGTGCTATCGCCGAAAATATCGTCAAGGATACCTCCGGGTACTCCCACAGCTACTCCGTGAAGATCGGCGGAATGCACTGCGACAAGTGCGCAAGCCGTATAGCGCTGGCATTCAACCGCCAGGACGGAGTATTCGCGAAGGTCAGCTGGAAGGACGGCTCCGCTGATATCCTCTCCGAGAATCCCCTTTCGGAGCTGCAGATACGCAGCACCATTATGGGGCTTGACTACACGGTAGAGAAAATCACGGACGCATCAAAGAAGCAATAACAGAACTCCCCCGGAACTGCAATGCGGTCCCGGGGGTCTTTTTTATTCAGCTGTGATCACTCCGCATAATCGCTGTCGATTCCCACCTTGGCGAGCGCTTTCTGCTCCGCCTCCAGAGCCATCGCCTGCTCACGCTGGATATTCTCATGCACTGACAGCATAGGCTCCACGTCAAGGTGCCGCACATGGCGGTCTATGTAGTTCTTCGTGCACTTGTACACCATCGGCGAAAGCACCAGCACTCCGATAAGGTTCGGGATCATCATCATTCCGTTGAATGTGTCGGAAAGCTCCCATGCGAGGTTCTCGCCCATGGTGGCGCCGCCCATTACAGCAGCGACGAACACGACCTTGTAGTAGATCGTCGCCTTTGTGCCGAACATGTACTCAAACGCCTTAGTTCCGTAATGGCTCCATCCAAGCGCCGTGGAGAACGCGAACAGCAGCAGCGCAATCGCCACGAAATAACGCCCGATATCGCCGAAATTCGTCTGGAACGCAACGCCCACGATGGAGCCGGTGTTTTTCGCAAGATCCGAGTATTCCGCCGCAAGTCTGCCGGTGGAGAGGTCGAAAAGCCCGGAGGAAAGTATCGTGAACGCAGTCAGAGAGCATACCACGATGGTGTCCGTGAATACGCTGAAGATTCCCCACATACCCTGGCTCACAGGCTCCTTAACGTTGGAGTTGCAGTGCACCATTACCGAGGAGCCAAGTCCGGCTTCGTTGGAGAACACACCGCGCTTCATGCCCATCTCGACCGCCATCTTGACGCCCTGACCGACAAGTCCGCCGACGACAGCCTCAATGCCGAATGCGCTCTCGAATATCGCCGCGAAAACCGCGCCCAGCTGAGAGATGTTCTTTATGCATACCGCCACAGTACCCAGGAGATAAATGACTACCATCACCGGTACGATCTTTTCGGTTACCAGCGCAATACGCTTGATTCCGCCGATAACTACCAGTGCCGCAACTATCATCAGCACGATTCCTGTCAGCCAGTTGGGGATTCCGAAAGTGCTGTTCATGTTGGTAGATATCGTGTTGATCTGGGTCATATTGCCTATGCCGAACGACGCAAACAGGCAGAATATGCAGAACATAACAGCCAGGACGGAGCCTAGCACCTTGCAGTGCTTTTTGGAGCCAAGCCCGTGCCTGAGGTAATACATCGCGCCGCCGCTCCACTCGCCGTCCTTGTTCTTGACACGGTAGAGGATACCCAGGACGTTCTCGGCGAAATTCGTCATCATTCCGAAGAATGCCATCACCCACATCCAGAACACTGCGCCAGGTCCGCCCGTGACTATTGCGGAGGCGACGCCGGCGATATTACCCGTGCCGACCGTGGACGCAAGCGCCGCACAGATACTCTGGAACTGGGAAATCTGCTTGTCCTTGGTGTGCTTTGTAACGCTCCTGTCCTTGAATACAGCACCGATGGTGCACCTGAACCAGCGCCCGATATGGGACACCTGGAAGCACTTGGTCAGCACAGTCATGAGAACTCCCACAAAGAGCAAGAGTATCAGCGCCGGCCAGCCCCAGACAACGCTGCTTATTGCATTGTTGACAGTTCTCACTCCGGCAAGGAATGCGTTTTCCTCCGCCGCAGCCGCCTCAGCCGTTGCTGATATCATCAGTAATTCGATCATATATTCTATCTCCCGGAAGCGGAACTTGTCCGCATAATAATCTATTCTATTATACACCAAACAGACACAAATTGCAAATAATTCCCCCATAGCATTTTGCACAAAAATATTGGTAGTATATTACAATTGAGCATTTCAGCTGGGATTTCTACCTTTCTGCTCCGGTTGACGGAGCGGATTTTGCATGTTTGTCAAATAATGGAATGTAATTTTCACTAAATATTAATGGCAAAACCCACAAAAACATTTGCTTATTGTTGCAACGCTATCTGTGCTTGTGCTATAATATAATAAATAAGTATGGCATTATATTCCGCCATAAAAAAGGAGAAAAGACCTTGGAAAAACAACGACCTCTTATCGGCATAATTGCCGCTGAAGCGGAATACATATTTTTTAACCGTTCGCTGGAATGTATCCAGAAGGAACTTTTTGTGGCGGATATGGACGCGGCTATCTTTTCATCGCTGATGATGTCCGGAAACCAGGAGTTCGACGCTGCGGAGAACTCCGTATACGACCTTATAAATCTTGACCTGCTGGACGGAATAATCATCTTCCCGACCAGCATTAACGACATTGCCTCCCGAAACAAGCTTATTGAGCGTATACGCAGAGATTTCAAGGGACCCGTGCTTTCCTATGACTGCGGCGTTGAGGGATTCGACCACGCTGTATACAACTACGAACCTGCTGCGGATATGGTGATCGCCCACCTCGTGGACAATCACAGCGTAAAGACCGCCGACTTCGTCGGCGGCCCCTCAGATGATTTTCACAACACCATTCAGCGGTACTTCGTCCAGTCGATGAAGCGCCGCGGCATCAGTATTCCCGAAAACCGTATCCATCACGGCAAGGACTGGGTAAGCGATTTCTCCACAATCGCCGATGAGATAATCGCCAACGGACTTCCGGACGCGATCGTCTGCTGCTCCGACCTGACGGCGGTGCAGGTGCTTTCCGCGCTCTCGGATAAGGGCGTGAAGATACCGGAGGACGTACTGCTCACCGGTTTCAACCAGAAGGAGCCTTACGGCACCGACTATCTCAATATCACCTCCGCGCTGCGCGACCCCACAATAATGGCGCGCAATGCTGCAAGGTTCATAATATCCAGGATACGCGGCGAGGAATTCGCTCCGGAATCCGACAAATGTCCGGCGACCCTTCAGCCCGGCTACACCTGCGGCTGCGACAGGCTCAATCTCGGCACGCTCTGCAATGAGGCGCTGGCGCAGATGACCGTAATGCAGCACAGCGGCGTGGATTCCTACTATAACTTCATGTCCGAGGACATGATAGCTGCCGAAACATTCTACGACTACCTCTGGAAGGTGGACTGGTATACTCATTTTCTCGGCGACATCAAGGGATTCTGGATGTGCTTCAACAACAAGGTAATGCACAACGCAGTCCCCGAGCCGGGATTCACCGACCGTATCAGCCTGTCAATGCAGCGCGTCAACGGCAAGGGAAACGTCGATATGATGAGGAAGTTTCCCCGGGAACAGATGCTCCCTGCAATATTTGAGAAGCGCAGCGAGCCGTCGGCATATATCTTCACCTCTCTCCACTTCATGGGTGTGAACTATGGATATGTGGTGCTTTCCTATGGCAACACCGGACACATTTACGACAAGACATATGTAAAGTGGCTCAGAAGCGTTGCCTGCGCGCTAGAAAAACAGCGGCGACACATTCTGTACAACGACGCTGTCACCGACGCCCAGGTGCGCGATTCTCTCACCGGTCTGCTCAATATGCGCGGATATACCCGCATCATGACCGAGCGCTGTGGAAAGTTCAACGACCCCAACAAGCTGCTGAGAATCATCTCCATCGACGTTGAGAACCTCAAGGGCATAAACGACACCTACGGCTATTCCGAGGGCGACCGGGTGCTTTCCGCACTTGGCGTGGCTCTCTCAAATGCGGCCGGCGACAGCGATATTGTGGTAAGGGTCAGCGGCGATGAATTCTTCATCGCCGGAATACTCGACAAGGATTCCGTGGACGACGTCCCGAACCGCCTTCAGAGCGCGCTGGACTCCCTTAATAGCCACGACAGCGAATACGGCGTGAACATCTACACCGCTTCCGTATCCGCGCCGATAACCGATAAATCCATTCTGGAGAAGCTGCCCTACGACGCCGCTTATCAGCGTACAATGTCCAAGGATAACCACACCAAGATGCACAAGACCGCCGATGTCGCAGTCGAAACCTTCGACCCGGAGGAGCGCCAGAATGTTATCCGCCTGCTGAATGAAAATCTGTTCACATACAACTTCCAGCCGATCGTAAACGCGCGATCAGGCGCTATCTATGCGTATGAGGCGCTGATGCGTTCCGGCGAGGGATTCCGGCTGTCGCCGCTGACGATTCTCACCCACGCCGAGGCGCTGGACAGGCTCAACGACGTTGAGAAGTGCACTATGTTCAACACCATGCAGTTTGCCAAGGAAAACCAGGAACTGCTTGCCGGAAAACTGCTGTTCATCAACAGCATACCTGCCTGCACGCTCCCCGACCCGGATTTCGAGCAGCTCTATCAGCTGTACGGCGACGTCATGAAAAACATCGTCGTGGAATTCACCGAACAGACCGAGGCAAGCTCCAGCCAGCTGAAAACGCTGCTTGAGAGAAGCCAGCGCTGCGGATTCCAGATAGCGATAGACGACTACGGCACAGGGTATTCCAACATCAGCAACCTGCTGACATTCATGCCCAACGTCGTGAAGATCGACCGCAGCCTTATCATGAATATCCACAAGGATAAGCGCAAGAAGCACTTCACGCGCAATATCATAGACTACGCGCATGACAACAACTTCATGGCTCTGGCGGAGGGCGTGGAGCTTTCAGAGGAACTCCAGACCGTTATCGGAATGGGTGTGGATCTTATCCAGGGCTATTACACCGCCAAGCCGACTGCGGATATAGTTCCGGCTATCTCCCCGGATATCGTCCAGGAGATCATCGAGTGCAACCGCATGGCAGACAACCGCCGCCCGAAAAAGACGTATTTCACCGGAGATGAACGCGAAATCTCGCTGATGGCGCTCGACCTTGACGGATACACGGATGTAATGATCAACAAGCCGAATTACTGCCTGAACGGAAACCGCAGCTACACCTCAGAAATGGCGATCCGTGCAAAGAATAACTGCGACTGCCGCCTTGACCTGGTGGACATCACCCTCCGGAACGAAAGCACCGGTGCCGCAGTGACTGTCGGACAGAACAGCACCATGACGCTGAACGTCATCGGCGAAGTCAGCATAATCGGCGGAATATACGTTCCGTCCGGCTCCACGCTGAAGATTACAGGAAGCGGTTCGCTGACCATAAACTCAGCAGCGGCGCAGACCTACGCGATCGGCTCAGGGAGCACTCTTCCCTACGGAAACATCGAGATCGACATGTCCGGCGGAATTTACATCAACCTGGACAGCGAGAAGAGCGTTGCCATCGGTGGGCGCAGCAATGACGGCGGCTCACATATCCGTATCTGCTGCAAGGAGCTGAACATCAGGCAGATGGGCAAGCACACCCTGGGCATAGGCAGCCTGCTCTCACCGGCGGATATCTCTATCACCGGTACGCGCTTCAACATCGAGCACCACTCCAAGACCGCGCTGGGAATCGGCAGTTTCAGCGATCCATGCAATATCTCCGTTTCCGACGGCAGCATGGGATTCACGATGTCCGGCGATAAAGTCGGCGGAATCGGCTCTTTCAACTCCTGCGGCGGAAAGATCACGATATCCAGCATGCGCATAACCACTGAATTCAAGGCGAAGGAGATCATCGGCATAGGCGCAGACAAGCAGTTCGGTATAATCAACATGTCCGACTGCACGTTCAACTCCCTTATTGAAGGCGCTGAATCCGTGGCGATAGGCTCGGCGGACTGCGAAGGCACCTTGAGCATGCGCAATTGCAGCGGTGATATCATGGTGCACTCCAGCACCAAAACTCTCCTGGGAGTAAAGCCGGAGAACCTCATTATGGAGAACTCCGGACTAGATTTCAAGGACTGAACACAATAAACAAATATCCGCGGACGGGAGTTTCCGCGGATATTTTTATGCAGCTAAAAAGGTGGGAACTCACATTCCCACCTCTGTTTGTATTATCAGCCGGAAGCGAGGAGCACATCTCCCTCGTCCGGTACCTGCGCGGAAACCGGCTCGAAATGCTGGACTTCCTTGCCCTGGTTCCAGTCCACAAGCTCCATCAGGCGCTTATCCATCAGGGTGTATCCGTGGCGGTAAAGCTCCATTATCTTGCGGCTGTCCTGCTCGAACTTGGATATCGTAGGGATCTGCGGACGGATAACGAACGCCTTTCCCTCTTTCTGAAGCTTATCCATCAGCACCGCAGTCTTGTTGTAGTTCTCCACGCGCTCCATGCACGCCTCAACGAAGTTGGGGTAATCCTTGTACATGTGGTTTATCACCTTGCGGAACTTAGCGTAGTTCGTCGGCGCAACGCTGGAATCCGGCTTGGTGAGCACGATAACCACCTTGTCACAGCCCATCTCAAGCGCATGCTCTATCGGTATGGAATCCGCAATGCTGCCGTCGAGATAATGCTTTCCGCCCATCTCCACAGGGTCGCACAGCATGGGCACCGAGCAGGTCGCCTTGACGATAGTCAGCAGCCGCTGCTCATTGCTGGTTTCGGAGAAGAACTCCGCCTTGCCGGTTTCGCAGCAGGTGCAGGCGTATTCCACGTCAATGCCGCTCTTGAAATATGTATCAAAGTCAAACGGGAACTGCTTGTAGGGATACTCAAACGCCATCTTGTCGAGGTTGATTATCTTGTGCACCTCGATGAACTGCTTCAGCCCGAAATACGACTCGGATTTCGGGGCGTTTATCTGCCTTGCGGTACGCCCGATCTGCCGGGACACATAGCTCATTGCGTTTCCGCCGCCCGCGGAAACTCCAACGACATAGGGGTAGTATATTCCGTTTTCCATCAGGCGGTCGAGTACACCTGCCGTAAAAATTCCCCTCACGGCTCCGCCCTCAAGTATCAGTCCTGTTTTCATAATATTCACCACCATAAAGTTTCAGACAGTCGTCCATTCTCTTTTATGGTAGTATTCTACCACTTTAAAATCAACTTTTTGTAAACTTGCAGAATTTAACTATTCACGTTTTCGACAAATTACAGCAGCTGGAAACTGCCTTTTCCGGGCAAAATATATAATCGTCAGTTCCAGCCGTAGTCGCCGTTTGTACCGAACAGCCTTTCCACATTGCTCCGAAGCATTCTGCTCTTCTCGTCAGAAAGCGTGGGATCCGCCCGGAGTATCTCCCCGGCGAGTCTGTCCACCTCCTCAAGCACAGCGGAATCGTCTGCGATATCCGCAACTTTGAGCGGCGGAAGTCCGTGCTGTTCCCTGCCGAAGAAGTTTCCCGGACCCCTCAGCCGCAGGTCCTCCCGGGCTATCTCGAAGCCGTCCGTGGTGCGCACCATAACGTCCGTGCGCGCCTTCGTGTATTCGCTCCGGCTGTCGGACATGAGAATGCAGAAGCTCTGCTCGCTGCCTCGTCCGACGCGGCCGCGCAGCTGGTGCAGCTGTGATAGTCCGAACTGCTCCGCATCCTCGATGAGCATCACGACTGCGTTCGGAACGTCTATCCCGACCTCGATAACGGTGGTGGATACCAGCAGTTTCAGGATTCCGGACTTGAACTCCGCCATCACGCGGTCCTTTTCGGACTGCTTCAGCTTCCCGTAAAGCAGCCCGGTGGGGATATCCCGGAAATCGCCGTTTACCAGTCCGTTATAGTACTCAATGGCGCTAGCCTTCTCGCTCTTCCCCTCGGAATTCTCCACCAGGGGGCACACGATGTACGCCTGCCGCCCGGCGGCGATGTGCTTCTTTATGAAGTTGTACACCCTCTGCCGGAATGTGCTGTCCACCGCGTAGGTCTTTACCGGGAGCCTGCCCCGGGGCATTTCGTTCAGCACGGATACCTCCAGGTCGCCGTAGACTATCAGCGCCAGCGTCCGTGGGATAGGCGTCGCGGACATCGCGAGAATATGCGGAGCCGCGCCCTTTTCCGCCAGCGCAGCGCGCTGTGCAACGCCGAAACGGTGCTGCTCGTCAACTATCACCAGCCCGGCATTCTTAACGACAGATGACTTCTGGATCAGCGCCTGGGTCCCGATGAGAACTCCGGTTTCGCCGCTCTCCGCCCGGGCGCGGACTTCCGCCTTCTGCTTCGCGGTCATGCTGCCGGAAAGCAGCTCCACCCTCACGCCAAGCGGCTTCAGGAGCTCCGAAAATGTACGGTGGTGCTGCTGGGCGAGGACTTCCGTCGGAGCCATCACCAGCGCGGAATACCCGTTGCGGCAGCAGAAATACGCGGCTGCGGCGGCTACCAGCGTCTTACCGCTGCCGACGTCGCCCTGCACCAGCCGGTTCATGGGGTATTCACGCTGCATATCCCGGATACAGTCCGACACGGCGTTCAGCTGCGCCCCGGTGGGCTGGAACGGGAGCCGCTCCCACAGATCCGAAATGCTGATATCCCTCATGACCGCGCCGGAGCGCTCCCTTCCGCGGCTCTTCATCAGGGACAATCCCAGCTTCAGGGTCAGCAGCTCCTCGAACACCAGACGACGGCGCGCCGCGGTGTATTCCTCCCGCGACTGCGGAAAGTGTATCTGCTGCACCGCCTGTTTCCGGGAGATCAGTCCCACCCGGCGCAGTAACCCCTCCGGGAGCGTTTCCGGGAGTTCCACCAGCGAGAGCGCAGTCCGGACGTTCGCCGAAACCATGTTGTTGGTAAGCCCGGCGGTCAGCGGATATTTCGGCATAAGTCCGCCCTGGGTGACCTCCACGAACAGCGGAGAGCCGACCTGCAATCTCACCATGTCCCCGGATATCTTGCCGTAGAAGAGATACTCGTGATCCTCCTCCAGCTTCGCAAAGGTGTATTTCGCGTTGAAGAACACCGCGGTGATGTTCCCGGTGCCGTCCGTAAGCTCCGCCTTGTACAGCGCCATTCTCGCGTATTCGCTGAAAGGCGCGGTCTTTCTCTTCACAAATGCACGGAAGGCGCAGACCTCGCCGATCTGCACCTCCGCTATCTTTTTCGGGCAGGTGAAATCAACGTAATCCCTGGGATACAGCTCGATCAGCTGCTCCACGGTATCCACGCCGAGTTTCTTGTAAAGCTCCGCCCGTTTTGGTCCTACGCCCTTGAGATAGGTTATTTCCATCACTCTACAGAAATTATGTAGTAGTACACCGGCTGTCCGCCGTTTACAAGGTTGATCTCAATGCTGTCGCTTATCCTTGCACGCAGCTGCTCATACGCCGCATTCGCTGCCTCGTCGGTGACGTCGGAGCCATACATCAGCGTAACATAGCTGCTGGAGCCGCTGATAAGGCGCTTGGTGAGCTTGGTTAGAGCCTTGGTGACGTCCTTATCGGTGAACACGATCCTGCCGTTGTCCATCGCGAGTATCTCGCCCTGCTTGATCTTGTGTCCGTCGTATTCACTGTCGCGCACCGCATAGGTGATCTGACCGCTCTGCACTCTTCCGAGGGCTTCCGTCATGTTGCTGCGGTTGGTGGTGAAGTCAGCGCCGGGGTCAAAGTTCATCAGCGCGGTAATTCCCTGGGGGATAGTACGGGACTGCAGCACGCATACGTTCCTGTCTGCAAGCGAAACCGCCTGCTCCGCCGCCATGATGATGTTCTTGTTGTTCGGGAGGACGAACACGTTATGCGCCGGAGTCTGTCCGATAGCCTCCAGAATATCCTCCGTGGACGGATTCATCGTCTGTCCGCCGCGCACCACGTTATCCGCTCCCAGATCCCGGAACAGCGCCTCGATACCTGCGCCTGCCGCTACCGCCACGAATCCGAAATCCTTCTCGGGCTTCACGGGGATCTTGCGGTTCTTCTGGACTGCCTCGTCCGCCTTGATGATGTTGTGGTGCTGCTCGCGCATATTCTCGATCTTCATCTTGGTAAGATCGCCGAACTTCAGTCCCTCCTCAATTGCCTTGCCGGGGTGGTTGGAGTGTACATGCACCTTGATTATGTCATCGTCATCTACAACGACAACGCAGTCGCCGATGGTTTCCAGGAATGCACGCAGCGCGGTCGCGTCCTTTGCGCCCTGCTTCTTGTTGACGATGAACTCCGTGCAGTAGCCGTAGTGTATCTCCTCCTCGGCAGCGCCTGCCGCAGCCACCGCCGCCGGAGCCGCCGGCTTGGTTTCACTCTCGGAGCGTATCATGCTGCCCCCGGAAATAACCTCCAGCATACCCTCAAGAATAACCAGAAGTCCCTTACCGCCGGCGTCCACAACGCCAGCCTTCTTGAGCGCCGGGAGCAGGTCAGGGGTCTTGGCAAGGCTCTTTTCGCCCTCGGCGATGAATTCACGCAGGAATTCTGCGGCGTCGCCGCCCTCCTTAGCCATATCCTTGGTGTTCTCCCACGCTTCTCTTACGACAGTGAGGATAGTACCCTCGGTGGGCTTCATGACGGATTTATACGCAGCGTCCACGCCGATCTTGAATGCATCGGAAAGCTGCTTTGCGTCAGCCTCTGACTGCCCTGCAAGTCCCTTGGAAAGCCCACGGAAAATCAGCGACAGAATAACGCCGGAATTACCTCTCGCACCGCGCAGCATTGCGGATGCGGTGAGCTTTGCGGCATCGCCGGCGGAAATGGCGTCGGACGCCTGTTTTAACTCCGCCAGGGCGTTGCCGATGGTCATGGACATATTGGTTCCTGTGTCGCCGTCGGGCACGGGGAATACATTCAGCTCGTCCACGGCGAGCCTGTTATTGGAAATGTTGTTTGCGCCCGAGATGACTGCGTCCCGGAACAGCTTTCCTGTAATCATCATTGGTATTGCGATCCCTTCCTGTATTTGTGATTGTTGGGACCTCTGAAACGCGTGCACTGCACATTGTGCCCGCATGAAGTTTTCAGAAGCGACCTTAAGTTTTTATCTCATCGACATAGACGTTGACACGCTCGACTGAAATTCCCGTGCTCTCCTCCATGACGTATTTCACCTTGTTTATTATGCTCTTAACCACCGTGCCGACATTTACGCCGTAAAGCACCGTGATGTGCAGGTCTACGACCAGCTTGTCCTTCCCTGCCCGGACATTGATTCCACGCTCGAAGCTGCGCCGCTTCACGAACGGGAGCGCCGCCATAAGCGTCTGCTTCGCGCTGCTTATGTTCATCTGCACCACGCCGAAACAGCCGGTCACCGTGCTTCCGATGAGCGCCGTCAGATAATCCTGGGAAATGATTATCGTGCCGATGTTGTTCTGGACCTTTATCATAGTACCTCCTTCTCTGAAATCAGAATACCCTGCTCAGCCGCGCCGCACACCGCTGTGAAGCAGTCCGCGAACTGCGCCGACGCACTCTCAGCGTCCTCCCGGGAACCGAATACTCCGAAGCATGCCGAGCCGCTCCCGGTCAGTATCGCGCCCTTTGCGCCTGCTTCCCGGAGCCTGCGGCAGATATCCTCTATCCGCCCGTCGGAATACAGCCGCTGGAACACGTTGTACATCTCCGGCGCGTAACCTCCCGGCACCGCCGCCCGGAATCCCTCCAGACCGCCGTGCACCGGCAGCGGACTGCCATCGTACTTCCGGTAGGCTTCCCCGGTGGGACAGCTAAATTCCGGCTTGACCACCAGGAACACGCCCTCCGGCGCCGGGAAATCCGACATCTGCTCGCCGATACCACGGCACAGCCTGGTTCCGCCCACAAGGCAGAACGGGACGTCCGCCCCGACCCTAGCCGCGATCTCCAGCAGGCTGTCCTCCGTAAGCGGCTCGCCGTAAGCCATGTTCAGCGCCCTCAGGACTGCGGCTGCGTCCGCGCTGCCGCCGCCCATTCCGGCTCCGCTGGGGATATGCTTTTCAATGTCAATGCATACAGTCCCGGAAACGCCTGCCGCCTCCATAAAATACTCTGCGGCGCGGTATGCGGTGTTCCGGCTGTCCGTCGGGACGTCCTCCCGGTCGCAGGAAAGCGAAATCCCGTTTCCAGCGCTGACCACGACCGTCACTCCGTCCGCGAGCGTAATACTCTGCATGACTGTTTCCAGCAGGTGATAGCCGTCGGCGCGCCTGCCGGTTATATCAAGATACAGATTAAGCTTGGCGTTTGCTTCCGCCTTTATCACCTGTATTCCGTTCACTTTTTCAGTTCCTCAACGAATTCCTTTATGCGCTGGAGCGCAGTGGTGATGTGCTGCACGGAATACGCATAGGACACGCGGACATACCCCTCGCCGCTCTCGCCGAACGCGCTTCCGGGGACTACCGCAACCTTCTTGCTGTAGATAAGCTTCTCGCAGAACTCGCTGCTGCTCATTCCCGTGGATTTTATGCACGGGAACACATAGAACGCGCCTTCCGGCTCAAAGCAGGTCAGCCCCATATCGTTGAAGCCCCTTACCACCAGGCGGCGGCGCATGTCGTATTCCTCCAGCATTCTGTCCACATCGTCGCGGCACTTTGTCAGCGCGGTGATGGCAGCGTACTGGCTGACTGTGGGGCTGCTCATGATACAATACTGGTGCAGCTTCAGCATCTGCTTGATAACAGGCTTCGGTCCGGCGCAGTAGCCTAATCTCCAGCCAGTCATGGCGTAGGTCTTGGAGAACCCGTTGACGACAATGGTGCGCTCCCTCATGCCGTCCATCTCGACGATGGAAACATGCTTCTCGCCGCCGTAGGTCATTTCGGAATATATCTCGTCCGAGATCACCATGATGTTGGTATCCCGGAGTACCTCCGCAATTGCCTCAAGCTCATTCCGGCGCATGATGGAGCCGGTAGGATTGTTCGGGAACGGCAGTATCAGCGCCTTTGTCCTGTCCGTGATCTTCTCGCGGAGTGCGTCCGCACGCAGCTTGAACTTGTCCTCCTCCGTCATAACGATAGGCACGGGAGTGCCGCCGCATACCGTGATTATCGGAGAATAGCACACGAAACTCGGCTCTGGAACGAGAACCTCGTCGCCGGGCTGTATCATCGCGCGCATGGCAAGGTCGAGAGCCTCGGAGCCACCCACAGTCACGATAATCTCGCCGTCCGGGTCGTATTCCGTATGAATGAAGTTCACCAGGTACTTGGATATTTCCTGGCGGAGCAGCATAAGTCCGGCATTTGCAGTATATGCCGTTCTGCCCTTTTCAAGCACGCCGATGGCTTCTTTTCTGGCAGCCCAGGGGGTCTTGAAATCCGGCTCGCCGACGGACAGGGAGATGACTCCCTCCACCTGCTGAGCGATATCGAAGAATTTGCGTATGCCTGACGGCTGAATTTCCCGTATCTTCTGCGGGAGTACCTTATCGTAGTCTATCACGGGGAAACCAGGCTCCTTTCATCGGAGTGCTCCTCGTTAAAGACGTGGTTCTTCTCCTTGTATCTTCTAAGGACGAAGTGCGTTGTGGTTGAAAGCACGCCGTCCAGTACAGCCAGGCGCTCGGATACGAACAGAGCGACCTTTCTCAGGCTAGTTCCGGTTATGGTGATGGAAAGGTCGTTTGCGCCGGACAGCAGGAATACGCTGTCCACTTCCTCATACTGCATGATGGTATGCGCCAGGTCGTCGAATCCCCTGTCCTTGAACGGGGTGACCTTCAGCTCGATTATAGCGGTGACTGCGTTGTCGTCAGCCTTTTCCTCGTTGACTATAGCGGCATAGCCGATGATTATGCCCTCGCTCTCAAGTTCCTTTATTCCTGCTGCGACCTCCTGCTCGGAAATGCCGAGCATGGTGGAAAGCTCCGCGTTGGAAAGCCGCGCGTTCTGCTTTAATAAGGCAAGTAACTTCTTGTTAGTAGCTGTCATTGCATTATCCTCCTGTGTCAGATAGTTATGAAAATGGGCTGTTTCTTTCTGAAAACGCATATTTCGCCGAATCCGATATCCCTCAGCATATCCAGGCATTCCGGGATATCCGCGCCGACGTCAGCCACGCGGTGCGCGTCGGAGCCGACCGTCACCATGCGTCCGCCCTTGTCGAAGTAACGCTTGACGTACTCCACGGACGGCATGGGAACGTGAAGTCCCTTGCGGATACCGGCGGAGTTCACCTCCAGCGCGATACCCTGCCGTATTATCGTTTCCAGTATCTTGTCGATTATTGCGCTGTAACGCGTCATATCTACCTCGGCGCCGCCCACATCGCCGCTGATGAAGCGCAGTGGGAACGTCAGGTGCGACAGGGAGCAGAATTTCCCCCATTCCGCCAGGCGAAGCTCCTCCTCGAAGTATTCGTCCAGGCAGCGGTATCTGTCCTCGTCGCTGTCGGGTACTCTGTCTAACCTGGGGTAAGTACGGGTGCGGTGGGTGGAGCCGAGGACAAAGTCGTAGTCGTGCTCCGCCAGGATTCTTTCCGCCTGGGGCAGGTCGTAGAGCGCCTGTCCAAGCTCCGCGCCGTAATAAACCTCCATGCGCCCTGCAAAGCGCTCCCTTATCTCAAGGAACACCCCGTAGGACTTCGCCATTGCCCCGGCGTAGTCCCAGCTGTCCAGCTTCTCGTTTTCGATATGATCCGTCAGCGCATAGTGTTTTATTCCCAGCCCGCAGGCTCGCTCCGCCATCTTCATCGGCTCGTCGCAGCCGTCCGGCGAAAGTATGGAGTGATTATGGATATCCGCCGGAATAGGGCGGATCTCTTCTGTTTCCATTTATTTACCTTCTTTTGTCCTGTCTGAAAAATTAACCAGAATATCTGTCTTTCAGATGTCTTTTTTATTATTTTATCACAAAATTTTAAATTTGTCTATGAATACATTTACTTTTTCAGTTTTTTTTAGTATAATAGATAAGAAAGATAAAAAAACAAGGCTTGCGGCTGATAATTTTATACATATTGACCGCAGAACAGGAGGACATAATGAGAGCAGTAGTAGCTGTTATCGGTAAGGACACGGTAGGCATTCTGGCAAAGGTCAGCGGTATCTGTGCTGAGCACAACGCAAACGTCATGGACGTTACCCAGACCATCATGCAGGATCTGTTCGCAATGACAATGATGATCGAGATCTCCAAGCTGAACATCGACTACATCGATTTTGCAGACAAGCTGACAAAGGCAGGCAGCGATATGGGACTTCAGGTGCACGTTATGCACGAGGATATCTTCAACGCAATGCACAGAATCTGATAAGGAGAACACCGACAAATGCTGAATTCAAGCGATATTTTAGAAACGATAAAGATGATACAGGATGAGAATCTGGATATCCGCACCATCACAATGGGTATTTCACTTCTCGACTGTATCGACAGCGACATCGACAAGGCGTGCGACAAGGTCTATGACAAGATCATGCGCAAGGCAGAGAACCTTGTAAAGACCGGCGAGGATATCGAAAAGCAGTACGGTATCCCGATAGTCAACAAGCGTATCTCCGTTACACCTATCGCAATGGTATCCGCGGCGTGCAAGGGCAGCCCCGTGAAGTTCGCAAAGGCGCTCCAGCGCGCGGCTGACGGCACCGGCGTAAACTACCTCGGCGGTTACTCTGCGCTCGTCCACAAGGGATTCTCCGCCGGCGACCTGGAACTTATCCAGTCCATTCCGGAAGCGCTTGCCGAAACAAGCAACGTATGTTCTTCCGTAAACATCGGCTCCACCCGTGCAGGTATCAACATGGACGCAGTTGCAATGATGGGTCAGGTTATCCGCGACGCCGCTGAGGCAACCAAGGACAACAGCTACTTCGGCGCGGCAAAGATCGTTGTATTCTGCAATGCCGTTGAGGATAACCCCTTCATGGCAGGCGCATTCCACGGCGTGGGCGAATACGACTGCGAGATCAATGTCGGAGTTTCCGGTCCTGGTGTTGTACGCGCGGCACTCCGCAAGCACCCCGAGGCAAACATCAGCGAGATCGCCGATGTTATCAAGAAAACTGCATTCAAAATCACCCGTATGGGTCAGCTGGTCGGCAACGAAGCTTCCGCAAGGCTCGGCGTTCCGTTCGGTATCGTTGACCTCTCCCTGGCTCCTACTCCTGCCGTGGGCGACTCCGTTGCCCATATCCTTGAGGAGATCGGTCTGGAGAGCTGCGGTTGCCACGGCACCACCGCATGCCTCGCAATGCTCAACGACGCAGTCAAGAAGGGCGGCGTAATGGCTTCCTCCCACGTCGGCGGACTCTCCGGCGCATTCATTCCCGTATCTGAGGACGCCGGCATGATCGACGCCGCAGTAAAGGGCTCCCTCGGTCTTGAGAAGCTCGAAGCTATGACCGCGGTATGCTCCGTTGGTCTGGATATGATCGCAATTCCCGGTGATACTCCTGCGGACACCATTTCAGCTATCATCGCGGACGAAGCTGCTATCGGTATGGTTAACAGCAAGACCACCGCAGTCCGTGTAATTCCTGCCATCGGAAAGAAGGAAGGCGAGATGGTCGAGTTCGGCGGACTTTTCGGAAGCGCTCCCGTTATGCCGGTAAGCAAGTACTCCGCAAGCAAGTTCATCAGCCGCGGCGGACGTATTCCTGCTCCACTCCAGAGCTTAAAGAACTGATTTACACAGCTATAGAAAATCCCTGCCAGCGCGGCAGGGATTTTTTATTGCATTGAAAAAATGACTGCCGCACTGATGTACGGCAGCCTGTATATTACTTGTTCATTTCCCAGTGAGCCAGGGTGATCGTTTCGAATCCCTTCGGAGAGAGAATCGGCTTTGCGATACGCTGCTTTGTTTCATCGGAGAGCGCCCTGTTCTGCGCGAACTCTGCGCCTGCTTTCGTGATCTCCGCCAGGTAGCCCTCGCGCTGACGCTTTGCCTTCTCCGCGATGAAAAGCTCGCCCTCGGGGCACAGTATCGCGGTGTAGTGACCGTCGCCGGCGATGAGGTCAAGCTGCTTCAGCAGCGCCGGATACATCGGCTTTGCGTCAACGTAACCGCAGGTGGTTATAACCACCAGGCGCTTGTCGTGCATGGATTCATCACGAAGCTCATGGAAGCTTGCGTTCTTATCCTCCACAAGGTTGCCCATGTACGGCAGCATGAACGGAAGACAGCGGTCGGTCATCGCCTTCATCTGGGAGGGCATTCCGAAGAAATACAGCGGAAAGCTCTCGATAACGATATCCGCAGCCCTGATCTTCTCGTAGATATCCTGCATGTCGTCTTTCAGCACGCAGCTTCCGGGAGTGCGGCTCCAGCAGGAAAAGCAGCCGCAGCAGGGCTTGATGTCCTTTTTATAGAGGTTCACCTGCTCGACCTCGGTTCCCTCCGGGAATCCCTTCAGGAACGCCCTGGTGATATTCAGTGTGTTGCTGCGCTCCGCTTTGGGACTTCCGTTAAGTACTAATACTCTCATTTGTTCTCCTTAATCATCATCTTCCGGCAGGCTTATGCTGTAGTAATACAGATTTCCGCAGGCGGTGATGGTGCCAGTAATGAATTCCCCGTGTATCCTGATGGTTTCGGGCTTGCCGTTAAGTCCGTGATAGCTTCCGCTGCGCTTGTAAAGCGCTTCGCGGCGCGTCCAGGCGGTGTAGAAATACCGCTCCCGGTCCTTGCTGATGAGGAACCCAGTCAGCTCCGCCTCGTCCATGAAAGACCGGGCGAGCCGCTCCATGTGCTCGTTGGTGTAGTTCCGCACGCGCTGGATATCCACCCCGACCTCGGCGTCAGGTCCCAGCGCCAGGCATACCAGCGCCGCGCCCTCGGAGTGCGACACGCTGATGTCAACGTCCTGGCGGTTAATCACGCAGGGTCTTCCGCTGGGATTCCGCACGATCTCAAGGCTCCTGCGGTCAACGCCGTTCTTCTTCAGCAGATTATCCAGCAGGATGAATCCACAGGCGCTCTGGGTGAACGTCGGCTTGCCGTATTTTCCGGAGATGTAGTCGAAGTAATCCCCGCTCATGCCGGAATATTCCGCCCGGGCGGAGTTTATCCGCGTCAGCAGCTCTGAGCCGCCGGACACGATACACGCAGTAAAATCGTATTTAAGCTCAGCCATAGATTGCATTCTTGTCCATAGCGGTGAACAGCATGCTGCCCTTTGCCTTGACAGCACCGTCGCAGGAGATAACCGCGGAGAATTCCGCAGCCGCGGCGGATATCATGACCGCCTTGACCTCGATCTCCAGCCTGTCACCGGGGATAACCGGGCGCAGGAATTTGAAGTCCTTGACCTTTAGCAGGACGTACATCTTGTTGTCGTCCTGGGCTGCTCCCTCGGGGGCGATGACCAGGCTGCAAAGCTGCGCAGCGCTCTCGATCAGCAGGACTCCCGGCATGATTGGGGCGCCGGGGAAATGCCCCATGAAGTACGGCTCGTTGACGGAAACGCACTTGATCCCCTTCGCGGATTCATTCGGAACCAGTTCGGTCACGCGCTCTATCATCTGGAACGGGGGGCGCTGCTTAATGCGCTCGTTGATTTCAAGCAGGTTCATCATAAGCTCAGACCTCCATCAAGAACTATCACCTGACCGGTGACATATGCGAAGGAATCGGAGCACAGCTGTGCAACCACGTCAGCAACCTCTGCGGCAGTACCCAGTCTGTGCATGGGGATAGCCTTGAGATATTCCTCTTTCTTGTCCTCGGGGATAGCGTCCAGCATTTCGGTTTCGATGAAGCCAGGCGCAACCGCATTCACGCGGATACCACGGGGAGCAAGCTCCTTGGCGAGAGTTGCGGTCATGGAGTTCACCGCGCCCTTGGTGGCGCTGTATACTCCCTGTCCCTCGACAGCAAGCACGGAACTTACGGAGGACACATTGATGATAACGCCCTGCTTCTTGCCCATCATTTTGAGGGCAGCCTGCTGCGCGCAGTGGAAATAACCCTTGATGTTGATGTCCAGACTGCGTGTGAGGGAATCCTCGTTGATCATCAGCAGATATGCGTCGTCAACAACGCCGGCGTTGTTGACCAGTACGTCAAGCCTGCCGAACGCCTTGTGAGCCTCGCGGAACATGTTCTGCACTTCCTTGAGGTCGGCGGTGTTCGCCTTGATGGCAACAGCCTTCTGCCCCTTTGCCTCTATCGCAGAAACTACCTCCTGCGCCTTTGCCTCGTTTGAGTTGTAGTTCACAACTATATCGTAACCGCATTCCGCCAGCCGCAGGGCACACGCCTTGCCAATACCACGGGAAGCGCCGGTAACTAATGCGACCTTCTCCATTTTTCCTCCTTATAAAAATCGGAATTCGGGGCATGCACGGGAAGTTCCCCGTACAAAGCCGACGTTACACGGAATTCAGGCGTCTGCCCACGAATCAGTATCCATCGCGAAGCGACACCACAATTCCGGATTCCGCATTCCGAATTCCGAATTCGAATTATTACGCCTTTTTGAGGACTACCGCGGAATAAGAACCACCGGCACCCCATGCAGCCGCCAGGACGTACTTGTATCCGGATACGTCCACATCGGCAGCCTTGCCGCCAACATAAGCCTTAACAGTGTTTCCAGCCTTGCCGGAAAGCACCTTCGCAGCGTATGCAGCCTGCATTGAAGCCGCAGCCGCTCTTGCCTCGCCGATGTTCTCCCTTACAGCGAATACCGGGATATCCTTTGCGAATACCTTCTTGTAGGCTGCAAGCTCCATCTCGTCGATGGATTTGTGACCGTCAGCGAATCCGCTCACTGCGTCGATGTCCGCAGGAGCAATCCCGGCAGCCGCACACGCCTGCTCGATTGCCTTGGCGAGTGCGTCCTCGGAGCCTGCAACTGTGCCGAATTCCACCGCGTGGTGGGTCATAGCGCAGCCGGCAACCTCGGCGTACTTCTCAGCGCCGCGCTTCTCCGCAGAGGAAGCCTTCTCCAGAATGAGGGAAACTGAACCCTCGCCCAGAACAAATCCGGACTTATCCAGGGAATACGGCTTGCTCTCAGCCAGCAGACCGAGCTTTCCGTAAAGCTCTGCGTCAACGTCGGTGTTCTCGTCAGTACCGCTTGCGACCATGATGTTCTCGGTGCCGTTGTGCAGTACGTCCGCAGCGTAGCAGATACTCTGAAGTCCTGCCTGGACGCTGTTTGCAACAGTTACGTTATAGCCCTTGATTCCTGCGAAAATGCTGAAATATCCGCCAGCCGCATTGTATACGGTGTTCGGGAAGGAGAACGCACTGCCGTTTGCGGTGCCGCCCTCTACTACAGCCTTCTGGAATCCCACGATCTCGGTCATAGGGCCGTCGGAAGTACCGACAACTATGCCGATCTCGTTCTCGCTGCTCTCATCTATGGTGACCTTGCCGTCAGCCAGCGCGCGCATGCCGCTTATCAGCTGAATCTGGCTGAATCTGTCGAGCTTGCGGTAGAACGCCATCTTGATTCCGTGCTCCTTGTAGTCGTCAGAGGTAATGGAGGCGCGGATACCCTTGCCCTCTTCCTCTGCATTGCCGACTACCTCGCCGATACCGGTGATGTAGATCTTCTCGTTATTTGTGTTGTCGGGCATATCGTGCGGCTTCTTTGCGAATACAATAGAAGCATTGTTGCCGCCGAACGCAAAGGAATTGGAAACCGCGAAATTCACCGGCTTCTCGTGCTTTGTATTCGGTACGAAGTCGATATCCCCTGCCTTCTCCTTAAGAACTGCAAGATCCTCATCGGAATATCCGATGGTCGGGGGAACTGTGTCCTCGCACACTGCCTTTACGGTCAGGACAGCCTCAATGGAGCCAGCCGCGCCCAGACAGTGTCCGGTCATGGACTTTGTGGAGCTTACGGAAAGATGCTTGTTCTCGTCGAACAGTGTGTGCAGGGAAAGGAACTCCGCCTCGTCGTTCTTGGCAGTGCCCGTGCCGTGCGCGTTGATGTAGTCAACGTCGGTGAAATCCAGGCCGGAGGTCCTGACAGCACGGCGGATAGCGCTCATCTGACCCTGTCCGTCGGGACGGGGAGCGGTGATGTGGTGCGCGTCGGAGCTTACGCCGGAGCCGAGTATCTCACAATAGATCTTCGCGCCGCGTGCAACAGCGTGCTCGTAGCTCTCAACGATAAGGATACCAGCGCCCTCGCCGAGGGTGATGCCGTTGCTGTGGTTGAACGGAGAGCAGGGATTCTCGGACAGCGCGTGGAGCGCGTGGAATCCTGCGAAAGCCAGTGAAGAGAAGCTGTCGGAACCACCGGCAACAAACGCGTCAGCCTTTCCGGCGCGGATAAGGTCGCAGGCGTAGGAAAGGCTCATGGTACCAGCCGCGCACGCATTAACGATGTTCGCGGTGGCGCCGTTGAGTCCGAAGTGCTTTGCAACGTTGTTAGCGATAGCAGCCGCCGGCATTCTGAGGATATCAGAAGCCTTTGCGGAGCCGGTCCTGAACTCATCGGTGTAGTACTTGTCAATGCTTGCCGCACCGCCGACGCAGTTACCGACGATAACGCCGATACGGTCGGAATTCTCAGCGGTCACGGAATATCCGGCGTCTGCGAGAGCCTCGCCTGCCGCCTTGATGCACAGCAGTGAGCTGCGGTCGTAGTCCTCGCCGGAAAGCTGCTCGGAGCTTTTAGCGACCTCGGCGCCCTTGTGAGCATAGCAGCCCTCGGTGCTGAATGTCTTTACGTCATGAATACCTGTCACGCCGTTTATTGCGGCGCTCCAGCACTTGTCGGTGCCATCGCCCAGGGCGCAGATGAGTCCCAGACCGGTGACAACGCATCTGTTCTTGTTATCCATTGATTACTCTCCCATGTGCTCCTCAACGAACTTTGTGAGGGTCTCGATAGTCTGGAAGTTCTCTCTTGCAGCGCCGGTCATCTGAACACCGAACAGGTTGTCGATGCCTGCGATGATCTCGATGGAGTCGATGGAGTCAAGTCCGATATCGTCGCCGAACAGCTCGCTGGTGTACTCCAGCTCGTCAGCGGGGATACGAAGGTTCTCGACCAGCATGTTCTTGATCTTTTCTGCGATTTCTGTGTTCATAGTGAAATACCTCTCTACAATTAATTTTCTGCGGTTTCTTCCGCCTGTGTACTGTTCTGCGGAGCATAGCTTTCGGTGTATGTATCCGTCTTGCCGTATTTCTGCTCCAGTATGCCGTAAAGCCGCTTGGTTTCTTCCTCAGCCTGCTTCATCAGCTGCTTTGCGTACTGTGAATGACGCATGTTCTCCGGGCAGCTGCTCTCGATGGGCTTTCCGACCAGCAGCCTCTGCCGCCTGCCGAACACCATGTGATAGCCGCCGTAGATCGCCATAGGCACCACGCACGCCCCGGTGGAAGCGCATACCAGCGCCGCTCCGGGCTTGAATTTCTCGATTTTTCCCTCCCTGGCAATGCCGCCCTCGGGGAAGATTATAAGCGAGCCGTTGCGATGGATTATCTCCTCAGCAGTGGAATACCAGCTTGCATCGGCGCCCTCGAGATCAATCGGGAAACACCTGCACCAGCCGATCATCGTGCCGACTGCCTTTTTCTCGTACCAGTTCTTTTTCACCAGGACATAGGGCTTGTAGCGTCCAAGCACCGCCCCGGTAAAGGCTCCGTCAAAGTGGTGCGTGTGGTTGAACACGAACACCGCCGGCTTGCCTTTAAGCTGCTTCTTAACGGATCTGTCCACCCATTCGACCTTCGGTCTGAACAGGAAATAGACTATCCAGGTTATAAGCATCTGATAGAACTTTCCCCACAGGGACTGCTTCAGGGGGCTTTTGCGGTCTTGTTCCATAAACGCTCCCTTCCAGTGCCGACCGAGATCAGCACCTATTTAATATTATAAACGCGGTTTCTATTTTTTTCAATGGACAATCCGCGCCACCAAGCCCCATATGGGACAGTTTGTTGCATTACTGTTGCGCAATTCCGGACTTACGCCCTTTTTCTCCGATTTACACAAAAATCCACGCCGGTCCGCCGGGGATTTGGTGATTATTATTGACACAACGCCACAAATATGCTATAATAAGTTACCCACATAAATCACACAACAAAGGAGGCGTCCATGGACTGCACATTCAATACTACAGAGGGCAAATTCAACCTGCGCGCTGGTGCCGTGATAACCGACGGAAGCCGCGTACTTGTCGGAAAGGACAGCCGAGTTGACTTCTACACGGTCATAGGCGGACGTGTGAAACTTGGCGAAACCGCCGAAGCCGCGATACTCCGGGAAATACGCGAGGAAACGGGAGTTTCCGCCGAGATTGACCGACTGTATTCCATCAGCGAAAAGTTCTTCCGCCTTGACGGAATTGCTTACCATGAGCTGGAATTTCTGTTCCTTATAAAGCCGTTTGACGTTTCGCTGATTGATGAAACCGCAATACAATGCGACTCCGCTGATCAGTGCCTTGTCTGGCTGGATTCCACGAAAGAGCCGGACATGCCGGTTTTTCCGAAGCACCTCTTTGAAGCCGTGAACTCCCCTGACCCGGAATTGCGGTTCATAACCGTAAGCGAACCGTGATCACTCAGTGAACTTATACCCCACGCCGCGCACCGGGACTATGTTATCGGAATACCGCCCGATCTTCTTTTTCAGCCGGCTGACGTGGAGATTCACGGTTCGCTCGCTGCCTGTGCTGCCCAGCTGACGGGAAAGCTCCTCACGGGTGCATACTCTCCCCGGAGAGCCTATCAGCAGGTACAGCAGCGCGATCTCTTTCGGGGGGAGGTCAAGCTCCTCGCCGTCCAACGTCGCCCGGTACTGCATAATGTCTGCGGTAAGTCCGCCGCAGCTGACCGGAGGGCGCTTCACGAACGGCACCGACAGCAGCGTCCTTGCGGTCGCGGCGCGTACCCTGGCGGTAAGCTCCGCCATATCCAGCGGACGGCTCATCACGTCCGCGGCGCCCATCTCCAGCGCGGTCAGCCTGCCGTCGGAGTCATGCTCCGATGTAAGCACCACCAGTGGGATTCCGGCGGCGCTCAGCCGACCGGCAATCTCGCTCAGCCGGTCGCCAGCGGTGTCTATGTCCATCAGCACAAGGTGTGCCGATGAAAGCGCCTCCGCGGTTATTCCGTCAACGGACTGCATGCAGCACACGTCAAATCCAGAAGCAGTCAGGTAGCTGCTTATCAGGGAATTCATTCCGGAGAACCTGTCCACCAGTAGGATAACTCCACGGAACATATAATACCTCTTTCACAAAAGGCGCCGGGGGAATTATCCTCCGGCGCCTGATTCTGTCCGAATGCCCTTATCAGCCGAGAACGACCTCAACTGTGTGCTCGCCGCCGTCGCAAACGGGAATAACGTTGCCCTCGACAGCCTTGCCGTCAACGGTCATTGCCTTAACGCCCTTGCAAACATGGTTCGGGTTCTTAACTGTGATGTTGTAGGTTGCGCCGCGGAACTGACGGGTAGCCTTCATGCCGTCCCACTCGTGAGGAATGGACGGGTCGATCTTCAGTCCGTCGAAGTCAGCCGCAATACCCAAAATGTACTGGGAGATAGCAACCATGTTCCATGCAGCGGTACCTGTCAGCCAGCTGTTCTTGCCCTGACCGAAGTTGTCGCCCTGCTTGCCAATATCAGCGCCCGCGTCCTTACCGCCGATCATCTGACCGTAAACATACGGCTCGGTCTTGTGGATATCGGAGGTATCCTCGGTGAACGCCGGAGCGATCTCGGAGTAGTACTTGAACGCCTGGTCGCCCTCGCCTGCGTATGCAGCCGCGCAGATTATCCACGCGTTGTTGTGGGTGAAGATACCTGCGTTCTCCTTGTATCCGCCGGGATATGTGGAGATCTCACCGTACTGGATATAGTACTTGGTGAATGCAGGATTGTTGAGTACCAGACCGTACTGGGTGTTCAGTCTTTCATCTACAGCCTTTAGGGTTTTCCTGGAAGCCTCGGCGTCGATGTCGGACATGATTGCGAAGCCCTGCGGCTCGATGAAGATCTGACCTTCCTCGCACTCCTTGGAGCCCATCTTCTTGCCCTCTGCGTCGTACGCTCTGAGGAACCAGTCGCCGTCCCATGCGGAGTCCATCATAGCCTTCTTCATCTTGTCGATCTCAGCCTGTGCCTTTGCAGCCTCGTCGGTCTTGCCAAGGTGGTTGAGTATCTGAACGTAGTTCGGACCAGCGTATGTAAAGAGAGCGCCGACAAATGCGGACTCAGCGACCTTGGAGTAGCCGCCCTCTGCCTTGAACTTCGGGTTGGTGTAGGTCTGGAAGGACTCGCCGGGAGTATCGGAGTAGCAGGAGAGGTTGATGCAGTCGTTCCAGTCTGCGCGCATTGCGAGGGGCAGACCGTGCGGACCGAGGTTGTTCACGATGTGGTAGAAGGAAACCTTCAGGTGCTCGAGCATGGGCTGTGCAACGGACATATCGTTGTCGTAGGGCACCATCTCGTCGAGAATGCTCCAGTCGCCGGTTTCCTTGATGTAAGCGGAAACGGAGAGGATGAGCCACAGCGGATCGTCGGAGAAGTCGCCGCCGATATCAGCGTTGCCCTTCTTGGTAAGGGGCTGGTACTGGTGGTAGCAGCCGCCGTCCGGGAACTGGGTGGAAGCGATGTCGATGATTCTCTCTCTTGCTCTGTCGGGGATCTGGTGAACGAAACCGAGTACGTCCTGGTTGGAATCACGGAAGCCCATGCCGCGTCCGATACCGCTCTCGAAGTAGGAAGCGGAACGGGACAGGTTGAATGTAACCATGCACTGATACTGGTTCCAGATGTTGACCATGCGGTTTACCTTGTCGTCCGGTGTGTCAACATTGAGGATTCCGAGGAGCTTGTCCCAGGTTTCTCTCAGCTCTGCAAGACCTGCCGCAACCTTCTCGGGAGTGTTGTACTTCTCGATCATTGCGTTGCTCTTTACCTTGTTGATGGTCTTGCCGTCAGCCTCGAACTTCTCAGCAACGGGCATTTCAACGTATCCGAGAATGAACACGAGGGTCTTGCTCTCGCCGGCTGCAAGGGTGATCTCCTTGTAGTGGGAAGCGATGGGGGACCAGCCGTCAGCGAAAGAGTTTGCAGCCTTGCCGTTGAGGACAGCCTGCGGATTGTGGAATCCGTTGTAAAGACCGATGAAAGCGTCACGGTCGGTATCGTAGCCGTCAATAGTATCGTTTACGGTGTAGAATGCGAAGTGGTCGCGTCTGTCGCGGTATTCGGTCTTGTGGTAGATGGTGGAGCCGACTACCTCAACACGGCCGGTGGAGAAGTTTCTCTGGAAGTTTGCGCAGTCGTCCTGAGCGTCCCAGAGGCACCACTCTGCGAAAGACCACAGTTTGAAGGTCTTGGCGGAATTGCTCTCGTTGGTGAGAACCAGCTGCTGAACCTCGCCGTCGTAGTTCTGCGGAACGAAGAAAGTAGCCTCAGCCTTGAGTCCGTTCTTCTTGCCGGTGATGATGGTGTAGCCCATGCCGTGGCGGCACTCGTAGCTGTCGAGCTCGGTCTTTACGGGGGACCAGCCGGGATTCCAGACAGTGTCGCCGTCCTTGATGTAGAAGTATCTGCCGCCCATGTCGATGGGGACGTTGTTATAGCGATAACGTGTGATACGGCGCAGACGAGCGTCCTTATAGAAGCTGTATCCGCCTGCGGTGTTGGATATCAAAGAAAAGAATCCCTGTGTTCCGAGGTAGTTTATCCACGGATAGGGAGTACGGGGAGAAGTAATGACATACTCACGGTTTTTGTCGTCAAAATGACCGAATTTCATTAAGTGACCTTCCTTCCTTGTTTGCTCATATGAGCCGAGGGATTTTGCCCTCACAGAAATATAATTCCGGCAGCCCTCCGTGTTCACACACAGCGGAAAGCACAAAGCCGCTAATAACAAGTATACAATATATTGCGAAGAATTACAAGGGCTGAAAACGATAACATATTTTTTTGTTTAGGAAATTTACTTTAAAGACGAAAAACGCAGGCGAAATATAGTAATAATCAACAAAACAGAAAACGGGCTGCGATATTCTCGCAGCCTGTGCCCTAATTCTGAATTAAATATCAGCCGCCGTTCTTGTAGAACTCCCAGTTCTTAATCTTCTGGGGGATATCCCTGCCGCCGAAGCTGAACTCCGGAAGCTTGTTCAGGGTCACGAACAGATCGTTGCCGAAATAGCTCTGTATCATCTCGTTGGAAAGGCGCTTGGAATTCGGTGACGGAGTGCTGTCCAGGTCGAGCAGGGGGCTTCCGCCGCCGCCCGGCTCATAAATGAAGTCACCGTTCCAGATCATATAGTAAAGCCACATGGTGTTGTTAGCCCTGATTCCCTCGGGGTCCGGCATGTATCCGCACTCGGAGAGAGTCAGCATTTTACCGGTTTCCTCAATGCCGGCTACCTCGGCGCAGTACTTCTCGAAGCCCTGGAGCTCGCTGTAACAGCTTGTGTAATACTTGGTTATCGCCTCGGCGGAAGTGTCCTCGTTATCGTAATATCTGTCGATACCTGCGATATCGTAGGAGTTCGGGTGGATTGCGGTATGAGGATTCTGACCGTTCCATACCCAGATGATATTGGACAGCTTGTGGTAGTTCTCAAGCCTGTCGTAGATCATGTACCACAGCTTCTGGAACACCTCGTTCGTGGCGCTGTCCCTGCCCTGGAGTCCCCACCAGAACCACGCATTGCCTGCCTCGTGCAGCGGACGGAACAGGATAGTCACACCCTCGCTTTCCATGCGCTGGATCTTTGTCGCAATAAGATCTATGTCGTGGATCACGGTTTCGTATTCCTTGGTGCCGGGAGTTACGGCGTTTATCTGGCTGAAGTTGGTTATCTCGCTGGTGTAGAACGCATAGCCGCCGGACGGATTATCAATATCCTTCGGGACATTCCAGTGCCATGTGAATGCGCACAGTCCGCCTGAGGTCTTGGACCATTCGATCGCCATGTCGATCATATCGTCGCTGGTGTAGCTGCCGGTGCTGAATATGAAGTCAAATCCCTTCATTGCCGTCAGATCTCCGCTGGCGTTGTAGAATACCAGATCCTCGTACGCTTCGCTGTCCATCATCTGCTGACAGGTGATTACCTGCTTGCCGTATACGCTGCGGAGGTAATTCCACACCTCCATGGTCTTTTCATTCTTCCGGGCGTTCTCGGATACCGGCTTGGTGGCGTCAACTTCCTTTTCGGCAAAGGAAGCCTTGAGCGCGTCGAAATCCGTTTCGTAGGCAAGGGCAGCGTCCATGTCGATGTCGCCGTCCTCAGTCAGCGCGATAGGATTGGACAGCAGTCCAGTGCCATTGCCGCCGTTATCCGGAGTCTGCGCCTCGGAGGTGAAAGAGGAAGCGGAGCTGCCGTCCTCCGCCGCGCTCCCGGAAGCCTCGTCGGACTTCTGGCAGGCTGTCAGCGAAAGCGCCATTGCCGCCGCCAGCATTATTGCAATAAATTTTTTCATGTAAAATTCCTCATCTGAATAAAGTGCATTTTCCGCTTTTTCTGTAGTAGTCTATGCGCTGCTGAATGACCTCCCGGGTGGTCCGGTAGTATTCTGCCAGGCAGTCTATGCAGAAAAATTCCGTATCATTGCGTGAAACCAGTTTCTGATGTATCGCAATATCATCGGAGCCTAGCTTCGCGCCGCATTTCCTGCAGGTGGAATAATTCCCCATCACACCTTGACTACCTTAGCGCGCAGGACTACGCAGCCGTGGGGTTCAACGGTGGTGCAGAAGCGCTCGGTGAATGTTCCGAGTTCCTCGTGCTTCCAGCAATCGTAAATGGAGAGCCCACGACCGGACGCGGTGGTCAGACCGATATCCCAGAACTGAAGGCTCATCTCGCCGGCGCGGTCGCCGAAGTTGAACATGCCGACAGCGTAGTCGCCGTTAGCCAGCGGCTTTACGAGGGAGAATACATTGTCCGGGTTGTTCCACTGCTTTATGCAGTAGGGACCGCGGCACTCGATATCCTGGTTGATGGCGATAACGTCCTTGTTGGTGAGTATCTCCTTTGTTGCCGGGGTCATGCGGCGGATATCGCAGCCTATCATCAGCGGTGAATTCATGATAGCCCACAGGCTGAAATGAGTGCGGTACTCCTCGTCAGTGCAGCCGCCCAGCTTCGGCATGGTTTCGCCGCTGTCAGCAATCACATTCACGCCCTGCTCGGTGGAGTTGATCCACTCGTTGTTGCTGCCGCCGTGCATTCCTACAACCAGCATGTCGATGTCGTTGTGGCAGAAGTTACCGCCGTAGCACTCGCTGCCGATCTGGGAAAGCGCAAGGCGCTTGATGGACTCCCAGTTATCCTGGATATCGCCGGTGGAGCGGAACAGGTGTGCTCCGGATTCCCTTATCCACTTGTATACGTTGTCATTGCCCCAGTTGCAGGCGGAGAACATGATGTCACGTCCGCAGTTGCGCAGCGCAGTGCTCATTCTCTTGTAAAGTATCTCACCGGGGATATAGTCCGGCTTGTAGCAGTAGTCGTACTTGAGGTAGTCCACGCCCCACTCTGCGAAGGTTTCCGCGTCATCGAACTCATGCTCGAAGCTGCCGGGGTGTCCGCCGCAGGTGTGAGTTCCGGCGCAGGAATACATGCCGAACTTCAGCCCCTTGCTGTGGACGTAATCCGCAACGGGCTTGATTCCCTCGGGGAACTTCCAGTGATCCGGTACAAGCTTTCCGTTGCTGTCGCGCTGCTTTTCGCTCCAGCAGTCATCGATTACGATGTACTCATAGCCGGCGTCCTTCAGTTCGGAAGCCATCGCGTCTGCGGCTTCCCTGATGAGCTTGTCATTGATCTCCCAGGTGAAGGTGTTCCAGGAATTCCAGCCCATAGGCGGAGTCAGTCCTAAAAATTTGTTGTCCATTGATTTCTCCTTAAAGTCAGTTAAGCAATATGTTCTGTTACTTGAATTTACTCCTCGATTTAGCTAAATCAAAGTTATTTCACTGCCATTATAGCATATGTGACGAAAAAATTCAACAGGATTACGCAATATTTTATCTGAAATTTTATAAGAAAAATCCGTGAGCGAGTGCCCACGGATTTAATATGTACATCTTGAATTACTTGTTCAGCAGTACCTCAGCGCTTGCAAGCTTTACACAAACGCAGAAGATCTCCATAGCCTGACGAAGCTCGTCAACGGACGGGAATGTCGGAGCGATACGGATATTGCTGTCCTTGGGGTCCTTGCCATAGGGGAATGTAGCGCCGGCGCCGGTCATTACAACGCCTGCCTCCTTAGCGAGGGAAACAATGCGCTTTGCGCAGCCGGGGAGCGCGTCAAAGGAAATGAAGTAGCCGCCGTTGGGCTTGTTCCACTTGCCGATTCCCAGAGGCTCGATCTCCTTATCCAGCATGTAGAGCACTACGTCGAACTTCGGGCGGATTATAGCCGCATGGTGCTTCATGTGCTCGCTTATGCTCTCGAAATTCTTGAAGTACTTTGCGTGGCGCAGCTGATTCAGCTTATCAAAGCCGATAGTCTGATATGTCATCTGGCTCTTGATGAAGTCGATGTTCTCCTTGCTTGCCGCAACTACCGCAAGTCCGCCGCCGGGGAAGGATATCTTGGAAGTGGAGGTGAACTCGAATACCATGTTCGGATTGCCAGCCTTCTTGCACTCCTCAATGATGTTCAGCAGGTGGTCGTGATTCTCGGAAAGGTGGTGTACGCAGTACGCGTTGTCCCAGAAGATACGGAAGTCCTTAGCCCTGGGCTTGAGGTTAGCGAAACGCTTTACCACCTCGTCGGAGTAGGTGATGCCGGTCGGGTTGGAGTACATCGGAACGCACCAGATACCCTTGATCTCCTCGTCCTCGGATACCAGCTTCTCGATGGTATCCATATCGGGACCGTCCTCCTTGTAATCAACGGTGATCATCTCGATGCCGAGCGCCTGGCAGATAGCGAAGTGTCTGTCGTAACCCGGAGCCGGGCACAGGAACTTCACATGATCGTATCTGCACCAGGGCTTCTCGCTGCCGAGAACGCCAAGCTGGAGTGCACGGATAATGGTGTCGTACATCATCTGTAAGCTGGAGTTGCCGCCTACGATCACCTCGTCAGCGGAAACGCCGAGCATCTCCTGGAACAGAGCCTTCGCCTCGGGGATTCCGTCCAGAACGCCGTAGTTGCGGCAGTCGATGCCGTTGCTGGACTTGTAGTCACCGTCCAGGCAGTGCAGCAGCATATCCAGTGAAAGGTTGAGCTGCTCGGGGGCAGGCTTACCTCTGGACATATCCAGCTTCAGTCCCTTTGCCTTGAAGTCTGCATACTGCTTTTCAAGCGCTGTCTTTTCCGCCTGAAGCTGTTCCTTGCTCATCTGTGAATAAAGCATTGTGTTATCCTCTCTTTACGCTGTCAGTTTATCGTGCGCATATCAATCCCGCGCCCATATGCTTTTATTATAACATATGGACGCTTTTTTTGCAAGCCTTTTTTGTAAATCCTGCAAAAAATAATACAGCGTACCGGAGCACGCTGTATTGACGTTACTTTTTGTTCTTTACAAAAGGAAGCTCAATTCCCTTTTCCCTGACCAGCATGTTCAGATAACGGCGCTGGCTGTAAAGCTCGATGATGTTGTTGATACGTCTGCGGACGAAGCGGATATTAAAAGGCTTTGCAATAACGTCAGCCGCGCCCAGGTCATACGCTCTCGAAAGGGATTTGTCCGAGGTATCGGCGCTGATGATGAACACCGGGATATCGTCTATGTATTTGTTATCCACCAGGTATTCCAGCACGCCGAAGCCGTCCATGACCGGCATCATTATATCCAGCAGTACTGCGCACAGCTTATCCTTGTTCTTCTCAAACTCCTCGATGGCGCGCTTGCCGTTCTCCGCCTCTATGACCCTGCGGTCACTGAAGGTATCGCTCAGCATGAGCCGGTTGAACTCGAAATCATCAACTATCAGCAGAGTATTGCGTTCCTCCATGAATATCCCCTCCGTATTTCTCTCCCTTTTTTGCTGCAAAAACAGCCAATGCATAACCTGCGTTGCATTATCTATAATTATATAATAAAACACAAGAAAAGTCAATAGTGGATTTTACAATACGTCCCAGTGTTTTGCTGGATTTTTTATAGCTTTTGTTACAGGGAACCTCTGAAATCAGTCCTCGGCGCTGTAGACGATCTGCTTGATCATTCTGAGCGGACGCACGCCGAGTCCGCCGCAGCGCTGGATAAAGTACAGGAACGTGTAGCCGTCCCTGGGGTCGTTCGCCCAGAAACAGCCAAGCCAGCCGTCCCAGCCGTACTCGCCGGGGTGCGCGGAAATACCCGGCTTGCCCTCCTCAGTGGCGATACGCATGAGATTGCCATATCCGTAGCCTGTGCACTGATCCCAGTCGCATGTCCGCAACTGATGCTGTGTAAGCTGGTTTGATGTCATGTATCTGACCGCGTTCCTGCTGAGGATACGTCTGCCGTTGTATACGCCCTCGTTCAGCAGCATTTCAGCAAACGCCGCGTAGTCGTCCATGGTGGAGCACAGCCCCGCGCCGCCGGACTGGAACTCCGGGGGCTTCCTGCACAGGTAGGTCAGTCCCAGGTGCTGCCACAGGCAGGGGATCAGCTTTCCGTCCTCTTCCTGGTAGTTCTCAGCGAACCTGCCCAGCTTTTCCTCGGGGACCCAGAAATCCGTATCCATCATTCCCAGCGGCTCGAAAAGCTCCTCCTTCAGGAAGTCACCGAACTTCTTGCCGGACACTGCCTCAATGACTGCGCCAAGTATGTCCGCGGAAGTCCCGTACTGCCACTGATCCCCCGGGTGGAACGCCAGCGACTGCTGCCCTATCCTGTTGGCGTAGTCCATGGTGTCAGCAGGATTCCCGGCGGCAACTTCCTCGCAGATCTTGTCGTAGAGGTCCTGCATGACGCTGCCGGCAGGCGTGCTCCTGTCCGGATAGCACAGCCCGGAGGTCATATCCAGCAGGTCCTTCACGCAGACCTCCCTGCCGGCGGGAACTCTGCCGTTTTCGGTGAGCACCGTCTGTTCCCGGAATCCCGGAATGAACCAGCTCACCTTGTCGAAAAGGTCCAGCTTGCCGCGGTCGAGAAGTATCATCGCAGCCGCCGCGGTTATGGGCTTCGTCAGGGAATACAGCCGCACGATGGTGTCGTTCGTCCACTTTATTCCGCGCGCTTCGTCCGCCATTCCGGCGTTCATGCGGAATATGGGTCTGCCGTTTTTCAGGACGTAGGCGGAGCCGCCCTTTATTGCGCCGCTCTCCACCTGGGAGCGCAGCATATCGGATATCTGTTCAAGTTTAACAAGGTTCATCTGATTTCCCTCACCTGATCTTTCTTGCCTCGCAATAGAAGCGCTTGTCGTGGGCGTGTCCCATGGAGAAGGTCTTTCTGGGGAGCGCGCCGTCCTTGATAACGGTCGGGAACAACTCCTCCTTGGTCATGGAGGGCAGCAGGAATCCTATGCTTCCCTTTGCGGAAGAAAGGTTCTCCACAACGTCCTCGCCGTGGATATAGTCTATCTTACCTGCATTCTCGCAGAGCCACTTGTCCAGGAACATCTGTAAGCTGCCGACAGTCAGATTTGCGGTGGGCGCGCCAACGGAGTACTGCTTTCTTATGCCGTTCAGCAGCACTGTGAAACTCTGACCTGAGGTGCCCTCGGCGAGCTTCAGCGCGGCGGTCATGTCCGCCATCAGCTTATCCGTATCGGCGTCGGTGACAACTCTGTGGATAGCCTCGAACTCCAGCGCTTCGCTGTGGAGATTCACTACCTCCGCGAGCGCATAGCGTGCCAGTGCAGCTTCGGGAGCGCCCTCGCGCTTCTTCTGCTCGTAGCATTCCTTGGCGGTTGCAAGGGAATGATTCCCGTCGCCCATCGCGTACAGCAGTACTTCCTCGCCGGTCAGTCCGTAGCGCTTGTTGAAGTCCTCCTTGTCCGCAAGCTTGTCCAGCGCCGCGAATACCTCCCTGGCGTGGTCGCCGTCCACCAGCCAGCCCTCGAGGTGTCCGCCGTTCTGCATGAGGTCGAAGTCATACAGCTTGGTGAGCTGATCTCGCTTTGTCTCCAACGGCTCGATAACGGTGCGCTTCACGTCGTCAATAAGTATCATGATGTGCGGAAGCTCCAGCGCGGCGTCGCGGCGTATCTTCACGCGCGGCGGAATACGGGAGGCAACGGTCGCCTCGGTAGCGCGCACCTGGGACTTGCTGCCCTTGTTGTAGTCGTACTGCTCCAGGTCGATGGCGCCGACTAATCCGGTGCGCACCTTTCCGTCCGCCTGGGTGCGGCACATGAGTATCAGCGCGGACTTATACTCGTTGAAAAGGCCCTTGTCGAGGTACTCCTGCATGGTCCTGTTTATCTTCGCAATACGCTCGTCAGCGCCGGACTGCTCCAGATAGACCTCCGGGAAGATGAGGTTCAGCGTGGAGGGTGCGTCCCCGGCGATCTCCGCGGTCTGTGCCCAGTATTCCGGCTCGCTTGTGTACTGGTCGCACGCAACTACCGACCACTTGGTCATTCCCTCGGCGTCCAGCTTCGGGAGGAGTATATCTGCTGATGTGAATGCTGTCATGGGTGTAATTCCTTTCATGGTGAGTATTTCCACAATTTCTGCGGAATAATTCCACCTCAATTATAACACAAAATCCGCCGGGTGGCAATATATTTTTCAAGAAAACACAGATCCCCGGCAGGATATCACTATCCAGCCGGGGAAAGTATCATTATCAGACATCAGTCGCCCAGGTGAAGCACCTGAAGCAGGAGCAGCCAGCTCAGTCCGTAGTAGGTAACTACAGCCACGAGGTCGTTCACCGTGGTGATCAGCGGACCGGAAGCCACCGCCGGGTCAACTCCGATCTTCTTGAAGAATATCGGAACCAGCGTGCCCACGCCGCTGGATATCAGCATTGCCAGCATGAGCGCCGCGCCAATGCACAGGGAAACGGCGAACGCAAAGGAAGCCGGATACCCTTTCGCCAGCATGATGTATAGTCCCACGAAGAGGATCGACAGCACGCCGAGGATAAGGCCGCAGAAGAGTCCCACGCGCATTTCCTTGCACACGAGCCGGAATTTCTTGCCGGGGGTGAGGTCCTTGTCCATCAGCACGCGGATAGTCACCGCCAGGGACTGCGTCCCCACGTTGCCCGCCATATCCAGAATAAGCGACTGGAACGCCATGATTATTGTCAGCTGCGAAACCACCTTCTCGAACGCACCGACAACTCCGGAAACCGCCATTCCCAGCACCAGAAGCACCAGAAGCCAGGGCATCCGCTTTTTCAGGCTTGCAGAAAGCGGTTCGTGGAGATCCTCCTCTGCGGAAAGTCCACCCAGCTTTGCGTAGTCGTCGCCCATCTCGTCGTCCACGGCTTCCACCAGGCTCTCCAGCGTGATAACGCCGAGGATACGGTTTCCGCTGTCGAGCACCGGCACGCTGCTCTCGGAGTAGTTCTTCAGCCGCTCGATACAGCTCTCGGTCTTTTCGCCGCCGTATACATACGGGAAGCTGGTCTGGATAAGCGGAGCCAGCATGGCGTGCTTCTCCGCCGTCAGCAGTGCGCGAAGCTCCACCGCGCCGCAGAAGAACCCGTTCTCTGCGGTGACGAACAGCGTGGAGATGTTGTCGTTCTCCTTCGCCTGCGTCATCAGCGCCCGGGTAGCCTCTGCCACGGTCATTTCAGAATTCAGCGAGATGTAATTGGTGCTCATACGGCTGCCGATTTCGTCCTCGTCGAACGAAACTATCATCTCCATCTTTCTTCTGAAATCATCGTCCAGAAGCCCTATGACCTGATTTCTCCTGTCCTTCGGGAATTCCCTCAGCACATCTGCCGCGGCGTCGCTCTCCATCTTCCCGATTATGAGGACAGCCTTTGAGATGTCCGCCTGCTCCAGACATTCCGCCGCACGCTCCGGTTCGATGTATTCGAACACGTCCGCCAGCTTGTCCGGCTCCATCGCCCGGAACAGCCGCGTCCTGCCGGTCGGCTCCAGCAGCTGCACCGCGTTCGCGATGTCGCCGTCGTGATAGCTGTCCAGGCGCTCCTGGATAGTCTTCGGTGAAAGGTCCCCCTTCACCATTTCTGCGATCTGCTCTGCATAGTCCGGCATGCTGTTCGCAGCCTGTACGAGCATTTCCTTTTCGTTGTTCATTGCCATAGCAATACCACCTTTCAATTAATATCTGTAAAATGCTAATTGAAAGTGACGCCGGGCAATACGCGCAGCCCTTGTCAGCTGTTATTCCGCAATAAAAGCCGGGCGGCAAAGCGAGCCGTCCGCCCATAGATAAGGGCAGCGCATACTTCGCCCGAAACTGTCACCTGTGCTCACTCTGCTCACCTCGCTTTATAATTTATTTCCGCATGAAATTATATCACAGCCGCAATCGCCGTGTCAACCCTGCCGGGAAGCTTTTCACACAATTTTCAGAAACCCCTGTATCCCGGCGGCAGGGTAAATCAGTGGGCGGATCCTGAGATCCGCCCACTGCGTCGTTCAGTTCAGAACTGCTCAAGTATCTGCTCCTTGGAATGCAGTCCCACCAGTATCTCCTTGGTGATCCCGTCCTGGATTATCACAAGCGTCGGAATGCTCTGCACCGCAAACGCGGAAGCCAGCTCCGGCTGCTCGTCCACGTTCACCTTGCCCACCTTTATTTCCGGGTGCTCCTCCGCGATGGCGTCCACCACCGGGGACTGCATCATGCAGGGCGCGCACCAGCTTGCCCAGAAATCAAGCAGCACCGGCTTGCCGCTCTCGACTATCTCGGTCTTGAAATTTTCCTTGGTTATCGTCAGTACAGCCATAATATCATACCTCCGTTCAGGCAGTTGTTTTGTTGACGGGGATTCCCCCTTATTCATTATATACTAAAATACGGTGTTTGTCCAGTGCAATTTTAGTTTGGCATATCAAAATAGTTTTATACAAAGGGTATAATTACCTGGTGGCGGAATTTGCACAGTTTTGGCTTGGTTTGGTGTGCGTTTTTGTTGAAATAGCACTATAATTCCAAGTAATCTGTCTGATTTAGAAAAAACTCTTGACTATCCCGGGGAGTTTGTAGTAGAATATAAATGTATAGGATTGAGAAATGGACTCAACCGCAACTATAAATGAAACGGAGAGAATTACTATGCAGAAGACAATTGGCGTACTTACAAGCGGCGGCGACGCCCCCGGCATGAACGCGGCAGTTCGCGCCGTAACAAGAGCTGCTATCAAGAAGGGCTTCAGAGTCGTTGGTATCCGCCGCGGATATAACGGTCTGCTCAACAACGACATGATCGAACTCACCACAAGAGATGTTGCCGATATAATCCAGAGAGGCGGCACAGAGATATTCACCGCTCGCTGCAAGGAATTCAGAGAGTGGGAATATGTCCTCAAGGCAAAGGATATCTGCGTAAGAGATAACTTCGCAGGCATCGTTGTTATCGGCGGCGACGGTTCCTTCCGCGGCGCAGCTGACCTTTCCAAGGCTGGTATTCCCTGCGTAGGTCTGCCTGGCACGATCGACAACGATATCCAGTGCTCCGAGTACACCATCGGCTATGACACTGCAATGAACACCGTTATGGAACTGGTGGACAAGCTCCGTGACACATCTCACTCCCATGAGCGCTGCGCTGTCGTTGAGGTAATGGGCAGAGGCGCTGGTCATATCGCGCTGAACACCGGCGTTGCATGCGGCGCTACCGCTATCCTCGTTCCTGAGATTGAGTTCAATATGGAAGATGTTGTCAGAAAGATCAGGACCGCACGCGAGAACGGCAAGGAGCAGTTCATCGTCATCGTCGCAGAGGGAGTAGGTCACACCGAAGAGATCGCCAAGAAGATCTATGAGGAAACCGGAATTGAGTCCAGAGCAACTATCCTTGGCCACGTTCAGAGAGGCGGCAGCCCCACAGTACGCGACAGAGTCGTTGCGTCCGAGATGGGCTATTACGCAGTTGAGCTGCTTGAGAAGGGCATCGGCAACCGCGTTGTCGGCATGAAGGACGGCAAGATCTACGACGTAGATATCCAGGAAGCCCTCAGCATGAAGAAGCCGTTTGACAAGCGTCTTTACGACATCGCAAACGAAATCAGCTTCTGATAAAACAGTTATCCGGCGTCCGGACGGGCGCAAAAATAAAACTACAACACAGAGTAGGAGAACGTGCGTTAAGTGCCACACGGACGGAGAGTTGCCGTGCGGACGAAAGCCCACCGGGCTGCGGTACGTTCTTCGCATCTCGCTGTACATAAATTGAATATGAAGCCATGGGGCTTTATTCTGTTTGTATATGGCGAAGTTACGGAGGATAAAGTCATGGCTTTTTTTCTTAACTTCTTTGGCAATTTCAAGAGATCTGCGCAGGAGCTGAAAAGCATTCGCTGCCTGGCAGTGACGGCGGTACTCATCGCACTGGCGTGCATTCTCAAGACGCTTACGATACAGCCGCTGCCCACGCTGAAAATCGGCTTTGCGTTCGTCGCGATATCCGCCATCGGAATGCTGTATGGTCCCACGGTCGCAGGACTTTCCTGCGTTGCCACGGACGTCATCGGATACCTTATCTCAAACCAGCAGCAGGGATTCTCTCCGCTGTTCACGCTGGTAGAGGTCACAGGCGGCGTGATCTACGGCATATTCCTTTACGGAATGAATCCGATAAAGCCGGATTTCACCTCGGCAAAAAGCTTCTGGACAGGAATCAGGTCCAATGTACCAACAGTGCTTCGGATAGTCGGCGCTAAGTTCACGATAAATCTCGTCTGCAACGTGTTCATGAACACGCTGTTCCTGATGATAATGGGATACGGTATCGTCCCCGAAACATTCTGGATAAAGGTGGGCGAACGCATTATCAAGAACGCCACCATGCTGCCGATCGAAGTGTTCATTCTTCTGCTGACGCTGTTCCCGATTAAGGCGGCTTACAGCGCAGTTTTCAAAAATCATCGTCAGAGCGTTTAAGCGGCTCGGAAAGGCTCAATTATGAAAAAGCTCGGATTTATCGGCGTCGGTAATATGGGCGGCGCAATACTCAAGGGTATCGAGGGAAAGCTCGGCAATACCGCGGTTTTCGCCTATGACGCAAACTCGGAAAAACTTGCGGACCTCACTCAGGTAGGCGCTACCGCCGCGGGCAGCGCAAAGGAGATAGCCGACAAGTGCGACTATATCCTCCTGGCGGTAAAGCCCCAGCACCTTGCGGAAGTCCTCGCGGAGATAAAGGACAGTGTAAAGCCGGAAACCGTATTCATCTCCATCTGCGCCGGAATCTCCGCAGAATTCATCAGAGAACGCACCATTCCCAACGCAAAGGTAGTGCTCGTTATGCCGAATACCCCGATGATGCTGGGCTTCGGAGCCTCCGCAATGTCCCACGACAGCACCGTTTCCGATGAGGAGTTCGCATTCGCACGCAAGATCATCGGCAGCTGCGGTATCACCGAAGTAGTCCCCACCGACAAGATGAAGGAGATCATCGCGATAAACGGCAGCTCTCCGGCGTTCATCTATCTCTATGCAAAGGGATTTGTTGATTATGCGGACTCCGTCGGTATCGACAAGGAAGCCGCGCTGCGCCTGTTCGCCCAGAGCCTTATCGGTTCTGCGAAAATGCTCACCGAATCCGGAATGACGGTGGACGAGCTGATAAAGCAGGTATCCTCCCCCGGAGGAACCACCCTTGCCGGACTTGACAAGCTTTACGAGGGCGACCTCACCGGCGACGTCAAGAGAGCCTGCGAAGCCTGCACAAAGCGCGCTTACGAACTGGGTCAGTAATAATTCACAGGGCGATGAAAAACTCGCCCTTTTGTTTTAGGAGGGCAGCGAATGATTCGTGTGGCACAAATACTCGGAAAGATGAACGGCGGCGGCGCCGAACAGGTCGTGATGAACTACTACCGGGCGATCGACCGGGAGCAGGTTCAGTTCGATTTCTACCTGTTCAAGGGGTCGAAGTACGTTCCCGTTGAGGAGATAAAATCACTTGGCGGACGGCTGTTCGTGCTGCCAACGCTGAAGCACCCCGTGAAGTACTTCCGGACGCTGCAGCGGCTGCTCTCCGAGAACGGCTACAGGATAATGCACTGCCACCTCAGCACGCTGTCGTATCTGCCGCTGCTCGCAGGTAAAAAAGCAGGAGTCCCTGTGCGGATACTCCACAACCACAGCACCTCCGGCGGCGCCCGGGAATGGCTCCGGAATATTGCGAAATCGCTGTTCAAGCCCTTTGCCAGAATGCATGCGACGGAATACTTCGCCTGCTCGGAATATGCCGCTCAGTGGATCTACGGAAGCCGCGCAACAGCGCCGCTCACCGAGGACTCCCACCCGGAAGTCAAGCACCGCCGCGTGCGCATAATGCCCAACGCCATCGACACAAAGAAGTACAAGTTCAGCGAGAAGTCACGCCGTGAAGTCCGCAGGGAGCTGAATATCCCCGTGAAGTCACTCGTGATCGGACACATCGGAAGATTCTGCCCCCAGAAGAACCAGGGGTTCATAATTGATATCTTCCGGGAAGTCCTCCAGCAGAACCAGAACGCAGTACTGGTGATGACCGGCGACGGACCGGACCGTGAACTGATAAAGGCGCGTGCCATCGCTCTCGGCGTGTCCTCCCGGGTGGTATTCACCGGGCAGCGCAGCGACGCCGAACGGCTGTACAGCGCGTTTGACTGCTTCCTTCTGCCCTCCAACTATGAGGGACTCCCGGTTGTAGGGGTGGAAGCGCAGTGCTCCGGGCTGCCCTGCCTGTTCTCCAACCGGGTGACGCCGGAAATAAAGCTGCTGGGCACTGCACAGTTCCTTCCCCTGGGAAATCCCCATGACTGGGCATGCGCTGTACTGTGCTGCTCCGGACTGCGCGACAGCAAGGCGCCGGAAGTGCTCACACAAAAGGGCTACGATATTTTTTCCGCCGCCCGGGATCTGGCGGATTTTTACCTCCGGAATTCAGATTGTTAACTAAACCCTCTTGACAAGTTTACATTGTTGTGATATAATTAACAAGGCTCAATTGTAAACCCAAAGAACAGGAGATAGTTAACAATGAAAGAAACAATCAATTCCAACGGCACCGCAGCCGTTAAGACGAACAAATTCTTCACCGTAAAGAACATGGTGTTCATTGCGGTAATGGCAGCACTTATCTGCGTTGCGTCGCCATTTTCCGTTCCCATGCCGGGACTTGTTCCGATATCCCTTGCGACATTCGCGATATACCTTGCCGGCGGAATCCTCGGCGCTAAAAAGGGCACTGTTGCAGTAGTGGTCTACGTGCTTCTCGGCGCTGTGGGACTTCCTGTATTCTCCGGCGGCGAAGGCGGATTACAGAAGCTGTTCGGAGTTACCGGAGGATACATAATCGGCTATATCCCCTGCGTGCTCATCACCGGGCTTTTCGTTGACCTCTTCTTCAGAAAGAGATCCAATATCAAGAATGCGTTCCTCAACTGGCTCAGCAGAGCCTGGGCTGTTCCCGTTGGCATGGTTCTCGGAACTGTAGTCCTGTACGCTTTCGGAACTGCATGGTTCATCGTTGCGCGCGGCGTAACACTGGAAGTCGCTATGGCAGGCTGCGTTATTCCGTTCATTCCCGGCGACCTTATCAAGATCGCCTGCGCGACAGTGCTCACCATCGCGCTCCGCGACAGACTTTCCGGCATAATGAATGACAACAAGTAAGTATAACTCCTCAACTGCACGACCGCCCCGGAAGCACAGATTCCGGGGCGGTCAATTTTATTCATTCTCCTGTATTCCGCCCATGGAAAGGATCAGCATTCCTGCCATGACAAGCACGCATACCGACAGCCCGGCATTCATCGTGAACGGCTCTGCGGAATATGCATTCGCCCAGACCGCCTCGGAATTATCCGTCAGCAGCTCCGCCGGCAGCGAAAACAGGGCGCTCATCAGCGCCGCCGGAATCCGGGAGATCAGCAGTCCCCTGATCGGCACCGCTCCCCCGGATACCGCCGCCGCCTGCATTATCACGCAGACTCCGCCGAAACTCAGCGCCGCTGCGCACAGCGGAACAGCGCCCACCGCAGGAACAAGATCCCTCACCCGGGTTACTTCCAGCAGCGCAGGAAACACCCTGCCGGAGTTCCCTCCCAGCCCTGCCGCCCTCAGCAGCTTCTCAATAAGCCCGGTAACTCCCGAGCATTCCAACAGCGCGGTTACTGCGGCAAACGCCGCCGCCATAATGCAGACCGTGTACATCACCCTGGCGCCGCTGTCCACCGACCGCACGAAGCACTCCACACCAAGGTCTGTATGCGCCTCTCCACTGGTAAGCGTTATCCGCGCCCCGGTGCGACAGACTACCACAGCGATAACAAGCGATGACAGGAAACACGCCCCGTAAATCACTCCGCCCACGGCAGCACTTCCGAACACCACCATACCGGCGGTCCCTATAACGAATGACGGGCCGCTGCCGTAACAGCAGCACAGCATTCTTCCTGCGTCCCTGCGCGATAATCTCCCGGCACGCACCAGCTCTGACAGCAGCTTCGCTCCCACCGGATATCCGCCGATGTTCGCCAGCAGGAACACCGCGCACAACTCCCCGGGCAGCCTGAGTATCACCGACAGCGGCTTTGTCAGCGGAACGAACGCGAGCAGATACAATCCGCTGCGCTGCAGGTAGACGGAAAGCACCGTGAACGCGAACAGCGCTGGTATTACTACCTCCAGGCAGCCGGATACCGACTCCCTGACCGCGCCGGAAAGCTCCTCCGGGCGGAGTACTATCCCGACTGCGGCAGCGACCGCCATCGCCGCCAGAAGTATCTTACGGGCGCGCATCAGCTTTCCGGGGAATTTACCCCGGAGACCGCGCCGCCTGCCGCGAATCCCAGGCAGAGAAGCAGCTTTATCAGAATAAGAGTGCCGTCAGTCCGCCCGAGGATAATTCCCAGGAGAATCAGCGGCGCTATGTATATCACGCCGCATATTGCGCCGGTTTTAAGCCCGTCATGCCGCCGGATCTTTCCGGCAGTCCTGCCGCAGAAGAAGCTCCCTGCCGCGGAGGCGGCTATTGCAGGGAGCCATGATATCCCACCGTCCGCGCCGAACAGAAGCAGCACCAGCGCCCCTGCCGCTGATATTGCGGCAGTTACCAGGTAACCTATGGCAATTCCCCTGCCGAATGGCGCAAGCCGTGAATTTCCGTGCTTTTTTCGCATATCATCACCCTGTCTATATTATGCGGCGCATGTCCCGGATATGCCTTTTTCATATCGCAGTCATGTATAATATTCACAAAAAATTCACCTCAATTTAGGCTCTGTTTGCTTTTTTTCACATCAAACCCCTTGATTTATTTGTAAAAATCATGTATAATGTAATTGTGCTAAAGTCGTGTATGGACAATACCCACGATTATCAGTTTCCAAAAAGGAGAAATCAACATGGATCTTAATAATATCACTCTGCTTGATGTAATCGACAGGCGTACACTCCAGAACCTGCAGGACGCATTTGCCGCCGCTACAGGAATGGCTGCGCTGGCAACCGATGAAAACGGCCCCGTTACCGAGGGAAGTAATTTCACTGACTTCTGCATGAAGCTCACACGCAAATCCCACGTTGGCGCAGAACGCTGCAATCAGTGCGACCTGAAGGGCGGCGAGGAAGCCAGCCGCACAGGAAAGCCCTCCGTATATTACTGCACCAGCGGACTTATGGATTTTGCCGCTCCAGTTGTCGTGAATGGTAAGCACATCGGCTCCCTTATCGGCGGTCAGGTACTTCCCGAGGTGCCTGACGAGGATAAATTCCGCAATATAGCTGACGAGCTTGGCATTGACCAGGACGATTACATAGCAGCCCTCCGCAAGGTGAAGGTAGTTCCGAAGCGCCAGATTGAAGCCGCGGCAAATCTGCTCTGGCAGATGGCAAATGCGCTCTCCGAAGTAGGATATCAAAGACTTGTCGCCCTCGAATCCCAGAAGAGCACGGACGCTGTTATTGATGAAGTAAACGACAAGTTTACGGAGATCACCGGAAGCATGAACAACGTCATGTCAAATATTCTCGCGCTGGAGAACAATTTCTCCACCATCAAGGATTCCGCCGCAGCCTCCTCAAAGGCTGTCGAGAGCACCGACGGTATCGTAAAGGCAATTGAGAACGCCTCCACTCAGCTCACGCTGATTGGCTTCAACGCTTCCATTGAAGCGAAGCGCGCAGGCGCCGCCGGAGCCGGATTCAACGTTATCGCCCAGGAAGTCCGCACCCTTGCAGACAAGAACACCAAGCAGGCTAACGAGGTCGAAAATACTCTCAACGAGATCAAGAAGGCGATCGTAGGTATCAACGCTCAGCTCAAGACCTGCAACACCGAAATCCAGCAGAACGCCGATGTCATCGAGAAGCTCAAGACTCTTGTGGACGAAGCGAACGCCCAGATAAAGAATCTCAAGTAAAGACTGAAACAGGCATTACGCTGTTCAGATAAATTCCAACATGAAAGGAAAATGCAATTATGGCAAACAGATTTGTACTTAACGAAACCTCCTATCATGGCGCAGGCGCTATCGCCAACATCGCTGTCGAAGCAAAGAACCGCGCATTCAAGAAAGCTTTCGTATGTTCCGACCCCGACCTCATCAAGTTCGGTGTGACCAAGAAGGTCCTCGACGTGCTCGAGAAGGACGGTCTGGCTTACGAGGTTTATGATAATATCAAGCCGAACCCCACCATCGAAAACGTTCAGACCGGCGTTGCAGCTTTCAAGAAGAGCGGCGCTGACTACCTCATCGCCATCGGCGGCGGTTCCTCCATGGATACCGCCAAGGCAATCGGAATCATCATCAACAATCCGGAGTTCGCTGATGTTAGAAGCCTGGAGGGAGTTGCTCCCACAAAGAAGCCGGCAGTTCCGATAATTGCAGTTCCTACCACAGCTGGTACCGCTGCGGAAGTTACCATCAACTACGTTATCACCGATGTTGAGAAGAACCGCAAGATGGTATGCGTTGACCCCCACGACATTCCTGTCGTTGCTGTTGTTGACCCTGAGATGATGTCCACAATGCCCAAGGGACTGACTGCGGCAACCGGTATGGACGCTCTCACGCACGCTATCGAGGGCTACATCACCAAGGCTGCATGGGAGCTTTCCGATATGTTCCACCTCAAGGCTATCGAGATCATCTCCAGATCCCTCCGCGGCGCCGTTGCCAACACTCCCGAGGGACGCGAGGGAATGGCTCTCGGTCAGTACGTTGCCGGCATGGGATTCTCCAATGTTGGACTGGGTATCGTTCACTCCATGGCTCACCCCCTTGGCGCGCTGTATGATACTCCCCACGGCGTGGCAAACGCAATCATTCTACCGACTGTAATGGAGTACAACGCTCCCTGCACCGGCGAGAAGTACCGCGATATCGCCAAGGCAATGGGCGTTGAGGGAACAGAAAAGATGTCCCAGGAGGAATACAGAAAGGCTGCCGTTGACGCAGTCAAGCAGCTTTCCCACGATGTAGGAATCCCGGCTAACCTCAAGGATATCGTAAAGCCCGAGGATATCCCGTTCCTGGCGCAGTCCGCTTACGACGACGCTTGCAGACCCGGTAATCCCCGTGATACCTCCGTTGAGGAGATCACTGAGCTTTATAAGAGCCTGCTGTGATAGCTTCTGAATAGAAATAATCCCCCGGTTGCGTGCCGGGGGAGTTTTGTTATTTTAAGTGTAAAAAACGATTAATAACAAATTGAATCGCACCTAATATATAAATAATTATTGAAGAAACGGTCGGTGTAACACTGCCAATAGATTTAAGACTAGAAGAAGAAATCCACATACCAATTATTAATACTGCAAAAAGAAAACAAAAAGGAATCCATGAAAAGGTTTTATACGACTTACAGATTAAAAAACTTGTACTACTTTTCGCGTTCTCCCAACATGAATAAGCAAAATCTAAAATATAAATTACGTACATTAATGCGACAACACAAATAGCAAGTCCCCACAAAAATAGTAACTCAGAAACTTGTTGTACATCGGTACTTATATATGAAAATGCATTAAGCATATCTGTATTTTCAAACAAATCTAACACTCCGAAATGTGTACTATCTGAATATAAATCTCCAATATTAACTTTTAAATTAAATAGGTCCGTTAAGCATAAAAGTATTATTGCACAATTGATAATAAAACTAGAAATAGCACATATAAACTGTTTAGAAATATTTGTACTATAAGAAACTACTCTAAGCATATTATTGATACATCTTTCAGACTGATCCTTTCCACAAAAACCGCAAAATCGCGCACCATCGGAAAGAGGTTTACCACAGTATTTACAATACATAAATTACATCTCCCTTATGTTTTAATTACAGTATAGCACAAAATGGTCAATATGTTAATAGCCCATTTTGTTCTATAATATAATATTATTAAATCCTCAACATTCGGAGGTTAATAATATGTACAAGTTGAAATATCTGAGAGAAAGTGAATTACTTACACAGAAACAAGTCGCGGACAAAATATTCTGCGGACAACGAGCATACTCATATTACGAAACTGGCGAGCGCGATATCCCCACCCAGACTCTTATCCGCCTGGCGGATTTCTACAATGTTTCGGTGGATTTTATTCTCGACAGGACAGACAATCCGAAGCTCAACAAATAAAAAAACCGCTTCCCATTCGGGAAGCGGTCTTATTATTGAGTGGATCGTTACAGATCGACGGATTAGCCGTTAACCTTGGTAACAACGCCGGAACCTACGGTTCTGCCACCCTCACGGATAGCGAAACGCAGACCCTCTTCAATAGCGATAGGAGTGATGAGCTCAACGTCCATAACTACGTTATCGCCAGGCATGCACATTTCCTTGTCAGCAGGCAGGGTGATTACGCCGGTAACGTCGGTAGTTCTGAAGAAGAACTGCGGACGATAGTTGGAAACGAACGGAGTATGACGGCCGCCCTCTTCCTTCTTAAGAACGTAAACCTGACCAGTGAACTTGGTGTGCGGGTGAATGGAACCGGGCTTGCAGAGAACCTGACCACGCTCGATATCCTGACGGGTAACACCACGGAGCAGAGCGCCGATGTTGTAACCAGCAACTGCCTCGTCCAGGGTCTTTCTGAACATCTCAAGACCGGTAACAACGGTGGACTTGGGCTCGTCAGTCAGACCAGTGATCTCAACGGTATCGTTAACCTTAACAACGCCACGCTCAACTCTACCAGTTGCAACGGTACCACGGCCAGTGATGGTCATTGTATCCTCAACAGGCATCAGGAACGGCTTGTTCTCATCACGCTCAGGAGCAGGAATGTACTCGTCAACAGCGTCCATGAGCTCCTTGATGCAAGCATACTCGGGAGCGTTAGGATCGGTGGAAGTGCAATCCAGAGCAACCTTAGCGGAACCGCGGATAACGGGAACTTCATCGCCGGGGAAGTCGTTCTGGGACAGAACGTCACGGATATCCATCTCTACGAGGTCGAGCAGCTCGGGATCGTCAACGTCATCGCACTTGTTGATGAATACAACGATTGCAGGAACGCCTACCTGACGAGCGAGAAGGATGTGCTCCTTGGTCTGAGCCATAGGGCCATCAGTACCAGCAACAACGAGGATAGCGCCGTCCATCTGAGCAGCACCGGTGATCATGTTCTTGATATAGTCAGCATGGCCGGGGCAGTCAACGTGAGCGTAGTGACGCTTCTCAGTCTCATACTCAACGTGAGCGGTGTTGATTGTGATACCACGCTCTCTCTCCTCCGGAGCCTTATCGATCATGTCGTATGCTTCGAACTTAGCCTTGCCCTGAAGGGAAAGCCACTTTGTGATAGCAGCGGTGGTGGTGGTCTTACCGTGGTCTACGTGACCGATGGTACCAATGTTTACGTGGGGCTTGGTGGAATTATAATGTTCCTTTGCCATGGGTATGTCCTCCTTAATAGGTGATCTGGTGTCCCCCATTGGGTGGAGGACGCCGTAATTTCAGTAATATTATTTTAACATCTTTCTGCGAAAAAATCAAGTAGTTTCGCAGAAAAAATGCTCTGAGAGTGCAAATTTACGCGGAATTAACCGTTCTGCTTGCGCTTGCTCATGATTGCCTCGGAAATGGACTTCGGAACCTCGATGTAGTGGCTCGGCTGCATTACATACTGACCGCGTCCCTGAGTCTTGGAACGAAGATCGTTGGAGTAGCCGAACATCTCAGAAAGCGGAACGAAAGCGGTAACCTGAACGGAACCGTTTCTGGTCTCCTGATTCTGGATCTGGCCACGGCGGGAGTTAAGGTCGCCGATTACGTTACCGATGTAGTCATCAGGAACGACAACGTCAACTCTCATGATCGGCTCGAGGATAACGGAATGCGCCTGCTTGAGGGCTTCCTTGATAGCCATAGAACCTGCGATCTTAAACGCCATTTCAGAGGAGTCTACCTCGTGATAAGAACCATCGTACAGGGATACCTTGATGTCAACAACAGGATAGCCTGCGAGGACACCGGCGTTAAGAGCGCCCTGGATACCTGCGTCAACAGCAGGAATGAACTCCTTCGGGATAGAACCGCCGACAACGTCGTTGCTGAACTCGTAGCCCTTACCGGACTCGTTCGGCTCTACCTTGATCTTAACGTGACCGTACTGACCGGAACCACCGGACTGGCGCTTGTACTTCATGTCGATGTCAGCTGTGCCAGTGATAGTTTCCTTATAAGCAACCTGAGGAGCACCAACGTTAGCCTCAACCTTGAACTCACGGAGCAGTCTGTCAACGATGATATCGAGGTGGAGCTCACCCATACCAGCGATGATGGTCTGACCGGTCTCCTGGTTTGTCCAGGTCTTGAATGTCGGGTCTTCTTCAGCAAGCTTTGCGAGTGCGATAGCCATCTTTTCCTGACCAGCCTTGGTCTTGGGCTCGATAGCCAGGTCGATAACCGGCTCCGGGAACTCCATGGACTCGAGGATTACAGGGTGGTTCTCGTCGCAGAGAGTATCACCAGTGGTGGTGTACTTTGTACCAACAACAGCTGCGATATCACCGCACGGGCATGCGTCGATATCCTGTCTGTGGTTGGAGTGCATCTGAAGGATACGGCCCATACGCTCGTTCTTGTCCTTTGTAGCGTTCAGGACTGTTGTACCAGCCTCAACGTAACCGGAGTAAACTCTGAAGAAGCAGAGCTTACCAACGAACGGGTCAGTAGCGATCTTGAATGCGAGCGCGGAGAACGGCTGATCGTCGCCTGCGTGTCTCTCAACTTCCTCGCCAGTCTCGGGGTCTACACCCTTGATGGAAGGAATATCAAGAGGAGAAGGCATATAGTCAACGACAGCGTCAAGGAGCTTCTGAACGCCCTTGTTTCTGTAGGAAGTACCACAGATAACAGGAACGAACTTGTTCTCGATGGTGCCCTTTCTGATGGCAGCCTTGATCTCCTCAACGGTGAAATCCTCACCCTCGGTCTCGAAGTATCTCTCCATCAGAGCGTCGTCCAGCTCAGCGACCTTCTCGAGAAGGTTCTGTCTGTATTCCTTAGCCTTATCCATCATGTCAGCAGGGATATCCTCAACACGCATATCCTTACCGATATCGTCGTAGTATACATCAGCCTTCATCTCAACGAGGTCGATGATTCCCTTGAAGTCCGCCTCAGCGCCGATAGGCAGCTGGATCGGAACAGCGTTGCACTTCAGTCTGTCGTGCATCATCTGTACTACGTTGTAGAAGTCTGCGCCCATGATATCCATCTTGTTGACATAAGCCATTCTGGGTACATGGTATTCATCTGCCTGACGCCATACTGTTTCTGACTGAGGCTCTACGCCGCCCTTTGCACAGAAAACAGTTACGGAACCGTCAAGCACTCTCAGGGAACGCTGAACTTCAACGGTGAAGTCAACGTGACCAGGGGTGTCAATAATATTGATTCTATGGTCCTTCCAGAAGGCCGTGGTAGCAGCGGAGGTGATTGTGATACCTCTCTCCTGCTCCTGAACCATCCAGTCCATCGTAGCAGTACCATCGTGAGTTTCACCGATCTTATGGTTGATACCAGTGTAGAACAGGATACGCTCAGTTGTGGTGGTCTTGCCGGCGTCGATGTGCGCCATGATACCAATATTACGGGTCATTTCGAGAGATACGTCTCTTTTCATAAATTCCTCCGTAATTCTGGAATTACCCGGGGTATGCGCCCCAGGTAACTCATCTGTTTCTGATTACCACTTATAATGTGCGAAAGCCTTGTTAGCTTCAGCCATCTTATGAGTATCGTCACGCTTCTTGCAAGCGCCGCCCTGACCGTTCAGTGCGTCCAGGATCTCGTTTGCAAGTCTTTCCTTCATTGTCTTCTCGTTACGCGCACGGCTGTAGGTGGTGATCCATCTCAGACCGAGTGTGCGTCTTCTCTCGGGGCGAACCTCCATAGGAACCTGGTAGGTTGCACCGCCGACACGGCGAGCCTTAACCTCGAGCTGCGGCATGATGTTCTCCATTGCCTCCTCGAAAGCTTCCAGAGCGTCCTTGCCGGTCTTCTCAGCAACGATCTCAAATGCGCCGTATACGATCTTCTGGGCTACGCCCTTCTTTCCGTCGAGCATGATATTGTTTACCAGTCTTGTTACGAGCTCAGAGCCGTACACAGGATCCGGAAGAACTTCACGCTTCGGAACATTACCTCTTCTTGGCACTTTACTTCCCTCCTTCATACGAAATGAAAATCATAGGTACTCGAAAGCATAAATCCTACCCTCTCGGGTGGCATTGACCTTCCGCCGTCCAAACAGAGGCTCTATCAAAAATAATGCCTTGTCTGACAGCAATAAGTCAGAAATTACGCTTTCTTTCCAGCCTTCGGACGCTTTGCACCATACTTGGAGCGTCCCTGCATTCTCTTGTCTACACCCTGAGCGTCGAGTGTACCTCTGATGATGTGGTAACGCACACCAGGAAGGTCCTTAACACGGCCGCCGCGGATCATTACAACAGAGTGTTCCTGCAGTTTGTGTCCGATACCGGGAATATAAGCTGTAACTTCATAACCGTTAGAAAGCTTTACTCTGGCTACCTTTCTCATAGCGGAGTTCGGCTTCTTAGGGGTCTGAGTACGAACGGCTGTGCACACGCCTCTCTTCTGGGGAGAAGACTGGTCAACCTGCTGCTTGCGCAGTGTGTTCATTGACTTCTGGAGTGCAGGAGCCTTGGATTTCTTCTCAGAAACCTCGCGTCCCTTGCGGACAAGCTGATTAAACGTAGGCATTATTTCACCTCCAATAATTTTTCGTATGCATGTATTTTCCCGACGATCTCGAAAAATATACTCACACACATTTATATATTTTAAAGCAAAGAACGGTGTTTGTCAAGAGTTTCAGCGAAACTTTGTAGCAAACACCGTTACATTTGTATCACGCGCGCACTTTTTTGTGCATTTTAGCCAACATTGTCCTCGGAAGCATTCTCTGCGGCTGCCTCAGCGGCTGCGAGAGCCTCCTTTTCAGCCTCGCGCTCTTCAGCATAAAGACCTGTGCCGGCAGGGATAAGCTTACCGATGATGACATTCTCCTTCAGACCGAGCAGCGGATCCTCCTTGCCGCGGATAGCCGCGTCAGTAAGAACTCGTGTTGTTTCCTGGAAGGAAGCTGCGGACAGGAAGCTGTCGGTAGCCAGAGATGCCTTGGTAATACCGAGCAGGACTGCCTCGCTCTGCGGCATTCTCAGACCAACCTCGCCGTTGTCTATGCGCTGCTGGATCTCCTCGCAGACCTGGGTAAGCTCGTTCTTGCCGATGATGGAACCAGGCAGCAGGTAGCTGTCGCCCGGATCGGTGATCCTGATCTTTCTCATCATCTGACGAACGATGACCTCAATGTGCTTATCGTTAATATCAACACCCTGCATACGGTAAACCTTCTGTACCTCTGCGATGATGTAGTTCTGAACTGCCTCTTCACCGAGTACTTCCAGCACGTCGTGGGGGTTGAAGGAACCGATGGTCAGCGGATCGCCGACATTTACTGTATCACCCTCATATACTCTCGGGCGGAGGTCGTAGGAAATCGGATAAGCTTCCTCGGTGCCGTCCTCCTGGGTAATTATGATGTTGTTCTGCTTCTTGATCTTCTCGTAGCGAACCTTACCGCCGACTCTTGCGATGATCGCAGCGTTCTTCGGGCGGCGGGACTCGAACAGTTCCTCGACACGGGGAAGACCCTGTGTGATATCCTCGGCGGAAGCAATACCACCGGTATGGAACGTTCTCATTGTCAGCTGAGTACCAGGCTCACCGATGGACTGTGCCGCGATGATACCAACAGCCTCGCCGATATTGATGAGCTGACCTGTTGCCAGGGAAGCGCCATAGCAGCGTGCGCACACGCCGTTCTTGAGTCCGCAGGTAAGAACAGAACGGATCTTTACCAGCTCAGCGCCGGAATCCACGATCTTTGCTGCGTCAGCGTCGGTCATGAGTTTATCACGGGATACGAGGACGTTGCCGTCCTTGTCCTTGAAGTCCTCGGAGAGGAAGCGTCCCACAAGACGTTCGCCGAGCTTCTCGACCAGCTCCTTGCCTTCCTTGATCTCGTATACGTCGATACCGTCGGTTGTGCCGCAGTCCTCTTCGCGTACGATGACTTCCTGGGATACGTCAACAAGTCGTCTGGTCAGATAACCGGAGTCCGCCGTTCTCAGCGCGGTATCGGCAAGTCCCTTACGGGCGCCGCGGGCGGAGATGAAGTACTCCAGGACTGTCAGACCCTCACGGTAGTTAGCTCTGATAGGCATTTCGATGGTCTTACCGGAGGTGTTCGCGATAAGTCCTCTCATACCTGCCAACTGTCTGATCTGGTTTGTAGAACCACGCGCACCGGAGTCCGCCATCATGAAGATATTGTTGTACTTGTCGAGGTTTGCTGTCAGAGCGTTTCCGACGTCCTCGGTAGCCTTGTTCCAGATCTTCTTGAACTCTTCCTGGCGCTCGTAGTTGGAGATGAAACCACGGTTGAAGCGCTTGTTCAGCTTTGCGATCTTTGCGTCCGCGTCGGCGAGGATCTCTGCCTTCTGCGGAGGGATAACAGCGTCGCTTACCGCAACGGTGATACCGGATCTTGTGGAGTACTTATAACCCATTGCCTTGATCTTATCCAGCACCTGAGCTGTTGTAGCTGTGCCGTGGATCTTGAGGCAGCGGTCGATGATCTTACCAAGCTGGCTCTTGCCGACCTTGAAGGAGATCTCGTAATCCAGCTGGTGCTCGGGATCTGTTCTGTCAACGTAGCCCAGATCCTGCGGAATGTGCTCGTTAAAGATGATCCTGCCGACGGTAGCCGGAACAAGTCTTGTGATCTTGGTGTCGCCGAGATCCTTGGTAACTCTTACCTTTATATTTGCGTGAATGGAGATTATGCCGTCCTGGTAAGCCATGAGCGCTTCGTTTGCGTCGCGGAATACCTTGCCCTCGCCCTTCTCGCCGGACTTTTCGATGGTCAGGTAGTAGGAACCCAGTACCATATCCTGTGTAGGAACGGTAACAGGACGTCCATCAGACGGCTTCAGCAGGTTCTTGGCTGCGAGCATGAGAGTGCGCGCCTCTTCCTGAGCCTCTGCGGACAGGGGGAGATGTACCGCCATCTGGTCGCCGTCGAAGTCCGCGTTGAATGCGGTACAGCACAGGGGGTGCAGCTTGATCGCACGACCCTCGACGAGTACCGGAGAGAATGCCTGGATACCCAGTCTGTGCAGTGTAGGCGCACGGTTCAGCAGAACGGGGTGATCCTTGATAACGCACTCGAGGGAATCCCATACCTTGTCGTCTGCGCGCTCTACCATCTTCTTGGCCTGCTTGATGTTCTGAGCGCTGCCCTTTACTACCAGATCGTTGAGAACGAACGGCTTGAACAGCTCAAGAGCCATCTCCTTAGGCAGACCGCACTGATCCATCTTCAGCTCAGGACCAACGACGATAACGGAACGTCCGGAGTAGTCAACACGCTTACCGAGCAGGTTCTGACGGAAACGTCCCTGCTTACCCTTTAACAGGTCGGAAAGGGACTTGAGCGGACGGTTGTTGGAACCGGTGTACGCTCTGCCGTGTCTGCCGTTATCTATAAGTGCGTCAACAGCTTCCTGGAGCATGCGCTTCTCGTTTCTCACGATGATCTCCGGGGAGTGCATCTCGATGAGCTTTCTCAGACGGTTGTTTCTGTTGATAACGCGGCGGTACAGGTCGTTCAGGTCGGAAACGCCGTAGCGTCCGCCGTCCAGCTGTACCATCGGGCGGATATCCGGAGGGATTACCGGGATAACGTCCAGGATCATCCACTCGGGACGGTTGTGGGACTGGAGGAACGCCTCTACAACGTCAAGGCGCTTGAGCAGCTTTACGCGCTTCTGACCCTGCTGGGTTGTTGCCAGCTCCTCCTTCAGCTCATTGGAGAGCTTTTCAAGGTCGATCTCCTGGAGAAGCTCCTTGATAGCCTCTGCGCCCATGCCTGCCTTGAAGTCGGAGCCGTACTTCGTGCGGAAGTTAGCGTACTCCTTCTCCTCCAGCAGCTGGTTCTTGCTCAGCTCCTTGGCCTCGCCGGGATCTATAACGATATACTTTGTGAAATAGAGCACCTCTTCCAGTCTTTTGGGAGAGATATCCAGCACCTGACCGATGCGGGAGGGTGTGCCCTTGAAATACCAGATGTGGGAAACCGGGGCAGCCAGTTCGATGTGACCCATACGCTCACGTCTTACCTTAGCACGGGTAACCTCAACGCCGCACTTCTCGCAGACCTTACCCTTGAAGCGAATGCGCTTGTACTTACCGCAGTTACACTCCCAGTCCTTCTGCGGGCCAAAGATACGCTCGCAGAACAGACCTTCCTTTTCCGGCTTCTGGGTACGATAGTTTATGGTTTCAGGACGGAGCACTTCACCGTAGGACCATTCTCTTATCTGGTCGGGAGAGGCAAGTCCGATCTTCATTGACTCAAAAACAGTGTTCAATTTATTACCTCGTTTCTTTATGAAAGCCCCAGCCGGCAGCCGTTAAAGCTGCCGGTCGCGGCAGGCTGTATTCGTCACGGGATTATCGGGAGGATCACTCGTCCTCGCCGAAGTCGATCGGCTCATCGTCCGGGAGATTGCCCTCGCCGAAGCCATCCTCATCGTCGGAGGAGCCAGCGGATTCACCATTGATCTCGTCCTCGTTCACGATTCCGTAGCCTCTGTCATTAAGCTCGTCCTCATTAGTGTTGTAGTTGAAATCCATTGTTTCAGAAGCGTATCCAGTTTCGTCCTCATCCTCGTCGCCGTCGTTTCTGAGGTCAACGACTTCGCCCTTGTCGTCCAGGACTCTTACGTCCAGGCCAAGACCCTGAAGCTCTCTGATCATTACCTTGAAGGACTCGGGAACACCGGGCTTCGGAACGGGCTCGCCCTTCACGATAGCCTCGTAGGTTTTCTGACGTCCCATCAGGTCGTCGGACTTGACGGTCAGGATCTCCTGAAGCGTATATGCAGCGCCGTAAGCCTCGAGAGCCCAAACCTCCATCTCACCGAAACGCTGACCGCCGAACTGAGCCTTACCGCCCAGAGGCTGCTGTGTTACGAGAGAGTAAGGACCGGTGGAACGCGCATGGATCTTATCATCAACCAGGTGGTGCAGCTTGAGGTAGTACATATAACCAACAGTTACAGGTCCGTCGAACTTCTCGCCGGTTCTGCCGTCTGTCAGCTGCGTCTTACAGTCAGAGGTGAATGCGATCTTCGTGAAGTCGATTCCTGCGGAGTTCGCACCCAGCAGCTCGGCCTCGCTGTGTTCGCCCGGCTCTCTGTTCATGTTGTAGATACGCTCTGCGTTCTCGTCCATCTTGCCGCTGTTGACCGCTCTTGCAGCCTCGTACAGCTCGCGGATATCCTGCTCGTGCGCGCCGTCGAATACCGGTGTTGCGATCTTCCAGCCGAGCGCCTTTGCAACGTATCCAAGGTGAACCTCGAGCACCTGTCCGATGTTCATTCGGGAAGGTACGCCCAGAGGATTCAGCACGATGTCAAGCGGAGTACCGTCCGGAAGGAACGGCATATCCTCCTGGCGGAGAATTCTGGAAACGACACCCTTGTTACCGTGACGGCCCGCCATCTTATCGCCGACGGAGATCTTTCTCTTCTGCGCGATATATACGCGAACCTTCTCGTTTACTCCGGGGGACAGCTCGTCGCAGTTGTCGCGGTTGAATACCTTTACGTCAACAACGATACCGCTTACGCCGTGGGCAACTCTCAGAGAATTGTCGCGCACTTCCCTTGCCTTCTCGCCGAAGATCGCGCGGAGCAGTCTTTCCTCCGCGTTAAGCTCAGTTTCACCCTTGGGAGAAACCTTACCTACCAGGATATCGCCGGAGTGTACCTCAGCGCCAATACGAACGATACCGCGCTCGTCAAGGTCCTTGAGAGCCTCGTCGGAAAGGTTCGGGATATCACGGGTGATCTCCTCGGAGCCGAGCTTGGTTTCACGGCACTCGAGTTCGTATTCCTCTATATGAATTGAAGTGTAAACGTCATTATAAACGAGCTTCTCGTTGATAAGGACCGCGTCCTCGTAGTTGTAGCCTTCCCATGTGGTAAAGCCGATGAGGGCGTTCTTACCGAGCGCGATCTCGCCCATCTTTGTTGCAGGACCGTCTGCAATAACGTCGCCTGCCTTAACCCTCTCGCCCTTGCTTACGATCGGGCGCTGGTTTACGCAGTTGCCCTGGTTGGAGCGCTTGAACTTGATGAGTCTGTAGATGTGCTCCTGACCGAGGTCGTTTGTGATGATGATCTTGTCTGCGTCAACGTCGGTGACTACGCCGTCTTCCTTGGAGCAGATGACAACGCCGGAGTCAACGGCTGCCTTATACTCCATACCGGTTCCGACGATAGGATTGTCGGTAACCATCAGCGGCACAGCCTGACGCTGCATGTTCGCACCCATCAGTGCACGGTTCGCGTCATCGTTCTCGAGGAACGGGATCATAGCCGTAGCGACGGAAACGACCATCTTCGGGGATACGTCCATAAAATCGATCTTGTCGCGTTCGAACTCACGGATAGTATCGCGGCAGCGTGCGTGAACCATCGGTCTTGCGAAATGACCTTCATCATCCAGCGGCTCGTTGGCCTGAGCCACAACGTAGTTATCCTCTTCGTCAGCGGTCATGTAGACTACCTCGTCGAGTACTCTGCCGGTAGCCTTGTCAACGCGTCTGTAGGGGGCCTCAATGAAGCCGTACACGTTGATTCTCGCAAAGGATGCAAGATAGGAGATCAGACCGATGTTAGGACCTTCAGGGGTCTCAATAGGACACATTCTTCCGTAGTGGGAGTAGTGTACGTCGCGGACCTCGAATCCGGCTCTGTCCCTGGACAGACCGCCCGGACCCAGAGAGGACAGGCGGCGCTTGTGAGTAAGCTCAGCCAGTGGGTTGTTCTGATCCATGAACTGGGACAGCGGAGAGGAGCCGAAGAATTCTCTCATCGCGGAGATAACCTGGCGTGCATTGATGAGGGACGCCGGGGAAACCTTCTCCTGATCCTGACCGTTGAGCTGCATTCTCTCGTGAATGGTCTTTTCCATGCGGACGAAGCCCATTCTGAAGTTATTCTGGAGCAGCTCGCCTACGCAGCGGATACGTCTGTTGCCGAGGTGGTCGATGTCATCGACTGTGCCGACCTTCTCGCAGAGATCGAGGAAGTAGCTTACAGTCGCGAAAATATCTTCGATTGTGATGTGTCTGGGGATAAGCTCCTCAGCGCGGTTCTTGATGAGGCGCGCCAGCTCTTCCTGGTCGCCTGCCGCGGTTTCAAGGATATCGCGGAGAACAGCGAAGCGAACATGCTCGTTGATGCCGAGGGATTCAACGTCCATATCGCCGGTGTAGACCCTGATATCCACCATGCCGTTACCGGTAACACGGACGATGGCGTCCTCGCGCTCGGGGTGGTAAACAGCTACGTCGATAACGCCGGCATTCTCGATCTCGAGAGCCTTCTCGCGGTTGATGATATCACCCTCGTCAGCGAGAATCTCGCCGGTCATAGGAGCGATGACCGGTTCAGCTATCTTTCTGCCGTACAGTCTGTCGGAGATAGCGAGCTTCTTGTTGTACTTGTAACGTCCGAATCTGGACAGATCATATCTCTTTGCGTCGAAGAACTGGTTGTTGAGGTAGTTCTGCGCGGACTCAACGCTGGTCATGTCGCCGGGGTGCAGCTTTCTGTAGACCTCGAGAAGAGCCTCTTCCTTGTTCTGGGTGCTGTCCTTCTCGATGGTAGCAAGGATCCTGGGATCCTCGCCGAACTTAGCGGTCAGCTCAGCGTTGGAGGAAAGACCCAGCGCACGCAGGAACGTGGTAACGGGGATCTTTCTGTTCTTATCTATGCGGACATAGTATACGTCGTTGGCGTCCATCTCGTATTCGAGCCATGCGCCGCGGTTCGGGATAACGGTAGCCTTGTAGAGGGGCTTACCGGTCTTGTCGTTCTCGAAGCCGTAGTAAACGCCCGGGGAACGAACCAGCTGAGATACTACAACACGCTCAGAGCCATTGATGACGAAGGTACCGCTGTCGGTCATAAGCGGCAGATCGCCCATATAGATCTCGTTGTCCATGAACTCACCGGTCTCCTTGTTGAGAAGACGCGCGGTCACACGGATCGGAATAGCATAGGTAGCGTCACGCTCCTTGCACTCCTCAATGGTATACTTAGTCTTGTCGTCAAGGCGGTGGCTGATGAACGAGAGTTCGTATCTGCCATTGGAATCGGTGATCGGGGAGAACTCCTTGAAGATCTCCTTGATACCGTCATTCAGGAACCATTCGTAGGAATCCTTCTGAATACCGATGAGGTTCGGCATATCGATGACCTCATTGATCTTAGAAAAACTCATTCGGGTGGTTTTTCCGAGCTGTATGGGCTTAACATTCACCATCGGCTTTATCACTCCTTAATAAAAATCCGGTCCGGATAGCTGGAAAATATCGGATTTTGACGCCCTGTCAGGGTCAAAAAACAGCTTTTTCACATACATATCCATTATGATACATTATGATATTATACACCAAACAGAGCCAAAAGTCAAGCATTTAAGGATAAAAAAAAGGCGGATAAATCCGCACATTTTTGTTATTAGGGACGATTTTTTTGCCCATTTTGACAAACTTCGCGCAAAAAACGTCTGATTTTGTAATAATACGCACAAAACGACTTAAACAGGGGCAGAAAGCCGTTTTGCGCCTTACGGGCAGCCCCATCGGATAACAGCGACCGAAATATCGTCCCGGCTGCCTGCCCTGGAACGCTCCAGTAGGTGCTCCGTCAGTGCAGGCACTCTCTCCCGGGGCAGCGCGGAAGTTCTGGAGGCGAAGCTCAGGAAATCCCCCCGGCTGACAAAAGAGTTTATCAGCCCGTCGCTGGAAAGCATTGCCGCCCGGAATCCGCCCTCCTGCCAGAAGCTGCGGAAGCTGTTTATCGCGTCGCCGTCGCACAGGGAGGTCGTGAGGTTCCCCATCAGCCGCTCGTCCTCGGGCATGGGGAGCTGCGCCCCCTCCGCAGATTCCATCACAAAGGTGCCGTCGCCGATCTGCATTCCGAACACGCCGGTTTCGTCCGCCGCCGCCAGTATCAGCGTCGCGCCGTATATCACCTCCGGCTGTATTCCGCCGAATTTCTCGCATACCGCAAGCTCCTGCCCGTTCAGCGGACAGAATCCCAGATGGGCGGCGATCTCGTCGTTCCAGCCGCAGATTATGTTTCCGGCGATCCTGCGCGCCGATTCCTTCGGATCCCGGGAAAATATCTCGGAAAGACTGCCGTTACGCTCGCAGAAATCCATCACCGAGCGAATGGCTATACGCGCCGCCATCTCGCTCCCGGCGTCGCTGCGGAAGTGTTTCTCGCTGCCGTGACCGTCGGATACCGCCGCCACCGCCAGCTTGTCGGAAACGTACACCCGTGCGCTGTCCTGGCAGGGAGTTCCGTTCTCTTCGTGGGAAGCGCCCCTGACGGACGCCGCAAACCCATCGAACGGCATTACCAGCCAGCCTCGATGTCAGCGTTGATCTCGTCGCTCTCCGCGAATTCCCGAATCTGCTCCGCCGCGGATTCCTGCTTGGTGTGCGCCTGCTCACCGCTCTCCGCAAGGCGGACGCTGCGGCTTCCAATCTGGGAGGAAGTCACTGCCACGAACTTTATCAGCTTCGCGAGGGCTTCGCCGTTGTGGGCGGTAACTACGCTGTCAGGGTCGCCGGTGAACTGCGCCAGGATATCCAGATCCGCGTCCTCGCCGATGGCGACAGCCGCCTTGATTCCGTTGGAGTACCAGCGGTTCTTTGCGATGGTGTCCAGTCCCTTGACATAGTTATCCGTCGGGTAGCCGTCGGACATGAGTATCATGACCGGCGCAAAGGACAGGCTCGGGGACTTCATGAATTCGTTCCTGGAGAGCTTGGAAGCAAGCTCGGTGAGCGCCGCGCCAAGGTCGGTGACATTCTCCGCCTCAAGGGGCTTCCACTCGAATTCGTCGATGGATACCGGCGCGTCGTACATCCATTCGCAGCCGCCGGAGAACTTCAGAACGGCAAGCTTGATATCAGCGTCAGCGCCGCCGATATCCCTGATCTCCGGGATAAGCTCCTCCATAACGGAGTTCACGGTGCCGATCTTGCTTCCGCTCATGCTGCCGGAGCAGTCTATCACAAAGAAGAGCACCATGGATTTCTTGGCGATCTCTTCCGCATTGTCAAAGGGATTTATCGGTGTATCAGACATTTTGACCTCCCACAACCATGCGGCAATCGTCTGCCCGTTGCAGACCGTTCCGCATTGATATCAACTATACATACATTATACCATTGCCGGTGGGAATTGTCAATACGACCGTGCGCAGTTCCGTGCCCTTGACATTTCTGCCGTAAAGATTTATACTTATTCTATGGTCACAAAAAGCTCCCCGGAGTCCTCATCGGCTGTCCACTGTTCGTCGGGCGCCATCGTGCTGAGGTAATCCAGCAGTCCGCTGTATATCGTGAACGCCAGCTGCTGCTGATATTCCGCGGTGGCAAGCTTCGCCTCCTCGTCCGGGTTGGAGAGGAATCCGCACTCGATCATCAGCGACGGGTTCTTGTTGGATTTCAGCAGGTAGAGTTCGTCGCCGGTCAGCTTGATTTCACGGTCGTTCCCCGGCTGAAGCTGCGCGAAGCGGTTCTGCATTATCTGTGCCAGTGTGCGGTTGCCGGGATTGTTGTTATTGTAGAACATCTGTCCGCCGAAATATGCCGGGTCAGTGAAGTTGTTCTGGTGTATGCACAGGAATATGCTGTCGGGATAGCTCTGGATAAGCTCCAGGCGGTTATCCATGTCGGAAAGCTTCTGGTTGCGTATTCCCTCCGTGCCCGGGTCGTATATTGATATATCCTCGCTCCGAGTCAGCACCGTATGGAATCCGGACAGCTCCAGCAGCTGCTGAAGACGCTTTACCACAGCAAGGTTGACGTCCTTTTCAAGCGTGCCGCCCTTTCCTACGGCGCCGCTGTCCAGCCCTCCGTGGCCTGCGTCAAGGACTATGACCGGCTTATCCGACACCTCCGCGGCGGCAGGGAGCGCATGGTCCGTCACCCGGGCGCACACGGCAAGCACCGCAAATATAGCCGCCATGCTGACGGCAAATCTCAAGGACTTTTTGTTTAATTTCATGTTGATACCCCCAGAATTTCTGCCCGTGTGCACCGGCGCGGCGCAGGACAAAGTACTCTTTGTCCAATGAATATGAGGGAACATTCCGGATTATAACCAGATAACCGTCAAAAGGAGAAAATAAATGGCAAAGGCAAAAACCGTTTTCGTCTGCAGCGAATGCGGTCAGGAATACTCAAAGTGGAACGGCAGGTGCACCGCCTGCGGAAGCTGGAACACCATAGAGGAAGCGGAGCCGGCTCCGCTTATCGGAGGGAAATCTGCGGCGCCGGTCGGGGAGCTGAAATTCTCCCCTATCGACGGCATAAGCTATGAGGACGAAACCCGTTACGACACTGGAATTTCCGAGCTGGACAGGGTGCTGGGCGGAGGGCTTGTCAAAGGCTCCCTGGTGCTTATCGGCGGCGACCCCGGGATAGGAAAATCCACCCTGCTGCTGCAAATATGCGGATTCATGAGCAGCCAGCACACCATACTCTACGTTTCCGGCGAGGAATCCGAGCGCCAGATAAAGCTCCGCGCCGACCGCCTGGGCGTATCCGGCAGCAACAATCTCATGCTCGCCTCCGGGAATAATTGCGAGAGCATTATACAGGCAGTAAAGAAATCCAAGCCGGATATAGTCATCATCGACTCTATCCAGACGATAACATCCAGCGGAATCAGTTCCTCCGCCGGGAGCATAGTCCAGGTACGGGAATGCACCAACGCATTCATGCACCTTGCGAAATCCGAGGAAATTCCCATATTCATCGTAAGCCATGTCAACAAGGACGGCGGAATCGCAGGTCCGAAAATAATGGAGCACATCGTGGACACCGTTCTGTACTTTGAGGGCGAGAAGCAGCTTTCCTACAGGATACTACGGGCGATAAAGAACCGCTTCGGCTCCACCAACGAGATAGGCGTATTCAACATGGACGACGACGGACTCCACGAGGTGACTAACCCATCCGAGATGATGCTTTCCGGGCGTATCTCAACGGTTTCCGGCAGCGCCGTCGTATGCACCGTGGAGGGCACACGCCCTATCTTGGCGGAGGTCCAGGCGCTGGTGACGAAATCCTCGCTGTCCGCGCCGCGCCGCGTCGCCACAGGATTCGACTACAACCGGCTGTACATGCTTCTGGCGGTTCTGGAGAAGCGCACGGGATTCTTCTTCGGCGGAGTTGACGTCTACGTCAATATCGTCGGCGGACTGAAACTCGACGAGCCTGCGGCGGACCTTGCAGTGGCACTGGCGCTGTATTCCGGGCTGTGCGACAAGGTTATCCCGGAAAAGCTGATGGTATTCGGCGAGGTGGGACTAGGCGGCGAAGTCCGGGCGGCTTCCCACGTCCGGGAGAGAGTCAAGGAGGGCGCCCGGCTCGGATTCGAGCGTTGCATAATTCCGAAGCAGAGCTTCTCCTCCCTCAGCAAGGCGGAGAATTACGGCATTCAGATAATCGGCGTGCGCACGCTGGAGCAGGCATTCCGCGCGATAAACGCCAACAAGGAGGAAACAAAATGACGAACTGCGACGACTGCGTGAACTATGTTTACGATGAGGAATGCGACTGCTGGGTGTGTCTTGTGAACCTTGACGAGGACGAGATGTACAGATTCATGACCGGCACGAACTACAACTGTCCCTATTATTCCTCCGATGACGAATACGCCATTGCGAGAAAGCAGTAAGACCGCAGCCGCATTTACGCGGCTGAATGCGGAAAATCCCCCGGCACGCTGTGTACAGGGGGATTCTTGTATGTCTATGCTATACGAAATAGATTTTTTTCGCAGGCGAAAACCCACGAAAGAAAAGCGCCTCAACGCGCGAAATTCATGTCGAGGCGCTCGACTGGTTGGGATAGTGCGATTCGAACGCACGCATGAGGGAGTCAAAGACCCTTGCCTTACCACTTGGCTATATCCCAGTGTAACGCACCCGGCTCCGTATTCCGGAATCCGCCTGAGTGCGGCGCTTAACGAAAAAGGCACAGGAAAATCCTATGCCTTTTGATATCTGGGGTGGGTAGTGGGAGTCGAACCCACGATCTTCGGGACCACAATCCGACGCTTTAACCTACTAAGCCATACCCACCATGCATGGCACGCCATGAAGGATTCGAACCTTCGACCTACCGCTTAGAAGGCGGTTGCTCTATCCAGCTGAGCTAATGGCGCATGCACTGTATGCTTGTCCAAAAAGGACTGGAGCGGGTGATGGGAATCGAACCCACGCGACCAGCTTGGAAGGCTGGGATTCTACCATTGAACTACACCCGCATATCCGACATATCTGAACTTAACATCAATGCTTAATTATTATAGCACTTTTTATTTGCTTTGTCAAGGGGTAAAATCAAATTTTTTCAATATTTTCTTCCGAACTCCGATTCAATAAAAAAGGACTGGAGAATCCAGTCCTTTTAGTTTGTTGTAAAAAGTAAATTCTCAGACTGTTGAGAAACCCTCAGATTCTAGGAACCCGTATGGCGGCTAGGCTTTGTGCCTGCCGTCATACGGAGTGACGACGAAGATGAGGGTTTATCGACAGTCTGAAAGGACTGGAGAATCCAGTCCTTTTTTTACTTATCTCAGGTTTGCCGCGTCGATACGGTTGAGGGCGCGCTTGAGCTTTGCTTCAGCAAGGCGCAGTTCATTATCGCTGTGCGCCGCCTTTATACGTCCCTCTGCGACCTCCTTTGCATGCTCCGCGCGGTTCACATCGATCTCGTCCGCCCACTCGCACGCCTGCACCAGTATCACAGTCTTTTCCCTAGACACCTTAATGATACCACCAGTGGTTGCCGCACGCCGGAACTGACCATCGATCATCACGCGCATCTGCCCTATTCCCAGGGCGGCGCAATAAGGCTCATGCCCGTTGAGTATTCCGACATCGCCGACAGTCGTCCGGGCAATGATCTGCTCGGTTTCGCCGTCAAAAAATGTCTTTTCAGGCGTGATTATTTGTAACTTGAACGGTGTCATTTTGTACCCCCGTCAGACTTTCTTTGCCTTCTCGATAACCTCGTCGATCGTGCCTGCAAACAGGAATGCGGATTCCGGCAGGTCGTCGTGCTTGCCCTCGATTATCTCCTTGAAGCCGCGGATAGTTTCCTTCAGCGGAACATACTTGCCCTCCATGCCGGTGAATGCCTCCGCAACGGAGAACGGCTGTGACAGGAAGCGCTGAATCTTTCTCGCACGGGATACGGTCAGCTTATCCTCGTCGGACAGCTCGTCCATACCCAGGATCGCGATGATATCCTGAAGCTCGTTATAGCGCTGGAGAATGGACTGCACCGCTCTCGCAACCTCGTAGTGCTCCTTGCCCACGATGTCCGGGGTGAGGATTCTGGAGGTGGATTCCAGCGGATCTACCGCCGGATAGATACCCATGGACGCGATGTTTCTGGAAAGAACCGTGGTAGCGTCCAGATGTGCGAATGTAGTCGCCGGAGCCGGGTCAGTCAGGTCGTCCGCAGGAACATAGACCGCCTGAACGGACGTGATGGAGCCTTTCTTGGTGGAAGTGATACGCTCCTGGAGAGCGCCCATCTCAGTGGCAAGGGTCGGCTGGTAACCAACGGCGGAGGGCATACGGCCGAGCAGCGCGGAAACCTCGGAACCTGCCTGGGTGAAACGGAAGATGTTGTCGATGAACAGCAGAACGTCCTGACCTTCCTTATCACGGAAATACTCCGCCATAGTCAGACCGGAGAGCGCAACTCTCATTCTTGCTCCTGGCGGCTCGTTCATCTGACCGTAAACCAGCGCGGTCTTGCTGATAACGCCGGATTCCGTCATCTCGTTGTACAGGTCGTTACCCTCACGGGTACGCTCGCCGACGCCGGTGAAAACGGAAATACCGCCGTGCTGCTTTGCGATGTTGTTGATAAGCTCCATGATGAGAACCGTCTTACCAACGCCCGCGCCTCCGAACAGACCTATCTTACCGCCCTTGAGGTACGGCGCGATAAGATCAACGACCTTGATACCGGTTTCAAGAACCTGGTTGGAAGCCTCCTGCTCCTCAAACTTCGGAGCCTGGCGGTGTATCTCCCATTTTTCCTCGGTCTGGGGCTGGGGCTTGTTGTCTACTGCCTCGCCGAGCAGGTTGAACACGCGTCCCAGGGTTTCCTTTCCGACAGGCACCTTGATGGAAGCGCCAGTATCGACAGCCTCCATACCTCTGACAAGACCGTCCGTGGAACCCATCGCGATGCAGCGCACCACATCATCGCCGATATGCTGTGCGACCTCAACGACCAGCTTCTGACCGTTGTTGTCGATCTCAATGGCATTCAGCAGATTGGGCAGGTGATCCGGGTGGAACCTGATATCAAGAACCGCGCCGATGACCGTGACGATCGTGCCAATGTTCTGATTTGTCATTTCTGATTTTTCCTTTCCAATAGTAGTTTTGGAAATGCTATACCGAATGTTACATCGCGCGGCGATATAACGTATTGTAATTACTCAAGAGCATTCGCGCCAGATACGATCTCGGTGATCTCCTGCGTGATGCTTGCCTGGCGCGCTCTGTTATAGAGCAGCGACAGACTCTCGGTCATGGCGTCTGCGTTGTCAGTTGCGGACTCCATAGCCGTTCTGCGCGCGCCCTGCTCGGAAGCATACGCCTCCACAACAGCGCACTGCACAAGGCTGGCGGTGAACTTCGGCACGATACGGTCGAACACCGCCTCGGGGGACGGGTCATAAGTCATGGTGCCGTAATTCTCGAGCTTCTGCGTCATCATAGGAAGCACCGCCATCTGCTGTGCCTCCTGCGTCAGCTGGGAAACGAACATGGTGAAGAATATCTGGACGTCGTCCACCTCGCCCTTGCGGAACAGCTCGACCGCTGTATCCGCGATCTCCTGCGCCTGGGCGGGCTTGATGTTCTCGGCGATGTTCGGATAGCTTCCCACTATGTCGTAGTCGCGCTTGGAGAAATACTCTATAGCCTTCTTGCCGACAGCGATTATCTTGGGCTTCTCCGGATCTGCGGAATGCGCCGATGCCGCCAGCTTCAGGATATTTGAGTTATATCCGCCGGCAAGTCCTCTGTCGCCTGCCACAACGATGAACAGGCGGTGCTTTACCTCCCTCTTCACTGTGAACACCGTGGAGAAGTCGGTATTGGCGGAAACAATCTCACACATGGACTTATACAGCTCGTTGAAATAGGGACGAGCCTGTTCAGCGCGCTGCTTCGCCTTGCGGAGCTTACTTGAGGACACCAGCTCCATCGCCTTGGTTATCTGCCGGGTGGAGCCGACGGACTTGATACGCCGCTTGATGTCCTTCATATTACCTGATGCTATAATATCACCCCCTGGGTAAAGATACCGCGCCGCAGCAGACCTGCGGCGGAAACGGCGGCATTAAACGTTGTCGTCCGTAGTGATATATCTTACCTTCTTTTCGATGAAGAGCCATGCAACGCCGAGGGCGGCGAACATGGAAAGAGTTGTGGCAATAATGCCGAGCACAAAAGCAGCCTGCTTCATGTTATGCTCCTTTCGTCAGGCGGTGTAACCCCTGGCAAACTCGGTCAGCACGTTCTTAAGCTGCTCCTCGTTCTCGGGGGTGATCACCTTTTCGGTCTTTATGCTTGTGAGTATCTCAGGAACGGTGGACCTGATGTGGTCAAGCAGGTCTGCCTGATACTGCTTTATCTTCTCAACGGGGATATCCTTGAGGTAGTTGTGTACGACAGCGTAGATGATGACTACCTGCTCCTCTACCTCGAGGGGGGAGTTCTGATCCTGCTTGAGCACCTCAACGATACGCTCGCCCTTTGCCAGACGCTCCTTGGTGTCCTTATCCAGGTCGGAGCCGAACTGCGCAAAACTCTGAAGCTCCCTGTACTGGGAGTAATCCAGCTTCAGGGTGCCGGCTACCTTCTTCATAGCCTTGATCTGTGCGTTACCGCCTACACGGGATACGGAGATGCCCGGGTTTACTGCGGGGCGTACACCAGCGTTGAACAGCTCGCTCTCAAGGTATATCTGACCGTCGGTGATGGAGATTACGTTGGTCGGGATATACGCGGATACGTCGCCTGCCTGCGTTTCGATTATCGGCAGCGCAGTCAGGGAGCCGCCGCCGTAGTTCTCATTGAGTCTTGCGGCACGCTCGAGAAGTCTTGAGTGCAGATAGAATACATCGCCGGGGTACGCTTCACGTCCTGGCGGTCTTTTCAGCAGCAGCGAGAGGGTACGGTAAGCCACGGCGTGCTTGGACAGGTCGTCGTATACCACGAGGACGTCCTTGCCCTGGTCCATGAAGTACTCGCCCATGGTGCAGCCGGAATAGGGTGCGATGTACTGAAGCGGCGCCAGCTCGGAAGCAGTCGCGGAAACCACGATGGAGTAATCCAGCGCGCCGCCTGCGCGCAGCTGCTCAACAACGCCGGCAACAGTGGAGTTCTTCTGACCTATTGCGACATAGATGCAGATAACGTCCTTGCCCTTCTGGTTGATGATGGTGTCGATAGCGATGGCAGTCTTACCTGTCTGGCGGTCGCCGATGATAAGCTCACGCTGACCTCTGCCTATCGGGATCATGCTGTCTATTGCCTTGATACCGGTCTGGAGGGGCACGGTAACAGGCTTTCTGGTGATGATACCAGACGCGATCTTTTCAATGGGGCGTGTTTCCTTCGCGAGGATAGCGCCCTTGCCGTCGATGGGCTGTCCCAGAGAATTCACAACTCTGCCCAGGAGCGCTTCGCCGACCGGCACGGACATGATGCTGCCTGTGCGCTTTACGGTGGAGCCTTCCTTGATATCCTCGTCGGAGCCGAGCATAACCGCGCCAACGAAATCCTGCTCGAGGTTCATCGCCATGCACTGCACGCCGTTCTCGAATTCGAGAAGCTCGTTGAGCATGCACTTTTCAAGCCCGTGGATACGCACGATACCGTCGCCTACTGTGACAACGGTGCCGACGTCAGCCAGCTGGAGCTTCGAGTTGTAGTTCTTTATCCGGGACTTTATCAGACCCGTTATTTCATCGGGGCGTAGATCCATTAAATCAATCCCTTTCTTTTTGATGATACTGCCGGAGCCGTGGCTCGCGGCGGTTTTGCCGTCAGGCGATCACGCCGCCAAGCTCTTTGCGCAGACCTGCGAGCCTGGAGCGGATACTGCCGTCCCAGCGAGTGCTGCCGTAGTCGATAACAACGCCGCCAATGAGCGCCGGGTCAACCTTCTCCTTCACGGAAACGGTCTTTCCGGTGACCTCGGACATCTTCGCCCTTATCTTTTCCACAACAGCTTCCGGCAGCGGAGCGCTGCTGGTCACGGTTATCTCAGCTATCTTGAAATACTCGTTATATGACGCGCGGAAATTCCTGAGGATACCGCCAAAGCAGTTCATTCTCCCACGCTCCGTCAGGACGCACAGCAGGTTCCCGGTGATTTCCGAGATCTCGCCCCGGCTGATGATATCCCTCATCATGCCAAGCTTCTCGTCCATGGTTATCGTGGGGGTGCCGAGCAGCTTGACGAATTCCGGATCCCCGTCGAAAATGGCATTGAGCGCGTCCAGTTCGCCGAGAATATCGCTGAGCCTGTCCGGAGCCTCCTCCGTACACAGCTCAAAGAACGCCCCGGCGTATACTTTTTCAGCCTTGTCGTTCATAGAAGCTCCTTTCTGCGGCGGTCACTTTGCAGTGCCCACGTTCTCGAGGAAGCTGTTTATGAGCGCCTCGTTATCCTTCGCGGAAAGTTCCTTCTCAACAACGCTTGAAGCCGCCATGATAACGATGTCGGATATCTGATCCTTGATCTCGTTAACGGCGCTCTGCCTGTCGCGCTCGATGTTTTCCTCAGCCCTTGCCCTGATCTCCGCCGCCTTCTGGTTGGCGTCGTTGATTATCTCCTCCTCGCGGCGCTGTGCACGGGCGGTGGCCTGCTTCATGATCTCAGCAGCCTCCTCCTTTGCCTTTGCCAGCTTCTCGAGGTATTCCTGCTCAGTCTTTGCGGCGGATTCCTTCGCGCGCTTGGCCTCGGCGATCTCCGCCGCCGCCATTTCGTTGCGCTTGTCGAGTACCTTTCCGACCGGCTTGAACAGGAATATTCTGAACAGGATAAAGATGATAAGAGTGTTTATCAGGGTGAACACAATGGTACCGGGGTCGATGGTAACGAGCGGCAGGACTTCCTGCGCTGCGCTTTCACTTATAAGTGTCAGCATTTAATCCAACTCCTCCCTTTGTGCTTTATTCCGCATTAATCGAACAGGTTAGTGAGATTGCTGAACAGCGGATTTGCATAAAGGAGAAGCAGCGCGATAACCAGCGCATAAAGACCGGTGGTCTCAGCGAGCGCGTCACCGATGATCATTGTTCTTGTAACCGCACCGGAAGCCTCAGGCTGTCTGCCGATAGCCTCGACCGCCTTGCTGGCGCATATACCTTCACCGATACCAGGACCAAGACCGGCGATCATTGCTGTGCCTGCGCCGAGCGCGGAAGCGCCAAGAACGATGGCACTGGATAAAGTCTGCATATCTGTCATTGTTATTTCCTCCATTTGATATAAATACTATCCCCAGAAGGGAGTGTAGCCATGTGAGATCATTCGCACTCTGCGCCGGAAATATACGCCATTGTCAGAGTTGTGAAGATGTAAGCCTGGATCACTGCCGAGAAGATATCGAAATACAGCGATGTAATTGCAGGGATCAGTATCGCGAAGTTACCCAGCGCGAAATAGATCAGACCGCCGATTACCATACCTGCGACCATGTTGCCGAAGATACGCAGCGCCTGCGACAGCGGATTCGCGATCTCGCCGATGATGTTGAACGGCAGCATGAAGGGCATAGGCTCGATGAATGCGTGGAAAAATCCCTTAACCTTGCCGGTTCTTGCGCGGTTGATCTGGGTCAGCACGAAAGTGATGAGCGCGATCGCACCCGTGACCGAGATATCAGAGGTCGGATTCTTGAGACCGAAAAGGCTCATGAGGTTGTTCAGCAGCAGGAAACACAGCAGCGCACCGATGTAGGTGGTGTAGCCCTTATATCTGGGGCCCATCGTGGTATCCACCATGTTTCTGGCGAAAGTCACGATCCATTCTGCCGCCGCCTGGCGCTTTGTTTTCGGGATTATTTCCAGCTTGCTTGTTAGAACGAGCATTACCACCAGCAGGATCAGCATGACTATCCACTGGATAAATACTGTTTCAGTGAGATTCCACGTTATCCCGAACAGGTCGAAGCTAGCGATGACCTTCGGACCGGTGACGGTAAATCCGCCCTCAGACGCCAGAAGTAAAGCTGATGGCATATCCTATCATTCCTCCTTTGGATTTATTTATCTGATTTCCGCGATGTGCGAGTTTCCCACAGGGCTTTCACCGTAATGATTATCCTGGGAAAGAAAAGCGGCACCGCCGCGGTAATAAGATCAATGAAAGGGAGCAGCCCCGCCGCAGTCATAACCAGGAACAATCCCAGGTATCTGACGCAGTAGAGCGTGTTCATATATCTCTGTGCGGATTTGGAGCCGCGCCTCAGGGCGTTCTCAGCCGTGACCCCCATCAGCCAGAAGTTGCCCACGCCGGCGATATTGCCCCACACTCCGCCGAGGAGCAGTGAGTAATCCAGCCCGGAGGCGAAGAAGAGAACCGTCAGCACGGCGAAATACGCCGCATTTATTGCGAGCAGCCATGGGAGCATTGCGCGCAGTTCCTGCCGGGTAACGCTGTATCTTTTTGCCGACATTCGCACCTCACTGATGTCCGTGGTCGTCGTAGTAGTCATTGTCCCGGCGGTCGCTGTAATAGCTGCGGTACTTTGACTTGTCGTCCTTTGCGAAAAGGCGGATCATCTTCATGATGTGATTTATCGCGCCGCTTATCATGAACAGGATACCGAGGATAATGCATATCACCATCACCCAGTCCGGCAGGCTGTAACGCTCCACGATATAATGTCCGCCCACGATGAAAACCAGCAGCGGCGCCAGGATAACGAATGCCATCTGGCTTGCCACCGCCCATACGGCAAAGGGGCTTTTCTTTTCGCTCATTACCTGGTGACGAACTCTTCCAGGCGCCAGCCATCGTTGGTCTTTACCATGTCAACGGTGTAGGAAGCGTCCGGCTCCTTCGGGGAATCCGCCTCGGCGGTGCCGATCAGGGTGTCAAGCTTCTGGTCGAATACGCCCACTTCAAGGGTGCATCTTCCTTCTTCAACGTAGTCTATCTTGATGGAGCAGCTGACCCAGCTCTTGGACGGGTCCGCCAGGAAATCGGAGCTTATTCCGAGCACCTCGACGGTTTCGTACTTCACGGTGCTGTCCGCTTCCGCTGTGGAATCCTCGGAAACTGCGGTGGTTTCCACCTTCTGCTGTATCTTTCTGTTGGCGTAAACGGTCAGCCCGTTGCCGTCAACGTCTGTAAGGATCTTTTCAGCTGCGTCGTCCACATAAACCGAGTGCACCAGATCCTGTATCTTCTGTAAGTCGTAGTCGGTGTTGTTGACGGTGTAGTATCCGTCCTCGGGCAGGTTTCCGTAAGGCTCGTCATTGTGGTGAAGTCCCTCGGTGACGAACAGTCTGAGTATCTCGTGGCTGTCGTCCAGCAGGTCGTGCGCCGCCAGCCCCGCCTCGTCGCGGTATTCCTGCGTGAGGTAGGAGGTGTCGTGCGCGGAGGTCTGCTGCTGCGGCTGACCGCCGTCGCCGTCCTTGTTTCCGCCCAGGATCATTACCGCCGCAACGATCGCCGCTGCGCAGGCAAGTCCTGCAATGACTACTGTGGCTATGAGTGATGCAATATTCTGATTCTTCTTGGTGCTCATTGAGTGATGCTGCCTTTCCCGGAATTGTGATTACGCCTTATCAGCTGTCTTGTTATCGAAAGAGATCGCCTCGGGGAATACGCTGCGGCTGTCCTCCTTGGAGAGGAAAGTCGTGTTGACGTAACCCTGGATTATCGCGCCGTCCGTTACGGCAATCGTGGAAGCGTTGATATCGCCGAAAACGATGGCGTCACGCTTCAGCTCCGCCTTTCCGCCGATCTCGAGCTTACCCCTTATTCTGCCGTTCACGTCAGCGTACTGCGAAGTAAGGTCGCCGATAAGTATAGTGTCGCGGTCCATGCGTATCTTCCCCTTGAGGTTCAGATTTCCCTGCATTGCCGCAGAATTCATGTTCGCGTTATTGCACTTGATATCGCCGACTACCTTTCCGGACATCTCAATGTCCCGGGTGGTTTCGACGTTGCCCTTTATGTTGCCGTCTACCTGCATGTTGGCAAGGCTTCGAACATTACCGTCGATGATGGTGTTGCGAGAAATCACAGTCACCTCGTCGGTATCGCTGGGGGCGTCAATTGGCTTGCCGGAGGGTGTGGGAGGTACGCTGCCGCCGTTTCCGCCAAATCCTGCACCGCCGCCGAATCCGTTTCCGCCGGAAGCCGGAGCGGTGTTCTGCTGAGGCTGCTGACGATAGTACGGCGTTTCAGTGGGAGCGCCGGACTGTGCAGCATTCTGCTGCCCTGCGCTGTACTGGTATCCGCCCTGCTGAGGAGCCGCCGGCTGCTCCGGCTGAGCCTCCTGCGGAGCCTTCTGTGCCTGGGGAGCCTGCGGCGCCGCCTGGGGCTGCGCACTCTCCTGCTGCGGTTCTGTCAGATACTTATCCAGTTCCGTGGGCTGAGCCGGTTTGTCAGTACGATTTTCGCCGTTCTCCTCCATGCCGTCCTTTTTCCACAGTTCCTTTACTGCCTGGGAAAAGTTATCCTTGATGCCCATTTTATTTTCCTTTCTTTTTCAGCCGTTATTCTGTCGTATTCACGCAAACGGTCCGGTGAACTGCACCGGCATCGTATCATTGTTTATCTTGTCGAATTTGTATCCCTCGTTAACAAGCACCTGGAGCACATCTCCCAGAACCAGCACCGTGTTCGGTGTGGAAGCGGAATCGTGCATCAGCACCACAGAACGGTAATTGCCGGAAATATCCTTCGGAATGGAGTTGTACATATACGTCCAGTTGGCGCCGCCTGCGTCGTTGCTGTCAACGTTCCAGTCGAAGTAGCGGAATCCGCGGCGCGTCATCTCCTGAATGATATGATCCCGGGTGTCCGCATTGAAATCGTTCACGCTGCCGCCAGGAAAGCGGAATATCTCGGTCTTTATACCGGTCGCGTCATATATTATGTCCCATGCCTCGTGGAAATCCTCCAGAAAATTCTCCACGGAAGCGTAAATATCCTTGTAGACGTGGGAAGCGCTGTGGACGCCGATGGAATGTCCTGCGTCCGCTATTGCCTTCAGCTTGGCATAGCAGCCCTCGGTCCTGTTGGGCACGACAAAGAACGTCGCCTTGATATTATACTGTTCAAGATAGCTCAGAATGCTGTAAGTATGGTCGGACGGACCATCGTCGAAGGTGAGGTACACCACGTTCTCTTCCCGGATGTACTCCTCCTCAGCGGGCGCGCTGACCGTCATTTCCGGATAGATGTCCGCATAGGGGCTGTCCGGCTCCTGGGATTCCACCGTCAGCTCCGCGGAATCCACGGTGGGCACCGTGGAAGCCTCCGGCTCGGACTGCGCCTGCGAGGAAGCAGGGACAGTCGCTGCGGCGCCGGCGTTAGCCTGCTCTGACGGCTCCCTGCCGTGGAGGATATACTCCACCAGGTCGTCGTCGGAAAGTCCGCTGCGCTCGTAAATATCGTAGAATCCCTTGACGGTGGGCTCGCGCTCGCCACTGAGTATCTCGGCGTAATATTCCAGCTTCTGATTGTCCTGCGCCAGCTCTGCCTGCTTCTGATTGCTGTTCCAGAGGAGCACAGCGAAAACCACGCAGAGCACCAGCGGAACAAAGAAAAGTATGCAGAGGACTGTTTTGATCAGCACTTTGAAGAATTCAACACTGCCAAACTGCATTTAAAGACCTCATTTGTATATGAAGCGCTGCGGCGCAACACCTGCGGCGCGTCATTTCATTTCAGGGGGGAAACGGCAAAAAAGCAGATTCTGCCCCTATTATCTAATGATACTATAAAACGGCGTTTTTGTCAATACCAACGCAGCCTAAAAAGTCAATTAATACCCGGATTATGGACAAATTATGCTTTATCGGCGCATAATATATGTACATAATGCACAAAAAACAGCCGTAATTATCAGACTGAAAAAATGGCTGCACATTCCCTCGCCGGGAACACGCAGCCGCAGCGCTTATTGCGATCAGTCCTCGATGTAAACGCGCTTCATCTTGCAGTCGTTGAGGGGGCGATCGTTGTAGTCCGTCCTGGTTTCAGCGATCTCGTCAACCGCGTCCATACCGTCAACGACTCTGCCGAAAGCAGCATACTGACCGTCAAGGAAGAAGCTGTCCTTGTGACAGATGAAAAACTGGGAGCTTGCAGAATTCGGATTCTGCGCCCTTGCCATGGAGATCACGCCGCGCTCGTGCTTGAGATCGTTGGGAACACCGTTCATCAGGAACTCGCCCTTGATCTTGTCCTTTGCGCCGCCCATGCCGGTTCCCTGGGGATCTCCGCCCTGGATCATGAAATCCTTGATGACTCTGTGGAATATCAGACCGTCGTAGAAGCCGTCCTTCACCAGCTTGAGGAAGTTCTCAACAGTGATGGGAGCCTTGTCGGGGTAAAGCTCCAGCTTGATCTTCTTTCCGTTTTCCATTTCGATGACTACCATATTAGTTTCTCCTTAATCATACATTGTAATTTCCGCTGTAAATTCCCGTTATCATCAGCGACAGGAAGCGGAAGTCGCTGCCGAGATCTATCTCCTCGCCGGAACCATCTCCGCTGATTCTCACCACAGGGCGCAGCACATTAGTGTTGTGTCTTATGACCACGCCGTGCCGTCCGTCAGACAGCGACACCACAGTACCCACGGGATACGGGTTAAACGACCGCAGGAACGCCGCAACGACGTCATAGTCGAAGTGCACGCCGCAGCCTCCCAGCATGTACTCCTCGGTTTCCGCCACGGACCACGGTCTGCGGTAAGGGCGGTTGGAGGTGAGCGCGTCAAATACGTCCGCCACGGTTATTATCCGGGCGATGAGCGGAATACGCCTGCCGGAAAGCCCGGTAGGATATCCGCTGCCGTCGAACTTTTCCTGGTGGAACAGCACTCCCGACAGGATATTCGCGTTATATCCGCCGGACCGCTTGAGTATTTCATAGCCGATGTAAGGGTGCTGTTTTATCTTCTCAAATTCCTCATCGGTGAGTTTTCCGGGTTTGACTATTATCTCATGGTCTATGTTGGATTTCCCGATATCATGCAGAAGCGCCGCCACGATGACTTCCTTGATGTCCGCCTGGGGAAGGTGCAGCTCGTTTGCAATGCTGGTGGACAGCATTGCAACTCTCAGGCAGTGCTTGTAGGTATAATCATCGTAGTTCTGAAGGGCTATCATCTGGTTGCCAAGATAGGAGGAATCATTGCCGATATCAACCAGGATATCGTCCGCAATACTGTCGACCTCCTTTATAGCCTTCTCGGACAGCTTCTGTATCTCGCCCTCGTTCTCGAACACTGAACTCAATTCGTTCAGCGCCCTGCCGATATGACGGTTCTTAATCTCCTCCGCCGTCTTTTCCGCAGAGATGATCTGCTCCGGCTTAGGATCTTCCGCAGGCTCCTCCAAGCCCCTGACAGTGATGTTTTTTATGCCCTTTCTTTTAAGCAGGTCGATCATTTCGCGAGTGATCACCGTGCCCTTCATCAGCAGGGTCTTGTAATCCTTCGCCGAGGTGGAAGCAACGTCTTTTTCAAGCACCATTCCCTCAGTGACGTTTTCTATCGGTACGATCAGCATAACGGGCACCTCCCCCTGAATGATATCAGCCCCACAGCGGCGCTGGGTAAACCCCTGAGTTGATACTGCTCTTCAACGTTTCCCGGGCGGAATCCACGTCCGCCTCATAGGTGATACCAAACCACCGGCTGTCCGTGGTGAGATTCTGCACCCGGAATCCACGGCTGCCGATCTCCGCGTCCACTGCGTCAGCGATAGTAAGCTCCGCCGCCGGCTCGTCCGCCGGGAGTCCCTCCAGAAAAGCGGACAGCTGCCGCTCCAGCCTGGGCAGGAATTCCGCGCCGAAACCCCACATGCTCATGGAAACGGTGTCGTCCTCACTGAGGATACGCTTCTCGCCGCAGTGGTCGCCGGAAATAACTCCGTCCGCGCCCCGGGCGATCTTCTTGGTTTCCTCCACCTTTGTGAGAAGCCCCTGCGCGTCAGTCTTGCAGACGCCGCGGTTCACCGTGCCGAAATCCGACAGGGTATTCCTGAGCATAAATCCAACGGAGCACGCGTCAGCCGTAAAGTTGCTGAGGAATCCTCCCAGACGGCGGAACGCGTCCTGTCCGTAGAAGTCGTCCGCATTTACGATAGCGAACGGCCCGTCCAGGGCTTCACGGCAGCACCAGAGCGCCTGCGCTGTACCCCAGGGTCTTGCGCGCCCTGGAAAATCCCCCGTCCGCACCGGAAGCTGATCCGTGGACTGAAAGACATAATCCGTCTGGATACGCTTCTCCACCCGTGCGCCGATGGTGGACTTGAATAGTTCCTCGATATCCCGGCGGATAATGAACACAACGCGGTCGAAGCCCGCGCGGATAGCGTCGTAAACTGAGTAATCTATAAGCAGCTCCCCGTCGGGTCCGAGCTTTTCAAGCTGCTTTATCCTTGTGCCGAAGCGTGTTCCCATGCCCGCCGCAAGGACGACCAGAGTCATCTTTGCCATAATGCCCCCTTAAATTAAATTCGGAATCCGGAATTAATGTGCCGCTTTCGCAGCATTATTGATGTCTGCCGCTTCAACGCCGCCGGGCGTGCGCAGGAGCGCCCCGGGATAACTCCGCCATCGGGCGGCGCTGAACCGTCTGTCCATTCCCACGGTCCCATGCGGCGTATCTTAATTACTTTAAGCCTTCGATGGAAGCTGTGATCTTTGCCAGCTTCTCCTCTGCCTTCGCAAGCTTTGCACGCTCGTTCTCGATCTGCTGAGCCGGAGCCTTTGCAAGGAATCCCGGATTGTTCAACTTCTTGGAGAGGAACTCGATATCCTTTTCAGCAGCCTTCTTCTCCTTGTCAAGGCGCGCAAGTTCCTTATCCTTGTCAACCAGTTCGCCCATCGGAATGAATACTCGTGCGGAATCGGTGACAACGGTCATCATGCCCTCAGCAGCGTCCGCCTTTTCGGTTACGGTGAATTCCCCGGCGCCGGCGAGCTTCTCAAAGAATCTGCGGCAGTCGCTGAACAGGGTGGTGTACTGGGTTTCAACGGTCATCGTTACCTTCTTTGACGGAGGAACGTTCAGCTCGTTGCGCTGTACTCTGATAGCCTTGATGGCGCTGACAACACGGCTGAATTCCTCGGCAGCCTCGCCGAAGTGCAGCTTCTCGTTATATTCCGGCCACTCTGCAACCATGATGCTCTCGCTCTCGGTGCCCGGCATGGACTGCCAGATCTCCTCGGTGATGAACGGCATGAACGGGTGCAGCAGCTTCAGAATGCCCTGCATGATGTAAACCAGGACGTTCTGCGCAGCGAGCGCGGATTCACCGCCCTCGGCGATACGCGGCTTTGTAAGCTCGATGTACCAGTCGCAGTAAACGTCCCAGATGAAGTCGGTGAGGTTCTGTACTGCAACGCCAAGCTCGAATGCCTCCAGGTTGGAGGTAACGCTCTTTACTGTGTCGTTATACAGGCTGAGCACCCACTTGTCCTCAATGGGGAGGTTCTCCGGGAGGACCGGCGTGCCGAAATCCTCGGGGAGGTTCATCAGAATGTATCTGGAAGCGTTCCAGAGCTTGTTTGCAAAGTTTCTGGAGTTGGTCACCTTGGTTTCTGTCCAGCGCATGTCGTTGCCGGGAGCGTTGCCGGTGACGAGGGTCAGACGGAGCGCGTCGGCGCCGTACTTGTCGATGATCTCCAGCGGATCAACGCCGTTGCCCAGGGACTTGGACATCTTGCGTCCCTGCTCGTCGCGCACCAGACCGTGGATAAGAACGTCACTGAACGGCTTCTGACCGGTGTGTTCCAGACCGGAGAATATCATTCTTGCAACCCAGAACGGGATAATGTCATAGCCCGTAACCAGGGTATTTGTCGGATAGAAGTAGTCCATCTCGGGGGTCTTGTCCGGCCACCCGAGGGTGGAGAAAGGCCACAGCGCGGAGCTGAACCATGTATCGAGGGTATCCTCGTCCTGCTTTACGGGAGCGCCGCACTTCGGGCACTTCTCCAGTGGATCGAGGGAGATGGCGGTATGCTTGCAGGAGGGGTTCTGGCAGTAGTACGCCGGAATCCTGTGACCCCACCAGAGCTGTCTGGAGATGCACCAGTCGCGGATATTCTCCATCCAGTAGAGATAGCCGTTCTCAAAGCGCTTCGGAATATAGCGCAGCTCCCCGGACTTTACAACGTCGATAGCCGGCTGTGCAAGCTCCTTCATGGAAACGAACCACTGGAGGGAGGCTCTCGGCTCAACGGTAGTACCGCAGCGCTGGCAGCAGCCGACGTTGTGTCTGTGCGGCTCTACCTTTACGAGAAGTCCCTGGGCTTCGAGGTCTGCGACCATCTGCTTTCTTGCTTCGTATCTGTCCATGCCTGCGTACTTTCCGCCAACGTCGGCGCTTATCGTAGCGTCGTCGTTCATCATGGAGATAACCGGCAGGTCGTGGCGCTGACCTACCATGAAGTCGTTGGGGTCGTGCGCCGGGGTGATCTTAACGACGCCGGTACCGAACTCCACGTCAACGTAATCGTCGGCGATTATCGGAATTTCACGGTCGGTGAGAGGAAGCTTCACCATCTTGCCGACGATATCCTTGTAGCGCTCGTCGTTCGGATTTACCGCCAGCGCGGAGTCGCCCAACAGGGTTTCCGGACGGGTGGTAGCAATCTCAACGAAGCCGGAGCCGTCCGCCAGAGGATAGTTGATGTGCCAGAAGAATCCGTCCTGCTCCTCGTACTCGCACTCGATATCGGAGATGGAGGTCTTACAGTTAGGGCACCAGTTGATCATTCTTACGCCGTGGTAGATGAGCCCCTTGTTGTAGAGGTCCATGAATACCTTCTGAACGGCTCTGGAGCAGCCCTCGTCGAGAGTAAAGCGCTCGCGCTCCCAGTCGCAGGAGCTTCCGAGCTTCTTGAGCTGCTGAACGATACGGCCGCCGTAAACGCGCTTCCAGTCCCATGCGCGCTTGAGGAATTCCTCTCTGCCGATCTGTTCCTTGGTCAGACCCTCCTCCTTCATCTTGCCGACGATCTTAGCCTCGGTCGCGATGGAAGCGTGGTCTGTTCCGGGGAGCCACAGAGCGGAAAATCCCTGCATTCTTCTCCAGCGGATAAGGATATCCTGGAGGGTGTTGTCCAGTGCGTGTCCCATGTGGAGCTGTCCGGTGATGTTGGGTGGGGGGATAACGATGGTATAGGGCTTCTTCTTGGGGTCTATCTCAGCGTGGAAATAGCCCTTTTCCTCCCAGTTATGATAGATACGGTCCTCGAATTCCTTCGGGGCGTAGGTCTTTGCAAGTTCCTTTCTCATTGCAATGTTGTCCTTTCGTTTTTTGGGATTTATGTTTACGCTTTTGCGTTATTTGCTTTCAGTGAATTGACGAGATTCTCGTCCGGGGTGACGTACAGCGTGCGGTTGTTCGTGAAAATCACCATGCCGGGCTTTGCGCCAGCCGGCTTCTTGACGAACTTCACCGCGACGTAATCCACCGGGACGCCCGAGCCGCTGCGCCCCTTGGAATGGAACGCCGCCAGCTGCGCCGCTTCAAACAGCGTCTGCTCGCCGGGCTGCTTCCCCTCGGTGCGGATTATGACGTGCGAACCTGCGATTCCCTGCGTGTGCAGCCAGATATCGGCGGCTTTTGCGGTCTTTAGAGTGAGCTGGTCGTTCTGGCGGTTGTTCCTGCCGACCAGAATTTCGAACCCCTCGCTGGAACGGAAATGCAGTGGATCGGAGGTTTTCTTCACCTTTTCGTCCGCCCGTACTCCGCCCTTGAGGTAGCCCTGCTCGCGCAGCTCCCGGCGTATCTCCGCCAGATCCATCTCGCTGTCGGTGCGGCTCGCGGCGTCAAATACGCTGTCGATGTAGACAAGCTCCTGCTGCCCCTTGGCGATAAGCTCGGTGAGCTTCTTCTCAGCAGTGTCCAGCTTGCGGTACTCGGTGTAGTACTTCTGCGCGTTCTGCGCCGGGGTGAGCCTGGGGTCCAGCTGGACTTCAACCGGCTCTCCGGTGGTGAAATCCTCCAGCACCGCCTTGCTCTGTCCCTTTTCAAGCCGCCAGATGTTCGCGTTTATAAGGTCGCCCCGGACTCGGAAAGCCTCCCTTTCGGAGCACTCCGCAAGTTCCTTCTTCTGCAATTCGAGTTTCCTTGAAACGCGCTCATAGCTGTTCATCAGGAGTTTCAGCAGGTCGTGGGCGCGCTGTCTGGTACGCTCCGTCCTGTCCTGGGAAGCGAAGAAATCGTCCAGCAGTCCGTTTGCAGAATCCGCATGGCTTATCACCATGGAGGTGGAATACTGCTCGATGTTGATGAAGCAGAAATCCTTCTTCCTGCCGCCCGGTTCGGATACCACGGTGAAGCTGCACTCTCCGCCGGAAAGCGCGGACTTTATCCTGCCGAGAATAAATCTCAGCCTGTCCCTGGCGCTGTCGGAGAGCGCACTGCACACGGCGTCCACGTCCTTGGCGGAATACCACGCGATCTCACGGGTGAGGATCGGCGAAACTCCCTCCAGCACTGCGGAAAGCTTCTTGCAGAGCCGCTCCGGGGAATCCGCTATGGCGTTCAGCACCTGCTCCGGCTCGCATTCCAGCAGGCACAGCCTGTCCTGGCGCGGCGGCGCTTCGTACTGTATTCCCGGCAGCACCCGGCGCACGGAGGAAATATCGTCCGTGATACGCTTCACGCTGTCGATAACGCGCCCGTCCCGGACGAGGATTATATTGCTGTGACGTCCCATTATCTCTGCGATGAGGGTATTCGTCACGATATCGCCTATTTCATTGGTGCACTCGAAATCCAGAGCGACAATGCGCTCAAGTCCGTCCTGGCGTATTGCCATGAGCTTGCCGCCGGAAAGGTGCTTTCTCAGCAGCATGCAGAACATAGGAGGCTGCTGCGGATTCTCGAATGCGGCGGAGGTGAGGTTCACCCGGGCGCTCACGCTGTTGGCGGAGAGCACGATTTTCTTTCCGCCGTCGCGGTATGTGCGCAGTGAAACCACGATCTCCTCCCGGGAAGGCTGATACACCTTGTCCACACGCGCGCCGACAAGCGGCTGGAGTTCGTTGGTGACGATATGAAGAAACGCTCCGTCAAGTGACAAATAAACACCCCCAGGTCAATTCGGGATCATCATACAGCCGGACGCGGCTGACTCAAAAGGACAGCGAGTACGCCGGAATTCAGGATTCAGATATAGCTGCAAGGCTCGTGCTCCACGTCCGGCGTGAACACCGGGATCTCCGGGAATGCACGGCTGAGCAGCGTCGCAATGCGGTGGGAAGCGCACTTCTCCGTGCCGTAATGTCCGGCGTCGATGAGCGCCATGCCGGAGTTCACGGCTTCTATCCACACGGAGTGCTTCACATCTCCGGTGACGAGCGCCTGGCAGCCCAGGGCTTTCGCCCGCGCCAGCAGATCTCCGCCGGAGCCGGAGCACACGCCAATGCGAGTTATCGCGTGCGTATCGCCCTCGCAGTACTTCACGCTTTCAAGGTCCAGGGACTTCTTGCAGTGCTCCGCGAGAGCCTTTGCGGTGAATCCGAGCGGAAGCTCCGCAATTCCGCCGATACCAAGCCCGGTGGGCTGGGTCTGCTCAAGGACTCCCACGCTCTGCCAGCCGAGGAGCTCCATCAGGGCGTCGTTCACGCCGGCTTCGCACATGTCAAAGTTCGTATGTATGGCGATGGCGCTGATGTCGTTGCGTACCAGAGAATACACCGGGTTACCGGCAAGTATCCGCTTCATCGGGTGGAATATCACCGGGTGGTGGGATACGATAAGGTTCGCATTCTTCGACACCGCTTCGATAATTATTTCTTCGGTTATATCAAGGCAGGCGGCTATTCCAGTGACGTTCTCCGCTGAGCTTCCGGTCAGAAGTCCAACATTGTCATAGCTTTCCGCCGTGTTCATCGGTGCGATTGTGTTGAGAAAACTCAGCACCTGACCTACTGTTATTCCCATTTCATACCTCTGTCGATGTTAATTTCCCTTGCGTGCGCATCAATGCGGTCGGCAAGGCTTCTGGTATTCTCCGCCGCGCTCATGTCGCCTTCGTCTGTCTGTCCCGGACGTTCCTGCGCAGCCTTCTGCTGACCGTCGGCGATCCTCCTCAGCTTTGTGGAGATCCTCCGCAGCATGTCAGCGTCCGTGATCTTTCCGCAGTACATGAACACATCGTCGATCTGCCGCTTCACGCCGGTGTATTTCACCAGCATTATGGTATAGAAGCGGTCGCCCTCCCGGGCAGCGCGCTCCTCGATTATCTCAAAGCCGTTGAGATAAAGAAGCTCCCGGAGGTCCTCTGCGCTGGTCATGGGCTGAAGGATGAACCGGGTATCCTCAGACAGGAACCTGCACCCGGAGATTATCTTCATGATAAGTTCGCCGCCCATGCCGCATATCACGACATCATCGGCGTAGTCTATCTTCTCAAGCCCGTCGGAAAGCACGGCGGCGACGTTGGTCACGCCCTGCTCCGCGATAGTCCGGCGTGCGGCGGAGAGAGGCCCCTCCCGCACATCGGACGCTATGACGGACTTTGCGCCGGTCTGCGCAAGGTAGCAGGCGAGCAGCGCATGGTCAGTCCCCACGTCGCAGACGGTGACCCCTCTGCGGCAGAGATTAGCTGCGGTGCGCAGCCTGCTGGTAAGTTTCACCATTATTCGCCGATGGCTGCATTGAGCTGCTCCACGATCTCGTCAGCGTCCACGCCGTGAACCATGCAAGCCTGCTCTACGGTTTCGCCGCGGGAAGCCGGGCAGCCCAGGCAGTGCATTCCCATGCTGAAGAAGATGGGAGCGGCAGCTTCGCCTGCTGCATCGAGAATATCGCCGATTACTGTATCCTTTGTTACTTTCATTGTTTTTGTTTCCTTTCATTTACAGTGCTGTCCCTGCGTTGTGCCGCAGAGAGATAAATATACATCATATATTATATCACAGCTTTTCTATTTTGTCCAGTAGTAATTCATATTATTATTGAGCGCAATGTAGTGCTACAATAGATATTGGACAAAGTAAGAAAAAAGGTTGAGAGATAGACCAAAATCTGCTAGAATAAAGTTACCACACAAAATTCAAGTGA
>UQMF01000004.1 GCA_900542145.1 uncultured Oscillospiraceae bacterium | reverse complement strand
TGACCCTCTGCTTGTAAGGCAGATGCTCTCCCAGCTGAGCTAAACTTCCACATTCTCTTTCACGTCCTGGATTTTCGTTTCATTTGTTTCTGTTCCCTGACGACTATTGTATTATACACCATTTTGTCCGGATTGTCAATACCTTTTTCAAAAAAAATCGAAAAATTTTTAATTTTTTTGAAAAACGCGTTATTATGCGGATCGGAGCCGCAAAAAATCACGGGAGGGGCGAACCCCTCCCATTCATTTTTTATCTCACTGAGAACTGATATACGGTGGTGAATCTGTAGGTCTGCCCTGCCTTGTAAACGCAGCTGGGCCACTGGGGATTGTGCGGAGTATCGGGAGAGAACTGGCTCTCAAGGCAAAGTCCGGCGTACTTATTATAATGAGCGCCGTTCTTGCCGTTCTCGCCGTTGAGTCCGATGCCGATATAGAACTGGACAGCAGGCTTGTCGGTCTTGACGGTCATAACTCTGCCGCTCTCCGGTTCGTAGACTTCCGCAGCTGTGCGCATTACTCCCACTTCGCCGAGCACGAAATTGTGGTCGTATCCATTGGGGAGCTTCCCGTTGTCCATATCCTCGCGGACGGGCTTCGGAGTCTTGAAATCGAACGCAGTTCCGGTGACATACGCGAGCTTTCCGGTAGGAATAAGCAGATCATCGACCGGAGTGTACTGGTTTGCATTTATCTGCACAACATGATCCTTGATGTCGCCGTTACCTGCGCCCTTAAGGTTGAAGTAGCTGTGATTGGTGAGGTTGATAACGGTATCAGCGTCCGGAACTGCGGTGTAGTCCAGCACCAGTGCGTTCTCATTGGTCAGGGTGTACTTCACGCTGATCCTGAGGGTGCCGGGGAAATTCCCCTCGCCGTCCGGGCTTATGTAGCCGAATGTAACGGAAGGCTCGTCGCCGCCGTCCATAGCGTCAACCGTCCATACGCGCTTATTGTAGCTGTAGGAGCCGCCGTGCAGTGTGTTGGTCTTATCGTTCTGGTCAAGCTTATAGGTCTTTCCGGAAACCGTGATCTCACCATTGGCAATGCGGTTGGCGTATCTTCCGACGAGGGCGCCGTGGCTGGAATCCCCGTCAATGTAGCCCTGGAGCGTGTCGTAGCCAAGGACTACGTCCGCATTCTTCCCGTTCCTGTCCGGGACCTCCAGACCAACTACCGCGCCGCCGAAGTTCGTCAGCCTTGCAACTGCGCCGTTGCTGTTCGTCAGCGTGAACAACCAGCACTTGTAACCTCTGAAAAATCCGAATTCAGTCTTTGAAATGCTCATGAGATCTTCCTCCAGTTTAATTAATACTTGTCATCATCAAGTATGATGGTCTTGGAATGCGGCCTTGCAGCGGCTGTTACCGCCGGCTTGACTTCCGGTTCTTTCTTTGCCGGAGTTGCCGGGGATTCCGCAGCCTTGGTCACTGGCTCGGGCTCTGTCTTGGCAGCAGGTTTCGGCTCCTGCACGGGGGCTGCCTTTACTTCCGGAGCGGACTTCCGGACGGGAGCCGGCTTTGCCTCGGAATCCTTAGCCTGCTTTGCAGGCTCCTTCGTGGATTCCTTCGGCTCCGGCTTTACTTCTGCCTTCGCAGGCTCGGATTTCTTCACGTCAGCCGCGCCGTCGGAATTCTTCGCGCGTCTTTCGGCTGCGCGCTTTGCCGCCTGTCTTTTCCGGACTGTTTCAGCGTCCGGAAGCTGGAATCTCTCGACCAGTTCAAGCAGCACCTGCGCCTGTCCAGAAAGCTCCTCGGCGGAAGAAGCGCACTCTGCGGAAGAGCCGCTCGTCATCTGTACGGAAGTGGAGATCTGATCCATGCCCACAAGTATCTGCTTTACGCTGTCCGCCTGTTCCCTGGAAGCGTCCGCGATCTGGTCGATGACCTTCGCGGTGTCGTCGGTTTCAGCAACGATCTTATCCAGCATTTTGGCGGTTTCATTAGCCATGACTGTACCGTTCTCTACAGCGGAGAGCGCTGTCTTGATGAGGGCGGTGGTATTCTTTGCAGCCTCGGCGGTCTTGCCTGCAAGCTGACCTACTTCGCCGGCAACCACTGCGAATCCCTTGCCTGCCTCGCCTGCCCTTGCGGCTTCGATGGAGGCATTGAGCGAGAGTATGTTGGTCTGGAAGGAAATATCCTCGATCGCCTTGATGATATTCGCGATCTTGGAAGATGTTTCGTTGATCTCCTCCATAGCGTGCAGCATGTCGTTCATCTTTGCACTGCCCTCGTCAACGATCGTGCGGCAGTCGTCCGAAAGGGACTTCGCCTTTTCGGCGCTGTCGGCGTTGGCGCTGATATTTGAGGATATCTCAACGATGGAAGCGTTCAGTTCCTCAACGGTAGCCGCCTGCTGTGTAGCCGCCTGGGACAGCGTGGTGGAGTTGTCGCTCATCTTGGAGGAGCCGTCTGCCACCATCTTGCTGGAAGTATTGATCTGTCTGATGACATTGCTGGTGCTGTCGATGATTCCCTCCAGAGCCGTCTTGATGGGAGCATAATCGCCAACGTATTCCACTGTGGTTTCCGCAGTCAGGTCCTCTGCTGCAAGCTTTGCGGCAACCTGGCGGATATCCGCGATGATACTCTCGGTGTAGACCGTCATGTCGTTGACAGCCTCGGCGAGGGTCTGGATCTCGTCACCGGTCTTAACTTCAACCGGGGCGCTTGAAAGGTCGCCCTTCGCCATGCCGAGTATCTTTTTGTTCACCGCGTCCAGCGGGACGACGATACGCTTTACGAACTTTGTGATAACGAGCGCGCCGCCAACAAAGCTTATCGCAGACGTGATGAGCATTATAAGCAGTGCGATGGAGGAACTGCCGAGGAACTCGCTGGCGTCGCAGCTGACAAGGACTGTCCAGTCAGTGCCGAGAATCTGGGAATCGTAAACGATACGTTTGCTGCCGTTGATGTTCACGGTCTGCACCTTGTTTGCCCCTGCATACGGCGCTATCTGCTCCTGTGAAAGAGAACCGTTGACGCTGGCAAGCAGCTGTCCGGAGGACAGCAGATAGAACTCCGTGCTGTCTGAGGTATGCATGGTCGCCATGATATTGGTGAGCCAGTCGGTGCTGGTGGCGATGTATGCAGTCCCCTTCGCGAATTCGCCGGTGACAACTATGTATCCGTCAGTGCTGAGGGCGATTCCCGGAGTGGTGTCCGCATGGGTGTTTATGTCCACGATACTGGAATCCGCCGCCTTCAGCTTGTCAATCTGTGCCGTGGTGCCGTCCAGGGAAGCCACCAGGCTGATGTAGTGCTGTAATGTCGCGCTGACAAGGTTGGAAGCCGCGGATACGCGCTCCGTCATGGAGTTCTTCATGTCCGCCTGGCTCTGCTTTGTCAGGCAGACCATTCCTGTGATACCTGCGGAAAGGATACCATACGCCAGCACTGCCATGACGGCAATAATTATCCTTGTGCCGAGTTTCTTTTTCTTCTTCATAAAAATGACCTCACTTACGAGTGAAATAGCGGTTTCCCGTATGTTTCAGCAAACCGTTCAATAAATCAATTGTAGCACATTTGCCGGGTTATGTCAACCGATACAGCGCGTTTTTGGCAATTCCGTCAGAGCTTTATTTCGCCGGCGACATCTGTTCCTGTACCATCTTTCACTGTCAGAATGTAATGCGTGCCAACGCGCTTCCGGCTGCCGTCCGGGAATACCGTGTCAAACGCCTCCGCCGGAATTTCCAGAGTAATACGGCGGCTCTCACCCGGGGCTAGTCCCACGCGGCTGAATCCGCAGAGGGAGCCGTTAGGCACATCATATTCGGAATCCCCCCGAATATACAGCTGCAGCACGTCCTCAGCGTAAAATCCACTGCCGTTGGCAAGTGTGACGCTTACCGTTTTCTGCGTGAACTCCGGCTGGGACAGCGTGAATTTCGCGTAGCTAAGCCCGTACCCGAATGGATACAGCACGTTCTCCGGAGCACAGTAGCGGTAGGTGCGCCCCCGCATGCTGTAGTCCCGGATATCCGGCAGCAGCTCCGCGCTCTTATAGAATGTGACCGGAAGCTTTCCGCTCGGGGAAACGTCCCCAAAAAGCAGCTGAGCCAGCGCCCTGCCGCCCATCTGCCCGGGGTACCACATGTCGAGAAGCGCACTGCACTTCACCCCGACATTCACGGAGCTTCCTGCCGCAAGTACGATAACAAGCGGCTTGCCGAGTGCGGACAGCTTCTCAAGAAGAATCCGCTGGCTTTCCGGCAGGCGCAGGTCGGGCTTGTCGCCGGAGCTGAACTCGTTACCGGTGTCGCCCTCCTCGCCCTCTAATGTCGCGTCAAGTCCCACGCAGGCAATAACGACGTCGGAATTCTCCGCCGCAGCCAGCGCCTCGGAATACAGGTCACCGGGCTGAGCAAGCCCCTGGCACCTGTCCTTGTAGAGATGGCAGCCCTGAGAATACAGTATTCGTCCGCTGAACCGCTCGCGGATTCCCTCCAGGAACGTGATGTACTGGTCCGCCGTGCCGTTGTAGTTCCCAGTGAGCGCGTCCCGGCTGTCCGCATTCGGACCTATCACCGCAATAGTCCCGATGCTGTCGGAAAGCGGCAGTATCCCGTCGTTCTCCAGTAGCACGGCAGAGCGCAGCGCGCATTCCAGCGAAGCCGCCTTGTGCTCCTCCGTGGAGACCGCAGTATACGGGATATCGTCAAATTCCGTCCTGTCAAGCTGCCCCAGACGTATTCTCGTGCGCAGCACATGCACGCAGGCGCGGCGTATGTCCTCTTCGGTGACAAGCCCCTTTTCCAGCGCCGCCAGTATGTGCAGGTATGTATTGCCGCAGTTCATGTCGCAGCCGGCTTTCAGCGCCATTGCGGCGGATTCCGGCGCAGTGGCGGTTATGCAGTGGGTGGTGTGGAAATCCCGTATCGCCCAGCAGTCTGACGTGAAATAGCCGTCGAAGCCCCACTCCCGGAGTTTCCCCATCAGGAACGGACTGGCGCACGCCGGCTCGCCGTTCACCAGGTTGTAGGCGCCCATAACGCTCTCGACATGAGCCTCCTCCACCAGCGCCCGGAATGCCGGGAGGTAGGTTTCCTCAATATCCTTTGCGGAAGCCTCGGCGTTAAATTCATGACGCTCCGCCTCGGGACCGCTGTGCACCGCGAAATGCTTCGCGCAGGCGGCAGTTTTAAGGTACTTTCCATCGCCCTGGAGTCCGCGGACGTACTCAACGCCAAGCCGGGAAGTCAGGTATGGGTCCTCGCCGTAGGTTTCGTGTCCCCTGCCCCATCGCGGGTCGCGGAATATATTTACGTTCGGCGCCCACAGCGTTAGGCCCTTGTAAATATCGTAGTCTCCGTGAGCCTGGGCGGCATTGTATTTCGCCCGTGCCTCCTCGGCGGTTATCTCCCCGGCGCGGCGCAGACGGTCGCGGTCGAACATCGCCGCCATTCCTATCGCCTGCGGAAACATCGTTGCAGTGCCTGCCCGGGCAACGCCGTGAAGTCCCTCGTTCCACCAGTTGTACGCCGGGAGCACTCCCGGAATTGCCGGCGCGTCATATTTCAGCTGCTCCGCCTGCTGCTGTACCGTGAGGGTATCAGCGAGCGCTTCCGCGCGCTCCTGCGGAGTCATCGATTTGTCAAGATATCTTTCCATGTTACTTTATATGATCCCTGATGAAGTCAAGGATATCCTCCATTACGTCGTTGCGGTTGAGTTCAAAGAGCAGCTCGTGCCTTGCCTCGGGATAGATGTGGATATTCACCATGCACCCGTGCTCCAGATAGCGCATGCACGCCTCGCGCACTCCGGCGCCGTATTCACCGACGGGGTCCATCGAGCCGGACATGAACAGCATGGGCAGGTCTGTTGGCGTGTTCTCTATCACGCAGTCGGAATTCGCGCACATCAATGCGTTCAGCAGATCCCGGAATCCGGCAACTGTGAACGTGAAATTACACAGCGGATCCGCGTTGAATCTGTCCACATTCTCGTCCCATCTGGAAAGCCAGTCGTTGGGCGTGCGGCGATGGTGGAATCTTACGTTGAACAGCCCGAAAGCCAGCTTCTTGCTTATCTCAGGGCGGAATCTGCTGTCCTTTGAGTGGCAGAGAATATCCAGGAGCTTTCTGAGCGGAGCGGAACCGGTAACGCCCCCGGCGGTGCCCATGATGACAGCGCCGTCCCAGCGGTCCTCAAAGCGCGACAGGTAAATACGCGCAATGAAGCTTCCCATGCTGTGCCCCAGAAGGAAGTGCGGGATCCCGGGCAGCTTCTTTTCCATGATGATCTTCATGCGGTGGAGGTCCTTGACCATGTACATGAATCCGCCATTCTCGCCGAAGTAGCCAAGCATATCGCTGTCGGTGACGGAATTCCCATGCCCGATGTGGTCGTTGCCGACGAGCGCGATCCCGTTTTCGCAGAGGAATTCCGCGAACGGGCGGTACCGCCGGATATACTCGCACATGCCGTGGGACAGCATGAGGGCGGCTCTCGGCTCCTCCGGGAGATACATGTAGTAACGGCAGCGTGTTATTCCAGACGTGCTGGGGAAAGTACCGGTGACAAATTTCATAGCTTCCTCCGATCAGTTCTCCGGAACCACGGCTTCCAGCCTGTAGATGGGCTGACCAAGCTCCGTGAATCTCTTTTCGTATTCAGTCATAATGTTCCCCTCGAAGCCGCTGTTATGCAGGTCGAGGCTTACGTTCTTCATCGGGAATCCGTTCTGGGAGAAGTGCTCGATGGAGAACTCGAACAGACGCTGGTTGTCGGTCTTCTGGTGTATCTCCGCGCCGGGCTTCATGACCGCCTTGTATATATTCAGGAAGCGCGTATGCGTAAGGCGGTGCCGCGCGTAGGTTTCCTTCGGGAACGGGCAGCTGAAATTAAGGTACAGCCGCTCCACGGTATGCGGACGGAACAGGTGCTCCAGATATTCCGCCTGCCCCAGGCAGAAGCGCACGTTCTTTATATCGCTGTTCATCAGAGCTTCAGCGCCGGTGACGAGGACGTTCGGAGTCTTTTCCACCGCAACGTAGTTAATATCCGGATTGCGCCTTGCCAGCTCCAGAATGAAGCTGCCCTTTCCGCTGCCTATCTCCAGGTGCAGCGGATTGTTGTTCCCGAACACCTTCATACTGTCGAAGAACAGGTCGTCGTCCAGCGGATCGTTAGCGTGCTCGTTCTGGTTCTGCATTGTGAGCATAACGGGGGCGCAGGCTTCAAGGCGCTCCTCAAGATGCTTCTTTTTTCTCATTCTCATTGGTTTTTACCTCTATACAGCTGCCGCCGTGCAGTATACTCCGCACGGCGGCATAATATTTCTCAACAATTAAACATCAAAGTTGAAGTTCGCGAAATCGAATGTCGCGAAGTAATCAGCGGCGGTTTCCGCACGTCTGATCATCTTTACGGAGCCGTCCTCCCGGAGCAGCAGTTCCGCGCTGCGGAGCTTTCCGTTGTAGTTGTAGCCCATGGAGAATCCGTGGGCACCGGCGTCATGGATAGCCAGGTAGTCGCCGATGTCTATCTTCGGGAGCATTCTGTCCACCGCGAACTTGTCACAGTTCTCGCACAGACCGCCGGTAACGTCGTACTTGTGGTCGCAGGGCTCGTTTTCCTTGCCGAGAACGGTGATGTGGTGGTAAGCACCGTAGATAGCCGGACGCATGAGGTTTGCGGCGCAGGCGTCAAGTCCGATGTACTCCTTGTAGATGTGCTTCTCGCGGATTGCCTTTGCGATGAGCATTCCATTCGGGGCGAGCATGAATCTGCCAAGCTCGGTGCACAGTCTGATGTTGCCCAGCCCTGCCGGAACGAGTATCTCGTCGAACTTCTCGTGTACCTTCTCGCCGATGACAGCGATGTCGTTGGCAGGCTGGTCGGGGCGGTAGGGGATTCCGACGCCGCCGGACAGGTTGATGAAGCTCAGTTCCACGCCGGTCTTTTCCTTGATCTCAACGGCGGTGCGGAACAGGATCCCTGCCAGGGTCGGGTAGTAGTCGTTGGTCAGCGTGTTGCTGGCAAGGAACGCATGCATTCCGAACTTCTTCGCGCCCTTCTCCTTGAGAATGCGGTAGCCCTCGATCAGCTGATCATGGGTGAAGCCGTACTTCGCGTCCTTCGGGGTGTCCATTACGTTGGGGCTGCCGTCGGTCTTGAACTCTCCGCCGGGATTGTAGCGGCAGGAGATGGTCTCCGGGATTCCGGTCAGCCTGTCGAGAACGTCGATATGTGTGAAATCATCGAGATTTATCAGCACGCCCATCTTGTAGGCAAGCTTGAAATCCTCGTCGGGAGTGGCGTTGGAGCTGAACATGATCTCCTCGCCCTTGGCGCCGACCTGACCGCTGAGCAGCAGCTCGGTGTAGCTGGAGCAGTCAAAGCCGCAGCCCTCGCTTCTCAGCACGTTCATGATGAACGGGTTCGGGGTAGCCTTTACAGCGAAGTACTCCTTGAATCCCTTGTTCCAGGAAAACGCCTTGTTCAGCGCTCTCGCGGTCTCGCGGATTCCTTTTTCATCGTAGATGTGGAACGGGGTGGGGTAGGTCTTTGCGATCTCTTCGATCTGCTCTTTGGTCACGAATGGTTTCTTCATTTCTTTTGTCCTTTCTTTATTTGCCAGGGGCGGACAGCTCCGCCGCCTGTAATATGTCTTACTTAAGGAACGGCATTGAAAGCAGGAACACCGCCGATATCAGCACCAGCTTTGCGATAATGCAGCCGCGCCTTACCCGGTGATAATCCCGGTCGGAAGCGGTTTCCGGCTTTTTCAGTATATTGGAACCCTGTGGGTAAACACCGCAGACCGAGAATATGCCGTAAATGACGAGCATTACCACCAGCATTATGATATTCCCACCGCCAGTGATATTCAGCGCCATCAGCGTTATCATAACTGCCGCGAACGCCGTCATGAGCGCACCGCCTGCTATTTCAGCGATTTTCTCGCCACGAGTGTAAGCAACTTTGTCTGGTATCATATCTGATGTCCTTTCTCAGTTACGCGGGTGCGCCAGATCAGACGTTCATGTACTTCGCTAGGAATTCAATGGACATGGGGATCCAGCGGCGGACATTCTCGAGATAGAACGCCTCGTTCCAGCCGGTCGCCTTGTCGCAGGTGGAAAGCCCGTGGGGTCCCTCGTCGAACAAGTGTAGCTCCACCGGGACCTTGTTGGAAACGCACGCCTTCGCCATCACCAGGGAGTTGTGCGCGGACACGCAGTCGTCGTTTGCGGTCGCCCAGATGAACATAGGCGGAGTCTTCGGGGTCACGCGGTTCTCCAGGGAAAGCCTGCTGAGGTCGGAACGGGAAGCGTCCTCGCCGAGCAGCACCTTGAAGCTTCCCTCATGGGGAGCGGTCACGCCGCTGATCACCGGGTAGCAGAGTACTGCGGCGTTGGGGCGGAGATCCTCCGGCTCGCAGCCGATGGTCTTGGTGAGCATTACGTCGCTCCACATGGTAGCAAGGCAGCCAGCGAGATGTCCGCCGGCAGAGCAGCCCAGGACTGCCATCTTCTGCGGATCTATGCCGAATTCCTCGGCTCTCATGCGTATCTTGTAGAATATGTACGCTGCGTCCATCAGCGGCTCGGGGAATTTCTCGTTGCAGGCGTAGGTCACGACGAATGCCGCATAGCCCATCGCAAGATACTGGAATGCGATCGGTTCGCCCTCGCGGTCAGAACAGAACTCGTACCCACCGCCGGGGAATATTATCATAGCCGGGCGTTTTTCGCAGAACGGAAGTCCTGCGATGGAATCCGGCAGATACGCCTTGACATAGGCAGTCTTGTCTGAATTGATATTGAATGTCTTGATTGTCATGATGTTGCTCCTCAGAGTTAATAGGGGTGAACATTACAATGTTCGGATACAGAAATATCTACATAATTATTGTACCATCATTTCAATAAAAAATCAAGGGGGAAACGAACTATTTTCGCAGTTTTGCACAAATCCCGGGCAGACCGCTTCCGCCCGGGGCGCATATAATAAAGTGCAGGAATAACGGCGGAGCGCCGGGACATACCGCGCAAAGCCCCTGCAATAATCAAAGGAGAACTGCAATGAACTTCTTTCTCATAAATACAAGGTCCATGACCCAGGCGGAGAAGGCTCGGCTCCTCCTGGCACGGAACGGGATAAAAAGCGCTGTAATACGCACTACGGGGCGGAACGGGTGCACATTCACGCTGAAAATATTCGGGGACAGGGGGACTGTCTGCCCTCTGCTTTCCCGGGCAGGGATAAGCTGTGATTTACCTCGATAACGCCGCCACGACTTACCCCAAGCCCCGGAGCGTATACCAGGCGTGGAGCCGCGCCATGACTGCCTACGGAGCCAATCCCGGACGGTCGGGACATGCGATGTCGATGGCGGCGTCCAGGGCGGTTTTCGCCAGCCGCAGCGCCTGCTCAGAATTCTTCGGCGCCGAGCCGGAAAACACGGTGTTCACCCTTAACTGCACCCATGCGCTGAATATCGCGATAAAGGGACTTGCGCGCCCCGGTGCGCATTTTGTGCTGAGCGACATCGAGCACAATGCGGTTATCCGCCCGGTGCATTCCCTGACGGAAAGCGGAGTAAGATACACCCTGTTCGAAAGCTCCTCCGAGCCGTGGCAGACAGTGATGAACGCCGCCCGGGCAATACGCCCGGAAACAGTGGCGCTCATCTGCACCGCCGCCGGAAATGTCACCGGTCAGCGAATGCCTCTGCCGGAGCTTGCGGACCTCTGCCGCCGCAAACACATCTGCTTCATAGTGGATGCAGCCCAGGGAGCAGGGCTGCTTCCGCTGAGCCTGAAGGACGGAATAAACATCATCTGCACCGCCGGGCACAAGGGGCTTTACGGCCCCATGGGCACCGGACTCATGCTGACCGACGGGAAGTACCCGCTGAAAACGTTCATGGAGGGCGGCACCGGCAGCGCCAGTGAAAGCCTGGAGCAGCCGGACTTCCTCCCGGACAGATTCGAAAGCGGCACAATAAATACCCCCGGAGCAATAGCCCTGGGGGCAGGTGTGGAATTCGTAAAGGCAAGGACTCCTCAGAAAATACTCGCGCATGAAACGGCGCTCTGCCGCAGCCTGTGCGGAATGCTCCGGAAGATCCCCGGGATAACGGTGTATTCCGACATCGACCGCCAGCCGGAGAAATTCGCGCCGGTGGTGTCCTTCAACATCGGCAGCATTCCCTCCGCAGAAGCCTCGACACGGCTCAGCGACCTGGGATTCTGCCTGCGCGGCGGACTCCACTGCGCCCCCCTCGCCCACAAGAAACTCGGCACGCTGGAAACCGGCACGGTGCGCTTTGCACCCTCCGCGTTCACCACACCGGAGGAAGTCAGCCGCCTGGCAAAGGCGGTGAAATCGCTCTCTGTTTCATAAGAAAAGGGGTACGGCTTACTGCCGTACCCCTTATTTTATGACCTGCAAATCACGTCTGCCACATCTTCCAGCGTTTTGCACACATAATCCGCCTTGTACTGTGCGAATTCCTCACGGCTGCCGAATCCCACAAGCACCGCGGCGCACTTCATTCCTGCGTCGTGGGCGCCGATGATGTCGTGCATTCTGTCGCCGACCATCAGGCACTCCGCCGGCTTTGCCCCGGTGGATTCCAGCACATAGCGGATAACCTCAAGCTTGCTTCCCCGGGAGCCGTCCATGGTTGCCGCCCCCACGAAGTCGAAGTACTCCAGCACTCCGAACTTTTCAAGGATACGCACGCTGAACTCCTCCGGCTTGGAGGTCGCCAGGCACACGCGCTTTCCCATGCGCTTCAGCTCTTTCAGGAATTCCACTGTACCCGGGATAAGCCTGTTCTCGAAAAGTCCCGTCCTGCCGTAGTATTCGCGGTACAGCCGGACTGCCTCCCTCGCCTGCTCCTCCGGGAATCCACGCCGGGTGAATTCCACCATCAGCGGCGGTCCGATGAAGCTGCGCAGACTCTCCCTCTCCGGGACCTCCAGCCCCAGCTTTTCATAGGCGTACATAACGCCGTTGGTGATACCGATATACGGGTCGGTGATAGTCCCGTCAAGGTCCAGAAGTATTGTGCTGAATGCCATCATTTATCCTTCCTGTCCGCCGCGATAAGCCTGCGTATTGCACCTATCGCACAGCTTATTGCGCGCTCGCTGCTGTCGCACCGCTTGTCCGGAAGTCCGGCGTTGGTGCGCTCAACGTTCCAGAGCGCCGTGAGTACTGCACCTGCACGCACTCTTCTCAGCAGGGCGACGGAGAATATCGCCGCAGCCTCCATCTCGGAGGTCAGGCAGCCGCATTTGAGGTAGCCCTCCCACGCGGAGCAGAGCTTATCCGGGACTGCGGTGTTCTTCGGGTCGATCTCGCCGTAGAAATTATCCTTGGAGTGCACCACGCCAACATGCGCGCGGTTTCCGTCCTCATCGGTGGAAAGCTCGTCGGCAGCCGCCTTGAGCGCGCACACCACGTCGAAATCCGCCACTGCCGGGTAGTTATCCGGAATGTACTCGTGGCTGGTCCCCTCGCTGCGTATCGCGGCGTTGGCAATAAGGAGATCGCCGCCGACCACCCTGAGGTCGATTCCGCCGCTGGTACCCACGCGGATAAGCGTATCTGCGCCGCACTGTATCAGTTCTTCCACAGCGATAGCCGCAGACGGACCGCCAATACCCGTGGAGCACACGCTGACCTTCTCGCCGTCGAGATACCCGGTGTAGGTGGTGTATTCACGGTTGCTTGCGATAAGCTGCGCATTCTCCAGCTTTGCCGCGATCTTCGGGACGCGCCCGGGGTCGCCGGGAAGTATCACATAGCGCCCGATGTCGCCTTTGCGCGTTTTGAGATGGAACATGATATCCTCAGAAATAATGCTCTCCATTTGAAACTCCTTTCAGCAGCCGGAATCGTCACAGCGCTCCGGAATACAGACTCGTATATATTTATTCTACATTATTATAAGGCAATTGTCAATAAGTTTTTGAACTCGCCGTTCTGAGCCGGGGGTTGCCCGTGACTGTCACTTATCAGGAACACTCATGAAATTTAAGGCAATACCGCACAAAGATTGTGCGGTATTGCGCAGTCAGTTTTGCCAATATTACGCTTCGCTTATTGGCAAAACTCGATTTTTCGTCAGATTGTACAATGAGGAGTTGTTGACGGAAGCGTTTACAGGCGCTTATGGTGAACCGTAGTGAGTTCCAAAGGACAAATGAAGGACAAAACCTCAGATTTTAAGCTTATTTCCGGCATAAAAAATCCCCGCCAAACAGCTCACAGAGCCGCATGACGGGAACCAACGATATGGAGCTGGGAATGGGACTCGAACCCACGACCTGCGCATTACGAATGCGCTGCTCTACCAACTGAGCTATACCAGCAAAGAAATTTGCAAAAACACTTGCAAAGGACTGACGTATATGGTATAATAAATGTATGTTGCTGCCCACAGCAACACTGTGACTATATTATTATATACTTAATTCAACGATTTGTCAAGTGCAAAAGAGGTGTTTTTTATAAATCCCGGGAAAAAAATTATCCGCGGCATTGGAATCGGCGTGTGCGTGCTGCTTGCACTGGTATTCGTCCTGATGATATTCACCGCCGCTGCGTTTGGTTCCACTGGGGCTGTCAGGGTGTTCGGGTTTGACCTGTTCATCTGCGAAAGCGGAGATTACGACAGCGTGCCCGCAGGCAGCGCCGTTATTGCCACCAGGTGCGAGCCCTACGACCTGGAATCCGGAAACCTGGTGCTGTACAGCACCGACCCCATGAACAGCCGCGCCGACCTCGCCATGGGATACTACTCAGACTTCAAGGTGATGGACGGAGTCTACTACCTTTCACTGGTGAACGGCAGCGACAGCACCGTCATCAGCGAGAATGCCCTTATCGGCAAGGCGGGTTGGTGCAGTCCTGCGCTGGGGTGGTTCATTACTTTCATGAAATCCCCCTGGGGAGTGTTCGTAATGGCGGTGATCCCCTGCGCGCTTCTGCTGATAATCGACCTGCTCCGCGTCCGGGCGGCGGAACGCCCCCTCCCAGAGGTAGTCCCCCAGGTGAAAGGCAGCGAGGAGTCTTCCCCTGCCGCTCCGCAGATATCCGTGGACGAGAATGGCAGCGCCGCTTTCCACCGGAACAGAAGCCGCAGCGTTTCAGCGGACAGCATTCTGTTCACCTACAACTCCTCTCCGAAGAAGAAGCCGGATCCCTCCGCGCCCACCATGTCCGACAAGGACGTTCTCTCCCTGCTCAACGCGCCTTCCACCAGGGCAGTCAGCGAAAACAAGGAATCCGCAAAGCCAGTCGAGAAACCTGCTGCAGAAAAGAAGACGGAATCCCCTGCGAAGCCGCTGGATAAGCCCACGCTCCCGGCTCCGGTCGCGGCGAAGCGCTACATCGACAATACCGTAGCCCCTGCCCCGAAATCACCGGAAAACGCCGACACGGCGGAGCTTCCGCTGATGGAAAAGCCGAAAAGGAAAAAGCGCTCCGACGCATTCTTTGCGCAGTCCGAAGCGCCGCAGATCGGCAGAGGGCTCACCGGGAAGCAGTCCAGCAAGGCAATAATCGACCTTGAGGACGCGCTCGCCACTGCGCCCTCGCGCCCCAAGCCGGAGGGAAGCCGCCGCAGCGCCGATATCCTCGCCGCAAAGAACCGCAGCGACCTTATTCCCGATGACGACGACAGCCGTGACAAGTCACGCTATGATGTGGACGATATCCTCGCCGGAATAGAGCGCAGGCACCACGATCAATGAAAAAAACGATCTCCGTCCTCGCGGCGGCAGGGGTAGCCGCTGCCGCCGTTTTTGGCGCAGTAATATCCGGTGGAAAGGGTTTCTGGTTCGCAACCGCGGCCGCCGCGTTGCTGTGCTGCGTTCCGTTCTTCCTGTCGTTTGAAAAGCGCGCACCCTCCGCCGGGGAGCTTGTTCTTGTCGCAGTAATGACTGCGTTTTCCGCCGCCGGGAGATTCATCTTCGCCCCCCTGCCCTTCTTCAAGCCAGTTTCCGCAATAATCATCATCGCTGGCCGGCATTTCGGTCCCCAGGCAGGATTCATGACCGGTGCACTTTCCGCCGTTATTTCAAACATCTGGTTCGGGCAGGGTCCCTGGACGCCTTTCCAGATGTTGTGCTGGGGACTTATAGGCGCTTCCGCCGGACTGCTCGGTGACAGACTCAGCAGACCCGTTCCGCTGTGTATTGCCGGAATCGCCGCCGGGATAGGCTACTCTATGCTGATGGACGTGTGGACCGTCCTCTCAATGAACGGCAGCTTCACCGGCAGCCTGTGGATCGCCGCAATAATCTCCGCACTGCCTGTTACCGGAATATACTGCGTTTCCAACGTGGTATTCCTTCTGGTGCTCAATAAGCCGCTCGGCCGCAGACTGGAACGTATCAGGACTAAATACGGCGTGTTCGTCAGGGAATCCACCGGAAAGGAACCGCAATGAAAAAACTATCCGCTTCTGATATCGCCCTGAACGTTATCCGCTTCGGACTTATCGCCGCGATCGTGGTTACCGTGGTCATGAGATTTACTTCCAACGGCGCCGTTTCCACCATTTCCATCAACGATGTGGAATCCGCGCCGCTGTCCTCCTCGGACATGAGCACTGCTTCTTTGTCTGCGGCTTCCGGGACTGCAAAGAACAGCAGCTCCGGGCTGATCAATATCAACACCGCCACCGCTTCCCAGCTTACGGCGCTGAACGGTATCGGGGAATTCAAAGCCGCCGCCATCGTGGAATACCGCGAACAGTACGGGGATTATGGCTCCGTTGACGAACTGCTGAACGTCCCGGGAATCGGCGAGAAAATTCTCGAGGGATTACGCGACCAGGTAACTGTAGGCGCGCCATCCGTTACTGCGGCTTCCGCCGGGACTACGCATGAAATCACGCAGGATTACAACTCCGGGCTTATCAACATCAACACCGCCACCGCTTCCCAGCTTACGGCGCTGAACGGTATCGGGGAAACCAAGGCAGCCGCTATCGTGGAATACCGCGAACAGTACGGGGATTTTGGCTCCGTTGACGAACTGCTGAACGTCCCGGGAATCGGCGAAAAGACCCTGGCGAATATCCGCGGTCAGATAACAGTATAAATGCCGCGGAGTATTCCCCCACGGCTGAATAACACAAATGGCTGCCGGAAGTCTGATTCCGACAGCCATTTTTTACAGCTTATCGCTTGCACTGAACATGCACAGCGTGTAAACCACCGGCATGGCAAGAATTATGATATCGCCGAAGAAGTTGAACTTTCCGCTCGAAATACTACAGAACAGCGAGATCACTGCCAGCAGCGACATCAGCGCCCCGGCAACCAGCGACGGGCGGACCGCCTTCATGCCGCCGCCGTTCAGCGCATACAGCCCGAAAATGAACATCGAGCCGAAGCCGATGACCACGAGCAGCATGCTCAGCAGGTTGCCTAGATAGCCCATGATTCCGCCTTCGTTCACCATATTGAACATGGCGAAGCGGAAGAAGTAGCTCTCTCCGCCGAAAACCACCTTTATATTAAGCACCAGCGTCAGCACAGCCATGATTCCGCTGAGCCAGGAAATTATCCTGATCGTCCTTTTCATACCGTTCCGCCTTTACAGTGCCTTCAGCGCACGCTGACCGATATCCCTGCGATAATGCGCCTTCTCAAAGGTAATGCTCTCAACCGCCTTGTAAGCCTTGTCGAGCGCCTGTCTGAGGTCGTCGCCAGTCGCAGTCACGCCGAGCACTCTGCCGCCGGCGGTGTAATACTTTCCGCCCTCCAGCCTGGTTCCTGCGTGGTAAACATACGCCAAACCGGACTGTCCCTTTTCGTCCAGACCAGAGATCTCCTTGCCGGTTTCGTACTTCTCGGGGTATCCACCGCTTGCGATAACAACACACGCGCAGGATTTGTCGCTCCACCTGATGTCCAGCTGATCGAGCTTCTCCTCCCATACTGCCTCCATGATATCAACGAGGTCGGTTTCCAGCAGGGGGAGAACCACCTGGGTCTCCGGGTCGCCAAAGCGGCAGTTGTACTCTACCACCTTTGCGCCGTTCGGGGTCAGCATAAGTCCAAAGTACAGGCAGCCCTTGAACGGACGTCCCTCGGACTGCATAGCCGCGATGGTGGGCTTGAATATCTTCTCCATGCACTCCGCCTTGAATGCGTCGGTATAGCACGGATTAGGCGCGATGGTGCCCATGCCGCCGGTGTTGAGTCCCTCGTCGTTGTCGTTGGCACGCTTGTGATCCATCGAGGAGATCATCGGCTTCACGGTCTTTCCGTCGGTGAACGCAAGGACTGTAACCTCGGGGCCTGTCATGAATTCCTCCACAACGATCTCGCTGCCGGATTTGCCGAACTTTCCGTCAAGCAGCATGGAATTCACCGCCGCCTTGGCTTCCTCGAAATCCTTGGCGATGATGACGCCCTTTCCGAGGGCAAGTCCGTCACACTTGATGACTGCCGGGTAGCTGTTCTGCGCCTTTATGTATTCTATCGCCCTGTCGGCGTCGGTGAAAGTTTCGTATCCTGCGGTGGGAATGCCGTACTTTTTCATCAGCGCCTTGGAGAACACCTTGCTGCCCTCAAGTATCGCAGCATTCGCACGCGGTCCGAAGGTCTTGAATCCGGCTTCGTTGAGCTTGTCCACCATTCCCATTACCAGGGGATCGTCCGGAGCAACGAACACGAAATCCGGCTGGAGCTTCTTCGCCAGCTCCAGGATACCGTCAAGGTCGGTCGCCTTAACCGGGAAGCACTCCGCCAGCGCGGAGATTCCGCCGTTTCCGGGCGCCGCCCAGATCTTGTCAACCTTCGGGGATTTTGCAAGCGCCGCAATTATCGCGTGCTCGCGTCCGCCGCCGCCTACTACCAGAATATTCATAATATTAACGTCCTTTCAGAGTAAAATATACTACCTTATTATTGTATCATAAAAGTCGTTCTATTTCAAGATATTTTGCAAAATTACCCCAGGATTCGGCTTCTGCCTGACGTTTTCTGACCGCACCCGAACGGTTATGGTCTGATTTTTTCGTGTAAACAGTGAAAAAACTGTGCACATTGCACTAATATCATTCTCGATTTTGCTGAGTTTTGGCGAATATCATAAAAACTACTTGAATAATTCCCACAAATATGATATTATAGTACCATACAGGAAATGTGGGGGAATCCCCAGTCCAATAATCAGCAAAGGGGCGGAAATTCTATGACAGTATTCAACGGGAAAAGCGTTTACGGCGCAATAGTGTCCGGCTGCGTGTGCGTACTGAAAAAGCCTCCCCTCCACGCTGAGAAGCGGACAATCGAGGATACCGCGGAGGAAATACGCCGGTTCAACGAAGCAAAGGAAACCGCAGTCAGTCAGCTCCAGGAGCTGTACGACATGTACATCGACCAGATCGGCGAACCGAACGCGCAGATATTCAATATCCACATGATGATGCTGGACGACGAGGATTACTGCGACTCCATTACCGGAATGATCACTGACGGGCATGTGAATGCAGAATACGCCGTGGAGCAGACCTCCGAGGTTTTTGCGAAAATGCTCGAATCCATGGATAATGAGTACATGCGCGCCCGTTCTGCAGATATCCGGGACGTGTGCCAGCGGCTCATATCCAATCTCTCAGGGGTTCCAAGAGATTTTGGCGATATACCTGAAAACGCGGTGGTATGCGCCGACGATATCACCCCGACTGAAGCAGCGCTGCTGGAACAGCGGAATATCGCCGCATTCGTGACGGCGTTCGGTTCGCCAATCTCACACACCGCTATACTCGCCCACAGCATGGATATCCCGGCGGTTATCGGCACCGGAAGCGACCTGCTCACCCGGGCGAAGGACGGCGACGAGGTTATCGTGGACGGATTCGCCGGGCAGGTGATACTCAGCCCGGACCCGGACGCGAGATCCAGGCTGGACGCCAAGCGCCGCGCGCGGACTTCTACCGCCGCCGGTCAGGAAACACGCACCCTCGATGGGAAGCGCGTCACCCTGCTCGCCTGCGATACGACCCAGATACCGGAATACGCGGACGGCGTCGCCGTGCTGGACTGCCGCGAGATCGAGAACGAGGACCAGCAATACGAATTCTACCGCGGCATTGCCGAGATTGCGGACTACAGCAAGGCTGTGATAAGGCTGGCGGCGATAAGCCCCTACGATCCGCGCCGCCACGAGAAGTACCAGGTGCAGATACGGGCGGCGCTGCGCGCAAGCTCCCACGGAAGCCCGAGCATTCTGTTCCCGATGATAACCACCGTCACGGAGGCCCGGAAGATCCTCGGCGCATGCGACGAGATCCGCAACGAGCTGACGGCAGAGGGGCTGGACTGCTCCGAGGATTCCCGGCTGGGATTCATGATAGAAACACCTGCGGCGGCGATAATAAGCGATCTTCTCGCGCCGATGGCGGATACTCTGATGATCGACAGCGACCGCCTGGCAAGGCTGACTCTGGCACGCAGCGAGGGCAGCGTGTTCTCCGAGGAATTCGCCGAGGGACAGCGCGCCGCAGTCCTGCGGCTGATAGAATACTGTGCGCGAAATGCGGTGAAGAACGGCGCCAGAATCGGTATCTGCGGCTCCCTGGCGGCGGACACCTCCCTGACCGAGGAATTCCTCCGCATGGGTATCGACAAGATCTGCGCACCCTCCTACCTGCTGGAGGACATACGGGCGGCTGTGATGAATACGGATCTCTCCGCCGGCTGATGGAATTACCGGGCGTACATATCATGCACGCCCGGTTTGTTATGTTTGCACAAATCCGTCTGGAAACGGCGGAGTGAAACTGTTCAACAAACGCAAATTCCCTGCAACCTTGACTCATGGTAACTGGTTTTATTTACAGAAGGCAGATCCCTGCCCGGAAAGTGAGGGAATAATTATGAAAAAAACCGCTGCTTTAGCCGCTGCACTCGCAGCCGCAATGATCGTGACCGTATCCGCTTCTGCGGCTGACATATCAATGAAACGACTCGGAAAGACCGCAGAATACGCAAGCTCCAGCTATGCAAGCACTGCGGAGCTGCTCACCAGCCGCACCGTCAAGAATACCCTGAAAGTAAGCTCCGGGGAGGCGTTCATCGTCCCTGCCGGAAAGAAACTGGTGCTGAAGAACGGCTGCAAGATACAGGGAACACTCTATATCCAGCAGGGTGGAATACTCTCCGTATCCGGCGGCACCATGCAGATATCCGGCACGGTGGTCAACGACGGAACCATCTCCGTAGGCTCCAGGGCGGCGCTGGACGTACTTAACGGCGGCGTGCTCTACACCTCCGCCGACGGCACCTTCAAATCCGCCACCAACAGGATAACCATAGACAGCAGCGCAGACGTAGCCTGCCTGGGCAGCAGCAGGGTGACCAAGTGCTCCTCCGCGCTGAAGGCAAAGCTCCTGCCGAAGGCGGTTTCCGGAATAAACACCACCCGGGACGCCGGCGATGTTGTGATAAATTCCGAGAAGATATCTGCGGCGATCGCCCTCACCATGGTGGACGTTGACTACTACACCCGGGACGAATTCCCTGCCGGCAGCCCCAGCGAGCACACCCAGATACTGTTCGACAACGGAAGCAGTATCGAGTTCTCGTTCATGGACGGAAAGATAACCTGCATAGGCGAGGCTCCGCTGACCAAGATATTCGTCACCGCCGACCTCAAGGACCCCGTCACCAACTACAGCGAAAAGCTGACGGCGGCATTCCTGAAGAAGTGGAAGACCATCAGCGCGGAGCAGTCCGGCATGGTTAGACCGGAAGTTTCCGTGTTCACCTATGAAATGAGCGACGGAAGCTGGCTGGCTGCGATGATCTATCCCTCCTACCAGTCCAACCAGGCAGTATTCTACCGCCTTGCCGGTGGAAAGGTGACCGAGATCGGCTCCGGCAGCTGCGGTCTTGAGCTGACTGTACTGAAGAACGGTTCGGACTACATTCTTCACAGCACCAGCACGCAGTCCTTCATATCCGGCACCAACGGCGCCACCAGCCTTGCGATAATCGACGACTACTACCAGATCGGCAAGAAGGAGCTCAGCCTGCTCGGCAGCTTCGAGAGCCACAAGCACGGCGAGGAGATAACCTACACCGGTTCCCTTGTCAACGGTGCCTACGCCGATGTTTCCGCCCGGGATTTCACCTCCCTCCAGAACAAAATCACCAGCGGCTATAAGGCGGACTGCTCCGCGAACTTCGACACCACCGGCGACCTCTCCAGCGACTATTCACTGGAATTCACCAAGAGCGGAAGCGACCTGACATCCTACATCGCCGACAGGCTGTACACTCCCCAGCGTGAAAACGTGGTTTATTTCGGCTGACTTGACAGGAATTAGTTACTATGCTATAATAAGCGCAGGGCGCTTAATATTCACGGACAGCGTCGTACTATACGGCGCTGTTTTCGCGCTGTAAAAAGGAGTCATTATGCGTAAAATCACAGTTTCAGCAATACAGATGTCCGTTCCGGACACGCCGGAAAAATCCATCAGGAAGGCAGAGGAGCTTGTCCGGGAAGCCGCCGCAAAGGGCGCGAACGTGATACTCCTGCCGGAGCTTTTCGAGAACTGGTATTTCTGCCAGGAACGCCGCTACGACAGCTACAGGCTTGCCATGCCCGTGGAGGAGAATCCGGCGGTGCAGCACTTCCGCAGAGTCGCGGCGGAGCTTAATGTCGCAATGCCGATAAGCTTCTACGAGCAGGACGGTAACGTGCTCTACAACAGCATTGCCATGATCGACGCGGACGGTTCCGTGCTGGGAGTCTACCGCAAGACCCATATCCCGGACGATCACTTCTACCAGGAGAAGTTCTACTTCACCCCCGGCGGCACCGGATTCAAGGTCTGGGACACCAGGTTCGGAAAGATCGGCGTAGGTATCTGCTGGGATCAGTGGTTCCCGGAAGCGGCGCGCTGCATGGCGCTGATGGGTGCCGAAGTACTTCTCTACCCCACCGCGATAGGCTCCGAGCCTGTTCTGGAATGTGACAGCATGCCCCACTGGCAGCGCTGCATGCAGGGACATGCGGCGGCAAACCTCGTTCCGGTGATCGCCGCGAACCGCACCGGCACCGAAACCGTCACACCGGACAGCGAGAACCAGAATCAGTCCTCGGCGCTGACATTCTACGGCAGCAGCTTCATCGCCGATAATACCGGCGCGCTGGTGGAGTGCGCCGACCGCACTTCCGACGCGGTGCTCACCCACAGCTTCGACCTGGATGAACTGCGCGACATGCGGCTCAGCTGGGGAGTATTCCGCGACAGACGCCCCGAGATGTACGGAAAGATAACCGAGAGGTGACCGCATGAGAGTACTTGACACAACCCCGAAGCAGGACGGATTCCACATGCCGGCGGAATTCTCGCCGCACTACGGCTGCATTCTGATATTCCCGGAGCGCTCGGATTCCTGGCAGTACGGCGCCTACGCCGCCCGGAAGGCTTTCGTGCAGGTCTGCACCGCTATCGCCAGGAGCGAGCAGGTCACCGTCTGCGCCAGCGCGAAGCAGTACGAGAATGCGCGCAGAATGCTGCCGCCGCATATCCGCGTGGTGGAGATGTCCAGCAACGACAGCTGGGCGAGGGATTACGCCCCCACGTTCGTCACGAACGGCTCCGTTATCCGCGGCGTGAACTGGAGCTTCAACGCCTGGGGCGGTCTGGTGGACGGGCTGTATTTTCCCTGGGACCTTGACGACAGAATGGCGCGGAAACTCTGCGACCTCTACGACAAGGACATGTACGACGCCTCCGGATTCGTACTGGAGGGCGGCTCGATACACTCCGACGGCGAGGGCACGATACTCACCACAAAGGCGTGCCTGCTCAGCGCCGGGAGGAATCCCGACATGTCGCAGCAGCAGATAGAGGAAAAGCTGCTGGAATACCTGGGCGCCGAAAAGGTGATCTGGCTGGACCGCGGAATCTATAACGACGAAACGAACGAGCACGTTGACAACATCTGCGCCTTCGTGAAGCCCGGAGAGGTGGTCCTCGCGTGGACTGACGACACCTCCGACCCACAGTACGAAATGTCGCGCTCCTGCCTGGAGATCCTGGAGAACTCCACCGACGCCAGGGGGCGCAGAATAAAGGTGCACAAGCTGTACCTTCCGAAGCCTGTCACAATTACCGCTGACGAATGCGACGGTCTGGACACGATGGATTTCGAGCCGACGCGCACTCCCGGCGAGCGCCTGGCGGCAAGCTACGTAAACTTCTATATTTCCAACGGAGCGGTGGTAATGCCGTTCTTCGGCGACCCTGCCGACGAGCCTGCCCGGCAGAAGCTCCAGGAGCTTTTCCCGGACCGGGAAGTAATCCCGGTTTACGCCCGGGATATCCTGATCGGCGGCGGAAATATCCACTGCATAACCCAGCAGATACCTTCATTCACAAACGAGGAATAACAGGAGATTGCTTATGAAAAAGCTGGCGCTAACCACCCTGCTCGCAGCCGGTATCCTACTCTCCGGCTGCCAGGCTCCCGGGGAACAGTCCCCGGAGGTAACCTCCGTGCAGACCCAGGCTGCATTGCAGACCGCGGCGGAACCGGAGCTTCCGCCCACCCTCGCCGAGGAGCCGGAGAGGTTCACCCTGGCGGAATACCCCTGCACCACCGACAATCTGCGTATTGACGGCAATGACCCGTGGCTGTTCGACTTCCGGTACTCCGCCGCCTGCGGATTCGGAAAGGACGGCACCTACCGCGACGCCGAGATGTATTACGGACTGAAAGGCGAGCTTTCCAGCACTCAGCTTTCATACTGGTTCTACGACTACGACCTCGGCGGAGTCACCGTAAAGAGTGCGCAGCTGATAAACGACAGCTCCTCCCGAGATATATTGCTCAAAGAAAAGGCAATCACCATCAACACCAAGGAACTGGACGCCGGACTTTACTACATAAAGGCGGAGCTTTCCGACGGCAGCAGCGCATTCCTCGCGTTCTATACCGATGGTGGGGATTCCATGTTCTGCACCGTGAGCGGCGACAAGGACTCCGCAAAGCTGCATACAGAGCGCCGGAAAAGGCTCTACGACCTGATAGAGTTATTTGAGGTCAAGCCCGGGAACAGCTACGAAACAATGCGGCTTACATATCCGCGTTATCCCTACGACGAAAGCTACCGATGCGACACCGACCTGTGGATACAGCTTTCCTCCGAGATCACCCGTCCGGACTGGACCGACGGCAGGAAGCTCCTGACGATCTACGACTGGCTCAGCGATAATCTCGCCTACGACAACTACATGGCTGACGTGCTCGGCGAAAGGCGCGAGGTGCACTACGGCGACTGGACCGGGACCTACAACATGTACAGCACCCATGTCGGCGTCTGCTGGGATTTTGCGAACGTGCTGATAACGATGTGCCGGGCGCAGAAAATTCCTGCGGTGAGCATTGAGAACGACGGCGCTTCCCACATGTGGGTGGCGGTATACATCGGCAACGAGTGGTACGAGATCGACCCCACGGCGGATGTCAACGACGTCGTTGACGGCGAGGACATGACCGTTATCACAAAGGCGGAAAATCCGGAGCGCTATCTCGGATACTTCTCCCTTGTCCCGAATGGATACGGAGCCCAGGACATGCTGACGATAAATCACATGCTGTGGACCGCCGAGAGGGATTCCAGCGGATACTGCCTGCGCCGCCCGAAAATTGAATACACCACCGACAGCGCCGGAAAGATAATCATGATACTGTAAACAAAACGGGAGGGCAATAATTGCCCTCCCATTACTTATTTGCTTTGTCAGCCCCTCAGACTGTTGAACGTCGGGAAATCCACTGTCAGCATATTTGACAGCACCGGTGTATCCACCTCGGCGGAAGCCGGCATGTAGATCTTTGTGGGCTGGTTGTTCTTCTTGTCGCCGTCGCCGATGAACGCGCGGCTGTCGATGTACTTCACGCTCTTCGGGACAACCACCTGGTAATCCCCACAGCCACGGAACGCGGCAGCGCCGATGGTCTGCACTCCGTACGGGATCTCATATGTGCCCGTTCTGCCCTCCGGAAACTTCAGGACTTCCTTCTGGTTGAGAGTGTAGAGTACGCCGTCAACATCGACGTACTTCCTGTTGCCCTCGGCAATGCTGATGTTCTGAAGGTCGCCGCAGTTGTCGAAAGCGTAGGTTCCTATGCTGGTCACGCTTGCCGGAATGCTCACGTCAGTGAACGAGCACCTGGAGAAAGCTCCCTCGCCGATGGTCCTCATGTCGTCGGACATTCTGACCGATGTGAGATCTTCACAGCCGCCGAAAGCCCAGTCACCGACTTCAGTAACGGTGGAAAGGTTCGCAACTCCCTCCTCCGCGCTCTCGCCGGCAAAGGTAACGCTGCGGAGGTTCGTGCAGTTGTAGAATGCGCGATCGCCTATCCTGGTCACCGCCTGCGGAATGTTGCTGATACTGGTGAGTATGCCCTTATTGCAGAACGCGTAGTCTTCGATTGACACGGCGCCGTTCAGCTCGTCCGGGAACAGCAGATCCGCCCTGGGCTTGAATCCGGTGATTTCAATTCCACCCTCGGTTTCGGTATAGCTGTATTCGCCGTCACAGAAGTGTATACTGCCGTCGTCGGTGAATCCTGTGGAGAACCACATTCCGCCGGTGAACGCCGCGGAACCAGCCTGGATATTATCGGGATTGCTGCAATACACCTTGCTCATGCTCGTGAATGCGCCGTCGCTGACCTTGACCATGGAATCCGGGAGGACCGCCACCGTAATTCCGGAACTGGAGCTAAGCGCGCTGCCGCTGATTGCAACCACCGGCTCGCCATCCAGCTCATCCGGGAGCATTACTCCCAGCGTGGAAAGCTCCAGATCATAGACGGATATGCTGCCGCCCTCATTGCTGTAGCTAAGCCTGCCAAGGGGATTTCCGCCCTCCACCGTGTATACATTAACGTACTTCTCATTATCGTTGCTGCACCCTGTCAGCGCCAACGTTGACGCCAGTACTGCGACCCCGGCCGCTGCTGCGATTAACCTGCCGATTTTCATATTATTGACCTCACATTCTGCACACCATTTCCTGGTGCATATTCCGTGCGGCACATATCCTCCGATTCCGGAGCACAGAGGTACCTTATATGATATAGTATACAGCATGGGATCTCGTGTCTGTAAAAAACCGTGTCACATTAATTAAACATAAAAATTATCCCCTTTCCGGCAGGAAAAGGGGATAATGTATTAATTACTTCTGGTTTTCCTCGAACCACTTTGCCGCCATCATTGGCGAAAGCACGAAGTCGAGTACTTCCTGGGCGCCGTCGTATACATTGCCGGAACCTGTTTCCTCGCCGGAGCCAGCCTCGCAGATATCGTAGGTCACCTGCGGACGGTACTTTATACGGCAGTAGAGGAACTCCGGAGGGATATAGTCTATCTGGGAGACCTCCTCCAGCCACAGGAACGGGGACATTCCGCCGATGGAAACATCGTCGATTATCCAGCCGCCGGCAGCGTAGGAATCATTCGCGCAGAGGTACAGAGAGAAGCGGAATTTCTGCTCCTTGCCCTCATCGTTCAGCAGACCTATCGAGAAATCCTTCAGGATAAAGCTGTTGATCATGTTGGACTCGTATCCGCAGCACGGGCAGGAAGCGCCGTAGCCGTACAGCTTGGCGTTGATGTCCCGGGCGAAGTAGTTCTTGTACAGCCTGGGATCCTTGATACCTGCAATGCGCCTTACCTCGCCGCGCAGATACTCAAACTCGCGGTGCTGGATCGTGGGGATCGGCTTGTAATAATACGGGATCTGGTCCACGAGCACCAGGTTAGGCTCCTCGGAGCTGGAATACAGCGCAGCCAGCGCACCGCCGACCTTGCCGGTGAGAATGAACTCGATGTACTTTGCGAACTGCGGCTTGTTCAGTCCGTCGCGCAGCACAACGTACTTTGCGGTTTTGGACTCCAGATCCGCCGGAATTCCGTCCACGGGGTCGATGATACGGAGTATCTTTCCGTTCTCGTCCAGCAGAGCAACTCGGCTTAATCCAAGGTCGCAGGTGTAAGTTCTCGAGATCTTGTCTGCAGCCGCCTCGGCGTTGCCGATAGAGGGCAGCACCGTGAGTATCTCCTCGGCGTCGTAGTCGTACCTGCCGGGATTATACGGGAAGTCGAACACACGCCCATTGAACATTCCGCTCTCGATGAGCATGTAAACATCGCCGACAATCTCCAGAAGATCGGTGTTGCTGATGTTCGGTGGGATCATGAACTGCTTTCCGTAAGCGGAGAAGCGGTAGCGCTTGTTGATATCCAGCGCCAGCGTTACCTCGCCGCCCTGGCTCTTGATCTCGCGCAGGAACGTCATGGTGTCCTTGCCGTTGGTGAAGGAGTTCACCAGCAGCGTGATGACCTGGTTGTATATCTGGTGGCTCTCGAAGCGCATCTCGTGCCGCTGGATAACGTCCATCGCCTTCTTGAGGTTGTTTATCTGTATCTTGGATATTTCGAAATGTATCTCGCTGCCGCCGGACGTGATGATGAACTGGAAGTACTTCATGTCGATCCGGTAGCTTTCGCCGAACATCTCGTCGATAACCCGGAACGCCTCCTCAAGGGCGTTCTCATCAGCGACTGCGCCGTTCACGATGCAGTTCTTCAGCTTCAGGCTGATGATGTTCATGAAGCCCTCGGACAGACCGTAATCCTTTATATTGCGGTTCTTGTCGGAGCACATCAGGTAGTCCTGACCGTCCTGGCGGAACGAGTAGGCGTACTCGGTGCCCTTTTCGTTGGTTTCCTGGCGATACCAGTCGTACTTCGCCACGAATACGCGGTCGCCGTCCTCGCCGTACCACTCCTGCATCTGGGCAAGCTCGGAAAGCAGCATCTGCGCCGCCTCGCCGCTGTCGTGAGCCTCGATGTCGGTATCCGCCCTCTCAGTGAAGTATCCGCGCTCGCGCAGCTCCGGGAACGGAACCGGCTCGTCGCGGTCCGGGAACTTGACCGAAATGCTCTCGGCGAACTTCTCCCGGAGTCCTCTCACCAGGGAACTTGTGGATATGTAATTATAGAAGAACTCGAACACATACTGTGCCGGGCGCAGCATGTAGCGCTCGGGATTATCCGGACGCTTGGTCAGCTGGAGCACGAACAGCTTTCTGTATTCGTCCACGATATCCAGGATATCCTCCTCGATCTCGGTGGAAACCTCCTCAATGCAGTCGTGACGGATTCCGGCACGGTTGTTGGTGATGTATCTGTTCGGAACGCTGACGAAGAAAGCGGACAGCTGCTCCTGTAAGAAATCCTGCCTGCTTGCCTTGACAAGACCGGTCAGCTCAAAGGTGGAGAAGTAATTGTACTTGCTCATCAGCACCTTCGCCGCTTCACGCTTCGCGCCGGAAATTGCGAACGGAATAAGGTAAACGAATCCGTTCTCCTCCATGTGGATAAAGTCCGCAACGGATTTGCCGTTCTCGCTGAACCGTATCTTCGGGAGATCGTTCTCGTCGCGGCGGTGCTCCTGGATCTTATACACGACCTCGGGCTTGCCGAAGGAAATGATCGCGATATTGAAGGTCCTGGATGGAGTTTCCTGCTCGTCGGTCGCCTTGAGATGCTTCTTCCTGATGAACGCAAAGCACAGATCGACCATGTTCATGTAGTCGCCCTTCTCAGAGGTCATGGTCACCAGGTTGTGGTGCAGCTTCTTCTGATCCTCCTCGTCCAGTGCGAACACGATCTCAGTGTGCTTGAACTGCGGCGCGGTAAGCTCAAGCTCGCGCACCTTGAGGGTGCCGCCGTCGTTTACCACACGCAGGGAGTAGTTATTCGAACGCATCTTGAACCAGTCAACATTCGCGAACACGCTCTTCGCACCAAGACCGAAACGTCCCTCGCGCTCCTTGTTGCCGTCGTTTCTGCCGACGGAGAGGTAGTAGAATACCTGCTCAAGCGAGAATCCCGTTTCGTTGTATGTCAGCTTGACCTGTCCCTCGTCCAGGAACTCGATCATCACCTTGATGTCGTTCTCTTCGTAGTCGCAGCCGAATACGTTCTGAAGAAGCTCTCTGATGATGGACTCCCTGGGGTAGTCGTTCACCATTCCAGCGACATTTATCGCGCTTCTGCCCGTATACATGTTGTTGAAGTAATCCTTGAACGGCGTACTGTCAACCTCGCCGGAATAGAGCATCGTCTGGATCTTCTGGAGTACCTGGTTCATGCCCTCCCTGTCGCCGGCAGTGTGGCGCTCAAAGAAGTCACCAAGGAGCTTTTCGACCTGCTCGTTGTTTTCGCTCATAAATACGCCCCGTTTCTCCGCACTTTCTGACTGCGCCCTGCCCCGTGCGGTGAGGAAGGGCGTTACAGATAATTACCTTTGCCAAACGGTCAGATACCGTCGTTATAGATCTTTATGAAATCCCTGAACGAGCGAACGCTGTCCTGCTCACGCACCCTGTAGCGCCATACGCCGTACAGCACCGGGTACTGAATGCAGTCGTTGAGGGACTGTATGTCGTTCTTTATCATAAGGTGGTAGTTCGCGCCGCTGTGCAGTTCGTCGATACGCTTGTGCGCCTCTGCAAGTCCTGCGACAGCCTCCTCGCCGAAGGGCTGCGCGGAGGGATCCGCGTCAAGGCTGGCGGCAGTCTTTTCAAGGATATCCGCCGGAACTGCGCTCATCACACCGTCGTTCACCACGCATAATCCGGTCAGCTTGTCAACGGCTGCCGCAACGTCCTCCCTGGAGGAATCCCTGCTCACGCCGTAGAATCTGCACACCTTTTCAAGCAGTTTCCCGGAGAACTCCGCCAGCTGCTTGGAATTGCCGATATTTGCCGCACCCACAAGCTCGTATTCGCCCTTGAACTTCTTGATGAGGTCGTAGCAGTTGTCCACCTCGCTGGAATAGCTCTCGGTGTACTTCAGATCCGCGATGAGGTCCGCGATGAAACCCGCCTTGTCTGCGGAATCCATCAGGATATTCCTGCCCGGAATATTTCCGCAGAACGCGTCCGGAAGCGCCGCGTACAGCACTCTGCTGAGCATTCTGCTGTCGAACAGCCCGTTGCTGTCCCGGAATATCACGAAGTGCCTCTCGCTCTCGTGCTTCGCGCCGTGGCGCGTCATGCGGCGCTCCAGAAGCGCCGGCGAGCCGGGAAGCTCATAGTTGATTACATATGTGATACGGTCAAGTCCGTCGCCTACTGCGCCAATGTCGTCCAGCGAAAGCACAAACTTGGGATAAACCGTTCTGTCGTCCACCCGGAGCTTCCTGAGGATATCCCGGTTGCTGAACAGCTCTCCCCTTGCAGTCTTTACCGTGCCGTCGGAATACACTGCGCAGAGCACCTTTCTCAGGTATTCCATGGTGTTCTTGTCGCAGCAGTAAACGATCGCGCGGTCGCTTTCCTCCGCAGAGATCCTGTCGGTGAGCTTCAGGAACTCGTCCAGTTTCTTGTCCACAGCACGCAACTCCGCCACATCGGAGGGAGTGTACACCGGTTTCTTGAGGGTATTCTTCAGCTCGTCAACATCGTATTCCTCAAAGACCGCGCCGCCGTACTTGTAGCTCGGCAGTCCGGTCCTTATATCGATTCGGCGGCGAACGCCCGCCAGGAACTCGCTGTCGATGGAGTAATCCACGAACTCCACGTTACGCTGGATACCTCCGGCGTAGATACGCCTGTCGCCAGCCTCGAGCACGGGAGAATCCGCGCTGAGGGGAAGCTCGTCAGTCCCGAAGGAGATCCCGTCTGCCGCCTCGTGAAGCTCCTCGTCGGCAAGCAGCCCTTTCACCAGGGAAATCAGCGCAGCCCTGTCCTGTGCGTGCCTCGCCGGGAACTGGGTCATGACGAGCAGCCGCTCGGTTTTCCACGGAATGCTGTCCTGCCAGTGCCTGTAATCCGGCACATCGGTATTCTGTTCATCGTCAATGATGATGAGATCCCACTGGAAATCCGCAGGGATCTTGGACTTCAGCCCGTTGGGGCTTTCAAGAATATCGGACGGCATAAGATAAAGATTGGAACTGCCCTCCGAAAAGAAAACTATCTCATTTTCAGCGCCGGAAACCACCTTGAAATCCGCGCCGATACCGGTCATAAGGATCCTGTACCAGCCGTAAATAACGCGTCTGGACGTTATCAGCAGGATATTCGGTGTTTCCTTTTCAGCGAGAACATCATATATGCATATGCCCGCCTTGGTCAGCTTTTCTGAGCCGAACTCGCAGCACATCAGCGAAAAGCCGAATCTGCGCAGCTTTTCCGCAGGCGCAAGATTAGCCGCCGACAGCCCCATGCCGCCGAGAGGTATCCATTTCACACTGTTGCCACTCACCTAGCACACCCCCGTAATTACTGTAGGTCACCTCTAAAAACCTTGTTTGAGTAAAAATGTGTATAGCACACCGCCTGCTTCTTCAAACCTCCTCGTAAGGCATACAGCCTTACTTCGTCGGCTTTCATCGCATTCGGCGCACTCTACCCATTTTCCCTTTTCAAACCGGTTTTTAGAGGTTCCCTGTACTGAACCGCTCCCCGAAACCGGGAGCGGAATGTCGTACCGTCAAGGCAGTCTTAACCGCCGGGTACAACGAACCATGTAAACATTATACTACAAAAGTCTGAATATTACAAGCCGTTAAAAGGCACTCCCGATAAAAAATACAGCGGCGCATTTTTGGCTATTTTGCACAAAAGAAACTGGAAATAATCTGCTTTACTTTTCGCCTGATAAATGGTAGAATAAAATCAGCGGCATTAACAGCCGGAAAATATGGGCGCAGTTCCGCCCGGATACAGGAAGGAAAACACCATGACCGAACAGGAAATCAAGGAAGCAATATGTGATGTCGGCCACAAACTGTGGCAGCTCGGATTCGTTGCCGCAAACGACGGCAATATCTCTGCAAGACTCCCCGACGGCAACTTCATCACCACCCCAACCGGAACCAGTAAGGCTCTGCTGAAGCCCGAAATGCTCATCAAGATGAACGCCGACAACGAGGTCGTTGAACCTGCTCAGCTGCCCGGATACAAGCCTACCAGCGAGTTCAAGGTACATCTGCGCTGCTACGCCGCGCGTCCCGAGGTCAACGCCGTGGTGCACGCTCACCCCCCGACAGCCACCGGATTCGCCATCGCCCACATTCCGCTGGACGACTACACAATGCCGGAAGCAATAATCTTCCTGGGCAGCGTGCCGATCGCGCCCTATGACACCCCCGGCTCCGTCGGTGTGGCTGACAGCATAGTACCCTACCTTGAGAACCACGACACGATACTCATGGAGAACCACGGCGCACTCACTGTTGGCGTCGATATCACCCAGGCGTACTACCGCATGGAAACCCTCGAGCACTTCGCAAAGGTGAGCCTTGTGGCACGTCAGCTGGGCGGCGCAAAGGATCTTCCGATGGACAAGATTCAGGAGTGCTGCGAGATCGGAAAGAGTTTCCCCATCAGACACCCGGGATACCGCAAGTATCACTGAATCCGTAGAGCACAATGAACATAAGAAAAGCGACAACACAGGATATAGACGCCGTAACACAGATATACGACCATATCCACGACTGCGAGGAAGCAGGAACAATGACGATCGGCTGGCAGCGCGGAATATACCCGATCCGCGCTACCGCTGAAACCGCGGTTTCCCTGGGCGACCTGTTCGTGCTGGAGGACGGCGGAAAAATCCTCGCGGCAGGGCGGATAAATCAGCGGCAGGTGCCGGAGTATGCTGACGCAGAATGGCTCTACAAAGCCGCTGACGATGAGGTGTGGGTGCTCCACACGCTGGTGGTTGAGCCTTCCGCAAACGGACGCGGCTATGCCAGGGCGTTCCTGGAGTTCTACGAGAACTACGCGCTGGAGCGCGGCTGCCACGTCCTGCGAATTGACACCAACGAGCGGAATTCCGCCGCCCGGGCGATGTACGCGAAGCACGGCTGGCGCGAAGCCGGGATAGTTCCATGCACATTCAACGGGCTCCCCGGCGTGCAGCTCGTCTGCCTTGAAAAGAAGATCTGACAACAGGAGTTTTTTATGTCTAAGACCGTATTAGTATTCGATTTCGGAGCCTCCAGCGCGAGGGCAATGCTCTGCCGCGTCAGGGACGGCGGATTTGAGCTTGAGGAGATTCACCGCTTCCCGAACGTCCCCGTGACTGAAAACGGGCACCTCCGCTGGGACATCGACGAGCTGTGGGAGCAGATGAAGATCGCGATCAGCTTCGGCGTGTTCAACGGAGGATTCGACGCCATCAGCGTTGATACCTGGGGCGTGGATTTCGGGCTTATCGGTCAGGACGGGAATCTGCTGGAAAAGCCGGTGCACTACCGCGACAGCCGCACCGAGGGCATGGTGGAGGAGGTCTGTTCCCGTATTCCGGAGGAAAAGCTGTTCGAGCAGAGCGGAATACAGTCCATGAACATCAACACGCTGTTCCAGCTGCACTACCTCGTGAAGCACGAGAAGAACACGATATTCCGCGCGGAGAAAATGCTGATGATGCCGGATCTGTTCGCATATTTTCTTACCGGGGAATGCCGCAGCGAGTTCACGGAAGCCACCACGACCCAGCTCATCGACCAGAAAGCACGGGGGTGGAATTTGCAGCTCATTGAAGCGATAGGAATCCCGAAGCGCATATTCGCGCCGCTTATACAGCCCGGGGAGAGGTACGGAGATCTGAAGCAGGAGCTTGCGGAGGAATTCCGCATGGAGCCGGTGCCGGTATACGCCTGCGCCTCCCACGACACCGCATCGGCGGTGATGGCAGTTCCCACGGAGGAGGAGCATTTCGCCTTCCTCAGCTGCGGAACCTGGACTCTTTTCGGCACGGAGCTTCGCCGACCGCTGGTTTCCGAAAAAGCGCTGAAGATGGGACTCACCAACGAGGCAGGAAGCAGCGGCACCACTACCCTGCTCAAGAACATCATGGGACTGTGGCTTATCCAGGAAACGCGCCGCTGGTATAATTCCACCCAGTGCTCGGGATACAGCTTCGCGGACCTGGAAGCAATGGCGAGGGAAAGCGATCCTTTCGTCAGCTTCATCGACCCCAACGCGCCGGATTTCGCGGCTCCGGACGATATGCCGCTCAAGATACAGGAATACTGCCGCAGGACTGCGCAGCCGGTTCCGGAAACTCCCGGGCAGATCATGCGGTGCATATACCAGAGCCTGGCGTGTGAATTCGCACTGACCCTCGGCGAGATATCGGAGCTTACCGGACATACGTTCCGCGAGATTAACATGATCGGCGGCGGCACCAAGGACAAGCTGCTGTGCCAGCTGACGTCGGACGCCGCAGGAATACCGGCGGTGGCAGGTCCCACCGAAGCCACAGCGCTCGGCAATGCGATCTCCACACTGATCGCACTGGGAGAGATAAGTGATGTTTCCGCCGCCCGGAGAATGATCATAAACTCCGGAATGACGCAGAAATTCCAGCCGCAGGAGCATGAAAAATGGCTCAAGCCCCTGGAACGCTACAGAAAACTCACAAGAAAATAATCACGGCGCCCGGCAGAATATTGCCGGGCTGAGTTTGTCGAAAAAGCAATTTTTGCCCACGAAGTGGGCTTTTTAAATCAGTTTTTTGCCACGGGTTTCCCGGGGGAAAAAACACTTCTATCCCAGCAAGTGTGCGAGTTGGCGGCAAAGCCGCCAAGACGTGCGCGCAGCTGGGATGTTCGGCGTAAAAGCCCCTTTAGGGGATTTTTCGACGGTCTGCGCCCGACAGAATATTGCCGGGCTTTCTTGCTGTTGTCCCCACCTAACCACAAAAAGCAGCGTAATGCGCATAAAAATCGTATATTTCTCTTGACAATACCACTGATGTTTGATATAATAATAGCGTATCGATAATATTAATCCACTGTGCGCTGCGATGTGTGCAGCGTATGAAAGGAATGTTCCAAGCATTGAGTACTGTTCGAATGACTGTAGCAAAGGCGATGACAGAATGCCTTGCCGCCGAGGGAATTTCCACGGTTTTCGGATATCCCGGCGCGGCTATCTGCCCTTTCTACGATGAATTATACAAGACAGATATTCGGCATATCCTCGTCCGCCACGAGGTCAACGGCGGCCACGCTGCCAGCGGCTACGCGCGGATAACCGGAAAGCCTGCCGTTGCTATCGCCACCAGCGGTCCTGGCGCACTGAACCTCATCACCGCCATCGCGACCGCCTATATGGACTCCGTTCCGATGGTCGTTATCACCGGTCAGGTGAACTCCGACCAGATCGGCCGCGACGTTTTCCAGGAGGCGGATATCACAGGTTCCGCCGAGCCTTTCGTAAAGCACAGCTACCTGCTGAAGCGCCCCGAGGACACCGCCGAGGTGTTCAAGAGGGCTTTCTACATAGCCGGCACCGGCAGACGCGGTCCGGTTCTTATCGACGTGCCCTTCGACGTGCAGAAGGCCGAGATCGACTTCGAGTATCCCGACACCGTTGATATCCGCAGCTACCGTCCCAGCAGCACCGGCAACGGCAACCAGATAAAGCGCGCCGCGGTCCAGCTCGCTTCCGCAAAGAAACCGCTGATACTTGCCGGCGGCGGACTCTTCACCGGCGACGCCGTAAATCTCATGCGGAAGTTTGCGGAGCACACCGATATCCCCGTGGTTTCCACCATGATGGGACTCGGCGCTATGCCCACCAATTCTCCGCTGTTCTACGGAATGCTCGGAATGCACGGCTGCAAGGCGGCTAACACCGCTGTGAACTCCTGCGACACCCTGGTGCTTCTTGGAGCAAGAGTCGGCGACCGCGCAATTGCCGCAATGGAGCAGCGCGACGATCTCACAGTTATCCACGTTGATATCGACCCTGCCGAGATCGGCAAGAATCTTGATGTTGATATCCCGATCGTTGGCGACCTGACGCTGGTTCTGGGACAGCTCCTCGAAGCAGTGAGCGCCGGGGAACACTCCGACTGGAAGCAGTGGCTCGACGGCTACCGCGAGGATAAGGCAATGCAGCCTGCTCCTGCCGGATTCGTGAATCCCAAGGAGTTCATCAGGACCCTGGACAAGTACCTCCCGGACGACGCAGTCGTCGTTGCCGACGTTGGTCAGAACCAAATATGGACTGCACGCAATATCACCATCAACGGTGGGCGGTTCCTCACCTCCGGCGGTATGGGCACCATGGGATATTCAGTCCCGGCGGCGATAGGCGCAAAGCTCGCGGATCCCTCAAGACAGGTCGTTGCGGTCTGCGGCGATGGATCCTTCCAGATGCAGATGATGGAGCTTGCGACCGCAGTACAGCATGATGTCGCAGTCAAGATCGTCGTGATGCGGAACAACTACCTCGGCATGGTCCGTGAACTCCAGGAAAAGGCATACGACAACCGGCTGATGGCTGTTTCTATTGACGGCAGCCCCTGCTTCACGAAACTTGCGGACGCCTACGGGATCGAAAACGAGCTGGTGGACAGCACTGACAAGATGGATTCCGCCATACAGCGCATGATGAACTCCGATAAGCCTTTCCTCCTTGAGGTGGCTGTCGAGGACTTCGAAAAGACGATTCTATGACGGGGGTGCAGGCATGAAGCATACAATATCAGTACTGGTAGAGAACCATGCAGGCGTTCTTGCGAGGGTCGCAGGATTGTTCGCACGCCGCGGATTCAACATTGACAGCCTTGCGGTAGGCGTGACCGACGACGAGAAGGTTTCCAGAATAACCATCGTCGCAGACGGCAGCGCATACACGCTTGAACAGATAGAAAAACAGCTGAACAAGCTGATAGACGTTATCAAGGTCAAGACCCTGCATAACGATTCCGCCGTGACCCGTGAGCTTGTGCTCATCAAGGTCAGCTGCACACAGAAGCAGCGCGCGGAACTTATCAGCATTGCTGAGATTGCCAAGGGGAAGATCTCGGACATCTCCCCTAACTCTATGACGATTGAACTGTCCGACACGAAGCAGAATCTCGATACATACGAGGAGCTGCTCAGACCTTACGGCATAAAGGAAGTAGTCCGCACCGGAACCATCGCGATGCAGAAGGGCGAAGCCGCTGTAAGAGTATGACCGTATAACCTCGCTCAAAAGGCGTCGTATATTAATTCTTCAAAAGGAGATACAAAACAATGGCACAGATTTATCATCAGGAAGACTGCAACCTGTCCCTGCTGGACGGCAAGACCGTTGCTATAATCGGCTACGGAAGCCAGGGTCACGCACACGCTCTTAACCTCAAGGATAGCGGCGTTAACGTTATCATCGGTCTTTACGAAGGCTCCAAGAGCTGGAAGAAGGCTGAGGACGCAGGCTTCAAGGTTTACACTGCTGCTGAGGCTGCTAAGAAGGCAGACATCATCATGATCCTCATCAACGATGAGAGACAGGCTGATCTCTACAAGCAGAGCATCGCTCCGAACCTCACTGCCGGCAAGACTCTTGCTTTCGCTCACGGCTTCAATATTCACTTTGGTCAGATCGTTCCCCCGGCTGACGTTGACGTTATCATGATCGCTCCTAAGGGCCCGGGCCACACTGTACGTTCCGAGTACCAGATCGGCAGAGGTGTTCCCTGCCTGATCGCTGTATATCAGGACGCTTCCGGCAGAGCACACGACATCGGTCTTGCTTACGCAGCTGGCATCGGCGGCTCCAGAGCTGGCGTGCTTGATACCACATTCCAGTGCGAAACTGAGACCGACCTGTTCGGTGAGCAGTGCGTACTCTGCGGCGGTGTTACTGCCCTGATGAAGGCTGGATTCGAGACACTGGTTGAGGCTGGTTATGATCCCCAGAACGCTTACTTCGAGTGCATTCACGAGATGAAGCTGATCGTTGACCTGATCTACAAGGGCGGCTTCAGCATGATGAGATACTCCATCTCCGATACCGCTGAGTACGGCGACTACGAGATCGGTAAGAGAATCATTACAGAGGACACCAAGAAGGAAATGAAGAAGGTTCTCCACGAGATTCAGGACGGTACCTTCGCTCGCAACTGGATCACCGAGAACAAGATGGGCAGAAGCCACTTCAACGCTTGCCGCCGTATTGAGAGCGAGCACCAGCTTGAGAAGGTTGGCGCTGAGCTCCGTAAGCTCTACAGCTGGACTGACGACATGGACGTAGCTTCCGGCACAGGCGCTTCTAAGAAGGCTGCTCCTGCTGCCAAGAAGGCTCCTGCTGCTAAGAAGCCTGCTCCTAAGGCTGCTGCAAAGAAGACCACCAAGAAGTAATTCTTCCTGCATAAATAATTCAAGGCTGCTTCCGGGCAGCCTTGTTTTTATTGCTCTTTTTCTGAATAAAAAAACCGCTGCGGAAATCCGCAGCGGTTTGATATTTACAGCTTAATCAGCCCTTTGCCATTGCAGCAACTTCGGAAGCAAAATCGTCCTGCTTCTTCTCGATGCCCTCGCCGCGCTCGTAGCGAACAAAAGACTCAACCTTGATGGAAGCGCCGGCAGCCTTAGCCTCGGACTCTACATACTTACCGATGGACATTGTGTCGTCCTTGAAGTACTTCTGATCCAGCAGGCAAACTTCCTCGAAGTACTTTCTGAGACGACCCTCAACGATCTTCTCAAGTACATTCTCGGGCTTGGGCTTAGCGGACTGAGCATTCTCAGTCTTAACCAGACCGAACTGAACTTCCTTCTCGTTAGCCAGTACGTCAGCAGGGATATCAGCCTGAGAAACATACTGAGCGTTCAGAGCGGTGATCTGGAGCGCTACGTTCTTGCCGCAAGCGAGAACAGTCGCGTCATCGGGCTTGTCGGTAGCGAGCTTAACCATAGTACCGATTCTGCCGCCATCGTGCATGTAGGGAACCAGAGTACCTGTCATCTTTGTGAAACGACGGATATTCATGTTCTCACCGATAGTAGCGATCTTCTCGGTCATATACTCTGCAACGGTCTGGGAACCGCCAGCGACAGTGCAGTTCTTGAGAGCCTCAACGTCAGCAACATCGTTAGCAAGGATAGTGTCAGTGATCGTCTCAACGAGGTCGAGGAACTTGTCGCTCTTTGCGCAGAAGTCGGTCTCGCAGTTGATCTCAACGAGAACACCGTTAGTGCCGTTTACCTTAGCCTTTACAACGCCCTCAGCAGCGATTCTGCCAGCCTTCTTGGCAGCCTTAGCAAGGCCCTTCTCACGGAGGATCTTTACAGCCTCATCTCTGTTGCCGTCAGCCTCAACGAGAGCTCTCTTGCAGTCCATCATGCCGCAGCCTGTCATTTCACGCAGCTCTGCAACTTCTTTTGCTGTGATATTAGCCATTTTTGTTCTCCTTTATATAATTTCGTATATCGTCCGATGTGGGATTACTCAGCGTCCTCAGCGGGAGCAGCCTGCTCCTCAGCTGCGTCTGCAGTGCCCTGCTTAGCAGAGATGATAGCGTCTGCCATAGCGCCTGCGATCAGCTTTACAGCTCTGATAGCGTCGTCGTTGCCAGGGATCACATAGTCGATCTCATCGGGGTCGCAGTTTGTATCAACGATAGCAACTACCGGGATACCGAGCTTCTTAGCCTCAGCTACTGCGATCTTCTCCTTGCGGGGGTCAACAACGAAGAGAGCGCCGGGGAGCTTCTTCATGTTCTTGATACCGCCGAGGAACTTCTCGAGCTTTTCGATCTCGAGGTTGAGCTTGATAACTTCCTTCTTGGGGAGCAGATCGAATGTGCCGTCTGTCTCCATGGTGTGGAGCTGCTCAAGTCTTGCGATTCTTCTCTGGATGGTCTTGAAGTTGGTCATCATACCACCCAGCCATCTAGCGTTTACATAGTGAGCGCCTGCACGGGTAGCCTCTTCCTTGATGGAATCAGCAGCCTGCTTCTTGGTGCCTACAAAGAGAACTTCGCCGCCGTTAGCAGCTACTTCGTGAATGAAGTTGTAAGCCTCGTCGAGCTTTCTTACGGTCTTCTGCAGGTCGATGATGTAGATGCCGTTTCTCTCAGTGAAGATATAGGGAGCCATTTTAGGGTTCCATCTTCTTGTCTGGTGACCGAAATGTACACCTGCTTCGAGAAGCTGCTTCATAGATACTACTGCCATTTGTTTTTCCTCCTGATTTTGGTTGATAAAAGTGATTTCCTCCACGGCTGAACGCTCCGGACGCGTGAGCGCACCGACGGAACGGCATTACCGTGTGTGTATTTGTGCATATTATTCCGCACACTTACTTGAATATTATATCACATTCAGTTATTTTTTTCAATAAATTTCTTCCCGTCTATTTCAACAAATTTCCGAATAGTTTCCCCTTTTTCCTTGGCGATATTGACGGCGTATCACAGGAAACCAGTATCGTATCCTCGCCGATGACCTCAATATCGCACCATTTAATGCAGATATCCTCTTCCCTGCCGAAAAGCCCGAAGAACTTCGCCCTGCCGAACACCACCAGCCGGCATATCTTCGCCGTGCAGCTGTCGAACTCTATGTCGTCCGGAAATCCTATCCTGCACCCGTTGCGCACGTTGATTATCTCCTTGCAGCGAATGTCGTTGAAGCTGTACACCATACTATCACCCCGTAGCAGGATATGCACGCTCCTGTCAGAAAATGCGGCAAAAAGAATCCTCCCCCGTTTCCGGAGGAGGAATACTGTCGGTTTAAGATCACATCTCGATCTTGAGACCCTCAGCGCTTCTGATGGTGTAATCCTTTGCGGAGCCCTCGGCGGTCACCTTTATAGTATCGCCGGAGCGTACTGCCTTGACAGTCAGGACTACGTTGCTGTCAGCGTCGTAGATCTTGGTTTCAGCGGTCTTGCCGTCCTCAAGCTGGTAGATCACGATATCTGCCTTGTCGCCGTAAGCGTAGGTGAATGCGCGCTCGAAGTTACCGTAAGCCACGATGCTGTTCGGCTTAGCCAGGACAGGCATCTCGAAGTAGTTGTTCTTGGTGGAGTACCACTTGCCGCCCTCGTATACCTTGCCGCTCTGGATATCAGTCCAGTTGCCGGCAGGTACATAGAAGTCCGCGATGCCCTCTTCGTTGAATACCGGGGCAACCAGCAGGTTGTCGCCGAGCATGTACTGACGGTCGAGGGACAGGGTAGCAGGATCGTCGGAATATTCCATGACCATTGCTCTCATCATCGGAACGCCGGTAGCGTGGGTCTTCTGAGCCTGTGCCCAGAGGTAAGGCATCAGCTTGCCCTTGAGCTTAGTCCAGTGACGGAGTACGTCGCAGCTCTCCTCGTCGAAGTTCCACGGAACGCGGTAGGAGCTGTTGCCGTGCAGTCTGGAGTGGGAGGACATAAGTCCGAATGCGCACCATCTCTTATAGAGGTCGGGAGTACCCTGAGCCTCAAAGCCGGAGATGTCGTGGCTGAAGTAGCCGAAGCCGCTCATGCAGAGAGAAAGTCCGCCGCGGAGAGTCTCCCACATGGATTCGTAGTTGGAGAAGCAGTCGCCGCCCCAGTGTACCGGGAACTGCTGACCGCCGACTGTAGCGGAACGCGCGAACAGGCACGCCTTGTCCTTGCCGTAGAATTCCTCGAGCACCTCGAATACGCACTTGTTATAGAGGTAGGTGTAGTAGTTGTGCATCTTGTAGGGATCGCTGCCGTCGTAGTAAACAACGTCCTTGGTCGGGATACGCTCGCCGAAGTCGGTCTTGAACGCATTCACGCCCATCTCGCAGAGTGCGCGGAGCTTGCCCTTGTACCACTCGCATGCAGCCGGGTTGGTAAAGTCCACGATAGCCATGCCAGGCTGCCACATATCGCCCTGCCATACGCTGCCGTCCTTGGTCTTGAGGAAGTATCCGCCCTTAACGCCCTCGTCGAACATGGAAGAACGCTGTGCGATGTAGGAGTTGATCCATACGCAGATCTCCAGACCCTTTGCCTTCAGTCTGTCGAGCATAGCCTTGGGATCCGGGAACATTCTCTTGTCCCAGGTGAGGTCGCACCAGTTGAATTCCTTCATCCAGAAGCAGTCGAAGTGGAATACCTCCAGCGGAATATCGCGCTCAGCCATGCCGTCGATGAAGCTGGAAACAGTAGCCTCGTCGTAGTTGGTGGTGAAGGAAGTGGTCAGCCACAGACCGAATGTATACGCCGGAGTAAGAGCCGGCTTGCCGGTCAGCGTGGTGTAAGTGGAAACCACGTCAGTCAGCTTCTCGCCGCCGATAACAAAGTATTCCAGGTGCTCGCCCTGAACGGAGAAAGCAACCTTGGAAACTGTTTCGCTTGCAACCTCGAATGTTACCTTCTCGGGGTGGTTTACGAACACGCCGTAGTTTCTGGAGGATACATAGAACGGAATGGACTTGTAGCTCTGCTCGGAGCTTGTGCCGCCATCGTTATTCCATACCTCGACGGTCTGACCGTTCTTTACGAAGGTGGAGAACTTCTCGCCGAAGCCGTAAAGGTTCTCGCCGACGGAGATATTGAGCATCTCACGCATTACAGCGCCGTCAGCGGTCTCATCGTGGGAGAAGAACGGCTTCATCTGGTCGTTTGCCATGCGCTCGTTGGTTTTCCACTGGTCCTCGGTGATGTAGGAGGTGGTGCGCCAGCCTTCCTTGGTGAGCAGCTTGTCGTTGTAGTAGTACTTGATATCCCATGCGCCGCCCTTTGCGACAACAACCTTGGTGCTGCCGGAAATGAGCTCGAATGCGTCCTCAGTTTCCTTGATAACGGGCTTGAAGTTCTTGTCCTCGTTGAGCTGGAAATCCGGTGTCTTATGTACTCTGCCCTTGTAGTGGTCGATGGACACCTTTATCGTGTTCTCCAGTGTGGAAGTAAATGTGATCTCAAGAACAGGACCGCCCAGGGTCATGCCTCTGTTGCCGATCCACTGATTTGTGGCAAGCACGTTGATGGAGGTCTCATCTGCTGTTACCTCGTACATCTGTGTTGCGTAGTTTACGCCATAACCGGGCTTGTTCAGCCATAATCCGTCTGCATACTTCATTGGTGTTATCCTCCGTAAAAAGATTTCTCCGTAATGGGTGGGTAATCGATTACACACCCGATGTACTTATTCTATCATACTTATCTGAAAATTTCAAGGGGGTATTTAAAAAAATTTTCAATTTAGCCTTGAAAATTTATCGTAAAGGATTTATAATAGTAAACATGGATATAGTTTGGTGTTAGGCAAGACTGATTTGGAGTTGTGAAAATGAACAGAGAAAAAAAGAAATTGGATATTCTTGATCTGAAGATCGACAAGTCGCTGAAATACATGGCGGCAGCGTTTTCCGGTGCGTTCATGCATTTGACGTTCCTGGTGATTTTCCTTGTGATACAGCTGAACACGATGGTAGTGTTCAATGTGTTCAGCGTCACGCTTTACATAATAATGGGCGCCAACTGCAAGAAGGACTCGTTCGAAAAGCACGCCCTTGCGTGGATACGCTCAATGTACTTTGAAATAAGTATTCACGCGTTCCTGTGCACGCTGTTCCTGGGAGCGGACACCTGCTTCTTCCTGTATACAATGATGACTATCCCGGTGGTGCTGTACTATCTGTTCCTTACCTGCAGCAACAAGATTTTCAAGCGCTGGACCATTATATTCACGCTTATGTCCATTGCACTGCTGTTGGCAGGACTTCTCATCAATTATCTCAGCACCCCGGTCTACTACACCACGCGCCGGGAACTCACCCGCTGCGAGATAGACTTAATGCGCGCCGTCAATGTCGTGTTCAACCTTATTCTGCTGTTCGGATTCTCCTGCCTGTTCATTCTGGAGATACACTCCCTTATAAAGAAGCTGAACGCAACCAACGATCGTCTGAATTTCACTGCGACCCACGACGCACTCACCGGACTTTATAACCGACACAGCCTCAACACCAAACTGATCGAACTGAAACATTGCAGCGAACCTTTCTGCATTGTAATGGGCGATATCGACGACTTTAAGAAGGTCAACGACACCTACGGACACGAATGCGGCGACATTGTACTGCGCTCCGTTGCAGAAACGATAATGCGCAACCTGCCGGAATCCGACACGGCATGCCGCTGGGGCGGCGAGGAGATCCTGCTGATAATGCACGGCAGCGCTGATTCCTGCCTGCCGGTGGTCAGCCGTATCCGCGCGGAGATAAACTCCATGGGGCTGGAATACGACGGCAGGTCCGTGAATGTATCCATGACCTTCGGATTTGCCACGAGCCGCGACAGCAATACCGACATAGACGCCCTGCTGAACACCGTGGACAAGCGGCTGTACCGCGGCAAGACCAGCGGAAAGAACGTAATTATAGTTGAATGACAATAAACGCCGGCTCTTTATGGAACCGGCGTAATTTCCGGGGAATGTAAACATATGTCTGCAATAGTTAAATTCATCAAGAGGGAAACCGTACTGTGCATAGCCTTCGCAGCGGCGCTCATTTCAATGATATTCGTGCCGCCGAATGCGGATTATCTCGGATATGTGGACTGGTCCACGCTCGGGCTGCTGTTCTGCCTTATGGCGGCGGTGCAGGGCTTCGGAAGCATAGGCGCATTCCGGAAGCTGTCCGGAGTGCTTACGCGGCGATTCCGGAATACCCGGACGCTCGGAGCGGCTCTGTCGCTGATGTGCTTTTTCCTCGCCATGCTGGTGACCAACGACGTTTCGCTGATAACACTTGTTCCGCTGACGATAACACTGTTCCGATGCCGCCCGGAGGTTACGATCCGCACGGTGGTCCTGGAAACCGCCGCTGCCAACCTCGGCTCCATGACCACGCCGATGGGGAATCCGCAGAATCTGTACATCTATTCCCACTATCAGATGCCCCTCGGGGAATTCTTCCGTACCATGCTACCTCCGACAGTGATAAGCCTTGTGATCATCGCGCTGTCGGCGCTGCTTATCCCATCGCAGGAACTTGAGCCTGCGATCCGGGAATCCGCTTCCGGATCCAGGTCCGGGAAGCTCCGGGTGGTGCTCTACAGCGTTGCTGCGGCGGCAAGTCTGTGCACGGTGGTCCGCCTGCTGGACTGGCGCATTTCCCTTGTGATCACGCTGGCGTGCGTGCTCATCGCGGACCGCCGGGTGTTTGCCCGGGTAGATTACGCGCTGCTGGGCACATTCGTGTGCTTCTTTGTGTTCGTGGGAAATATCTCGGCGATACCTGCGGTGAAGGGATTCATCAGCGGAATCGTGACCGGGCGCGAGCTTCTGGTAGGCGCCGCTCTGTCCCAGGTGATAAGCAATGTTCCCTGCGCAGTCATGCTGTCCGGATTCACTGAGAACGCCGGTCAGCTCATGCTGGGCGTGGATATAGGCGGTCTGGGCACGCTCATCGCCTCCCTTGCAAGCCTCATCTCATTCAAGCTGTACTGCGCCTCCGGAGAAGCGCGGAAAGGGCGCTATTTTCTGGAGTTCACGATATACAACTTCGCCGTGCTTGCGGTACTGATGGCGGCGCAGTGGGGGATAAATGGGATAATTCAGAATGCGTAATTCGGAATGCGGAATTATTGTGTCTCACTCCGTGGGACGAATTCTGATTGTCCGGAAAATAAAGGGCTGCGATAACTACGCAGCCCATTTGTTTTATGATCGTCGGCGAAGCCGACACCGAAATTCTGCATTCCGAATTCAGAACTTCCATCTCCCCTGCCTATTTCTTCTTCATATAAAGAAACAGCGCCCACTGCCCTGCCGAGATAAGCGCAAGCAGTACTATTATGATGATCTGCGCGGCGCCCCACTCGTTCATCAGCAATGCCACCAGAGCGGTGGCAGCCGTGAGTATCAGCGCGTTGCGCAGGAAAGGCTTAGCGTCCTTTCTCATCTGGACTGAATGCGCTTAGCCATAACGGTGTTCTTCATCAGCATTGCGATGGTCATGGGACCTACACCGCCGGGTACAGGGGTAATGTAGGAAGCCTTCTCGGCGCACTCGTCGAATACGCAGTCGCCGCACAGCTTGCCCTCGGAATTACGGTTGATCCCGACGTCGATTACTACTGCGCCGGGCTTCACCATGTCGCCGGTAACGAAACCGGGTCTGCCGACAGCGGCAACCAGGATATCCGCACGCTGGCAGACTTCCTTGAGATTCTTTGTACGGGAGTGGCAGATGGTCACGGTGCCGTTCTCATGCAGGAGCAGCATTGCCATGGGCTTGCCAACGATGTTGGAGCGGCCGATGACCACGCACTCCTTGCCGGAAACGTCAATGCCGGTGCTGTGGATAAGCTCCATGCAGCCAGCCGGAGTGCAGGGCAGGAACGCGTAATTGCCTATCATGATCTTGCCAACATTGGAAGCGGAGAATGCGTCCACGTCCTTGAGGGGGGATATCCTTGCAATGACAGCCTCCTCGTTAAGGTGCTTCGGCAGAGGAAGCTGCACCAGGATACCGTTCACCTTTGCGTCCGCATTAAGGGTGTCGATAAGCTCCATCAGCTGTTCTTCGGAGGTTTCCGCCGGAAGTGCGTACTCATAGCTCTTGATTCCGCAGACCTCGCACGCCTTCTTCTTGTTGTTGACGTATACGCGGCTCGCAGGGTCGTCGCCGACGATGACTACCGCCAGTCCTACGTCAAGCCCCTCGCGCTCTATCTCAGCGCGGACTTCTTCCTTTACCTTCGCGGAAACTGCCTTTCCATCAATTATCTGTGCTGCCATTTACTGTTCCTCGCTTTCGTCTGTCGTTTCTGTATTCTCATCAGCTTCACCGGCTGCGTCATCGGAATCCTCCGCTGTTTCCTCAGCAGATTCGCCGCTCTCTTCTCCGGTGGGATCCTCCTCCGGGTCCGCGGAGTCCTCCGCGCTGCTGCCGTCGTTCAGCGTAACGTCAGCGGAATCCGCCGACAGGATAGAGGGCGCCAGCTTCTCTTCCTTCTTCTTTTTCCTGGGATTCTTAGCCGCTTCGAGGTCGGAAGCCTGCTGCTCCTTCCAGGCGTCAGTGGTAACGTACAGCGGAATATTCTTCTTTTCGGTGAGTATCTTGAACACGATAACCAGCACCGTGCATACCACGAAGCAAATCGCGGCAACCACCTGTGATATCTTGAACTGACCCGCCATAAGGCTGTCGGTGCGCAGTCCCTCGATCCACGCTCTGCCAAGTCCGTACCACGCGAGGTACATCAGCATGATCTCGCCGTCGAATGTACGCAGCTTCTTTGAATAGAAGTGCAGCCCGATGAATCCGAGCAGGCACCACACGCTCTCATACAGGAAGCAGGGGTGAACAAGCGTGCCTGCCGCCAGGTGATCCCTTGCAACGATGTCAACGCTGGTCATGCCGAATATCCAGTCCGGCTCGCAGGTGGCACCGAATGCTTCCTGGTTGATGAAGTTGCCCCATCTGCCTATAGTCTGTCCGATGAGGAATCCCAGGGAAGCCAGGTCAGCCATCGCCCGGAAATTCACCTTGCGCACCCTGCACGCGATGAATCCGCCGAGGAATCCGCCGATGACGCCGCCGTAGATCGCAAGTCCGCCGTCCCGGATCGTCGTAAAAGTCGTCACGAAGTCGTAGTCGATTCCGCTGTTCGGATCAAGGGTCTGGAATACGCAGTAGTATATTCTCGCCCCGAGGAATCCGCATATCAGCGCCACGAACACGACGTCGAACATTCTCTCCCTGCCAATGCCGAAGCTCTCAGCCCGGCGGCTGGCATAGAGGTACGCCAGGATAACGCCGATGGTGATCAGCACGCCGTACCAGTAGATTTTGATACCGAAAAGCTCGAACCCCTGGAAGTAGCTTATCGTAAAGCCGCCGAACAGGTTCGGGAACGTCAGCTCCACTTCCTTGAAGGCGGAAGCAGCCGAAATAAGTGTATTTATCATGTTCAGTCCTCCGAAGGTGTGATGACGGAAAGGCAGCAGTTGCCCTCGTCGAAATTCTCAATACGCTGGAGCATTCCCTCGTAATCCGCTGCCGCAGCAAGCTCGGCGTAGTCAAACGCGGAAGTCCCGGTGAGCGCCGCGTCGGAAAGATTCTGCGCCACGCTCTCAACGTTGTTGAAGGTGCGCACGTTGTCGCCGTAGAGGTACTTCTTCGCGCGCAGGAAAGCTTCCTTGGTGGGCGGATTGGACTTCCTGCGGCGGTATTCCTCGCAGATCATCTGCGCCGCCCTGTCCGGGTCGTCGGATTCGCCGAAGATTGCCGGCACGAAGAATCCCCTGCCCATCATAATGCTGCTCTCGAAAGTTTCGTTGATAAGTCCGCTGTCGCGCATGCTGCGGTAGAAATCCGTCGCCGCGCCGACCGTGGTGTCGTTCATCAGCGTCTGGTAGATGTATTCCTCCGTCATCTGCCTGCCGGAATACGCCGGGGACTTGAATCCCAGGGCGAAGTTGGTCTTTCCGAGGGTCATGGACATCTGCACCCGGGGCATGATAACACGCTCCGGCTCCTCCGGGAGTATCGCCGCGGTGTTCACCGTCTTTCCGGGGAGCAGGCAGCGCTCGCATACCTCGATGGCGCTTTCCATGTCGAATCCTCCGGCAATACAGAGATACATGTTGGAGGGCTCGTAGAATGAGTCGTACACGTCATAGAGCAGCTTGTCCGTTATCAGCGCGATACTCTCAGCGCTGCCGGCGATATCGTTACGCACGGGATTGTTCGCGAACATTCCGCGGTAAAGCTCCATACACACGCGCCACGCCGGGCTGTCAAGATACATCGTGATCTCCTGGGTGATTATGCCGCGCTCCTTTTCAACGTTCTCGGGGGTGAAATACGGGTGCTGCACGAAATCCAGAAGTATTTCAAGGTTCTTCTCGAAATTCGCCGAGCAGCTGAAGTAATACCGCGTGCTGTCATAGGAGGTCCCGGCATTGCAGGAGGCGCCGGTTTCCGCGAACCGCGCGAACGCTTCCTTCTCCGGGGATTCGAACAGCTTGTGCTCCAGGTAGTGCGCCGTTCCGTCCGGAATGTGCCAGGGTGCGCCGCCGTTTATGCTGGCGCAGTTATCCACCGAGCCGAACTTCACAGAGAACTGCGCCGTCACGGTGGAATACCCCTTCATCGGGTACAGCAGGACGGTCACGCCGCTGCTGTGGGTGTATTTGTAATAGCGCTCGCCAAGGCGCTCGCTGATTATTTCCTCCAGCATTATTCCACCTCCTCTGGGGACAGGGTGAATACCGTGTCGAGTGCGTAAATACGGGCGGCTTCCATTACCTGCCGCGCCGTCACCTTCCGGGCGCCCTCCGCGAACTGCTCCGGGGTGAGTATCTCAGGGTCGGTCACCTGGGAAGAATACCACGAGGACAGCGCAGACGGCGAATCGTACACCGCCCGGGCGCTTTCGGCAAGCTCCAGCTTGGCGTGCTCAAGCTCCTCCTCGGTGATACCGCGCATGCACACGTTCATGAATTCGCTCATCACTGCGTGCTCCGTCTTGGCGACATTCGCCGGGTCAACGCCAGAATACACCGTGACGGTCTTCTTGAAGCGGTTGGAAAAGCAGCTGCAATAGTAGCACAGCGACTGCTTCTCCCGGATATTCGTGAAGAACCGGGAAGTGGTCATTCCGCCCAGGATCATCGAGAGTATTGCCCCGGCGTAGCGGTCAGTCAGCTGCGGAGCCTTGAAGTACATACGCAGAATCGCCTGCTGCGTGCCGAACTTCTCGGATTTGCGGCAGATGACCTCCTTGAGGGGGCTGGGAGTCGGGGAAAGCTCGCAGATACCGCTGCGCTGCACCGTTCCGAGCCGCTGCGCGAAAATACGCTCGCTGACGGAGAAGTCGCTGCACCCGGAGCAGAATATCTCGATACGGGAGTGCTCCAGCATATCCCGGTACGCGGAATACGCGGACTGCGGCGTGATTGCCCTCGCCTGCTCCGCAGTGCCGTTCACCGGGAGGCCGCAGGGCTCGCCCTCAAATGCGGCGATCGCGCCCTGCTGCGCGGCGTAGCTCCGGGGGTCGCCCTTGACGCTCTCGATGGCGTCGATAAGTTCCTGCTTCATGATCTCCACGGAATCCTCCGGGAATGCGCCGTTGTCCGTCACCGGGTCCAGCAGGCAGTCCAGCAGAAGGTTGCAGCACTGCTCCTCCAGCTTTTCGCCGTCGAGAGTATATCGGTCGTCAATGCTGCTTATGGTGAACGTCATGGAGCGGCGGTCCCAGCTGCACCCGAGATTGTCGGACACGGAAGCGCCGTACAGGTCGGAATACCTCTCCGTGAGCCGGGTGAGGTTGGGGTAATTCCGGCAGCTGTCGGTGAGAATATACGGCAGAATTGCGTAATCACTGCGGCGTCCCTCGCTGAATTCGTTATAGAACGTAATAGATATGCGGTTGGTCTTGAATCTTCCGTCGGTTATTCTTGAAAAGAAGATACCGTCGGAAAGCTGTTTCCTGTCCAGAATATCTGTCATCTCCTTTGAATATACTGTAACTTATATAGTATATCACATTCCGAATCTTTTTTCCAGTCCCTTTTTCATAATTTCACGCCCTTTTCACAGGATAAAATCCAGGTTAGCCAAAATATCTAAAGCGATCCCGGATATGGTGCACAAATTTATCTCAAAATATATAAAAAAACACTTGCAAATTTGAGGAAAATATAGTACAATAAATATGTAGGGCGTGTCCGGGTTTGCTGCCGGGGCATTGCCGGAGTATGTTCAATATTTCATTATGAAAGGAAATAATAACAATGAGCAAACTGAACAAGAAGAATGTAGAAGATCTGAATGTCAAGGGCAAGAAGGTGCTTGTCCGCGTTGACTTCAACGTTCCCATGAAGGACGGCAAGATCACAAACGACAACAGAATCACCGCAGCTCTCCCCACCATCAACAAGCTGGTAGAGAACGGCGCAAAGGTTATTCTCTGCTCTCACCTCGGCAAGCCGAAGAACGGTCCGGAGGAGAAGTTCTCCCTGAAGGCTGCCGCTGACAGACTTGCAGAGCTCGTAAATACAAAGGTAGTATTCGCAAAGGACGACAAGGTAACAGGCGATATCGCAAAGAAGGCTGTTGCTGAGATGAAGGACGGCGAGATCGTTGTTCTCGAGAACACACGTTTCCGCGGCGCAGAAGAGACCAAGAACGGCGAGGAGTTCAGCAAGGAACTGGCTGACCTTACCGACGGCATCTTCGTAATGGACGCATTCGGTTCTTCCCACAGAGCGCACGCTTCCACCGTTGGCGTAACAAAGTTCATGAAGGAGACCGCTGTAGGCTACCTGATGAACAAGGAGATCGAGTTCCTCGGCAACGCCGTTGAGAACCCCGTTCGTCCCTTCGTTGCGATCCTCGGCGGCGCTAAGGTTGCTGACAAGCTGAACGTTATCTCCAACCTGCTCGAGAAGTGCGACACACTCATCATTGGCGGCGGCATGGCTTACACCTTCCTGAAGGCTAAGGGCTATGAGGTTGGTACCTCCCTCGTTGACGACGAGAAGATCGACTACTGCAAGCAGATGATCGAGAAGGCTGAGAAGCTCGGCAAGAAGCTCCTCCTGCCAGTTGATACCACTATCGCAAAGGCATTCCCTGATCCTATCGACGCTCCGATCGAGGTTTCCGTTGTTGATTCCGACAAGATCCCGGCTGATATGATGGGTCTGGATATCGGCCCCAAGACCATGGAACTGTTCGCTGAGGCTGCAAAGACCGCTAAGACCGTTGTATGGAACGGCCCGATGGGCGTATTCGAGAACCCTGTTCTCAAGAAGGGTACTGTTGCTGTTTGCGAGGCTCTCGCAGCTGCTGACGCTACCACCATCATCGGCGGCGGCGACTCCGCTACCGCAGCCATCAACCTCGGCTACGCTGACAAGATGAGCCACATTTCCACCGGCGGCGGTGCTTCCCTCGAGTACCTCGAAGGCAAGGGTCTGCCCGGCATCGACGCTATCCAGGACAAGTAATTGATCTAAAGCAGGAGAGCAGGAATTCCTGTTCTCCTGTTTTGATTTACATAGTGCAATTCAGCTTTACACGGCATATTTCAGGCAATACCCGGCATATCCCATTTCAGAATAGACTAACATCAAATTTGAAACCGAGAGGCAGGTATATTGAAAATGCGCAAACAAAGAATAATAGCACTTTTAGCGGCCTTTTCCGTGGCTGTTTCAGCATTCGGGACCATATCAGTTGGTGCAGCAGCCGATGAAGAGTTTCCATATACGGCGCTGACCGAACCGCTGGATACAGCGCAGGAAGATGAAAATACCGTAACTATAGCTGGCTGTACGATCCCGGCAGATGCAACCAGCATATGTCTGATCGGAGGGTCTGAGTACGACGCTATGGCAGACGTATATAAGACCAGCTATTGTCCGGATTACGGTGACGCTTACTATTTCCACCCGGAATTCTATGCCGTTGACTGCACCGAGATAGCTGAAAAGCTCCCCAATCTGCAGTCGCTTTCCATTCTGAAAAGTGATGTTACAAATCTAAAGGCGCTGAGCGGAATGAAATCTCTCAAAACGCTTGAACTGCAGCTGTGCAGCGGCACGACTGACATATCATTTCTTAAAGGTATGACCAAGCTTACTACGCTTAAATATATCGATAAGAACTGCACGGATATTTCTCCGGTCAAGTCGCTGAAAAAGCTTGATACGCTGGTGCTTTCGCCCTCCGGCACGCTCAGTGATCTGAGCGTTGTCAGCGGTCTGAAAAAGCTCACATATCTGGACATTGATTTTCAGTTCAAAAGCCTGAAGCCGCTTGCCAAGCTTACTAAGCTCAAAACGCTCAAAGTGAGCAGCAACGCTCTCAGCGACATTTCAACGCTCAGCAAGCTGAAAAACCTGACCACCCTTGAGATACAGGAACGCAATAACATAAAGGACATCACAGTCATCGGCAAGCTCACCAAGCTGAATACGCTGATGCTTCACTCTATGAAAGTGAACTCGCTTGCTCCGCTGAAGAAACTCAAGAAGCTGGAGTCCCTGACAGTGATGTATGTTGACTGCCCAGATGCAAGATCTGTGATCTCCGGGCTCACTGCGTTAAAGGAGCTTAGTCTTGCTGACGTAGATGTCGGCAAGGACTGCAAGTTCATGAAAAAGCTTAAGAAGCTCGAAACGATTTCTATACTGTATGTCGGGCTGAACAGCATTGACGGAATGCAGAACTGCAAAAAGCTGAAAAACCTCTTGCTTCAGGAAAACGGCACTATCACTGATCTGACGCCGCTGAAAAAGCTCACGAAGCTGGAAACGCTTAGCATGGGGAACAATGGCATAAGCGACATATCTCCCCTGGCTAAGCTGAAAAACGTGAAGTCGCTGTCCATTCAGGGCAACAGAATAACAGACTATTCTGTGCTTCTTGGAATGAAGAAACTGGAATTCCTCTGGACTGACGGGCTCCCGTCGGATATCCGCCAGGCAGTACTCAAAGCAAATCCAGAGTGCGTGATCTATTGACAAACATCGTCAGCACTGCTGACAAAAATAAAACCTAAGGAGAATAAACATGAAGAAGAATGTAAGAAAGGCTATAATCGCCGGCAACTGGAAGATGAACAAGACCCGTCCCGAGGCAAAGGCTCTGCTTGAAGAACTCAAGCCGATGGTAGCTGACGTCAAGGACGTTGAGATCGTAGCGTGCGTACCTTTCACAAACCTGGAAACCGCACTTGCTGCAACAGCAGGCACCAACATCAAGATCGGCGCTGAGAACTGCCACTTCGAGAAGAGCGGCGCATTCACCGGCGAGATCTCTGCTGACATGCTGGCTGAGATGGGCGTTGAGTACGTTGTACTGGGTCACTCCGAGCGCCGTCAGTACTTCGCTGAGACCGACGAGACCGTAAACAAGAGAACCAAGGCTGCCCTGGCTGCTGGTCTGAAGCCGATCGTTTGCGTAGGCGAGCTTCTGTGGGAGCGCGAGTGCAACATCACTGAGGAAGTTATCGCTCGCCAGATCAAGCTGGACTTCTTCGGAATCTCCGCTGACGATCTCAAGAAGTGCGTAATCGCTTACGAGCCTGTTTGGGCAATCGGCACCGGCAAGACCGCTACCGCTGACCAGGCCGAGGAAGTTTGCGCATTTATCCGCGCTACCCTCGCTAAGCTCTACGGCGCAGACGTTGCAGAAACAATCACCGTTCAGTACGGCGGTTCCATGAACGCAAAGAACGCAGCTGAGCTGCTCTCCAAGACCAACGTTGACGGCGGTCTTATCGGCGGCGCTTCCCTCAAGGCTGCTGACTTTACCACTATCATCACCGCAGCAGTAAACGGCTAAGTCCGGCACGGCTAAAGGCGCTGTCGAAGTTTTGTGTTCCTACGCGGAACATAATGCGCCTGTCTGTAACATATATGCAGAAAAGACACACGGAGCGGCGCTCACCGCTGCTCCGTTTTCATCCTCAAACAGTAAGGAGTAACAAACTATGAAGGCAAAAAAACCCGTATTATTGGTAGTAATGGACGGTGTTGGATTCTCCAAGACCCATCTGGGTGACGCTGTGGGCGAAGCTCGCACACCTACCCTCGACTGGATGCTCGCCAACTGCCCCAACACACGCTTAAAGGCTCACGGCGACGCCGTAGGACTTCCCTCCGATGACGACATGGGTAACTCCGAGGTCGGCCACAATGCTATCGGCTGCGGTCAGATCTACTCCCAGGGCGCCAAGCTCGTAAACGAGAGCATTGAGAGCGGCAAGATGTACGAATCCGACGCGTGGAAGGAGCTTGTTGCCAACGTTAAGGGCAAGAATTCCACCATGCATTTCATCGGTCTGCTTTCTGACGGTAATGTACATTCCAACATAAAGCACCTGTTCAACATGATCCGCAAGGCTAAGGCTGAGGGCGTTTCCAAGGTAAGAGTACACGCTCTGCTTGATGGACGTGACGTTCCTCCGCAGACTGCACAGATCTACCTCCAGCAGCTGGACGAGCTGTTCGCTGAGCTGAACGACTCCACATTCGACGGCAGGCTCGCAAGCGGCGGCGGACGTATGAAGGTTACAATGGACCGCTACCAGGCTGACTGGCCGATGGTTGAGCGCGGCTGGAATACTCACGTTCGCGGCGAGGGCAGACAGTTTGCTTCCGGTATCGAGGCACTGAACACCCTGCGCGAGGAGACCGGCGTTGCAAGCGACCAGGATCTCCCGGCATTCGTTATCGCTGAAAACGGCGAGCCTGTCGGCAAAATCGTTGACGGCGACAGCGTAATCCTGTTCAACTTCCGCGGCGACCGTGCAATCGAGCTTTCCATGGCATTCGATATGGTTGAGTTCGACCACTTCAACAGAGGTCCGAAGCCCGACGTATGCTACGCTGGTATGCTCCAGTACGACGGCGACCTCAAGCTGCCGGCACGCTTCCTGGTAAATCCTCCGGAGATCACAAACACCATGACCGAGGTGTTCGTAAAGGCTGGCTACAACGAGTACGCTATCTCCGAGACCCAGAAGTACGGTCATGTAACTTACTTCTGGAACGGAAACCGCAGCGGCAAGGTAAGCGAGGAACTCGAAACCTACTGCGAGATCCCGTCTGACAACGTAAGCTTCGATCAGCGCCCCTGGATGAAGTCCGCTGAGATCACCGACAAGCTTATCGAAGCCATCAAGTCCGGCAAGTACGACTTCCTGCGCTGCAACTACCCGAACGGCGACATGGTTGGTCACACTGGCAGCATGGACGCTACAGTCATCGGCGTTGAGTCCGTTGACCTGGCTCTCGCAAGACTGAAGGAAGTTTGCGACGAGTACGGCGTGACACTTCTCATCACCGCTGACCACGGTAACGCAGATGAAATGCTTGAGAAGAACAAGAAGGGTGATATCCAGGTTCGTACCGCTCATTCACTGAACCCTGTTCCTTTCATCATCTACGACAAGGATCAGAAGTTCGAGATCAAACCCTCCGACAAGTACGGACTGGCTAACATCGCTCCGACAGTTGTCAAGATCTTCGGTCTTGAAGCTCCCGAGTGCTGGGAAGACAGCATGATCTGATGATCAGAATAACAAGAAGCGCTCCGGTAAATTCCGGGGCGCTTTTCTATTGACATCACACGTTTTTTATGCTATTATAATATTATGCGAGGAGGGATATAATGCCAGACATAAAAGTAATACGCGAGATAGACGCAGCCGGATATCCCTGGTGCGATTCAGCAGTACTTCTGCGCGTAATAAACGGTAAAGCCTCGCTCACCCGCCGCTGCGGCGAAGAGGACGAGGATTATTATCATACATTCTCCCACCTGCTCCTGAACGAAAAGCCGTTGGTGCAGGCTTTGCTGCCGGTATGCTCGACATGCTCCGGACTACTGGCGGCAGGATACGGAATCGAGAACATCTCCTGCGCCGAAGTCGAGCAGGTACGCCAGACCGTGAACGGGGAATTCACGGATATCCGCGCGGCAGCGGAGCAGCTGAGTCCGCTCCTGGGGCTGCTGAGCGACGGGTATTACGTCCTGGCGGACGTGCCGCATTACCCGACGGACGGCGAGGGCAGGTTCTTCTATGATATCCCGAACGAACTTACGAGCATGCAGGCTACATGCGATTGCTGCTACGATCATGAATTCCTAACGGCTGTGAACAGCTTCCCGGCGTATCTGTATCCCACCCAGTCAGACGATCTGCTGAACGATGAACGCGTGCAGTACTATGTCGATGAATTCCGCTGCGGAAAAAAGCCGCACGGCATAGCATACCACGAAGCCGGATTTATCAGCGCGCTGCTAGACGGGCACCACAAGGCGGCCGCGGCGGCTCAGCTGGGAATCCCACTGAACTGCCTGACCATCATTGGAATGACAGGCAAAAGCTGCCGCTTTGACGTCAATACCCGGGAAAAAATCGAACAAACCGCATGCTTCTCCGCACTGAGTATTGACGCTTCCCAGCTTGATGAATCACCCCAGTTTTCAGTGAGAAAGCAGGGACTACAGCCCGAGGAATTCCGCCTTATCACGGGGAATGCGCTGCGTTATAAGGGAAAATCCGAAATCTACCCTACCCTGTCGGAACTTACCGGCATTTACGCCGCGGACCTTCAGTGCACTCAGATAACGGACGAGCTTATAGAATCCAAGATCAATTCGAACAGCAGCGACGATCACGCCGAAATCCGCAAAGTCATGGAGTATAACAGATTCCACGACCCGGACCTTGCTGAGCGTATCGCCAGGAAAATAATCGCCGCCGACCGCCACGACCTGCCGAATTCCGAAGCATTCAAGACGCTCCTGCGCAATAAATCACCGGAAAACGAGCAGATTTTCCTTGATTACATCGTGGCGCATTCTCCGGGCGACGAATGCTGGGACATCGTAAATGCATACTGGGATAAGTAAAAATTTCCAGAATAATAGAACATAAACCGGACACAATATTTCTGCGGCGAAAAGCCGGAAATTTCACGGAGAATCACTCCAGGAGGAAAATATAATGTCCGAACAGAACAATCAGAACCAGCAGAATCAGCAGAACCGTCAGAATCAGCAGGGTCAGAACCGCCAGAACCAGAACGGTCAGAACAGACAGAACCAGCAGGGTCAGAACCAGAGATGACCCTCTGAAAACAGCGGATCCCCGGGAACTTCCCGGGGATCTTTTCAGTCACCGAACATATTTTTCCACGTCTTTTTCGGGCGCTTTTTTGACACCCTGTCGTCCTGCTTTTCCTTCATCACCGCGAACTGGGACATGATGGCGGCGGCGAATTCCGGATCGTCCTTTTCCGGCTTGCGCAGTCCGGAGTTCACCTCCAGCAGGTAAAACGGAGTATGCTCCGGTTTTCTCAATTCCTCGCCGTCATATATATACCGGAACGTGAAATCCCGCACGCCGGTCACAACGGTTATCAGGAGTCCACGCGGCTTGCCGAAAAGGAACGACGGCTTGTAGATGACCTCGGAAACGTCGCTGTAATAGAGGTAATCGCTGCCCCGGGGAGTTTTCACCTCCAGTTCGGTTGCCCCGGCGTTGTAGGAACAGTTCCTGCCATAGATCATCACCGGGATACACAGCACGCATACCACCGCCGGAATAAGCCAGAAGAAAGTGCACATGAATCCCATGAAGTCCTCTGGCGCGCCAAAAAGCACCAGTCCCACAATAAACATCAGCACACACAGCACTGCTGCGACAATACAGCCAATGAGCAGCGTTCCTTCGTTGTTGTATGCCATGCGGAAGCTTCCGCGGCGGACGAGCTTTTTTTCATTGCTGAGATTTTGTTCCATGGCGACACCTCACAGATATTACTTTTCTATAATGATAGCACAAAAAAACTAAGCTGTCAAGCATGTAAAATATTTCCGCAGGAATATATGAGTGCATACCGCAGATAATATATGTGCGGCAACAAGACCGCGTTTTTTCAATCAGAAAGGAATGATCATAATGGGAACTGAATTTGCAAACAAGCATATCGGCTGTACTATCCACAACTGCGAGCATCACTGCTGCTGCGAGGATTACTGCTCCCTCGACAAGATAGAGGTAGGAACTCACGAAGCTGATCCTACCGTATGTCAGTGCACAGACTGCCTGTCCTTCAAGATGAAGCAGTCCTGATGAACGACGAACGCATTTTTCATGATGAAGAATCGCTGACGCCGGACGCACTCGCCGCCGACAAATCGACGGCACGATTAACAGAATTACCTCCTTTTGTATACGCACTAACCTCAGTTTCAAGCCGTCTGAACAACGGAATTGGCTGACGTCCCACGGGACATCGGGGTCCCCGGGACAGCAAACGCCGCACTCTTTATTGAGCGCGGCGTTTTTTTATTGTTCGCTGTTATTCTGTTCCGCTGCCTGCTGCTTTGCGCGGTTGGATTCCCCGAGGGGATACATAGCGTTGCCGTCCTCGTCGTAAACCGGCTCGAACTTTCCGGTAACGTAGGCGGAAATTATGTTGCAGGCAACATGTCGGCTGTATTCACTGTTCTCAAGGCATATTCCGAATGCGATCTCGGGGTCGTCCGCCGGGTAGAATCCCACGATGGTGGAGTTGAACTTGGTCATCGCGATGACCTCCGGAGTACCCGTCTTGGTGCAGACATTCTCCTTGCCTATGCCCTTGTAGTCGTAGATGTTGTACCAGCCGCCGTCCAGCAGGAAATTCGCGTTCTCGCTTACTCGCTTCATGCCCTCCTTCACCTCATAGAACACGGATTCCATTCCTTCGGAGAAATCCTCCATGACCTCCGGCTGGGTTTCGCTGATAAGCTCGGTGAAATCGTAATTGTACACTGCCTTCACGATGTGCGGACGGTATCTCACGCCGTTATTCGCGATGGTCATTGCCTGGGTCGCCAGGTGCAGCGGCGTCAGAAGCGTTTCCGACTGACCGATTCCTGCCTGTATCGTATCACTGGCATTCCACTCTATCCCGAGCTTCTCAAAAAGCTCCGGCGAGGTCATGCGCCCGGTGGACATCGGTATCTCGAATCCGAGGTCCTGCCCTATGCCGAACTTCTCCGCCCAGTAGTCCAGCCGGTCGATTCCGAGCCGGCGCGCGGTTTCGTAGAAGAATATATTGCAGGAATGCTTCAGACCGAACTGCACCGTGATCGCCCCGTGAACCCCCGTACAGCCCGGAGTGTAGCTCGGCGCGTAATACTGGTATCGTCCTCCGCAGGTTATCGTGGTGGAGGCGTCTATCACACCGTCCGCAAGTCCGGCGGTGGCGGTGATGGTCTTGAACGTGGAGCCGGGACGGTATTCACCGTTTATCGCACGGTTCAGCAGCGGCGAATTCTTGGCGTTGAGCACCGAGCCGTAATCCTCCACGAGGTCGTTCAGGTCGTATCCCGGAATGGTCGCCATCGCAAGCACCGAGCCGTCCTTGACGTCCAGCACTACCGCAGAGCCTACCTCGGTGTCCTTTCCGCGGAGGTTCGCGTCCATCGCGGTGGTGTAGTACGGCGAATGCAGGAAGTCCATGTGGTATTGCAGGATATCCACCACCATGTTCTGGAAATCCGAATCAATGGTAAGCATGACGGAGTTGCCTGCCTGCGGCTCCTTGATTATCTCGTCGGAAATCTTCACGCCGTTGGAATCCCGGGTGATCTCCCGGGTGCCGCGCTCGCCGCGAAGCGTGCTTTCCAGCGCGGATTCTATTCCGGAGGTGCCGATGATGTCGTTCATGGTGTAGCCTGCGCTCTTCAGCTGAGCGTACTTTTCCGCGGATATCGCGCCGACTGTCCCTCTCAGGTGGGGCGCGGTGGTTCCGTCAAGGTAGATACGGTCCCAGCCCTCGGATATCTCCATGCCCGGCATAAGCGCGGAAAGCTCCTTCAGCTCCAGCACGGTGTCACTGGACAGCCCGGAAGCGATCTCGTATTTGTTCTGATAGTTGAAATCCATCAGATCCATCTCGTAGCGCACTCCGGCGATGTACCTCCGCATGGGCTCCTCGTACTTGTCGGAAATGTCGTAGTTTTCGTACAGCGCATTCACGCAGTTGTCCACGGTGGCGTAAACACCAAGACCCAGACGCATTTTAAGGGAATCCACCGCGTTCTCGCGGTCAGCCTGGAACTGATAAGGCTGCGTGCGAGTGATGGGCAGGGACTCATTCCACTCCTCGCCCTTGTCGGTGAGCACGGACAGAATGCGGTAAATAACCTCGTTTTCTGTGCCTGCGATAAGGCTGGCTTTCTGGAGATTCACGCTGCAATTCAGCTGATTGGTGTTGAGTATCTTTCCGGTGCTGTCGGCGATCTTTCCCCGTGCCGCCTCAATATCCTGCTGTGCGGTGTAGGAATTCTGCGTCATGGCAAGGTATTTTCCGCCGTCAGCTATCTGTATCTCCAGCAGGCGGAGTCCGCACAGGAACGCAGCCGCGATTACAAGGGAGGCAAGGACTGCCGACCGGAACACGTTTGAAAATTTAGACATAATATCACCAAAAGCAATTCAGCATAAAAGCTCATTCTTCTTCGTCTGAACTGTCAGCGACCGCCTCCTCAAGGCGGCGCTCCTCCTTCGGACGGAAGCTCATCGATATAAACCGAACCAACAGATAAACCGGCAGCGAAAGCGCAATTGCCCACAAATACGCCGGCAGCAGGGAGTGCATGAACGAAATTCCGGAAAGCTCACGCTCCCACACCCAGTGAAGGAACAGAAAATCCAGACCGCAGATCAGGATAACCGTGATCGTATTCATAACCAGGTGCGTCACCCAGCTTCTTTTCAGCCAAAACTGCCCCAGCAGGGAAATGGTCGGGCACGCCGCCAGCAGCCACAGGGACGAGAATCCGATGAGGGTACCGCTGGCGATATCCAGCATAAAGCCGCAGAATACGCCGAATACGCCTGCGGCGAACTCTCCCTCGAACATCGCGACAGCCGTCGCAAGGGGGATTATGAGAAGCGGACACCACCCTCTGATCAGCGGCGCGACCTCCCACAGATAGAACAAAAGCAGCACCAGCGAATAGCACAGCCAGCGCAGGAAGCCGCGCAGCCTCGCCCTTCTGGTGCGTGCCTTGATACGGGATATTTTTTTTACCATGCCGCCCCCTGATCCCCGGTGTCAAAGGATAATCCCTTGCCGTCAAAGTCAATGACCGCATACGCTGAGGTAACTGCGAAGCAATCCTCCATCGGCTCAATTATCGCATGCTTGGAAAGCCCGTTGGAGTCGTTGTAGACCTCCTTGACGGTGCCGACCATCAGTCCCTCCGGGAACAGTCCGCTCTGACCGGCGGTGACTATCACGTCCCCCGGAACTATGTCCGCGTCCTTGAGTATCTGGCTCATCAGGCACTGCTTGTTTTCCGCGGTGGAAAGGTCGTTCTCAATAACGCCGGTCGCCTTGGTGCGCAGCGTGTAGACTCCGACATTCACCTGGGGCGAAAGTATCGTGGACACCTTGGAATAGTTGCCGGCGATTTCGGTGACCCTGCCGATAAGTCCCACGGAGGTGATCACCGGGTCGTTGAGCGAAATCCCGGAATTGCTCCCCTGATTAATGGTGAAGCCGCCGTAGATATCGTTGGCGTTCCTTGCGATAATGCTGCAAGGTTCCGAGAACACGAAATCCTTGTGTTCCTTGCTGAGGTCGAGCATTTCACGGAGCTGCTCGTTCTCACGCTGGAGCTCCTCGTAATCCGCAGAGCGCTCGTACATCTGCGACACAAGTTCGCGCAGCTCGTCGTTCTGATTCTTGTAGGTGTCAGCGTTCACCCACTTGTCTATGAATCCGTTCACGCCGTTGGAAATGGCGTTTGCCGCGGTGACGAACGGATATGTCACCGTATTTATCACCTGCTCGGGCAGGGTCTGTGTACCGGCTGCCACCGCGACATAGGTCATGAGTCCCAGCAGCAGCGCCGCAATGCATATTAGTATTTTGAACTTGACGCTGTGAAAAAACTCTTTCATAGATGTTGTTGATTCTCTTTAATTCCGGTGGGGTAAGATCAGTAGATATTCTCGTCCTCGCTGAGAACGTCCTCGAGCTTGTCGATGTTCTCGAGCACCTTACCGGTTCCGTCCGCAACGCAGTCCAGGGGACGCTCCGCGATCTTGACGGGCATGCCGGTTTCCTCGTGGATAAGCTGGTCAAGCCCCTTCAGAAGCGCGCCGCCGCCGGCGAGCATGATACCGGATTCGATAATATCCGCAGCAAGCTCAGGCGGAGTCTTCTCCAGTGTGGTCTTGATGGCGTCGATGACGTGGGAAAGCGGCTCGGAAATAGCCTCGCGTATCTCCTCGCTGGTGACGGTGATGTTCTCGGGAAGTCCGTTGAGCAGGTTACGTCCCTTGATGTCCATTACCGGCTCGGTGTCGCCGGTCTTATATGCGGAGCCGATTCCGACCTTGATGTTCTCAGCGGTGCGCTCACCGATGAGCAGATTGTACTTCTTCTTGATGTAGTTGATTATCGCGGAATCAAACTCGTCACCGGCAACTCTTACAGAGCGCGCGGTTACGATACCGCCCAGGGAGATGATCGCAACCTCGCTGGTGCCGCCGCCGATATCGACTATCATGCTGCCGACAGGTTCCGCCACGGGGAGTCCTGCGCCGATAGCCGCAGCCATAGGCTCCTCGATGATGGAAACGCGCTTCGCACCGGCGTTCTGCGCTGCTTCCTTAACGGCGCGGCGCTCTACCTCTGTAACTCCGGAGGGAATGCAGATGATAACGCGTGCCTTGCCGCGTCCCCTGAGCGCCTTCTTGATGAACTGCTCCAGCATGCTGGAGGTCATGTCGAAGTCCGCAATAACGCCGTCCTTGAGGGGGCGCACTGCAACGATGGAGCCGGGGGTACGTCCGATGACGTCCTTCGCCTCCTGACCGACGTAGCGCACGCACTGGAGCTTCTTGTCCACTGCAACGACGGACGGCTCGCGGATAATGATTCCCTTTCCTCTCATATATACCAGCGTATTCGCTGTTCCTAAGTCGATACCGATATCCTTGGTCATTCCAAACATTGTGGTTCCTCCGTGAATATATTAAAGATTTCCGCGCTTCGGCACGGGCAATTATACATAATAGTACAATTATAATTATAGCATTATTGTGCTCTGTACGCAATGCATTATTATCATAAAAATTCACGAAATAGCCAGGATTTTTTGGCTATTTTTCGGTAATACGTTTCAGCAGCTTATCCATTTCCGCGCAGGAAGAAAAATACTTTTGCGCCATGGCGGTTTTTTGAAAAAAGGACTTGCAATAAACTTTAGTATACTGTATAATAGAATCAGAGTATACTTCTGCCCGGGTGAGCGGGCGTTATCATATTATTTGACCGGGTGGGGTCAGAAAGGGAAACGATATGCTTAAAGAAAAAGTCACGGTAACCATCTGCGGAAAGCCGTATAATCTCCGCACAAACGACGCGGCGGCGCTGAGGCGTCAGGCTGAGGAATCCGACCGGCGCATAACCGAATACTGCAAGCTTATGCCGAACAACCCTGCCCCTAAGGAGGACGCGTGCGTGTTCACCGTGCTGGACTTACTCGGCGAACTTGACACTGCCTCCGCTGAGCGCGACGCGCTTGCAAAGCGCAATTCCGAGATGACCGCCGCCGCTGAAAAGGGCGCAAGGGCGACCGAGGAGAATCAGCGCCTGACCGCTGAAATAAAAGAGCTGCGCAAGGACAGCGTTGCGCTTGAAGCGCTCCAGAAAAGTTTCACCGAGCTTGAGGGAAAGAACGCACAGCTTGCGGATACCCTCCGGGAAGCGAACGAGCGCGCCGATGAAAACCGCAATGCGAAATCCGACCTGGACGCCGCAAACCAGAAGATAAAATCCCTGGAAGAAAAGAATGAACAGCTGGCGCAATCCGTGAAGGCAGGCGAGAACAGAGCCGCCGAGCAGGACAAATCCATCGCCGAAATGCAGCGGCAGAATGCCGACCTGCGCAAGCAGACAGAGAAACTCGCCGCGCTCACCGACGAGAACAAAAAGCTGTCCGAAAAGCTGGAGAAATCCGCGAACACGGAGGAAGCCCTCCGCCGCAGCGAGGAGCGTGCCTCCGCACTGGAAAAGGACCGCGAGAAACTCAAGGCAAGCGCCGCGGAGCTTGACAACGTGAAGAAGTCCCTGGCAGCGGAGCTCGGAAAATCCGCCGACCTGGAGCGCAGACTTATCGCCGCCGAGAAATCCGCGAAGGAACTTGAGGATACAAAGCAGTCCCTCGCCGCTGAAAAGGGCAGAAACTCCGACCTGGAGAAGAAGCTTTCCGCCGCCGAGAAATCCGCAAAGGAACTTGAGGATACAAAGCAGTCCCTCGCCGCTGAAAAGGGCAGGAACTCCGACCTGGAGAAGAAACTCTCCGCAGCCGAGAAATCCGTAAAGGAGCTTGAGGAAACCAGGCAGGCTCTCACCGCTGAGCAGAACAAGTGCACCGAACTCGAGCACCGCCTGGAAGCCGAGCGCCGTGCCGCTGAGGAATCCCGGGCAAGCGCCGCAGATACGGCGGACGAACTTGCAATCCTGCGCGAAAAGGCAGACAAACTGGAGGAGCTCTCCGTGAAGTACTCCCAGATGGAGAGCGAGAACAACGCCCTCAAGGCAGCCAACTCCGACGACAGCGGAGATTCCGGCGAACTCGCCCGGGAGGTGGAATCCCTGAAAAAGCGGCTTGACGAGGTGCTTGCGGAAGCGCGCGACCTGAAAAAGACGAACGCCTCCCTCAACCGCCAGCTTAACGAAATGCTCGAGGACGGACAGCTTACATTATGAGTGAAATTCTTGCACCCCTGGGGGGGATTGACGATCTGCATGCGGCGCTGAACTCCGGCGCCGACGCAGTCTATCTTGGAATGTCTGATTTTTCGGCACGAAAAAATGCCGAAAATTTTTCTGTTGAGGACCTTAAAACCGCCTGCGACGAGTGCCACCGCCGGGGCGTAAAGGTCTACGCGGCGCTTAATACGCTGATATACGACAGCGAGATCGAAAGGTTCACGGAATGCGTGAAAAGCGCGGCGGCATGCGGCGTGGACGGACTGATAATCCAGGATCTGGGCGCCGCCGACATAGTCCGCCGGGTATGTCCGGAGCTTCCCCGGCACGCCTCCACGCAGATGACGCTGAACAGCATTTCCGGCGTGAAAGCCGCTCAGCAGCTGGGATTCACCCGCGCCGTTATCGGCCGTGAACTTTCCCGGGAGCAGATACGCGAGATAGCAGAGAGCGCCGGCATAGAGCTGGAAGTATTCGTGCACGGTGCGCTGTGCGTGTGTATCAGCGGTCAGTGCTACATGAGCAGCGTTTTCGGCGGCAGAAGCGGCAGCCGCGGACTGTGCGCCCAGCCCTGCCGACTGGATTTCACCTGCGGCGACCGGCACAACGTCATCTCGCTGAAAGACAGCTCCCTGGTAAAGCACCTCGGGGAACTTGACGGCATGGGGATAGCCTCCATGAAAATAGAGGGCAGAATGAAGCGCCCGGAATACATCGCATGCGCCGTGGATGCCTGCCGGAAGTCCCTTGACGGGGAGGATTACGACTACGACCGCCTTGCCGGGATTTTCTCCCGGGGCGGACTCACAGACGGCTACTACAATGGCAGCATGCGCGACATGCAGGGGATCCGCAGCCGCGAGGACGTGGAGAACTCCGCAAAGGCGCTGAACGGAATCAAGGCGCTCTACAAGGCGGAATACCCCCGGATACGGGCGGATATCCATGTGGAGCTGCACTCCGGCAAGCCGGCGTTCGCGTCCGGGACTGCGGAGGGCTGCGCGGCGGCAGTGCAGGGCGAAGTCCCACAGCCGGCAAAGAACGCGCCGCTCACTCCGGAAAGCGTGTGCGAGCGCATGTCAAAGCTGGGCGGAACGCAATTCCGCCCCGGCGAAGTCACCGCCGAGGTGGACGAGGGTCTGAATCTCCCGGCGTCTGCGCTGAACGCGCTGCGGCGCAGTCTGACCGAGCACCTTGACGAAGCGGTTCTCCGCCGCAACACTCCGGAATACCGGACGTTCCCCCTTTCGCCGCCGGGCAGTCCAGCTCACGAAAAGAGCGGATTCCAGTGGCGCTGCGAGGTGTATTCCGCAGACCAGCTGCGGCAGGCGATGGAGCTTCCGTTTGAACTCATCTACGCGCCGATACGCCTGCTGGACGGAAATATTTCCGGCAAGGAACGCATAGTCATAATCCCCCCGTTCGTCCTTCAGGACTGCGAGCCGCAGCTCAGGAAGCGGCTGCGTGAACTCCGTGCGATGGGATTTGAAAAGGCGATGGCGCACACACTGGGGCACGCGCAGATTCTGTCGGAGGAGGGATTCCTCATTCACGGCGGGCACCGCATGAATATCATCAACAGCTACTCTGCCGAAGTCTGCGGCCGCCTGGGATTCCAGGACATCACCCTTTCATTCGAGGGGACCGCGGCGCAGCTTGCGGAAATACGCTCTCCCCTGCCCCGGGGTATCATAGCATACGGCAGGCTTCCGCTGATGATAATGCGGCGCTGTCCGGTAAGCGGCGGTGCGCCCTGCGGCAGAGTTCACCCTTTCGACGACAGCGGAACTCCCTGCGGCGAGCACATCTGCGACCGCCGCGGAAATCCGCTCCCGGTGCTGTGCGGAGGGAACAGCGTGGAGATACTGAATCCCGACATGCTGATAATGAGCGACCGCATGAACGCGCTGGAGCCTTTCGATTTTGCGGTGCTGAAATTCACCACCGAACAGGAAATCAAACCCGTCCTGGACATGTACCTTTCCAACAGGAAGCCCTCCGGCTCGCTGACCCGGGGACTGTACTTCCGCGGCGCGGAGTGATTCCGGAAAAGGAGAAGATATGGCGACTAAAAGGAAATTCAAGCTCACCTACAACTGCCCCGTAGTATTGACCTACGCGGCGGTCTGCCTGGTGTTCGTCCTGGTGGATATGCTCACCCAGGGCTGGTTCAACGCGAACATAATGGTATGCTACGGACACCCGTCCTGGCTGAATCCCATGACATATGTCCGCTGCGTTACATATTTCTTCGGGCATTCCGGCTGGAGCCACTACGCAAGCAACATGCTTCTAATGCTGCTCGTGGGTCCTGTGGTGGAAGAAAAATACGGCAGCGGAAACCTGGCGTTCATGATACTGATAACCGGTATCGCCTCCGGAATACTCAACTGCCTGCTGTTTGATTCCGGGATAATCGGCGCCAGCGGAATCGTGTTCATGATGATAATTCTCAGCGCTTTCACCAACATGCGCAAGGGGGAGATCCCGCTTTCGCTGATTCTGGTGGCGGCAATATACCTCGGACGCGAAATCGTGAGCGCGTTCACTCCGGATAGCGTGTCGCAGTTCGGTCACATCACCGGAGGTCTTTTCGGGCTTTTCTGGGGAATATACTACTACAGGACTAAATTCAGCAGTCAGTACTGAAAGCAGCAAGCGTTCGGCGAAACCGCCGGGCGCTTTTTTATTCCGATTCAAATGTAACCAAATTTTCACCTAAACCCCGGGATTTGCGCTTGCATTAAGAGTGTATTTATGCTATAATGTAAATTGTATATTAATGCGCAAATCAAGATCTATACTATAATATATAAAGGAAACACTATGGAAAAACAGGAAACAAGTATCATATACGGCAAAAATGCCGTCACCGAAACCCTGACCTCCGGCAGGGAGATCGACACAGTTTATGTGCAGAAGGGCGCTTCCCTCGGGAAGATCTTGGCGCTGGCAAAGAAATCCGGCGCAGTGGTCAAGGAAGTCAGCGATGAGAAGATGACCGCCATGTGCGGAACTCCCAAGCACGGCGGAACCGCGGCGGAACTCGCGTCCGCGTCCTACTCCACGGTGGAGGATATCCTCGCCGCAGCGGAGGAAAAGGGCAAGCCCCCGTTCATCATTATCGCGGACGAGATCGAGGATCCGCACAACCTGGGCGCAATAATCCGAACTGCGGAAGCAGCCGGAGCGGACGGGCTGATAATCCCGAAGCGCCGCAGCGCTTCCCTCAACGCAACGGTATTCAAGACCTCCGCCGGCGCGGCGGCATGGCTCAAAGTTGCCAGAGTGCCGAATCTGGTGGACACCATCAAGCGCCTGAAAGAACACGGCGTGTGGGTATACGGCATGGAGGCCGACGGAACTCCCTTTGACAAGGCTGACCTCTCCGGCGCGGTGGCGCTGGTTATCGGCAGCGAGGGATTCGGACTCGGCAGGCTGGTTCGTGAGAACTGCGACATGACCCTTTCCCTGCCGATGTTCGGAAAGGTAAATTCGCTGAATGCGTCGGTTTCAGCCGGAATACTCATGTATGAGGTAGTAAAGCACCGGGGCTGACCCTGGAAGTTCAAGTAGGAGAGATATTGATGTCTGATAAGTACAGCATTGACGATATTCTTGCAGAAGTAGACAGAAAGCGCGGCGGACACAGCGAGCAGAAGCCCGTCGAGAGCGTCACTGAAATAATCGGGGGCAACGAGCTTGACGACCTCATGCGCACCTCCGGAGTAAAGACCCGTATGTCCGACAGCGAGATCCGCGAGCAGGAACGCGCGGAGGAATCCGCTGCCCGGGAGCGTGCGGAAAATATCCGCCGTGCTGCTGAGCGCCGCACCGGAGAGAGCTTCTCCGATGATTCCGAGGAAGCCGCCGCACGGGAACGCGCAGAAAATATCCGCCGCGCCGCTGAGCGCAAATCAGAGCAGCTACGCAAAAAGACGGAAGCCGAGGAAAAGCGCCGCCAGGAGCGCGTTGAGAAAGAGCGTCTTGCCGAAGAGCGCCGCCTTGAAAAGCTCCGTCTGGAAGCCAAGAAACAGGAGCAGAAGCGCATTGAAGCCGAGCGCGCCGCAGAGGAAAAGAGCATGCAGTTCACTCCGGAGCCTGAGCCGGAGGAGCCAGCGCACTCCGGATTCACCGCGGAGCTCTCCTCTCCGGGCGAGGCTGCAAAGCTGTTTGCCGACAAGGAGCCGGAGGTAGTCCAGCCGAAGAGTGAGCACGTTCAGCCGTTCGTCAAGCCGGCGGTATCCGGCGCGGACGATGATATCATATTCCACACCAAGAGCGACCTTGTTCCCACCGAAACGCAGAAGCTCCGCAAGATGAAGCGTATTGAGGAGATCAACCGCGCCCTTCTCGCCGCCGACCGCGCAGCCGAGGAACCGGACGATCTCGTGGATTCCCTCAACCCGATGGAATCCCGGGAGAAGGCGGTGGACGAGCTGAAGAACGCCGCCGCTCCCCAGGAAATAGGCGACACCCTCGCGGTATCCGGAAACGACCTCAAGAAGATGTCCAACGGGGAATCCGAGCACGTCAAGGAATACGCCCCCGTAACATCGCGCAAGAAATCCCATAGTGCGGACGATGTGCTTTTCACACCGGGCGCGCAGAAGAAATCCGATATATCTGAAAAGGAGCGCCGCTCCGAGGACGCGCTGATAGCCTCCCTTAACCAGAAGCTGAAGGAGCAGCGCGAGAAGAACATAGCCGAAGAGCGCACCGTGACCCTCAGCGATATATCCGACCCGAAGGCACTTCCGCCCAAGGGACTTAACCTGGATTACGACAAGGTGATCGACACCAGCATTCTCCCCAAGACCGACCCCGTTGCCGCAGTGCAGGAGGCGGAAGCCCTCGCCGCGCGCAAGAAGCGCCGTATCTCCAACTTCATGCTGGAGGACATCGACGACGAAGAGGAGCCGGATTCCGACGAGGAGGACGACGAAGAAGAGGACGAAGTAATCGACCTCGACGACGAGAACGTCATCACCGAACGTCTGAACCGCGCCGGAAAGGGACTCACCGGAAGACTGGTGATACTTGCCCTGCTGACTGTTGCGGCGTTCATTGCCGATATCTTCTTCACATTCCGTATCGACGGGATTCCGATACTGTCGTCGCTCGCCAATGACGTGGAGGTGTTCCTATACACCAACCTCACCATCGGGATACTGAGCTTCGGAGCATGCTCCAGCGTTATCACCAACGGATTTTCACGACTGATGAAGAAAAAGCCAGACGGCGACACACTGTGCGCCTTTGCACATCTCGGCGCCCTCGGCAGTATGATATTCTACCTCGCAAATCCTAACTACACGCTGATGAAGCAGTCCTTCGTGTACCTCATAGTGTCCATGCTGGCGCTGTGCTTCAACACCGTATCCAAGCTGTGTACTGTACGGGCGGCAAAGAACAACTTCCGCTTCGTCACCGGGGACAGCGAGAAGTTCTTCGTGGAATGCACCGACGGCGAGGACGCAGAGCAGCTCGCCCGGGGCGCTGTAAGAGGGTTCCCGGTGGTTGCTTCAATGCGCAAGACCGAAATGCTGTGCGATTTCATCATATCTACCTACTGCGAGGATATTTCCGACCGCATTTCCAGAATACTCACCCCGATAGTACTCGGGCTGTCCATCGCCGGCGGCGCTGTGGGCTATTTCAGCGCAGGCGCGATAAATACCGGCAGTGCCACCAACCAGTGGTCCTTTGCGGCGACGGTTTTCTCCGCGATACTCTGCGTGGGTGCCTCCTTCACCGGAGCGCTCATTGTAATGCTCCCCATGCTCAGCGCCTCCAGAAAGACCGGTCAGCGCCGCGCAGCCATTCTCGGCTACAGCGCAGTGGAGGATTTCAGCGCAGTGAACTCTGTGCTCGCTGAAGCAAAGACGCTGTTCCCCTCCGGCTCCGTTTCTATCCGCAACATCTGGGACTACAACAAGAACGGAACAAACGGTGCGCAGCACGTCACCATCGACGAAGCAATAATCTACGCAGCCAGTCTGGCAGTAAGCTCCGACAGCATACTCGCCGACCCGCTGTTCAATATGCTCAACTACAAGCCGGCGCTCCTGAAGAAAGTGTCCAACTGCGTCTATGAAAGCGGACTGGGCGTTTCCGGCTGGATAGGCAGCCGCAGAATACTCCTGGGCAGCAGGGACCACATGAAGTCCCACGGGATCGTGGTTCCGGACAGCAAGAAGGAATCCGCCCTCAACAAGAACCACGACGAGGTAGTTTACCTCGCGGTCGCAGGCGAAGTCTGCATGCTGTTCTTTGTGACCCTCTCCGCAAATCCCCAGGTGAAGAAGCATGTGCAGAAACTTGCCCACAACGGTGTCAGCCTTATAATCAAGACGGTTGACGGCGCCCTGAGCGAGGGTGTGGTATCCGAGCTGTTCGACATCTATGCGGAAAATGTTAAGATACTCCCTGCGGAGGCTCACGACCAGTTCGATGAGCATACAAAGTATGCCGGAAAGGGCAGCGCCGCAGTATCCTGCGACGGCACGTTCTCTTCCCTCGCCTCCGCAATAAACGGCGCGAAGGCGCTCCGGGAGCGTATCAGAATGGGCTGCATAATGGAGATTGCAGGAATTTCCCTCGGAATACTGCTGGTGTTCATCTTTGCCGTGTTCCGTAATTTCTCGCTTCTGGACAGCTTCTGGCTCGCCGGATATAATGCAGTATGGCTGATTCTCACCACGCTTGTGATGGCGTTCAGACGCATATGACCCTGGACGAGGAATACATGACCAAAGCGCTGGAGCTGGCTCAGTGCGCCTACGACCTGGGAGAGATCCCGGTGGGCGCGATAGTCACGGCTCCGGACGGCAGCGTTATCGGCGAAGGGTGGAACCTCCGGGAGCATATGCAGTCCCCCACCGCCCACGCCGAGATCCTGGCGATAGAACAGGCGGCAAAGGCGCTGGGAAGCTGGCGGCTTTCCGGCTGCACGCTGTACGTCACGCTGGAGCCATGCCCCATGTGCGCCGGCGCAATAATGAACTCGCGACTGAAACGCGTGGTGTACGGCGCATTCGACGACAAGAACGGCGCCTGCGCCTCCGTCGTGAACCTCTTTGAGGAACGTTTCACGCATATTCCATATATCCGCAGCCGTATACTCATGCAGGAATGCGGCGACATACTCACGAAATTCTTCCGGGAGCTGAGAGAAAGCCCCGATAAATAAGACGAAAGACCGATGACATGAACAAATACCAGAAGCTGGCAAGCAATACCATAATTCTGGCGATAGGACAGTTCGGCTCAAAACTGCTAGTGTATTTCATGCTGAAATACTACACCAGCATGCTGGGCGCGGACGGTTTCGGTGATGTCAACAACATCATCAATGCCTCATCGCTTCTTATATCCGTGGTGACTCTCTCGATCAACGAGGGTGTGCTTCGCTTTGCCCTGGACAGGTCAAACAACGGAAAACACGTGCTTTCCATAGGGCTTAACACTGCTATAATTGGGTTGCTTTTATTCGCGGCGGCAGTCCCACTTATAGGATTCATCGACATGCTGGCGGAATACAGGTGGCTCATTTACATGTACGTTGCCACCGGAAGCATAAAGGGAATCTGCGCCATCTATGTCCGTGCCCGGGGACATGTCAAACTGTTTGCCGTCGACGGAATTATCACAACGATCACCGTAATACTTCTGAATCTGCTTTTCCTCGGCGTTTTCAACCTCGGCGTTGTCGGATATGTTCTGTCCGTTTCCCTCGGCGATTTCTGCTCCATCATCTTCCTTACCCTGACGGCGAAGCTGTATAAGCAGTACCGCCCCCTCGGAAACGACCAGGTACTGGCGAAATCCATGATACGCTACAGCATTCCGCTCATGCCGACCACGATCATGTGGTGGATAATCAACGTTTCGGATACCTTCATGGTTACCGCATTCTTTGGCAGCGCCGCAAACGGCGTCTATTCCTTCGCTTTCAAGTTCCCGAACCTCGCCGCGATCGTCGTCGGGATATTCTCCCAGGCGTGGCATATGTCCGCGATCACCGAGCGGAATTCCCGGAAGATCAGCCAGTTCTACTCCAACGTATTCAGCATGATTGAAACCGTCATGTTCATCGCCGCCTCGGGTATCCTGCTGATACTCCGCCCGCTGATCATGCCGTTCTTCGGCAGCGAGGAGTTCGCTGGCGCGTATATCTACGTTCCGTTCCTGGTGGCGGCGGTGGTATTCCAGAGTTTCAACAACTTTCTCAGTTCAATATACGAAGCGAGCCAGAAAACAATGCACTCCCTCATCTCCAGTATCATCGGCGCGTCCAGCAACGTTCTGCTGAATCTGATACTGCTGCACTCCCCCATGGGAGTACTGGGCGCGGCGCTTGCTACCTTCATAAGCTACGTTCTCGTGTACATCTACCGCGTGATCGACACCCGGAAATATCTCTACATGTCTGTGAACTTCCCGATGATGTTCCTTAACCTCGGGCTGCTCGGCGTGATGTCCGCCTGCGTAATGCTCATGGAGGAGGGGCTTGTTCTGAATGTCATCAACTCCGTGGTATTCCTGCTGATCGTCGCAATCAACTTCAAATCCGCGGTTCGCGCGGTGAAGCTGTTCATCAGCCGCAAGACCGGCAAGGGTTCCGCCGAGGAATAAAAAAATCACCTGCCGTTGCCGACAGGTGATCTGGGATATATTTCACTGTAACTTGTTGAGTATCTTCTCAGAACTGTTCACTACTGACAGCAGTGCGGCAGCCTGTTTGGAATACTCCTGCTCGATGCGTGCAGTCGTGATTCGCTCGTCCTCGGAGCCGCCGCTCTCCGCCGCGGCACGCGCCCTGATATCCTCGATGGAAAGAGCCGCAGATGTAAGCCCGGACACCTTGTCCTCGGGAACGCTGAACACATGCTCGTCGTTGGACTTCCCGGCGCTGTAGATCATTCTGTAGCAGCGGTAGACCGCCATAGACAGGTAGGAATACACCGCCCTGGACAGCTCGGAGTTCTTTGCTTTTATTAGCAGCGTGAAAATGATCTCGATGGAATTGGTCAGCAGCTTCTTCTGGAAGAATACCGACAGCCCGGAGGGCGCTCCGTCGTATTTCTCCGCCGCGGAACTTTCAGGAAGCTCCTGCTCGGTAACAGCGGCGCCGGTGCTCATCGGAGAGCGGCCGAGAAGGTAATCTATCGACACGTTGTAATAATCAGCAGCACGCACGAGAAAGTCAAGACCGCATTCGCGCTTGCCGTTCTCATAGTGTGACAGCAGCGCCTGGGTGACCTCAAGGTCAGCGGCAGCCTGCTTCTGGCTAAGACCCCGTTCTTTACGCAGCAGCGTCATGATACGGGGGAAGTCTTTATTCATACATTTTCTCCTTGTTATTGTTTTCCCCATGGTTTTGTTTTTATGTATAATACCATATTGTATATTATAAACTGAATATTCCGATTTGTAAAGTGTCATATTTCACAAAATTACGACAGGTTCATAGGGCATTATCTATAACTCACCACCCCTCCGGGCAGGATTTAGTGACCGCCGGAGCTGGCACCGCAAAATGTAGTAATAGTCAATATCACGAACAGCAATACACAAAATAAGCAAATAGTATTTTCGCCTAAACATTATACTGTTTGTTAATCAATGAATATAGAAGCACAATTAACGAAAGGTAGAATCATTATGAAAAATTACTATCTGTATCTGATTCGTCACGGATTGACCCAGGGTAATCTTGACGGAAAATACATCGGGCAGACCGACCTTGCCCTCTGCCCCGACGGCGAAAAGGAAATACGCCGGCTCGCGGACAGCGGAGTATATCCGGACGTGGAAAGGGTGTATTCCTCACCGCTGAAGCGCTGCACCGAAACCGCCGAGATAATCTACCCGAAGATCCAGCTGACAAAGGTCGATGAGATAGCCGAGATGGATTTCGGCGAATTCGAGGGAAAGCGCCAGAAGGACATCGCCGACCTGCCGGAATACACCGAGTGGCTGAAGGGCGGTCCCGAGGCATGTCCCCCGGGCGGAGAGAAGTTCGGGGATTTCTCCCTGCGGTGTATCAGCGGACTTGACGTGATATTCAGCGACATGATGAAGAAGGAGCTTACACGCGCCGCGGTGATCACACACGGCGGTGTTATCACGAACCTGCTTGCCGGATTCGGACTCCCCAAGGGAAAGCCTGCGGATTTCATGCTGCCCCCCGGCGGCGGATACGAAATTATCCTGTCGGCGTTCCTGTGGCAGAAGGGCCCGGTATTCGAGATCAGTGGAAGATTATTCTGACAAGATAAAGGAGAAATTATGACAGTACAGGAATTGCAGACCAGGCTCTTTGAGCTTGACATACCGCATTACTACTACAATATCTGCGGAAGCGGCGACGAGGAGGACCAGCGTATCTGCGTCGTGAACGAGGGCGGAAAGTGGCTGGTGTATTACAGCGAGGACGGCGACCGCATGGAGCTTTCCGAGTACTCCACCGAGGAGGACGCCTGCGCGGACTGCCTCAGCAGGCTTGCGGAGTAACGCCATGAAAAGACTTATCAGAACCGTGGCGGCGCTGCTCTCGGCGGCAATGCTGTGCGGCTGCTCCGGGAATACCGAGCCGAAGCCGCGGCTGGACGTGGACACCACCCCCGTGGTCGGCGAGAACTGCGTCACTCCGCCCTTCTGGGTGGTGGAGGACGATTCCACCGGGGCGCAGATATTCCTCCTGGGAAGCATGCACGCCGGAATAAAAGGCACTGAATACCCGGACTATGTGCTCGAAGCCCTGCGCAACAGCAGCTGGGCGGCGCCGGAAATGGACACCGTGGATTTCAGCAGGGACTTCGTGCTGCAGCAGAAATGCGCGCAGTACCTCCTGCTTAACGGGACCACAATGCAGGATATACTGGGCGAGGACTACGACAGCACCGAGGATTACTTCCGCAGCAAGGGTATCTACCAGCTGGGTATGGACGGAATGATCCCGTTTTACTGGGCTTCCGCGGCTTCCGGGCTGGTGATCGACGAAGCTGGTCTGGATTCCTCCTGCGGCACTGAAAGCGTGCTGCTGGAGCTGGCGCACTCCGAGAAAATCGAGATTCGCGAGATCGAGGGCGGCGAGGCGCAGTACAAGATGATGGGCGAGATTCCCATGAGCGTGCAGGTGCAGTCCCTGGCGGAGTGCGTGGGCGACGACAAGATCAGCGCCCAGGCGGAAGCAAGCCTGGAACTCTACAACGCCTGGAGCTGCTTCGACGAGGAATATCTCGACTCCCTGGAGGTCTACGACCCGGCTGAGGTGGATTCTCCGGAGGACTGGCAGAAGTACTACGACCTGATGTACACCGACCGCCAGAAGCTGATGGCGGATTTCATCATCGACAGCCTGAAGTGCGGCGAACAGGGATTCGTGTTCGTGGGCGCAATGCATTACTTTGCGGAGCCGTCAATACTCACGCAGCTGACGGACGCAGGATACACCGTGACCGCGATTCGCGGAACGGTGGCGGACGATGGAATACAGGCGGCATAATCCGGCGGACAGGTGAATATAATCAGCATAGACACGACCGTGAAAGGAGCCGCTATGCTGAATTTGAAACACCGCCCCACCCCGGAGCAGAGCCGCACCCGGGAGCTTATCCGGGAATACGAGGAGCTCTCCGAGCGCCTGGAGCAGATACGCACCTGCTTTGACCTCGCCGACGAGGATTCACTTATCGACGCGCTGATCTATGAGGAGAACGCAGTACAGTGCCGACTGGCAGCGCTCAACCAGAAGGCACGGAAAATGGGCGCACATGTGGAGCATTTCGAACGCAGTCACGGCTGAATGGCTATGCTGTGCGCTTCCCGGCGCTCCCTAAAAATTAATTCAAAAAAGTCGTATTTTTTTGAAAAAAGCTATTGACAAATCGGGAAAGCTGTGATATAATAATATAGTCGTTGAGAGCTAAGAACTCAAAACGAAGAAAAGAATAAATGCGGGTGTGCTGGAACTGGCAGACAGGCACGTTTGAGGTGCGTGTGTTGTATGACATACGGGTTCAAGTCCCGTCACCCGCACCAGACCATCGTACAGAAATGTACGATGGTTTTTTCTTTTATCTGCTGATCGTTCCATAGTACCGTCCGTGTTATAGAATCATATTGGCGAACCGGAACAAGTTGCGTGGAGTGCCACCTGCGATAATTCGGGCATGCTTCCCTGCCCCGGAAGCATGCCCGTATATCTGAACACAAAAAAACACCGCACTTTTCAGTACGGTGTTTTGGTGGGAGCTGGTGGATTCGAACCACCGAAGCATGACGCAGCAGATTTACAGTCTGTCCCCTTTGGCCACTCGGGAAAGCTCCCATATTCAATTGTAAGTTCCATTAAAAAATGGAGCTGGTGGACGGATTCGAACCCCCGACCTGCTGATTACAAATCAGCTGCTCTACCAGCTGAGCTACACCAGCGTAAAGCGTTGTCAGTTCTATATTTCGTTCTGTTCCCTGACGACTTGTATATTATATCACATTATTTCACGTTTGTCAACACCTTTTTTCAAAAAAAATCGAATTTTTCGAATATTTTTTTGATACCCGCGCAAAACGGCATAACAAAGCCCCGGAGTGTCCTCCGGGGCAGTTCTGTATTATTCCTGAGCAGTGACTTCCTTGTAGAACTCGGAGTAATCCCTGCGCTTGTCGTTGGTAAACTGGATAGCAGTCCTGGGGTGCTGGTTGAGCATACCGGTCAGCAGGTACTGCATATCGTAGCCCCATACAACGCCCTCGTCCTTGAGCTTCTTCATGTGCTTCTCAATGAACTGGAGAGCCGGGTAGATGTTGTACTTCGGGTTCTTCAGGAAACCAAGCAGCAGTTCCATTGCGCAGTTGCCTGCGCCTCTGCCCATCTCGGCGTAAGTGCCGTCCAGCCAGTCAACGCCGTCGCCGACTGCCTCGACAGTGTTCGCGAACGCAAGCTGCTGGTTGTTATGCGCGTGGATTCCGAGCTTCTTGCCGTATTTAGCCGCGAACTCCCCGTAGAGCGCCGCAATACGCTCGATCTGCTCCGGGTAGAGGGCGCCGAAACTGTCCACGATGTAGATGACGTCCACCGGGGACTTGCCGAGAATATCCAGTGCGACCTTGATGTCCGCGTCCCGGGCATTGGAGATTGCCATGATGTTGCATGTTACCTCGTAGCCCTTTGCAGCGCAGTCCTCGATGACCTCTACCGCCGCCGGGATCTGGTTGAGGTAGGTCGCCACGCGAACCACGTCGATGGGGCTTTCGCTGCGCTTGTGAATATCCTTGCGGAAATCACATCTGCCAACGTCCGCCATTACAGCGATTTTCAGGTTAGTGTCGTTGTCGCCGACTATTGCGCGGATATCTTCGTCGTCGCAGAACTTCCACTTGCCGAAATCCTTGACGTCGAACATCTCCTTGGACGCCTTATATCCGAACTCCATCACGTCCACGCCTGCTTTTATATTAGTCTGATACAGGTCCTTTACGAACTCGTCCGTGAATCTGAACGCATTCACAAGTCCGCCGTCGCGAAGCGTTGCGTCCACTATTCTGATATCTGACCTGTAATCCATGAGCTTTGAAACTTCTTTCATTTTGATACATTCCTTTCGTTGCTTTAGCACTTTTATGCTTTTGTGCTTTTATGCTTTTTATCTCTAAAGTGCCAATGATGATATTATACACCACTTGTCCGGATTTGTCAAGCCCTTTTTTCAGAATATTTCATTTTTCTTTTCCGCAGTCAGAAAAAGGGGAGGGGCGAACCCCTCCTCATAATCAAATCAGCCTACTACCTTGTAGTCCTTGTCCTCGACTGCCTTTTTCAGCACATCGAAAGGAGTGTCTGCGGAAAGCTTGACTACCGCTGTTCCTTTCTCGTGGCTCACCTCTGCGCTCTCTACTGTAGGGATCGCTTCCAGTGCCTTCTTTACAGCCGCCTCGCAGTGACCGCACATCATGCCTTCGATCTTCATTGTAACTTCCATTGTTTTTTCCTCCTTGTGTTTGTGGTGTATTCTTCTGTCATGTGCCGCGTTGTGCACCTTCACAAAATTCAGCCGCAGCGCGTTTGTGACTACGCAGAAGCTGGAAAGGCTCATCGCCGCAGCGCCGAACATCGGGTCAAGGCTCCAGCCGAAGAGGTTCACGAACACTCCGGCTGCTATCGGGATTCCGATTATATTATATATGAACGCCCAGAAAAGGTTCTCCTTGATATTCCTCAGGGAAGCCCGGCTCAGCCGTATTGCCGCCGGAACGTCCGTCAGACGGCTGTTCATCAGCACTACGTCAGCAGCGTCGATGGCGATGTCCGTACCTGCGCCGATCGCGATTCCCAGATCAGCCCGGGTAAGCGCCGGCGCGTCATTGATTCCATCGCCGACCATCGCGACAGTACCCTGAGATTTCAGGCGACGGATAACCTCCTCCTTACCGTCCGGGAGCACTCCGGCAATAACCTCGTCAACGCCTGCCTGCGCTCCTATCGCGTCCGCAGTCCGCTGATTGTCGCCGGTCAGCATTACCACGCGTATTCCCATATTACGCAGCTGCTTCACGGCTTCGGGGCTTTCCGGCTTTATTACGTCCGCTGCTGCGATAATACCAAGCAGGACTCCGTCCCGGGCAAAGCACAGCGGCGTCTTTCCCTCACCGGAGAGCCTGTCGCACTCCTTACGGATATCCTCCGGAATTTCCGCCTGGGACGAGATGAACTTCACGCTTCCTCCCATCACCCTGGAACCGTTGAGCACTGCGGACAGCCCGTTTCCGGGGAGTGCAGTGAAATCCCCGGTAGGCTCCGGGGTGATGTTCTCCTCCTCCGCCAGCTTCATTACGGCGGCGGCGAGAGGGTGCTCGCTCTTGGATTCCAGCGCGCAGGCTGCGGAAAGCAGCTCCTTCCGGGGAACTCCTGCCGGGATTATATCTGTGACCGCAGGCTCTCCCCTGGTGATGGTTCCGGTCTTGTCCAGGGCGACTACGCTCACCTTTCCGGTCTGCTCCAGGGATTCCGCAGTCTTGAACAGGATTCCGTTCTTTGCACCGACTCCGCTGCCGACCATTATCGCCACCGGAGTAGCAAGTCCTAGTGCGCATGGGCAGCTGATAACGAGCACGGAAATTCCCCTTGCCAGGGAATAACCCACGGTCTGCCCACACAGCAGCCACACCGCGATAGTGACCAGGGAAATCCCGATGACCACCGGCACGAACACGCCGGATACCTTGTCCGCGAGCTTCGCTATCGGCGCTTTTGTCGCAGAGGCGTCGCTCACCATGCGGATTATCTTGGAAAGGGCGGTGTCGCCGCCTACCTGGGTCGCCTTACAGCGGAGGTATCCCGACATATTGATTGTTGCCGCGGAAACCCTGTCCCCGGCGGATTTATCCACCGGGATACTCTCGCCGGTCAGCGCGGATTCATTCACCGCGCTCTCGCCCTCGGTGATAACGCCGTCCGCCGGAACGCTCTCACCAGGCTTCACCGCGAATATATCCCCGACGGAAAGCTGCTCAATCGGGATTTCAACCTCCGCTCCGCCGCGGATAACCGTTGCAGATGTAGGAGCCAGCTTCATGAGGGAGTTCAGCGCGTCCGTGGTCTTTCCCCTGGAGCGCGCCTCCAGCATTTTGCCCACGGTGATAAGGGTAAGTATCATGGCGGCTGACTCGAAATAGAACTCGTCCATATACTTCATAGCCGCTTCGGCGCCGCCGTGCAGCTGCGCGTCAGTCATGGCAAACAGCGCAAATGTACTGTATCCGAACGCCGCGGAAGCTCCCAGGGCAACCAGCGTGTCCATATTCGGAGCGCCCCGGAACAGCGCCTTGAATCCGCTTATGAAGAAACGCTGATTTATCACCATAACGACCGCAGTCAGCAGCAGCTGAACAAGTCCCATCGCGACATGATTTCCATTCAGGAACGGCGGCAGTGGGAATCCCCACATCATATGCCCCATAGAGAAATACATCAAAATAATAAGGAACGCCAGTGACGCAATGAGCCGCGTCCTCATGCTCCGGAATGCGGACTGGGAATCCGCAGCCGGCCTTGCCGCTGATTTCGCTGCGCCCTTTTCGCTGACGCCGTATCCGGCGGCGGTCACGGCGGCGATAATATCCTCCGCTGAAGCTGTTCCCTCCACGCCCATAGAATTCGTCAGCAGGTTGACCGAGCAGGAATTCACTCCCGGCACCTTTGACACTGCCTTTTCCACACGGGCGCTGCATGCGGCGCAGCTCATTCCCGTGACGTCAAATTGCTTCATTCTCTTGTCCTTTCGCTGTATTTATTTCATCAGCTTCTGTAAAGTGTTCACCAGTTCGTCTATTACCTCGTCGTTGCCCTCGCGTATGTTCTGGGCGACGCAGCTTTTTATGTGACTTGCAAGCAGTTCGCGGTTGAATGCGTTCAGCGCCGCGTTCGCCGCCGCCACCTGTACCAGAATATCCGTACAGTAGGCGTTGTTCTCAAGCATTCCCTCTATTCCCCTAAGCTGACCCTGGATACGCTTGATACGGTTCATCAGCGCACGGTATTCCTCCGGGGAACGCTCCTTGGTCTTTCTGCACTCCTTGCAGTGGCAGCATTCTTTCTGTTCCATCTTATCACCCCACAGGCTCATTATATACCCCCTGGGGGTATTTGTCAAGGGGGTATCTGAATTTTTTGTCGAAAAAAATTCCGGACATGGCGTTGACAAAATCTGTTCATTGTTATATAATAAACGCAGAGCATTAGAAATACCAAAGCATAGTATGCGCAGGAATACCACACAGATTCACGCATACTGAGTATAAAAAGGAGGGTCGCCATGATACGGACAGTCAATTCAACAGCGGCAATTTTATTATCAGTGATCACGGTGCTTGCGCTGTTTCTCTTCATAACTCCGCTAACGACCGGGAAGGCAGAAGCGGAAAGCGCCGTGACGGACGCGTCGGCGGAAGTACTGTTCAGCTCCGGCTCCAGGAAGATCACCGGGAAATACGTCATCAAGAAAGACAGCGTGCTCCCCGAGGGAACGACCCTGACCGTAAAGAACGGCGGAAAGCTGTATATCCTCCCCGGCGCTGATCTTACTGTGAACGGCACCATCAAGATCGCTTCCGGCGGTTCGGTGTTTGTGCAGGGTAATATAGATATCCACAAGACCGGAAAGGTATCCTGCACCGGCAGGCTCAAAATTCAGAAAAGCGGCTGCGTTTCCCTTGACGGAAAGCTCGCTGTGAACAAGGGCGGAACCGTCCTCGGACAGGGCACGCTGGAGGTGCTCAACGAATTCTCCGACATCAGCTGCAAGGGAAAAGTCACCGCCAAAATAAAGGCTCCCGACCCCGTGGAGCAGGACGGAGTGACCACCATTGGCGGCGTCATCATCGTCAACCGTGAATTCGACCTGCCGGAGAATTACGGCAGCGGACTTGACAGCGCCACCTACAATGCCTACCTGAAGATGAGGAAAGCCTCTGGGTATGACATGCAGATCGTTTCCGGATTCCGCTCATACGAGAAGCAGAAAACAACTTTTGCCTACTGGGAAAGCATAGACGGATTCGAACGCGCGGACCGATATTCCGCACAGCCGGGGCATTCAGAACACCAGACCGGACTTGCCATGGATATATCCTCGCTGAAACAGAGCTACGGCAACACTCCGGAGGGGAAATGGCTGGCAGAACACTGCTGGGAATACGGATTCCTGCTGCGTTACCCCAAGAACAGCGAGAGCATTACCGGATACATCTACGAGCCGTGGCATGTGCGCTACCTCGGAAAGAGCACAGCAAAGCTTGTCCACGACAGCGGACTCACCCTGGAGGAATTCCTCGGGGTGGCAAGATAATAAAACACCGGGCGAAGCGTAAACCTCGTCCGGTATTTTCTTATCTCAGCGTTCTCAGGTACGCTTTCTGTTCGTCCGTTATGCGGAAGCTCTCGACCGCTTTCTGTATCGTCCTCCGGTGAGTAGCCGTATCCAGCCGCCGTCCCTCAATATACGGTATAACCGCGTCGTACTGCTTCGCCAGGGCGGTGGCGAAATACCACGCGACCATCATGCTGACGTAATAATCGCCGCAGTCCACCCCAGCGACCATCTCCGGGTACTCCGGGAGGAATTCCCCGTCCAGGCAGAAGTTCATCAGACACCCCACGGCGTACCGCACGGTGTACGTCCTCCCGGAATCCAGCCAGCGGCGGATATGCGGCAGAAGCTCCGCCGTGTGCTTCTTGAACAGCTTCACGGTCATGATATCCGTGGTCGCCCAGTTGTCCGCATATGGCAGGAATTCGTCCAGACGCGCGATACAGCCGCCGAAATCCTTCATGCCGGTTATGATGAGGGCGTGCAGCTGATTCTCCTCGTAGTATTCATGCGGCAGCGCCCGGAGGAATCCCTCGTCCTCGCCTATCTCCTTCGCCAGCCTGCGAAGCTCCGGAGTGCGCACTCCGATAACCGTCGCCGGGTCGATGTTCGGGATAAGCCGCGAGTGGAACTCCCGGAATTTCACGTCCTGCAGCTCAAAAAGGCGCTGTTTTATTTCTCTGGCTGTCATAAAATCCTCCGCTGTGCAACCTTTCCCCGGGCTTCCCTGTTTTATTTACAGAAGAGCATCAAAATCAGACGCATGAGTGTGCTTTTATTCTGCGTTTCAATGAACCACCTGAAAAGGAGTTAGTTAATATGAAAAGATACCTGTATGTAATCACGCTTGCCGCGGTCATAGCGCTTTCCGGCTGTTCCTCGCAGGGCAGCAGCGATTCCCGGGACGACAGCTCCAATGCGCTCATATCCGCCGACAACGTGACTGAAATAGCCCGGGTCACCGGCGAAGTAACGCCCGAGGACACGACCAAGCCGCCGCAGATAATGGTGGAATACAGCGGCGACGGGGTTTCATCAGCGGCTATGATGACGCTCATGAACTACAACTGGGACGGCTCGATTGCCTGCGGAGCAGACCCTGTATCCGAGGCTGTCAGCGGCAATATCAGCGCTGATGTCGATCTTGACCTGGTTTCCGCTAACGAGCCAAAGATCGGACTTCGGGCAGGTTCCGAAATAACGGCGGCGAAGCTGTACACTCTGGAGGATTCCGACAGCATTGACCTTGATTTCACGCAGGACGGAGTTATCAAGTTCCCGGAAGATGTCACGGGCGGCGTGGTGAGCGTTTCCGTCAAATATGAGCAGGGCGAGGCGGAATACTGCTTCAGCGTGCACCGCAGCCAGACCGACCTTTCCGAACCTCCGGCGCTGCGCATTTACCAGAATGATATGGGATTTGCCATGACAAAGGGCGGATACACCTGGACAGTCACCGACGGCGACGAAGCCATGACTGCAACCGTGGACTGCCCCACACCCTGGCAGATATCCTCCGGCGATATCACCCGGCTTGTTGCCGAACCGGGCAGTGCCCTTACAATAGCGCTTCCGGATGATTCCCGTATCGCGTCCGCGGTATACTACACCTCCGAGGACGAGAGCCATGCTCTGGAATACAACGGCGGAACACTCACAATGCCCTCCGATGAGCTTTCCGCAGTATGCTGCGTGACCGTTGAGATGCCACAGGGCAGCTGCGACTATGTATTCGGACTCCAGACCGGCACGGAATTCAGCACCCCGGCATACGACCCGGGAATCACAGACGGCGCTGCGGACTAATCACACAACAGTATGACCAGGCATACAATAAGGCAGGGTAAGGCAGAAACGGAATCGCTATGCCGACTCCACGCCGAGCCGAAGGTGGCGCCCCGACCGGAGCGTCCATGAGAAGCCGGAGGCATGCCCGGTGTGTTAATATACCCTTCCCCGGCGGTGAAAACACCGCCGGGGCATTTTTATAGGCAGCCGTCAGTAATACTCCTCCAGGAATGCGTTAATGTTCTCCTGGGAATATTCCACCTGCTTGGAATACAGCTTCAGGTCGAGTATCATGTCCCACTCGCTTATAGAGCCGCCGTCCAGCCACTTCATGCAGTCCATCAGCATGACGGTCAGCGCAGAGCAGCACGCCAGCATTACCCGGGCGTATGCCGCACTGTCGTCCAGGCTCTCGGTGTAGTGCCGGAAAATCCCGTAAACCGCGATGTGCTCGTAGCGCCAATCCCCATTCTCCGCGAGAAATTCCGGCAGCCTGCGGACAAGCTCCGCGTGGCGCTCAGTCAGCCGGGAAAGGACTTCTGTCCACTCGCCGTTTATGCTCTCCATGCCAGAAAGCGTGTCCATCAGCCTGGAAACGCTCTCCTCCCCGGTAATGCTCTCCCACTCCTGCGGAATCTCCGCCGGGGCGCCGCCCTCTATCTGCTGCTGGATATTCCAGGCGTATTCCGCGCACCTGCCAAGCCTGTCCAGGATTCCGCGCTGCCTGTCCTGGAGCACGGCAAAAAGCCCCTCGCGCTCTTTTCTGAAAGAAGCCGTGAACTCGTCGTCGGATTCCTGCGCCAGTAAATCCTCGTCGTCCCGCACCAGCCGGAAAGGCTCCCGGCTGCTGTAAAGCAGCCGGCATACCTCCTCGCAGCACAGTCCCAGTCCACCCTCGCGCACCTCGCCGGATTCGTTGAAGAACCGGGGGTGCAGCGCGCAGATATCGCACAGTATCCCATCGCCGCAGTGAAGTATCAGCTCGCACAGCCCGTCCTCGCGCAGCAGTGCGCAGCGGTCGCCGGAGGACAGCGCGAAGCTGCGCTGTCCTCCCTGCTCCCGTATCGCGCTCCGCAGCCGCTCGCCGAATTCCCCAGGGACGCCGCGGAATCGCTCCATTGCCGGCTCGTCAATATCTATCTCCCAGCCGCGGCAGCAGTTGTCGGTGCACCTGTCCGCAATGCATACAAACTTATCGTAAAACCATGGTCTTATCATAATCTAGTCACATCAAAATAATGCGGTATTATGTCCGCATAGCTTCCGTCCTTCTTCCGGAATCCGCCGGGGATAACGCCCAGCTGAACGAATCCCAGGGACTTGTACAGCGCCAGGGCAGGCTTGTTGTCCGCCACCACCGCGTTGAACTGCAATACCCGGAATCCAAACTCCCGGCACCTGTGCAGGCAGTCCGTCACGAGCAGCGCACCGATGTGCTTTCCGCGCATATCCGAGCGCACCGCGTAGCTTGCGTTGGCGATATGTCCGCATCGCCCGACGTTGTTAGGGTGGAGTATGTACAGCCCCACCGCCTCGCCGTTATCCACGGCGGCTCCGGTGAAGCTCTGGGAGGCGAAGAATTCCTCCGCGTTGTCCGGCGTCAGGTCCTCTTCCTGGGGATATGCCTGCCCGGCGTCAACTACCTCGTTCCAGATTCTCATAAGCGCAGGAACGTCCTGCTTTTCAAACTTCCTGATCTCCATTTCTGTTCCTTCTAATTATCGCATTTCACCCGATAAATTCACGAACCAGTGAATTCTCCGGCACCACTTCCCTGTCCATTGGCTGAAGCTTCCGCAGGAACTGCTCAATGTCCGCGTAGTGCTCATAATCCCCATATGTGCCCGAAACATGCTCCAGGTCGCCCAGCAGGATATCCCGGTACACCATCGGCTCATAAGCGATGAACGTATCTATATCAAAGCTCGCACGATGCTTGAACGGCATGATGTAAAGATCCTCGCCGCGCTCCACTGACCGGAAGAAATCCATGGTTTCGGAAATGCTCCGTCCGCGGTACAGCTTATCGCGAATCAGGCGGCGCATAAGGCGTATCTTTGACGGGTGCAGCAGCGCACCGTCAGATTCCAGCCTAGTACGCACGGACACATAAACCCGGTTGGTGAACTCATCGGAATGCCCCGTCACCTCCGGATTCAGCGCGTGTATTCCCTCCATGATGACGATGTCCCCGGGAGAGCATTCCAGCGTAATCCCCGGACGGCGCTCCTGCGCAGTGAAGTCAAACGCCGGGACGTCGATTGCCTCACAGCGGCTCAGCATTTTCAGGTGCCTGCTGAAAAGCTCAGTGTCCAGACGTTTCGGCGACTCAAAATCAAACTGTCCGAGTTCTGCAAGGCGCTTATCCTGCTCTGTCAGCGGAAGGAAGTAATTATCCATGGATATAGTATGCGCACGGCAGCCATTATCCTCCAGAAGCTGCGCTATCCTTCCGGCGGAGGTGGTTTTACCAGAACCGGAGGGACCGGAGATAAGCACGACCGGGCGCTCCTTGCGCTCCATATATATTCTTTCAGCGGCAGCGGATATCTGGTCTGCATAGGCATTTTCGGCACTCAGCACGAATTCCTGCGGGTCAGCGGCGCTGTCGTTAAGTTCCTTTACAGGAATACATTTCATAGTTTTCCCCTTTCATCAGACACGTCCGCAGCTTTGAAACTGCGGACGTGTATTCTGTTCTATTTTATTATATGCCGGACTGCCCGTTCTGTCAAGTCTTATCAAATGCCGCTGAGCAGCTTTTTCTCCATCTCGTTTCTATCCGTAGCATATTCCAGTGCGGTTTCATAGGATATCTGGTTTGATCTGTACAGCTTTGCAAGGCTGTCGCTGAGGGTGCACATTCCGTCCCTGCCGCCTGCCGCCATTGTGGTTTCCATCATGTTTATCTTGTTGGAGCGGATAAGGTTCTTGATGGCGTCTGTGCCGACCATGACCTCGACGGCGGCTACTCTGCCCTTTCCGTCGGAGCGCGGAATAAGCGACTGGGCGATGATCGCCTGTATCATGCTCGCCAGCTGAGACCGCACCTGCTCCTGAGAATGTATGGGGCACGCATCGATGATTCTGTCAACGGTCTGCGCAGCACTGGAGGTGTGCAGCGTGCCGAATACCAGGTGTCCGGTTTCGGCGGCGGTCATTGCAAGGGAGATCGTTTCATAATCTCTCATCTCGCCGATGAGGATTACGTCCGGGTCCTCTCGCAGGGCGCTGCGGAGCGCCTCGTGGAATGACGGAACATCCCTGCCAAGCTCCCTCTGGTGAATAGTCGCCTTCTCCTGCTTGTAGCGGTACTCTATAGGATCTTCTATCGTAATGATGTGGCAGGGGCGCGTGGTATTGATGTACTCCACCATCGCAGCCAGCGTTGTGGATTTACCGGCTCCCGTTGGACCTGTTACCAGCACAAGGCCTCTGCGCTTCTTGGCGAAATCCAGCAGGACGGAGGGCATTTTCAGCTCCTCCAGTGTGGGAATCTCCGCATTAAGCAGACGAATGCATGCCGCAAGCTTACCGCTCTGGCGGAATACGTTGACGCGCTGACGGGCGCCGTTCTTCAGCTCAAAGCTGAAATCTATGTCCTTGCCCTCGTTGAGCGCCTTTTCCTGCTCGGCGGAAAGTATCGAAAGAATAGTACGGTTGACCACCTGGTCAGAAAGCTCGGTGTACTTGCGAAGTTCGCCGTTGACGCGCACAACGGTGGGAGCGCCTACGGTGAGGTGGATATCGGAGGCGTTCATTTCTCGCGCCTGCATGATGAATTCTTCAAAAGTCATGGTGTTCTTCCTTCCGTGTATGTATTCTTGATTTGTTGTATTCAGGAGCCGCGGATCACTTTATCTTGAACTGAATTCCGCTCGCGGAGAAATAAACCTCGTCCGAGGAATTTGCGATACGCTGGTTGATGTCGCCGATTATCCTGCGCAATACCTTCTGTCGGAGGTCGTCAGGAGCAACGGAGAATCCGGTTTCGAGGGTGATTATTGTCATGCTGCCGTCGTTTTCGCGGATACGGTCACGCATGGACTCCACGTCGGCGATCACCGTTTTCTCGATGGATTTCATCAGTTCGTCGGTCATCGCGGTGATATCGGGACACATTCTGTCCAGCACGAGAGAAGCGTAATCACTCAGCCGGTCAAAGATAACGAACTTATGGTCGCCGATAGCCGCCGCAGGATTGTCCGTGATCCCGGACACGATGTCCCATTCTACGCCGTTCTGATTGTTGCCGTATTCGATACGGTGCAGGATATCCGGGTCAACTGCCTCCCCGGTGCGAAGATAGAGAACATAGTCGTAGCGTGAGTAATTCGTCACCGCCCACCGGGATTTTCCACTCGCCGCTCCTCCTGTTATCAGTATGGATTTGGACATTTCGCCACCGTTCCTTTCAGAGTTATTGTGGTGATGAATACAGAATATACCAATAGCATTCATCGTATACATTAGTATACATTACATTATACAATAAAATCTTCAACATGTAAAGCGGTATTTGTTGATTTTGTACAATCAAAGCTAATCTTGTGAATTCTTCCGGCTTTTGAACGCTAAAATTGTGTAAAATCATCATATAGAATGCAAGATATGATGTAAACGTTTTCTTCGCATTTACACTATTCCACATTGATAATGACCTACTCAGAGTACGATTCCGAATGAGTCCTGTATTCCCCCGGGGTCATTCCAGTGACGGTTTTGAATCGGCTGCAAAAATGGCTCTGCGAGGAGAATCCCAGCATTTCCGCTATCTGCGACAGCTCTATTCCGCCGGAGATAAGGCTTTTGGCGGCTTCTATCTTGCGCTCAAGGATATAACGCGTGATGGTGACTCCGGTTTCCCGGCGGAAAAGCTCGGAAAAGTAGTTCCGCTGGTAGCCTGCCTTTTCCGCGATCTCGTCCGCAGTCAGCCTGGAGTCATCGTCTGAGATTTCACCTCATATAGTGTAAGCGTCTTTTAATGCTTTGAAGGTTGAACCTTTCATTAGATACAAATCCCCACGACTTCGTGTCATTGCAACATACAGTTTGTTAAGTGTTGATAGCTTTATAATGTCAGGATTAAACTTATCGCTATCGAGATTATCAATGGCGCTTTACATAAGAACTCTGAAAAAACAACCGACCGTATTGAGCGAGTGGAACGACACTTTATGGACTGTGATGGTAGAGAAAGCAATCGTCCACAGGAACGGAGAGATAACATTTATGTTTTACAACGGCACTGAAGTCAGAGTTGGAGAATAAAAAAGTATATAAGGCATCGTGTCTGAACGCATGATGCCTTTCTGTTTTTCGAATTGAGGCAAGCAATTCGTTTATCAACCCTATTCTGCATTTCTGAATTGCGTTGGAGTAATACACTCATATCTTTTAAAAATCTTACAAAAGTAGCTGCTGTCACAGAAGCCTGTTTCTTCAGCTATCTGCTCGACAGTTTTCTGCGTTTCCGCCAGAAGCATTTTAGCCGCCTGTATCTTGCGCTTTGTGATGTATTCCATTGGTCGACAGTTCAGTGTCTGCCTGAACAATCTGCACAGATGCTGCGAAGAAACGCCTGCTGCTTTACTTATGGATTCAAGACCGGGCTGTTTCATATAATTCTCGTCAATATAAGCGATCGCCTTTGTTACCGCAGGGGTTATTTGTACACTGCCTTTTCCTTTCGTAGCAAGACGGCTTAATTCAATAAAAAAGCTGTACAGATAGCCCGACGCTCTGAAATTTCCGTCAACCTTGTCAGAGAGAAGCGCCTCGTGCATACATCTGAAACAGTGGTCAAGATATGTAATTTCTTCCTTTGGAAGATGGAAGATTTTCGGCTTGTCGAAGCCGAGTGCTTTGAGCATATCAGTGCAGGATTTTCCTGACGGTTTTATCCAATGCGTATCCCAGGATTCGTCCGTTGAATAATACTCATGCGGACAGCCGGCAGGAATAAAGAATGAGGTGTACGGATTTATTATATGTTTCTCCCCGTTTATTATAAGTACGCCGCTTCCTTTTGTACAATAAAGAGCCTTGGCATAATTGTCACCATTGCCGCAGATTACATGATACTGCCATTCGTTCAACCCTACGCTCACCAAAAAGACGGGAAGACTGCTTTCTTTGCTGATTATCGGATAATCGTAGAATTTCAAAATTAATTCACCGCCTGTGCTAAAATCGTTATATCTTAATAATATCATTCATTGACTTGTTTGTCAATAAGCGTTATAATCTGTTAAAATACGAAGGGGTGATTTTTTTGAGAACAGTCAGGGAACTAAACGATTTCTGGAGATTCACAAAGCTTCCGGCAGAAATGAATATATCGAAAAATGATGCTATCTCTCCCGAATATGAAGATGCATCATGGCAGCCTGTTATACTGCCGCATACATATAATTCTGAAGACGGTGCAGGCAGAATGACAGCTGCCGACGATGGGAACTACTACCGTGGAACTGTATGCTACCGCAGAAACCTTGCGCTGAGTTTTGAAGAATGCAGCGGAAAAGAACTCTATCTGGAATTCGAAGGTGCAAATACTGTTGCAGGAGTCTATATAAACGGCAGGTTTGCAGGAGAGCACAGCGGAGGGTATTCAGCATTCAGATTTGATATTACGGACTATATATACCCGGACAAAGACAACCTGATAGCTGTTATCGTATCGAATGCTCCCACCGATCATATTGCGCCGATAACCGACAATGGAGATTTCACAAAAATGGGCGGCTTGTACAGGGGTGTAAAACTGATAATAGTTGATTCCGTTCATATTGCTCTGAACGACAGCGGCTCCTGCGGAGTATATATAACCCCACGCAATATTTCTGAAACATCTGCGGATATAAGCATACTTGTCAAGCTGGATAAAGCAGAAACCGCAGAGGCTAAGGCTGCGATATATGATCCGCAGGGAAAGCCTGTAACGGAGCTTTTCGGCAGGGCAGGCAAAGACAGGATAACGCTTTCGGGAAAAATCAACCGTCCGAAACTCTGGAACGGAGTAAACTCTCCGGCTCTTTATCGTGCGGAGATAACCTTATTCTACAACGGGAAACCCGTCGATAGCATTGAACAGGAATTCGGAATACGCTCATACCGTATAGATGCCGATAACGGCTTTTTCCTCAACGGCGAGCCATATCTGCTCCATGGGGTGAACTACCATCAGGACAGTTACGAATCCGGCTGGGCAATGACTGACGCTCAGCGTGAGAGGGATTATCATATCATTCGTGACATGGGCTGCACTGCTGTAAGAATGGCTCACTACCAGCATTGTGACCACGAATATTCATTATGCGACAGGCTGGGTCTGTGCGTTTGGACGGAGATAGGCATAATCAATAAAATGTCTGCCGATGAAAGCGATGCTCATGTCCTTTCAGACGGCTTTGGAGATAACGCAAAGCAGCAGCTTCGTGAACTTATCAGGCAGAATTACAATCACCCGTCAGTTATTGTCTGGGGATTGTCCAACGAACTTCACCAGATGACCGATGAAATATTCGGGCTTTACAATGAGCTTTATGAAATTGCTTGTAAAGAGGATGATACAAGGCTGAAAACCTTTGCAGACAATCAGTTTTACGGCAGATTCCTGGAGCTACCTGCCGATGTGGTCGGGTATAACCGTTATTTTGGCTGGTATAAGGAGGCCGGCAGTGCGGAGAATTTCGGCGAATGGCTTGACCTATACCATAACGAAAAGGAAAAGCGCCCTGTCTGCCTTTCCGAATACGGCGGCGGTGGGGCGATTTCTCAGCACAAGGATAATGTAGATTGGGAAAGCGACATAGACCCTGTCGGAGTACGGCATTATGAGAACTATCAGTCGCAGCTGCACGAAATGTTGTGGAAACAATTCTCGGCAAGAAAGTACCTGTGGGCTGAATTTATATGGTGTATGTTCGATTTTGCGTCCTACGGACGAACAGAGGGAGATACAAAATCGCAGAACGACAAGGGTCTTTGCACAAGGGAGCGTATTCCAAAGGACGTATATTTCTTTTACAGGTCCGTATGGAGCAGCGAAAAAACCGTTTATATAACTGAACGAAGGCATGAATTCAGGGCTTGTAATGTGCCTTTTGTAAAGGTATATTCAAATGCGGACGCAGTGGAGCTTTGTATAAATGATGTTTCGCACGGCAGAATATCACGCAGTGAGCTTTCTGATGACGAGAGCACTGTTTTTGTGTGGAAAAATATAAAGATAAAACCCGGCACGAAGAACAAAATATGTGCTAAAGCATATTTCAGCGACGGAACATCAAGAACCGACTATGCATTCTGGACAGGTAAATAAACGTGTCTGTATGTTTTTCATTCATCATAATAGAGGTCAATCATGAACGCTGTTATTCTAATGCTCGCTGTGACAGCCTGCTACACAATATGCTCGCTGAATGACAAATACGCCGCTGCTAAGGCAAACTTATCGGGCGATGAATTTACATTCCTTATGTGTTCGTCGATGTCGGTGTTCCTTGCTGTAAGCCTGCCGTTTCAGAATTTAAGTTTCAGCTTGACGTGGCAATCTTTTTTAGCAATATCACTGGTTGCAGTGTGCAAAATGCTTGAATTCCAAATGAGCGCACGGGTGCTGAAACAGCTTTCTGCTTTTGAGCTGAAAGCGTGGCTCGGGATAACCCTGTTTGCGTCTTATTTCACTGATATCCTTTTCGGGTCTGAACTCAGTATTAACAAACTGATTTGCATATTTGCAACAGCCGCAGGCCTTGTATTTGTTGCGAGGTCATCCAAAGGTGGCGGTGTAAACTATAAACAGATAATTCTGCCGTTGGTGCTGTATCTTGTTTCAAAATATGGGTATGGTCTTATTATAAGGAGTTTCTCTTCATATGTTTCATCAACCATGCAGCTTCTGCCAGCTATGGTGATAATTTCGCTGATAATGCTGCCGAGAGTTCATATCAGGGAACTTATTAAGAATAATCGAAGCGGCGTTGTTAAGGTAGTGCTTGCCAGAATTCCCAATACGCTCGGAATGCTGCTTGAAAATGCGGTTATATCTATAAGCCTTGCAAATTACTCGTTCATTCAGCCGATGATCCTTGTAACGCTTTTCGTGATAGGTCTGATCCGCAGAGAAAAGCGTTCACGGCTCAATCTGATCGGAAGTATTATCTGCGTTGTGGGTATAGTGGCTTTTCAGTTGGCGTAAATTTAAAATATTCTGCATCAAATTACTTTTGAAAAGCTTTGATATTTATTACTCCAACCTGATATATTCTTAGTGCTAAATTTCACAGTTCTGAACCACAGATCGAATTTTACTATATGCAGATGTTGCTGCAATGGGATAAAAGTAGCTCTTTATGGAAGCGACACTAAGGTTAGAATGGTAAAATAACAGAGCCGCAGGACTGCTAAAATTTTAATAAGCAAGTCCTGCGGCTTTTTGTTAATTTTAGGAATAATTTAAAGGTGCACACCCCTTGCCGAAAATGCACACCCTTACGACCTTTCGTTAAATAGTATTTAGGTAAAAAATAGAAAAGGCTCTGCTGTGACCGTTTTTTAGTCATCGCAGAGCCTTCTTTTGTTAAATTGTGTTGACAAATCCCATTAAACAAGGACTTTCGGATAAAGAAAACGGACACCAATCAAGATACGCATTGTATCAAAATTGGTGTCCTGTTATGGTGCAGGTGACGGGACTTGAACCCACATGACCTTGCGATCACTAGCACCTGAAGCTAGCGCGTCTGCCAATTCCGCCACACCTGCGTATGAATTGTTTCTGTTTTTGACTCGGTAGAAACGCCGGGAGTAAGCTCCCAGAAAAAGCCGGGGCGAACACTTTTGTGTCTTGCGCTTTGTTGTTGACGTTCATCAGCAACGTATATATTCTACCACAAACATACCACTTTGTCAAGGGGTTTTTGAAAAAAACATGAATTTTTTTAAAAATTCTTGACGAAGCGCCCGGGAGCCTGTATAATTAATGTATATTGATCCGTCAAAGGAGGTACGCATGAAAAACAGAAAATCCAATTCCGCACCCACCGCATTGCGGCTGCTGAAACTGCTGTGGATATTCATTCCGCTGGTTCTGGCGGCAGCAATGTATTTCCTGCTGCCCCTCTTTCCGGAATTCACCGAGCATGTCATTTCCCGGGGGCTTTTCAAGGTGTTCACCGTACCGGTGGGATTCCTGACCTCCCTCGTGCCGATATCGCTGACGGAGGTCTGCGCAGTCCTCGCGATCCCGGCAGTAGTCACGCTGGTTGTCGTATTCATCGTGCGCCTGCGTAAAAGCCCCGACCGCCGCCGGACTGCCGTAAAGGCAGGGCGCTTCCTCGCCGGATTCGTTTCATTCGCGGCGTTCATCTACATGACGGGACACGGAGCGAACTACTACCGGGAGCCAATGGAACAGCTGATGGAACTGGACGCCTCGCCGAAATCCACGGAGTTCCTCGCGGAGGTCTGCCGCGACCTCGCCGCCCACGCCGCCGAGGAGCGTGAACTCCTGACGGAGGACGAAAACGGCTGCGTGAAACTCACCGAGAACATATGGACAGAACTTTCACGCACGAACAGCGGCTACGCCCCCCTGGTGGAGGAATACCCGTTCCTGTGGACCAGCGTCAGCCGCCAGAAGCCCGTGCAGCTTTCCTATCTGTGGAGCTACACCGGTATTGTCGGGATGTACTTCCCTTTCCTGGCGGAATGCAACGTCAATACCGAAGAGCCGGATTTCTGCAAGCCCTTCACCGCCAGCCACGAAAGCGCGCACTCCCGTGGAATAGCGTTTGAGAACGAGTGCAACTTTCTGGCTTTTCTTGCCTGCACAAACAGCGAATACCCCGAATTCAGGTATTCCGGCTATGCGTCCGCATTCCTGTACTGCTCCAACTCGCTCTACGCCGCGGATTATGAACTGTGGCAGGAAATGGCGCAGGACACCAGCGCCGGAATATGGCGCGACCTGCTTTCCACGAATGACTACGTTGAGCGATTCTCCGGAAGCGTCCAGGAAATATCCACCTCCGTCAACGATGGATTCATAAAGGCGCAGGGCGTGCAGGACGGCACGCAGTCCTACGGCAGGGTGACCGACCTTATCCTGGCGCACTATTATAAGGAATGGCAGGAATCATGAGAGAAATAAGCTACACGGTCCCGGCGGAATTTGACGGCGTGCAGGCGCAGGTGTTCCTGAAATCCCGGGGAATATCCCGGCGCGTGCTGACAGCGCTCAAACGCTCCGGCGGACTTACCCGCGGCGGCGGAATACTCCGCACTGTTGACGCGGTACACGCCGGGGAAGTCATTACGCTCCAGCTGGACGGCGGCGAAACCTCCGTCGCGGCGAATCCGGAGCTTTCTGCCGATATAGTGTACGAGGACGAGGACGTGGTGGTATTCAACAAGCCGCCCTTCATGCCGGTCCACCCGTCCCAGCGGCACCATGACGATACGCTGGCGAATCTGTTCGCCGCAAGATACCCGGGGCTTCCCTTCCGGCCGATAAACCGCCTGGACCGCAACACCAGCGGACTTTGCGTGTGCGCGAAGAATCAGTTCGCAGCGGCGGCGCTTTCCGGCAGCATATCCAAAGTGTATTACGCGATCACGGACGGAACTCCCCCCGGGGACACCGTGGACGCGCCGATAGGCAGACTCGGGGACAGCGTAATAGAGCGCTGCGTGACTCCTGACGGGAAGCCTGCGGTCACGCACTTCCGGAAGATAGCCGGCGAACGCCGGGCGCTGCTGCGGATAACCCTGGAAACCGGACGGACCCACCAGATCCGCGTGCACATGGCGCATATCGGATTCCCACTATGCGGCGACGACATGTACGGCGGCGACTGCACCGCAATCTCCCGGCAGGCGCTGCACTGCGGCGAAGTGGAATTCACCCTGCCGGTATCCGGCGAACGCATTACAATTTCCGCGCCGCTGCCGGAGGACATGGCTGCAATACTTGACGGAACAAACGAAAGGACTTAATATGATAAAAGCTGTAATTTTTGATATGGACGGACTGATACTGGACACCGAAAAATTGCTGGTGAAATACTGGTGCCAGGCAGCTAACGAAGCAGGATTCCCCATGCAGCGCGAGCATGCGCTGAATATCCGCAGCCTTGCGCGGAAGTTCGCGATACCCTACCTCCAGGGGATCTTCGGCGAAAACTTCGACTATGTGAAGATACGTTCCCGGCGCATGGAACTCATGAAAGAACACATCGCAGCCCACGGACTTGAAACCAAGCCCGGGATAACCACGCTGCTGGACTACCTGGACAGCCGTGGGATACCGGCGGCGATAGCCACCGCCACCGATATCCAGCGCACGGAGGACTACCTCGGCAAGGTCGGACTGCTGGGCAGATTCAGCCGGATAGTCTGCGCGGCGATGGTGGAAAGCGGCAAGCCCAAGCCGGACATCTATCTTTACGCGGCGCAGCAGCTGGGACTTCCGGCGAACGAGTGCCTGGCGCTGGAGGATTCCCCGAACGGGGTGTGCAGCGCTTCCTCGGCAGGGTGCGTCACAGTGATGGTGCCGGACCTCACCCAGCCGGACGAAGAACTGGAAAAGCTAATCTTCGCAAAGGCGGATTCCCTGGCGGACGTACCTGCAATCATCGAAAGAACGTAATATGTACGGCTGAAAAGCGGAAAGGCAATACCGCACAAAGATTGTGCGTGTATTGCGCAGTCAGATTTTTCGTCAGATTGTACAATGCGGACGACGCAAGGCTGCCGCCTTGCTAGGATGAATTGTGCAAGATGACGGAAAATATGCAAGCAAGACGCGTGCAAAATCCAATAAATGGTCTTTGTGCGGTGTTGCCTAAAGCTTTTCAGCTGTTTTTTTGTACGATTTCCCGGCATGTTCATTTTCTGCATGTATTTATATCACCGAAATATCACAAAAGGGGCTTATACTGTGTATGTAAACGGAAGGCCGCAGGGAGGCGGCAGCAACAAAAAAACAGAAAGGCTCGTGATATTATGAAAACCTACAAATATTTCGCACTGATCTGCGCAGCTGTCGTGGCTGCGGCTTCCACCGGCTGCTCCAGCAATTCCGGAACTTCCTCCGATACCGGCAGTTCAGTGGTTTCCTCAGCGGACACATCACATCAGACCTCCGAAGCAGGGACAGGCGAAGTGAAATCCTCTGAGGTCTACAAGACGGTAAAGGTCACTGCGGTTGACGGAAATTCCATAACCGCCGATGAGGGCGAGATAGTTTCCGGCAGCGCGCCCGGACAGCCCGGGGACGGCGGCTCCGCTCCCGAAAAGCCCGGCGACAGCGGCGACAACGCAGGAACCGGTGACAATTCCGGCGACAACTCCGACAAGCCCGAGGGCGAACCTCCGGCAAAGCCCGACGGCGAGGATTCCGGCAATGCGCCCGGGGATTCCGGCGACGGCTCCGGGAACGCTCCTGACAAGCCGGACGGCGAAGCTCCCGGCGGAATGGGCGGAAGCACGTTTGAATCCTCCGGCAGCAGCGTGACGTTCACCGTCACCGACGACACCAAGATCTCCGTGGAATTCCTCCAGGGAAGCAGCGACGGCACCATTGACGACATCGCAGTCGGCAGCGTTCTCGCGGTCACCCTGAACGACGACGGAACCGCAGCTTCCATCGTTGTGAAGAACATGAACGCCGGCAGCGGATTCGGCGGCAGCGGCGAAGTAACTAACGGAACCTCCGCGAACATGATAACCGAGAACACCACCGAAAGCGACACCGAGTATAATTCCACCGGCGACGACGAGAACGCGCTGAGAGTTGACAGCGCAGAAGCCACCCTCACCGGGATCACAGTCAACAAGAATGCCGGCAATTCCTCCAACACCGAGGACGGGGACTTCTACGGTCAGAACGCCGGATTCCTCGCGCTGAACGGAGCCAAGGTGACCATCACCGACTCTACCTTCAATACCGGCGTGGTAAACGGCAACGCGGTATTCAGCTACGGCGAGGGGACAACGGTCAACATCTCTGACAGCAAGATACGCACCACTGAGCGCAATTCCGGCGGAATCCAGACCACCGGCGGAGGAACCATGATCGCCACCAACCTTGATGTTCAGACCGAGGGCAACTCCTCCGCGGCGATACGCACTGACCGCGGCGGCGGAACAGTCACCGTCGAAGGCGGAAAGTACGTCACCAACGGCACTGGCAGCCCTGCGATCTACTGCACCGCCGACATAACCGCCAGCAATGCGGAACTCACCGCAAACTCCAGCGAAGGTGTTGTAGTAGAGGGAAAGAACAGCGTTACCCTGAACAACTGCACCCTTACCGGAAACATGGAGAACACCTACGGCGGTGATTCCGACGAGAACATACACACCATCATGATATATCAGAGCATGTCCGGCGACGCTGATATCGGCGAGGCTTACTTCACTGCCGAGGGCGGAAGCATTACGGGGCTATCCGGGGATATGTTCTACATCACCAACACCGACTGCACCATCTCCCTCAAGGACGTGGAATTCACGCTTGCCAACGACACATTCCTGCGCGTGGAGGGCAACTCCAGCTCCAGGGGCTGGGGCACCGAGGGCGCAAACGGCGGCGATGTCATACTGAACGCCGAGCAGCAGTCCATCGAGGGCAATATCCTGGTGGACAGCATTTCCAGCCTTGACATGACCATGACCGGCTCCACCCTCAAGGGCGCGATAAATCCCGACGGCGATGGCGGCACAATCAAGGTGACAATGGACAGCGGCTCCACCTGGGAACTTACCGCAGACAGCTATGTGACCGAATTCAACGGCGACATCTCCCAGATTACCGCCAACGGATTCCATCTGTATGTGAACGGCGAGCAGTTAGTCTGATCCTATTCAGTATTTTTCTAAATTATTGATCCTCCTTCATATAGAAAGACCGGGCAGTTTGCGGCTGCCCGGTCATACTGTCGATAAGGGCTCAGATGTGCCTTTATCGGCAGTTTTTTTATGGATCGCATACCGTACCAGTAAACAGCGGCTGACCGTCCATTCCGGCAATGACGAACATAAACGGTCTGTCAAACGTCATATTGACGATCTCCTCCGGCGGCATTGCCGCACCGCACGCCGCTATTTCAACGAACGAAGCCGCAGTGCAGCCCTCCTCGTCGATCTGCACCCGGACGGAGTGATTTGCTCTGCCGACCGCGAGATTTTCGCTGCATATAGGGGAGAAATCCGCACGCTCAAAGCTGAATATATCCGTAACGCCCATCGACTCAAGTCCGTCCTTCAGGTCGAAAGTGGAGGACACGTCGAACTTCGGCACCGCAAGTTCCACCTGCACTCTGCCGGAACCCGTGAACTCCCCGGGAGCCTTTATCATCTGGAGATACTCCCCGGAATCAAGCACGGCGCCTATGTCCTTGTCCTCGTCCGGAAGTATCAGCCACATTCCGCAGCCAGTCTTGAAGTTAAGGTAAACCGCGCTGAAATCCGCACCGTAATAATACGGGCCATAAGTCAGCGTACTGTGCATGAATTCACGCTCCGTATCTCCGCCCGGCGCATGGAATATCTCCGTGGTATTCCGGGACTTGCTGAACTCACTGTCCCATCTTGCCTTGAAATATACCGTGGAATACAGTGCGAACACCGTGGAAGCGTCCGGCGCCACGTTCTCAACCGCGTCCTTCAGAAATCCGCCGGTCTGTTTGTTCAGCCAGTCCCGTATCGCGGAATTCATCTTATCCGTGCCGAACTTCCCGGTAAACGACGACGCGTAGTAATTTCGTGCTAATCCGGAAAGCGTGCCGCCGTTAAAGGCGGAATCCTCGCTCAGCCAGATGGAATTCGCCAGCACGCTTGTCAGCGCCCCGTCGTCGCAGTAATTCGCGTTCCACACCTGCCCTGCCTGGGTGCGCAGGGATTCAATACTGTCCGCGCCGAGAAGATCGAGTATCTGATCGCGGCTCTCCCCGTCGCAGGTATCCGCCAGCATTGCCAGCGCCATGTAAAGATTCACCGGGGAATACGCGCTGTTTTCTCCGGCGGAGAGGAATTCCCGGGTGCTATCCCCATAGAAATCCCACAGGCTGTCGGCGTAGCCCTCCGGCTGGTCAAGCTGCGCTCTCCGGTCGCTCCACCAGCTGTCGTAATCCTGCTCAAATGTGAGGGCGGATTCGTCCGGATAGTGCGCCATCTTCGGATATACCGCCTCCGCCCCGGCGGTAACGCTGATGGAATTCATGCTCATCGCTATGATACCTCCTGCTATACCAAGACACGCCGCAGCTGCGCCCAGCGTTATCCACAGCGGCTTCCGGTTCTTTTCTGATGTTCCCTTGTTCATGGTGTACCTCCCTTTCACAGAATCGGTCTTTACATATAATACAGAATACGGAGCGAAAAAGTTGCAGACGGATATTGACTTGACAGTTTGTATTTTGTATAATAAATGAAAAGGGGGGTCTGCTATGTTTTACTGCTGCGACACAATGCCCGGGCTGCACTTCTTCAACGGCGGAGACATCGTCAGCCGGGGAGGATTCATTCACCAGCGCCGCACCATGGAGTGCTGGGTGCTGATATACGTCCTTTCCGGCAGGCTGGACATCTGCACCGACGGCAGGGAATACTCCGCCGGGGCTGCGGAGTGGCTCCTGCTGCGCCCGGGCGCGGAGCACTACGGCACGCGGCAGTCCGCCGGGGAGCTATCCTACCTGTGGGGGCATTTCAGCGCCGCGCCGGAACTCTCCTGCCGCAAAAACGCACCGGACGGAGAGCTGATACTCCCGGAGCACGGCAGGGCGAATTCCCAGCGGATAAGCCTGCTGTTCCGGCAGCTGGTGAACTACTCGCGCCGGAAAACCTACACCCCCAGAATGACGGAATGCGCGCTTCAGCTGCTCCTGATGGAGATAACCCAGGAATACCGCGACAGCGTGGCAAAGGGCGCCTCCTTGCCGCCGCTGGTGGAGGACGTCAACGAGTGGATACGACTGAACTGCCACCGCCAGCTGAACGTGAAAATGATCGCGGAGGAGTTCCATTACAACCCGGAGTACCTGTCGGCGCTCTACAGCAAGGCGGCTGGAATAACCCTCACCGCCAGCGTGAACCGCGCCCGGCTGGACATAGCCAAACGCCTGCTCTCCGACCGCAGCGTGACAATAAAAGAAGCCGCATATTCCTGCGGCTTCAGTGACGAAAAGTATTTCATGCGCGTATTCCGGCGCGCCGAGGGAATGACCCCGGAGCAGTACCGCGCCGCACTTGGGGTGAAGTGATCACTCCCCGTCCTTTCCTGTGAAATACACGGTGTATTCCTCGTCCCTGATCTCATACAGCGGACGGAACATGACGGACTGCGGCTGATTGCGTGTTCGCCAGCTGTTCTGACGCCAGGGGAATGTGCCATAGGTGTGCTCCATCTGCGGCATGAACTGCTCGGGAAGCTTGTCAGCGCCCTTGATTCCACAGTCGGCGGAGGTCAGTCCGGCGAGCACGATGGGTCCGTCAACGACCGCGCCAAGCTCCGGCATATCCGGCAGACGCTCCATGCGGAGCTCCGACGGGAAGAATATCTGTAATGTGCTGTCGCTCCAATCCGCAGTGATATTGATGTAGCCGTCCTCAACATGGGCGGTTATCTTTTCGCCGTTAAGCTCGACCTCGGGCGCGCCGACGGTCCACTCGGGGACTCTGAAGGAGATCGTGAACTTCGCGTTGTCAGCGCACTTTACGCTGAACTTCAGCAGCCATCTCGACATCTGCCCATCGTCCTTCTCGTCAAAGAACGCCTGGTCGTTGTAGTATTTCATGCCAGTGGTCTGCTCGAATGTCACGCTGTGCCCGGAAACCTCGCCCTCAAACCTGGACGGAATATACTGGGACACTATGAGCCGCTCGCTGCCGGTGTAGTATATGATCTCCGGATAGAGGGTCTGCGCCTGCACCATGGTGCCGTGGCAGCACCAGAAATCCCGGGTCTTGGTGCCCCACTTCTTGCGGCTTCCGGCAGCCAGCGGCAGGAAGTATGTGGGCATGCCGGTGTCAGCGTTCTGCTGCGCCAGGAATCCGTTGTAAAGCGCTCTCTCGATGTAGTCCGCATACTGCTTCTCGCCGGTGTACCTGAGCAGGAAGGACGCTGTGCGCACCATATTGTAAACGGTGCAGAATTCCTGGTCGTTGCTGCCGATGAAATGCCCCTGTAAGTGCGGAGGAACCCAGAACTCCCCGGCGTTCATTCCGGTGGTGGAGTACATTCCGCGGTCGGTGACTGCGAACTTCCAGAACAGCTTCATGACCTCCAGCCAGTCGTTGTCGCCGGTGATCTCATACATTCTTGCGGCACCGTGGGTGAACGGAATACTTGCATTCGCGTGGCAGTTGGTCAGGCTGTCCCTGCCCTCCCTGAGCTTGCGGAACAGTCCGGCGTCCGCATAGCGCTTCGCAAGGGTGAGGTACTTCTCATCGTTCGTCAGCTGATAGAGCTGCGCCCATACCTCCAGCATTCCGGCTTCCTCTCCGGCGTATACTGCGTGGGGATTGGTTTCAGCAGCGCGCCCGGTCCAGCGGATATACCAGTCGGAGAGATGCGACAGGATATCCAGCGCCAGGGTGTTTCCGGTGTAGATGTACGCATCGGAAAGTCCCATGATGGTCTTGTGCATAACGTACTGCGGCGACCAGATGTACTGGTTGTTTATCAGGCGTGTGAAGTACTTCTCGGGAATGGAGCCTACCCACTCGCCGCCGTTAAGCTCCTGGCAGCGTGCAAGTTCGCTGATTATACCGTCCATCTTTACTTTCAGCTCAGCATCGCCGTCGGAGGCGATAAGCTTTGCCGCAGCGCTTATCCAGTGCCCCAGGAAGTGTCCGCGCAGCTGGCACACGGGAGCCTCCCAGCCCCAGTGGATATTCGCGGTGGTGGGATCGTCAACGACCTGGAGTCCCGGGAGGATTATTCCAGCCTCCAGGTAGAAATTCTGGAGCAGGCAGTTAGCGTCAAGCTCCATCAGATAGCGGCGGTTTACGTCCATTCTCTCGCGGAATACGCCGGGGAGTATCTTTACAGAGCCGTTCTTTACGTTGTTCAGCATGATGATTACCTCGCAGAAGTGATTTATTTCGGTGATATTATTGTAGCATATCCCGTCCGGAATTTCAGTAGACAAAATCCTATATTTGTATCACAAAATCAAGACAGTATTTTTCCACACACAGCTTTCCGCGCGCAAAAACCGGGACCTCCCACAAGAAGGTCCCGGCAGATTGTTCAGTGGACAAAAATGCAGACGCGTCAGTCAATATACAGCGATGGGTATTTTTCCGCCACGCTCAGTTTGAATTCACGGATAGCGTCATCTCTGGTGAATGTGCCGTCGATATAGTTCTTAGCGCTGCTGATAAAGCTGTACGCTATCTCCGAATCGTACTGGGTATGCCCATAGGCGGACACCTCGTCGGCGGATTCCACGAGCCACTTGTAGTAATCCTCGCCGCCGAGCAGGCTGTTATACGGGCTCATGCTGATGACAACAGCGCGGTTATTGACAAACGCCCCGGATTCCTCGGCGTATTCTCTCATGAAATCCACGTCAAGACAGGTGTACTCCAGGAATTCCCTTGCGAGGGTCGGGTCGTCGCACTTATTTGCAACGGCAAATATGGTACCGCCCCAGTAATACGCGCCGGGTCCCTTGCAGAACGCCATTTCGTACTGCCCGTTCCCGCACATCTGAGCAAGCATGGAATACTCATTGTCGGTCAGCCCCCATGTCGGGAGGAATTCTCCCAGGGCTGACCCACCAGAAATGCTGTCATACCACGACATATCCCACTGCAATGCGCCATAAACGCCGCCGTTGTATCTCAGGCTGTCCACTATGTCGAAAAAGTGTTCCGCAGAATAGCTGAGGTTTAGCCTGCTCTCGCTGTCCACCCATGGAAGCGCCGCGCCCTTATACGCCTGCCATACCCCTTCGTAGGTGGAAGCCAGTGATAGCTTCTGACCGGAAGCGGAATACAGCCTTCGCCCGGTGTCAACGAACCCGTCCCAGCTGCCGATGAGTTCCTGCATTTCCTCCGGGCTTGTGACGCCGAGATACTCCCTTGCAAGATCGGCGCGGTACACGAATCCGCCGGGGCATGCTATCGGGCTGACGCCCATGAATACGCCGCTCTGGTTGGTCCCGAGTTCCAGAGTGTAATTGAATGCCTGGGTGAAATCGGACTTGAACAGACCGACATCAGACAGCGGCATGCATAATTGACTCTCATAAAACTCATCGGAAATATCGTTGTCCAGCACGATGATATCAGCGTCGCCGTCGCCATACAGATAGTTGCGGTATTCGGACTTCGCCGATTCGCTATAATCCCCGAGATATTTGATCTCAATGTCGGACTCGGAGTACCCCTTGTCCTTTAAAAAATGCTCCACCATATCCCGGGTTTCCGAGTTTCCGGTCCAGCTGAGGATAGTCAGATGTCCGCCCTCGGGAGCCTGGAAGTGATCCGGCTCCGAATAATCCGGGCTGGTATCATAGCCGCTCTCGTCAGCGTTATCCCAGTAGGATTCCGGCACGGACGACTCCTCCGCAGAGGAATTCGCGTCCACATACAGGTTACCTATAAGCTCGCCGATACCAACGCTGCCGGAATCCGGCTCGTGGGTGGAATCCACCGTCTGGCAGCCGGTCAGAAGCACTGCCGCAGCGGATAAAACCGCCGCTTCCTTTAAAATCCTGCCGTTCATATAATCCTCCTTACCATCTCAGCCGGAGTTCACACCGCCGGCTCCTTTTCTGCGTTAAGACTGCATTTGTTCTTCCATTTGCCCTGCCAGTAACGAATAAGACTCATAAGCGCCGTTATCACCCATGTAAGGCAGGTAGTGGTCCATACTGCCCACCAGCCCATTTCCGGAATATGCACGAGTATTATCGCGAACCCGATTCTTCCGACGACCTCCACGAAGCCGTTTATCATCGCGTAAACCACATCGCCGGCGCCGTTAAGAAGTCCGCGCGTGGTGTGGATAGTTCCCAGCGCGATGTAGAACAGGCAGGACAGCCGAAGAGCCTTTCCGCCGATCTCGATTACCTGCGGATCGTCCACGAACATTCCCACGATCTGGTCGCCAAGCAGCAGGAATATCCCCATAATGAACAGGGCGAATCCCACGGTCACCAGCATACTCCTGTGATATCCGCGGATAACGCGCTTCTGAAGCCCTGCGCCGATATTCTGCCCAGCAAAGGTGGAAACCGCCGCGTTCAGTGATGCAAACGGCTGCTGCACCAGCTGTTCCACGCGCATTGTCGCGGTGTATGCCGCCATGACGGTTTCGCCGAAGCCGTTGGCGGTGCGCTGCAGGAATATCATCGAAACAGAGATCATCGCATTCTGGAGCGCTATCGGGATTCCGGTGGTAATGCACTTGCGGCACACCTCGCCCACCGGCTTCGCGTCCTCACGGGTCAGCCTGAAATACGGGTTCCGGCGGAATCCCACGATTATGCTTCCGGCGGCGCTTATTCCCTGGGAGATGACCGTGGCGTAAGCCGCGCCGACAACTCCCCAGCCGAATACGACCACGAAGAGCAGGTCAAGCCCCACGTTGAGCAGGCTCGCCACCACCAGGAATATCAGCGGCGTCCGGGAATCCCCAAGCGAGCGCATTACGGCGTTTATCCAGTTGTACGCGGCAACGCAGATGGTTCCGGAGCACGCCGCGCGCATGTAGGAGGTCGCGTCCTGGAGCAGGTTCTCCGGGGTGTTCATCATCTTCATCAGCAGCCCGGCAAGTGCCACGGATATCACCGTCACCACCGCACCGAATGCCAGTATCACATACGCGGAGTTGGTGATGAGCTTCTTGACTTCCTTATGCATTCCTGCACCGAATCGCTGCGAGATGAGTATTCCGGCGCCGACAGATAGCCCTATGCACAGTGTGCTGAACAGATACGTCAGCGAACCGGTGGTACCGACCGCCGCCAGCTTGTCCGAGCCGAGGAACTTCCCGACAATGATGGAATCCACGATGTTGTAGAGCTGCTGGAATACGTTTCCGGCAAAGAGCGGCAGCGTGAAGAGTATGATGTGCTTCAGCTCGCTGCCCTCGGTCATCTTTTTAGTATAAGTCATATAAAAAAATCCCTTGGTAAAATAACAAACAGCCCCACTTCTTGGGTGGGGTCGTTGGTCGTATTTTTTCTGTTTTCAGTCCGACAGATAGGACTTCACAAGCACCTGGAGAAGTTCGTCACGATCAATGTGGCGGATAAGTCCGCGTGCGTTATTGAACGTCGTGATGTAAGTAGGATCCTCCGAGAGAATATAGCCAACAAGCTGATTTATCGGGTTGTAGCCCTTCTGCTTGAGCGCGTCATAGACAGTAGTAAGGATCTCCTTCATCTCGTTTTCTCTGTCATCGTGTACAGAAAAAGTCATGGTCTTGTCGTGCATAACATCAATCCTTCCTTGCCCAAATTGTTACAAATCGGTTACAGTATTAATTATACACGAGTTCTTCTGAAATTACAACTATCTTTGCAGAGTTTAGTCATTATTACCACATAAAATCTATAATTGTTACAAAAATAATTTCCCGACTTTGGATAATCTCACAAAAAATATACACCGCATGCCACGGTATATATAAAATTTGCTAAAACACTTGTATAATTCAGTTTTTTGTGCTATAATAACAGTTAGTAATGCAGTTGTGCATCAGGGCATATCTGGTAATTTGTGCCCTGCAAACCAATTTGTTTTGAAATCTCACATTTTTCAGGAGGAATCACAGATGGCAGCAGGCGATGGATTCAAGCAGGTCCCTTTCGGGTTTGACAAGAACGAAGTAAATACATACATCAGCGATCTCCGCAAGAAAATGAACGCTCTGGAAGCGGATATGCGCGCCAACGACGAAAAAACGCGCGAGGCTGAAAAACTGGCGGAAGAGGCTGACAGCAGAATAAAGGCAGCCCAGGAAGAAGCCGACAAGAAGGTGGAAGAAATAACCTCCCAGTTGGAGGAAGAGAAATCCACCACCTCCAGACAGCTCATAGAAATACGCAACCTCAAGGAGCGTCTTGACACCGAGAAGAAAAAGATGACCGATGTGCTGAAGAGCGGCAAGGGAGTTTCCCAGGAGGCAACCCGTGCATTCAACGAGGTGCTCGATAAGGCAAACGAGGAAGCGGCTGCAATAATCGAGAATGCAAAGCAGCAGGCTCAGCAGATAATCGAAGCGGCACAGCAGCACAGGAACACGGTCTCCGAAAAGACCGAAGCTTTCATGGCGCAGCTGCGTGAGCAGATCGAATCCATGAACGCAGGGTTCAACTCCATCAACAGGTCTGCGGCAGAGATCCTGGGAACAGAATCCGCGCCGGCAGTCACACTCCCCGAGCCGGCAGCAGCACCTGCCCCGGTATTCATACAGCCGGAGGAGCCTGCGGAGGTTCCCGACATGTCCGTGTTCGACGCAGTTACTGAGGAGGAAGAGCAGCCCGAGCCGGAGCCTGCCGAAGAGGATCAGCCGAAATACGAGGCAGCCGCAGAGGAACCGGAGCAGCCTGCTGAAGAACCGGAGCCTGTATATGAAGAAGCTCCCACTGCAGAGGAAGAGGAATCCCCGGCAGTGTTCGACGGTGAGTGGAGCGGAAACGAGATGGCAGACGCAGTTGCCGCCGCTGAAAGACAGATGGCAGAAGCTGCGAAGAAGGATATTCCGCTGGTCAACCCCGAAACAACAAGCGATCCTTTCGGTGGCGACCTGTTCAGCATGAACGATAATCACGACGACATGACTGGCTTCGCAATGGAAGACAAGCACGACGAGCCCGAGCAGGAGGAGAGCGTGGACGCAATTTCTCCGCTTGACGTGTCAGATCACGCTGAAGCCGCATACGACCACGACTTCACCAAGGACCTGCTGGCGCAGACCCTCCCGTCAAGTTCCCTCGCCGCAGACGCAGACGATGATCTGCTGGCGGCTGTACGGGCGGCAGAAGAAGCTGCGGCAGTCAAGCCCAGCGATGTTTCCGATATAGACATGGACGAGGAATCCGCACCGGCTTCCGGTGCTTCCGAGGAGGACGACCTGATGAAGGCGCTGCGCGAGGCTGAGGCGGCATTTGGCGGAACCTCCTCAGATGATGAATCCAACGATTCAGACGAGAACGACGACACCTCTGCGGAAGATCCGTGGGCTGCGCTCCAGAAACAGCTCGAGGCGATGGAGAGCGCAAACGGCGCAGGATCCGCAGTAACCTACGACGAGCCGGAGCCTGACCCCGTTCAGGAAGAACCGGCAGAGGATCCGCAGGTGGCTCCTCCCTCAGCCGACGATTCCTCCATCTGGAACTTCGGCAGCAACAGCGACGATGACGACATGAGCTCGGATTTCGGCGGATTCAGCGGATTCTGATCGTGCAATAACAAAGGGCGGATCGCGAATCCGCCCATGTGCATTCAATATACTAAACTGATTTAGGACAGAAGATATGGAAATAGAACTCAACACCAGCGAACTCAAGGAAAAGGCAAAGACCCTCCGGGCAGGCGACAAGGTACTCCTGACCGGCACTGTATACACCTCCCGGGACGCGGCGCACAAGCGTATAAAAGCGTGCATAGATAAGGGCGAACCGCTGCCCTACGACCTGGACGGAGCCGCAATATACTACGCAGGTCCGACGCAGGCAAAGGAGGGCATGGCAATAGGCTCCTGCGGTCCCACCACCTCCAGCAGAATGGACGTATACTCCCCCCTGCTGCTCGACATGGGACTCTCCGCAATGATCGGCAAGGGTGAACGCTCCCAGGCTGTATGCGACGCAATCGAGCGCAACGGTGCGGTATATTTCTGTGCAATCGGCGGCGCCGGCGCACTTGCCTGCAAATGTATCACCGAATGCGAAGTTATCGCCTTTGAGGACCTCGGCTGCGAGAGCGTAAAGCGCCTGCATTTCGAGAAGTTCCCCCTGATCGTGACCATCGACTGCGTGGGCGGAAATCTGTTCAGAACAGGCAGGGCGGAGTACTCCCGGGAAGCCTGAAAAAGACTTTACAAACTGTAGTGTTTTTGCATAAACGGCGGCATGATTTTTCATCTAAAGTGCTTGACTTTGGAAAAATTGCGATTTCTCCTTGACAAAAAGAAAAACAGGTGATATAATTATGCGTAGTAGATGGATTTTTACATTTAAAGTAATTTCGAATTATGGCTGATTATACACAGATGACTGACGAGCAGCTTGCAGGCTGTGTTTCCTCCGCGAAAAACGGCGACGCCGTGGCAGAGGTCGTGTCGAGATATACTGGGCTTGTCCTGGCTCTCGCCGCCAAATTCAGTTCCAGCGCGGATTATGAGGAGCTGGTGAGCGAGGGACTTGACGCGCTCATCGCCGTTGCTTCCGGTTATAACCCGGAAAGGGGCAGCTTCGCTGCATTCGCTTCCGTATGCGTTTCCAACCGTATGAAAAACGTGGTAAGCCGCGCCGACAGGAGGAATTCCAGGCTGTCCGAACTGGACGACGAGGATATCCCCGACAGCGCACCCACCCCCGAGGAGCTTGTCATAAGCCGTGAAAACGCCGCCGAGATCACCAGTAAAATGAAGGATCTGCTCTCCCCTCTGGAGCTTAGCTGCATTGAGGGAGTCATTCTCGGCATGCCATATTCCGAGATCGCCGACCTGCTGTCCATTGGCGTGAAATCTGTGGACAATGCCGTTACAAGGGCGCGCGCAAAGCTGAGGGCGGTTTTCCCAAAGCTGTGACCATATATGACCCGGTAGCTTAATTACCAGAGCGTTGTTTATCAAAGGTGTCGGTGTAAGTCCGACCAGGGCAAATATTTTTTTATGAGGTATGGACTATGTACACAGACATCACTTTAAAGTGCAAGGATTGCGGAGCTGACTTCGTGTTCACCGCTGGCGAGCAGGAATTCTACGCTGAAAAGGGCTTCACAAACCAGCCGCAGAGATGCAAGGCTTGCCGCGACGCTAAGAAGAACGCTGGCAAGGGCGGCAGAACCTTCTATGAGGCTACTTGCGCTGGTTGCGGCGGTATCGCAAAGGTTCCCTTCGAGCCGAAGGAAGACAGACCTGTATACTGCAGCGACTGCTTCGCAAAGATGAGAGGCGAGTAATTTCGCCCGGATTGGTTGGTATTTTCTCACAGGAAACTAGCATTTTCATAGCAAAATTTCTTATAGAACTATTGATCAACTCGCAAAAAGAAATCAGACGGTGATGAGCCGTCTGATTTTTTTATGTCCGGGATTCCAGCGCCGTGGCAATCCTGCGGTATTCCGTGAGCATTCTCTCCTCGGAGATTGTCCTGTTTGCAGGGCTTGTGGACGGAAGGCACACCGCCGGCGGAAGCTCCGGAAAGAACCGCTCGTACAGCGCCTGCGCTTTCTTTCCTGTGGTGAACACCGCGCAGATATCCGCCGCCCGAAACACCTCCTCCAGGAGATTCGGCACCGGGTCCGTAATACTGCTGTCGGAAGCCCCGGAAATGGTGCACTCCGCCAGGACGTCCCACAACGCCACGCCGTGGGAAATGCACATATCCCTCCTGCCGGGAATATCTGCCGGGAGTTCCTCACCGAGAACCTCCGCCAGCATGCGCCAGAAGCGGTTCTGGGGGTGCATGTAGTAGAATCCGCGCTCCCGGGATCTGGGCGACGGCATGCTTCCCAGCACCAGTACTTTGGAGTTCCCGTCGTACACCGGTGGGAATCCGTGCTTCACACGAACCGGCTCAGATCTCATAGTCCACGCTGTGTGAAGCGGTGCGGATAGACTTGCAGAATTTCGAAACCTCCACATGCAGCGGATTCGTGGAATACGCCTTCAGCGCCTCCAGGCTGTCGAATTCGCTGACAAGCACCGCGTCAAAGCTGCGGTCGGAGGGATTCATGTTTATCCCCACCTCCATGGAACGAATCTCCGGGATCTTTCCGCGCAGCGCCAGGAGTCTGTCGCGGAATATCAGCATGTTCTCCTCCTCGCCCTCTCTGAACTTCCACATTACGATATGTCTGATCATGTCATTTACCTCGCTTATCTGAATTTATCCTTCATTTCTTCCATAAACGGCTCGTCAAACAGCTTCGGGTAGTACCCGAAAACCAGGTCGTAGAACTGCCCCGGCGTGAGCGCCTCAAACTCCCCGTAGAGGAATCCCGGATAGCTCCTCATCGCGTCAGCCATGGATCTCGCCTTGTCCGTTTCGCCGCTCACAAGCTTGGCGCATATCCTGTCGTTGCCGTATATAATCGCAGGAATGTGCTCCGCCGCCCTGTCCGCATCGAACTCCGGAACCGGGACCAACATTGAGAACTGTGGCTTCACCCGGTCATAGAACCCCTTTCCGGCGCGCTTTATCTCGGATTTCAGCTGCCGGACGCACTTTGCCAGCGGCTTCTTCTCACTGCCGTAGTGCGACAGCGCAGCGGAGAGCGCGTCCAGAAGCGCGACCTGATTCAGCTCTTCATCGCCCCTTGCGATGGCGGAATACGCCTCCCGGGATACTGCTAGCACCCTGCCGAGGACGGAATTTTCCTTTGTCATGGCACACCTCTGTTCCTGCCGCATAAAACCTGTCCGGAACGCATACATTGTATTGACCCGTAACGTATCAAACAACATGCGTCAGTAAAATACCTGAATTGGAGAATTCATCATGGATAACACTGCCCTGCTTGAACAAGACAGCCGCGCCTCATTCACGGCAAAACCATACACTGTGCCGCTGCCGGAAAGGCACGATACCGGACAAGCAATACCGCTGCCCGGAATGACCCTGACCGGGGACACGCCCACGGAGGAAACCGAGGAACTCCCCCGTGCCGGCTCCGCCATGCGCCGCATGGAAAAGAGCCGCCGCAGGATACCGCTGTTCCAGCTTTTCGCCACTGCCGCCGGAGGTGGAGCCGGAGTTTACTTCGCGCTAACGCTGCCGGAGGGCGCCGATGTTTCCGGGAGCCTGTTCCTGCTCGCCGGGGATTTCACCGGAATGCTGCTGCACCGCCTTGCCTGGGGAGGAGCATTCCTCCTGGCGGAATACATCTGCGGATACTTCGCGCTGGGCTGGCTGCTGGTGTGGCTCGCTCCGCTAGTCTGCGGACTGGGAACAGGTGCGGCGCTCGCCGCAGCTTTTACCGCCGGGACAAGCGCCGCGCCTGTGGTTATTCCTGCCGCGGTTTCCGCGTTCGTGGTTGCGTTCGCCGCCGGGACTTCACGGAATATGTCGTCGCAGATATTACAGCTGGTTTCCTCGCCCTGCGGCGTGGTCACGGATTCCCCTGCCGCCGGGGAATACACCCTGCGCTTTCTCGTCTGGTGCGGCATATTCACCGCCTGCACCCTGGTGGAATGCGCCCTGCGCTGCCTGCTTATCGGGTGAGGGTAAGGTCCAGGGTGCGGTCGGAATACTTCGCGGACCAACCGCCGGGATTGCAGCCCTGAGCCGACAGATCGTTGAAGAACGCCTGCTTGTTCAGCTTGGATATCAGGGAGTTCATAATTCCATTCTCGACATACACGGTGGTGGTGTAAACTCCGCTGTCCCAGTTTGACGCAGCGTTCTTTACAAGCCAGTTGTATGCGTCCGTTGCATTGGAATGCACCGTAACGCCAGTAGCATCGGCGTAGGAATAATCCGTCGCAGTCGCGGAGGGCACAGGGAAAGTGTTGTCGAATCGGTGATCAATGCTGATCTGGCTGGTGGGAATGCAGAAGTAGTCGTATCTTCCTCCATCGTCCCAGGTCACGTCCATGTTGTACCACTCGCCGTCAAGCTGGAGCATGTTCCACATGTGCGGCTCGCCGTTACCGGTGCCCGCAACGCAGATACACTGTATCCCGACTGACTGGCACAGATACATGAACGCCTTGGAGTATCCTTCACACAGCGCTTTCCCATACACCAACGGACCGTCCGATTCGGAAATGTAGCTCGGACCGCTGACGGAATAATCCGTCATATCAACTATTGCGTCATGAATAACGAGCACGCGGTCGAACAGATTCTCCTGCTCAAGCGCCTGGTCGATTATCTTCTGTGCCGCTGCATCGAACTTCGGCTTTATCTTTGCGGCCTCGCTTGCGGTGCGGGAATACACCATAGTCATGCTGATGACCTTGTTTCCCATAGTGGTGTATCTGTATCCGTTCGCCAGCCAGAAGAACTGCGGATTGTCATAGTCGAACGCCCAGTAGGTCTTGTCGATGTCGCTCTTGACCGCTCCTATTCCTGTGAGATCAGCCTTTTCAGCGTGCGCGGCAGCCGCTTCAAACAGCTTGGCATAAATCTGTTTCTGGGTGGAAGTCAGGGTGCTGTAGGCGTACTTGCTCGTGTAGTCATCCAGAATGCTCCCGGAATCTGCGGCAGAGCCGCTGTCTATGACGTAATCATAGGAGTAGTATTTCTTGTTCCAGCCGCTCTTCACCGCCAGTACGCGCAGTGTTGCGCTGCGGCTTATCTTTATGCCGTTGGAATATCTCTTGGAGTCAGTGGTCGGCTTGCTTCCGTCAAGGGTGTAGTACATCTTCACCCCGGAAGCCTTTGCGGACAGCTTTACAGTAATCGGCTGATCATATGTACCCTCACTCTCGGAGATAGTGACCTTGGGTGCGAGCTTGTATTTGTAGGTCTTTACGCTGCTCTTGACGCCGTTCTTCACGGAGTAGCACTTTATAGTGGTGTTCTTGGTGAGCTTCAGCGGCTTTGTGTAGCGAATGTAGCTGCTGCCGATGCTGTAATATATCTCAGCCCCGGAGGTGCTGGTCGTCAGCTTTACGGAAAGCGACGACGCAACGGAATATGTCCCCGCCTTACGGGAGGGAGTCGGCGCTGAAACGGATTCCGCTGCCATCGCAACGGAAGTGCTTCCGGTCAATTCCTGCACAGGGGCGCTGAACACTCCGGCGGATATCACCGCTGCCAACAGGACGCTCATAATACGCTTTTTCATGGCGGTCATTCCTTTCAAATAGAAAATTTATTCTGTGCCTAATATAATTATATTATATCAGTATAACTCCCTCTTGTCAACAAATATGCAGATATATCCAGACAAAAAAAATGACCCTTTCGGGTCGGGTGCAGAAGCCTGCAAAGTAAAATGATCATTATGTGTAGAACAAAAGAAAGGAGACAACTAAACAAAACAAATGAACGGAGATTAGATTAACTCAGTTCCTTTATTTGTCTATATTATACCCTGATTTAGCGAATTTGTCAATAAGTTTTTTGAAGATTTATATTTTTCGTGCAAACCCCACAAAAACAAGCACACCGGTTTGATTAGTATTTAGTGTTTTCTATCCTTTTATGGTATTTTATCTCATTTAATGCAACTCAATTGGTTATTTTGCTAAAAAACGCTGTCATAAGTTATGCAGATTTTGTTCGCATATTACAATAACGCTGCTCAGATTCCCCGGCAAATATCACAAAAATTCGCACCTGTTGCTAAAAAAATGACGGGCAGAATTTCTGCCCGTCACAGTTTATCGAAAAGCTTTTCCAGACCAGATGTTCAGTCCGGATATTTACGCTGCACTCTCAGACGCCGAATCGCCTCGGAACAGCAGCGAAATGCACCACGCCGCCGAAAGCGCCACAATGATATACACGATACGGCTGAGGACTGCGCCCTGTCCGCCGAACATCCATGCCACCAGATCGAAGCTGAATATTCCCACAAGACCCCAGTTGAGTCCGCCGATGATAAGCAGCACCAGCGCCAGTTTATCTATCCACATTTCTGATCCACCTTTCACATTTTCTTACGCGGAACTTTTCCGCCGTTATTATTATGTGGATTTTCCGCCGGATTATGTAAATCGCGCGTCAGTGCAAAACTTACCATAAAAGCACGAAAATACGCCTGACAGTATTCGACTTTATACTTTACAACAAACACATTTTGTGGTAAAATTATGTTATGGTACAGAAATTCTAAGGCAACACCGCGAAAAGTTCGTTCGTGTATTGCCCTAATTCTCCACGGAGGAAACAATGCTGATTTTCATTTGCGACGACTCAAAAGCAGACCAGCTCCGCCTGGCGCGGAACATCAACAACTATGCCATGGAACTCCACGCGTCGGTCACGGTACAGGTGTTCGACAGCGCGGACGCCATGCTCAAAGACTACAAAAGCCGGAAGGACAAGCCGGACATAATCTTCCTGGATATCTACATGGACGGCACCAACGGAATGGACGCCGCCCACGCCCTCGTTGACCTCGGCATGGAGAACGGGCTGGTATTCACCACCTCCTCCGAGGAGCACGCGCTCCAGGCCTTCAGCGTCGGCGCGGACGGGTACCTGCACAAGCCCTTCACCCGGGAGGATTTCAACCGCACAATGCGCCGCTTCAAGCCGCTTTTTGAGGACACGCGCAGGTATGTCACCGCCCAGTTCAACCGAACTGAAACCCGGATTTTTCTCAGCAGCATATACTATGCGGAATCCGCCGGGCACTCCACGATGTTCGTCACCGAAAACGGTATTGTGCGCTCCTCAGCACCCATTAGCAGCTACCTTCCGGATTTCGACAGCTCGCCGGAATTCCTCGTCTGCGGCAGAAGCTACATAATCAACCTGAACGCTGCGGAAAGCTTCGAACAGGACTCCGGTGAAATGCGCTTTCCGGACGGCAGCCTGGTCGTCGTGCCGGTAAGGCTTCGCCGCGAAATACGCATGCAGCTTCGCGGAAAGGAACTGTGACATGTACGCTGTTTTCTGCGGAGTGCACATACTCGTCCTGGTCGGAGTCATGGTGCTTTTCATTCTTTGCGTGCGAAAAACGACCTCCCCGGCAAAGATATCCTTTATGCTGGTCACATTCTCGCTGTTTATACTGATCCTGGGCATGTATCTCGAACTGGTCAGCTCCAACACCACCATGGAAGCAATCATGGCGCTGAAAATGCAGTACATCGGCATGTACCCGTTCTCGCTGTCGCTGCTGTATTTCACCTCCTGCATGGGCGGATTCCACGTGCCGAAATGGCTCTGGACCATAATGGCAGTACTTGACGCGGCAAGCTTCACCGCCATCGTTTCCACCGGCACCACTGAGGAAACCGACCACCACCTGTTCTACTCCTCCATGGAGATGGAATCGGACGGGATATACTCCCGTATCGTCGTGGGAAAGGGACCTTTCTGGTATATCACCTATGCCGTTATCCTCTTCATCATCGTATACATCATAGTCAAGCTGCACCTCTCAATGCGCAGGAGCGGTAACGCTATCCAGATACGCCGCATAAGGCTGATACTCGCCGGCGTAACAGTCCTGGGCGTGGAACAGCTGATGAAGTGGGGCGGATTATTCGGCAGCTACAATCCCTTTGCATTCAGCGCGTTCATACTTGTTGTGCTTCTGTACATGTCGCTTATCAGATACGGATACTTCTACTCTGTTTCCTCCGCGCCGGCAAATCTGCTGAACTGCGGCGACGAGGGCGTGGTAATGCTGGACGAGCACGGCACGCTTATATACATGAACGCCACTGCCAAGCGCATTCTCCCCGACCTCTCCGGCGAGAGGAACGCCACTGACAATCCCATTATCAAAGCCGCAATTGAAAGCAGCGGCGACAGCCTGACGATAGATGGGAACGTCTACGAGATTCGCTCGGAACGTATCCAGGAATTCAGCTCTCCATGCGGTTGGGTAGTATGGCTGATCAACATGACAAAATATCAGCAGCGGCTGAACGAGATCAATGCCGCCAGCGCCGCCAAGTCGGAATTCCTGGCAAGAATGAGCCACGAAATACGCACGCCTATCAACACGATACTCGGTCTGAACGAGATGGTCATGCGCACCAGCCGCGACAAGGAGGTGCTGGAATACTCCGCCGACATAGCGGACGCCGGGGACACCCTGCTGACGCTTATCAACGACATTCTCGACATATCCCGGGCGGAATCCGGAAAGCTGACGATAGAGAACCGGGAATACGACACCATGGAGCTTCTCCGGGATATCCGCCTGCTGACCGTGCAGAAAGCTGAGGAGCGCGGTCTGGACATGGATTTCTCGACCAATCCCAATCTTCCGCAGAAGCTAATCGGCGACCCGGCGCGCATAAAGCAGATGGCGGTGAATCTGCTGACAAACGCGGTGAAATACACCCATCACGGCTATGTGAACCTGTATGCGGAAATGGACGGCGACGACCTGGTCATTGCAGTTTCGGACAGCGGCATAGGAATAAAGCCGGAGGAACTTCCGCTGATATTCAACACCTTTGAGCGTATCGGTGCGAAAGGCGACGGCACCGGTCTGGGACTCACCATCACCAGGAACATTGCCGAAAGCATGGGCGGCAGTATTTCAGCGGAAAGCATCTACGGAAAAGGCAGCGTGTTCACCGTGAGGATTCCGCAGAAGCGCGCCGGAAGCTCCCCCGCCGGTGTATTCATTCCATCTGCGGAAAGGGAGCCCGTGAAGCCGTCAGCACAGTTCGTTGACCCGGAACTGCGTATTCTCGCGGTGGACGACAACAAATACAACCGCATTGTCCTGGAGAAGCTGCTACAGCGCACAAAGGCGAAGATAACCACCGCCGAAAGCGGCGCGGAAATGCTGAAGATAGCCCGGGAGCAGAAATTTGATGTCCTGCTGCTGGACGCCATGATGCCGGAAATGAACGGCACGGAGGCGCTGAAAAGGCTGCGCTCCGACCCGAACAGCAAGTGCCGGGATATTCCGGCGGCGGTGCTCACCGCGGACGCAGTCCTCGGCGCAAAGGACCGGTATTTGCAGGAGGGTTTCGACGCGTACCTCTCCAAGCCCATTGTCCCGGAGCAGCTGGAGCAGCTGCTCGAAAAGCTCAGCGGCAGTCCCAGTGTGCATTCCGACGCACCGGAGCCGCCAACAACTACCACTGACGGACTCCCGGACGATCCGCTGATCGACACCGAAAAGGGGCTGCAATATTCCGACAACGATCCGGAATTCTACCGGGAGCTGCTGACGATGTTCGCCGAGGAAGTCCCCAGATCCATAGAAAGGCTGACCGCAGCGTTGGACGAAGAAAACACGGCGCTCTACACCACTCTTGTTCACGGGCTGAAAAACAACGCCCGTGGGATCGGAGCGGACCACGCCGCGGATATCTGCTACACTGCCGAGCAGACCGCACGCAGCGGAGATATCGGAAAGCTCCGCAAACTGCACAGTGACGTATGTGAAGCGGTCCGTGCGGCGGCGGAAGCGGCAGTGTGCCATCAATAAAAAAACGGACGGGCGCCAACCACAGCGCCCGTTATTCTTATATAATACCAAACCAATTAATAATTCGCAAGTTCGTCCGGATCGTAGAAGATCCCACCTTCATCATCGCAGGTGAAGGTCACAGTGTCAGTGTAATAATAGTTGCCGTATACGTCGTAGAGGGTCATCGAATAGTAGTAGGTGCCCTCGCCCAGGGATTCGTAGCTTACGGTGATGTCATCGCTGTACTCGATGGGATCGCCGTAGAAATAACCTGCGTCCTCGCCGTTGCTGTAGATTGAATACGCAGGCTCGATCACATCTCCTGCCTTAAGCATCTGCGTATCCCTGGCGGCTGCTCCTGTTTCAGGATCAATACCGTCCCAGGTGCCGATGAAGTTCCAGGTGGAGGTGTTCCAGTCGTACTCAATACGGAGATTTGTGTCAACGCCGTTCACTCTTACCGGAACGGTGTAAACGCTTCGGTCGCTCGTCACGCCAACGGTTGTGATCGCCAGCGGCCAGCCGTTTACCGACGGCCAGCTGCCGTCAAAAGAGTCTGTAATGGTGTTGGTGTCGTAATCAATGTTCACCTCGTCGTCCTCGCCGAGATAGATGACGCAATCTTCAAGATCCATGAACATCGTGCAGGTGGCGTAATTGAACGCACTCATGTCGTCAAGCTGAACGGTGTACGTTCCGTCGCTGTCGAAGAACACCTCGCCGGTGATCGTGCCAGCGCTGCTGGCGCCCGTGGTGTCAGGGGTGTAATCCGGGGTGTAGTCCTCGTCCCAGAAGTTGTCGCTGTCCTCAAACAGCCCATCGTTGGAGTAATCCGACACGTCCGCGCCGGTGCTTCCGTAGCCGATCGCGTCCACCAGCGCCAGATAATAGGGGCTGGTGCATATTCCGGAGAATATCGACAGATCCGTGGAGCCGTCAAAGCTCAGCGGATAGTATATTGAAAGTCCGCCGGCGCCGGTGTGGTCGATTCCAGTGATGTTATGTACCACTGCGGAATCCAGGGCGCTCAGCGCCTCCTCAGCAGACGGTGCGTACTGCTTCACCATGTTCAGGAATCCACGGAGATCCACCATGTTGGTGTAGCCCTCGTTGCGGTTGTTTCCGCCGAAATTGTCCGCATTGTACGCAGACCTCGCAATGCTGCTGAGATCATCGTATTCATACAGTTCCTTCGCAGTGCGGTCAAACGCAGAGATCAGGGCGTCCATCTTCGAGAGGTCGGTGATCGCAAAGGTAGTGCCGTTGGAATCACCATATTCTTCGCAGTGCTGATAGAAGCTCTCGCACTGCATTTCGCCAAGCTGATTTCCGTCCGCGTCCGGATTCTCCGCAAGGAAGTTCATGATGTCGGTGTAATTCCAGCCGCAGCCAGGTTCGGTTTCCTCGGAGGCGAACATGTACCGCGCATATGGAACAAGAATATTCGCGGTTTCCATCGTACTCATGAGGCATGCGTCAAATCCGATGAACTCAAACTTATCAGTCATCTTGTCGTATACGGAGTTCAGCGCGGAATCTATCTCGTTCAGCGAAAGGCTGTCGTAGTCGTGGTTCTCATCGAAGCAGACGCCGCTGATGCTTCCGCCGCCGTGATTCCAGAGTACAAGTCCCATGCGCTTTGCCGGGTAGTTCTCAACGCCCCAGGAAACGAAGTCCGCCAGCGTATCCGCCTGCCCCATGGAAGTGTCGGGAAGCTCCTCCACAAGCTCGATATCTCCGTCCACTGTCACCCAGCGCTGAAGATTGCTGTTGGAAATTCCGGCGTCCTCATACCACTGATTGGCGCCGCCGGTCTGGTATACGATACGGACATCTTCGCTGTACTGCGCGGAAACTGCCTCAATAATGTCCTGCGTGCCGGCGTATCCCTCGCTCTCGAGGTCAGAGCCGCAGAGGTACACGAAAATCGTCCAGCCGCTGTCGCCCATTGCCGTATTGTCCGAACGCGTGCGGCGGTTAATCTGGAGATCGCCGCCGCTCATGGAAAGCTGCGTCGCGCTGTCGCCGAAAGTACGCCCGGAGTTATCGTACTCCGCGCCGTCGCCAGACTGCGAGCCTGAAGTTTCCGCCCGGGAGGATTCCTCAGTGCCGAAGGAAAGCTCCTCGTCGTCGCCGCTGCACCCGGTCAGTGACAGCACAAGAGCCGCCGCTGTGAATGCCGCAAATAGTCTTCTGTGTTTCATCTGTTACTCCTTACTGATCAGCCGCCAAAGAAGCTGAGGAAATTGAATCCCGTGGGGAATGGGATAGTGAACATATAAATCGTGCCGAACAGGAATCCCGCGATTGCCACGCATGTAATAAGCATTCTGTTGGGAAGTCTGCGGAATGTTCCCACGATACCAAGCATGAACAGTACGACGGAATAGATGACAGTAACCAGGTTGAATGTGTCGCCCCTGGTGTTGTCCTGCTGACCCTCCGCCAGAACCGCTTCGCTCTCGGCGAGCACAGCCTGCGCGTCCTCGTAGTAGCTGTTTACATAGTCCTCGTCAGCGAAGGGACTTGTGGTGGCTCTTTCATCTTCCTCGACCCAGGTAATTATCTGGTCTGCGTCGTAATTGAAATCATATGCGATGATGTCAGCCATCTCCTGTGTGAGATTGTCGGCACAGATGAACTTGATCTTGTAGGCGTTTTCATACATCTTATCGCTGTCGCCGATACCACTTGCATAGAGTATCTCGACCTGGTAGTCGCTGATCATGTTCCACACCTGCATATCCTGCATGAGGGACTGGGAAGCCTCGTTCCAGCGCGCGTTGCCGTCTGCTGCAAGGTTATTGCTCTTGGTGTAGTTCGTGGACATATTGCCGCCGTGCAGCGACCCGATCCAGGAAGCCCACGCGGTGGCAAGCGCCGTGATACCGAGGAATATCGCGATGATTATTTCAAGGATATCTTCCTTGCTGCGGCGCTGCTTTGCAGGCTCTTCATTCTTTTCAACAGACTTGATCTCTTCTGACATTAGTTACCTCCAAAAACCGGGCTGCCGTTTTCTGGACAGCCATCTAGAATATTGCATTCTCTGTATCATAAATGCAGCCTGCCGATCAGGCAAACGGCAGGCTGCTTCTACCCCTATACGGGAGGAGAAAATTGTAACCCTGAAAATCAACCGGATTTCGTTGTGTTACAAGTGTATTCTATCACTTTTCAAGACCAATGTCAATAAAGTCTTCCTAATTGTCGATTTTCTCTTCCTAATTGTCGTGTTTTTCCATCGAGTTCCAGTTCCTGATGTACAGCGTAAACATTTTATTACAACAGTGTTCATATACGACAAATGCTTCGTCAATAAACTACATTAACGCATTGTAGCTAAATGCACAAAAACTTATCTCAAAAATGAAGATATTCCACAAATTTTTGAAATATATAAAAAAAAGCTTTCTTTTGGAGCCGTTTTGTGATAGAATATATTAGGGCGATAATGCTCACTGTAATTAATATACTTATCGCGCCGCACGATATACGGCTGCGATTGCAATATAGATTGAGAGGGGAATTATATGTCACAGATAATTGCGGTAACAGCAGGTAAGGGCGGCACCGGAAAATCCACAACATCGGCAAATGTTGCCACTGCGCTGGCTGCTCTCGGAAAAAAGACGTTGGTTGTTGAGCTGGACTTCGGTCTGAGATGCCTGGATATCATGCTCGGTATAAAGGATAAGGTAAAGCACGACATCGGCGAATATCTTGAGGGCAAGATCGATATACTCACCGCAACGACAAAGGTTGACCGTGTGGACAATCTATACCTGGTCTGCGCAACGAGGAACCCGTTCATCGACATCAACCCCGAAAAGATCATGGAAGTTTGCGAGGAAATGCGCAAGCACTTCGACTACATCATCATGGACACCGCAGGTATCGGAAGTTCCGTGTTCAGCGTTATCAAGGCTGCGGAGCTTATCCTGATGGTAACCACCCCGGATACCGTATGCGTCCGCGACGGTGCGATACTTTCCGACTTCCTGTATGTGAAGAACTGCACGAACCAGCGTCTGGTCATCAATAAGGTCAGCCCCAACTTCAAGGACGAGGAAATACTCTACGACCTCGACGAGGTAATGGACAGCGTAGGTATTCCGCTCATCGGCGTCGTACCCGAGGACATGAACATCAAGGTGTGCGGTGCAAAGGGTCAGCCGCTGCCCCCGGCATGCGGCGGCGCAAAGGCTTATGCAGCTATCGCAAGACGTATTCTCGGTGAGGACGTTCCGCTCACCATCAATATCAATTAAGGAGGAAGAAGTCTTGGTTATTGCACTTATTGCTCATGATTCCAAAAAAGAGTTGATGGTTCAGTTCTGTATCGCCTACTGCGGTATTCTCAGCCGTCACGATATCCGTGCTACCGGCACCACAGGTAAGCTCGTTGCCGAAGCCACCGGGCTTCATATCCAGCGCTTCCTGAGCGGTTCACAGGGCGGCGATCAGCAGCTTGCTTCCAGCATTTCCTGCAACGAGATCGACCTGCTGATATTCTTCCGCGATCCGCTGAACGCGAAATCCCACGAGCCTAACGACATCAACCTGCTCAGACTCTGCGATGTACACAACATTCCCGTTGCGACCAATATTGCCACCGCCGAGGCTCTTATCCACGCCCTCGAGCGCGGCGACCTTGACTGGCGCGAATACATGCGCAGCTGACCTAAAATGCGAAACTCCCCGAATGGGGAGTTTTGAGACCGTCGAAAAATCCCCTAAAGGGGCTTTTCCGCCGAACAAACCACTGGCTTGGCTTTGCCAAGCCTTACGCATTTTATCTTCGATAAAATGCACGCTGCGCGCGTAAGGAATAAGGCGAAGCCGTTTCCAATACACTTGTGCGGTTAGAAGTGTTTTTCTCCCCGGGAAACCCGTGGAGAAAAATGTATTTTAAAAGCCTGCTTCGCAGGCAAATTTCACTTTTTTCGACAAGCTGACGGGCTGCACCCCTTAGGTGCAGCCCGTTTTATTATTTGTCGTCATCGTCGTCAGCAAGAATCGACGGAGCTTTCTCTCTGTCCTTGACTGCCTGTTTATCCAGCCACTTGGGCAGATTGATCAGCAGCGCGATAACTATAGCCATCACGGTAAGTGAAATACTCGGCATGTACAGCTGGGTGGGTCCGACTGTGATGTCGGGATTCGCGGCACAGGTAACGAACAGGTAATACGTCACCAGGGAGCCTATCATCGCAACGATATCTATTGCAGAAGCGATCTTTGAATGCCCCAGCATGATCACAAAGGTACCCACGATGTAGATGCAGGAGGATACCAGCCAGGATACTACGCCGGGATTCCCGGCAACGCTCTCGATGAAGCTGCCGGAAGTCCATATTACCACCGGACCGAATATTCCGAACACCAGGCAGCATATCGTGGTTACAATAAGCATGAGCACCTTCAGCGCGATAACCACGCCCTTTGCGAATCCCTCGCCCTGATCCGGGACGAAAAAGAAGAACTCATCGTGCTTTTTTCCGGAATGCTTTGCCATCTGCGACTTCTTCGCCGTCTGTGGATTTTTCTTCTTACTCATACTCACTTTATGACCTTTCCGCCCTTGTCCTGCTTCTTGATAACCATCGGTGCTTCCTCGCCGCCGCGGTCCTCAAAGATCACATCTTCTTCATCGTCGTTCTCCTCGGGCAGCTCGGGATTACGCAGTCCCTGCTGCTCATAGAACGGGTTGATGATGTACTTCTGTATCGCCGGGTAGCAGTTAAACACCGTCAGGAACGACAGCCACGCCAGCGGCAGTATCGGCAGCATTATCAGCATGGGAATAAGGAATATCCCGAACAGAGCCAGCCAGATGAGATAGAACGCCAGCGTGATGAGATTCCCCTTGATGTTGACAAAGGCAAGAATCAGTGAATTCTTAAGTATCTGCGGCATTTTAAGGTTCAGCGCAACTATCTGTGGGAAGATGTAGAAATTCATCAGCAGAACCACTATCTCCACCGCCATCACCAGCGCGTAGTACAGCCAGTATGGCTGATCTGTTTTATCCATGTTGGAACTGAAAAACAGGAAGCTGAACACGCCGATACAGATACACCACACATCGAATACGCCGATACCGATGGACTGCCAGAAATTCTTCTTGAACGCTTTCCAGAAGTCGTGGAAGATAAATTGAGGTCTTTCCAGGTAAATATTACGCATAAGCGTGGTCATAGCCGCTGTCGCCGGTCCGAATGTCACCACAGGAATGCAGAACAGCAGGTAGATGAAGTTTATCTGGATAAATACCCAGAACTTGTTCATAAATATCTCCCAGAAGCGGAAGAACGGTTTTTTCTGCTTATGCTTTGATACGCCGGAGCCCGCAACATTATTGTTGTAAAATAATCCCATGTTATTCCTTTCTTGTTGACTTTTTAATACAGGAAGCCCTGGAAGATTACTCCCAGCACCATGATCACTGCCAGTATCAATGCGATGACGCGAAAGACCTTCATCATTCGTGCGCGCTTTTTCTCGTCCATGTTACTGTCCTTTCACTATTCAGACACCACGCGATATTCGCCATAATCCTGAAGGGAATACACGAAACCTGAGCCAAGCTCGGGCACGTCAACGCTGCCCAGGATATTCCCGTCGCTGTCGGAAAGCACCAGCGTTTCGCCCTTTTTCAGGCTGAAATTTGCCTGGAGCTGGTGCAGCGCCTGCTGCGTGGTATTGTTGTCGGTGACGATGAGCAGCGTCCCTCCTGCCGGGATACTCTCCGCCGGGACAGCCCACCGCTGGAGCTTGTAGGGCTTATCCGTGAGATACAGCCCGGCGGTGGAAACCGCTTCGCTGTTCGGATTGTAAAGCACTATGTACCCTGCCTTGGATTTTGTGCAGATGGTCTTTATCTGAACCGGCTGCCCGGTTGACTCCCGGCGCTGTGTGATGAGCTTCACCGATACCCTGCCGCTGTCGTCCGCCATTGAGGAGGTCACGGTCAGTTCCGGGACGGCGTATTCCACACCGTTCACCTCCCAGCGCAGGAACTCCCAGCCATCCGCCATGCTGACGGAAAGTGGAACGCTCACCGCATTGTTATAGGTTCCCCACAGACTTCCCCTGCCCTTTTTGGTCTGGGAATTCAGCTTCGTCACCGCGCCCTGGGAGCATGTGACGGATATGTTGTATTCGTCGCTCTCCCACTCGAAAAGCTTGTACATATTGTTGAACACCGACTTCTTGCGGACTGCTGCGAAATCCCTTATCTGCTGTCGGCTGTCGGCAAAAGTCCCCTGATTTGCCCAGGTGGAGATAATCCCGTGGTCCAGCGCGTAGAACTGCTCATTGTCGCTCATTTCAAGCAGCTCGTCCAGGGTTTCGTTGATGTGGTTTTCCTCAAACGCATACGCCGTCAGATCGGACATGACCGCCGCGAATTTCTGCTTCATGTCGTCGCGTTTCAGCAGTGCGATAAGCGCCTTGCTTTCGCCGCTCATGTGATTCCCGTCCAGCAGGTCGCGCAGCGTGTTCTGGTTCGGGCGGTCGCCGTAAAGGCTCCATGCATACTCCGCGTCGAAGAACATGAACCTCCACTTACCGTCGCGGAATCCGCTGACGTCCTCGCCCTCGTCCGGATAGTAGCGGAATGCCTTGTAGTTGTTTCCGGGCCAGTCCTTGTTTGCGATGAACACCTCCATGCAGTAGTACTGCATGAGATTGTCGATATCCACCAGCTCGCAGAACTCCGCGAAGGTCTTGTCGTCCGTGAGGTCCCTGTCGTAGTATTCCAGCACCTTTGCGTAGTCCGCTAGAGCGCGCTCGCTGCCCTCGTCAGCGTCCTCGGTGTTGCTGATTATCTCGTAGTTCTCCTTGTTTCCGCCGAAGTAGGTGGCGAGGTAATCCTCATTATAGTTCTCATGCACCCAGGAAAATCCGTAGTATTCCCCATTGAGGAACACCGCCGCCGGAGTGCAGTGCTGGGTCACCGGGTAGCCGTAATCCTGCGCCAGCTTCTGCGAAAGCTCGTCGCGCACCCCGGCGAATTCACGGTCGTTCGCGCCGTTGCGCAGCACTATGCGGTCGTATTCCGCCACCGGGACTCCATCGGCGGTTTCCGCGCCATTAAAGAACGCATACTTGAATTTGCCGTTGTCCGGGTCGTATTTCTTCCGTGCGATGAGCCGCAGGGATTTCTGGTCCGGCACCCTGGAGTAACCTCCGGAGAGCCTTACTCCTGCTGCCTGGTCGATGACCTTGTTTCCGCCGCTCTCGAACACCTCAACATATATCGGGCGTTCCCACTCTGCGCCGGTCATATAATAGTTGCCCGGTGCGTTGTAGGGAATCTCCTCGCCCGGGTGTTCCTTTACATAGTCGTCGTACACCTTTCCGGGCACCGCAATACCGTACTCATAATCGTACAGATTATAGGGGTCCGTGCTCAGCACGAATACCAGCGTATTGTCCCCGAAGCGCTCATCGACGTCCTGTCCGGTGACGTAGCTGGTGGTGAATATCTCGCCGGGATTGCCGTCGCCGTCCACCACGACCGCCTTTATCGTCGAAGCGGCGACCTCGGTGGAGGCGTTGATCTCTATCGGTGCGGAATACAGCGTGCCGGTTTCCGCCGACGGGTCGGAGCCGTCCGTGGTAAAGTAGATATCCCCGGAATCCGCGGAAAGCTCCACCGAGATGTTCTCAGAATAGAACCCGGAGGGCAGCGAAAAGCTGATCTTCCCGGAAGGCTCGTTCTCCTTTTCGGTGAGAGTGATCTCACCGTCAGGCTCCGTGGATGCCGTTATATCCTGCTGGCTGGGCGGAAACAGCGTGTACATCAGCACCGAAGCCGCTCCCAGAAGTATTACGCCGCCAAGTATTATAAATCGCTTCATTTCTTCTCCAATGTGTTGCCTGAAAGCCGGCTCTTAAAGGTCTGCGCCAGCCGTTCGTTGCGAAGTGTCGGGTAGTTTGATGTGTTTTCCGGGTAAAGTCCGAACATGGGCTCGTGGTAGGCGTGATAGCTGCACGAAAGTCCGTTGGAAATGCAGTAATCCAGCACATCTCCGACCCAGCGCTCGCCGCCCTTGTTGGACTTGAAGCACTCGGCGTCCGCGCCGAATTCACCCAGGAATACTGGGACGTTGTTCTTTTCGCTGAACTCCGTCAGACGGGAAAGGTTGGCGAAAACGTAGTCCCTGCCGCTGGCGTAGATCTTGTCCGCCAGCTTGAAATCCGCACGTATTTCAGCCCGTTTGCCATTCGCCGCAGAGGAATCCACATATCCGCTCACCTTGTAGCGGCAGCCCTCCTTCAGCTCCAGCGAGCTGAACGTCACCACGAAGTCGGAATCCGCGCCGACGATGGTGCAGCGCCCGTCTGATACCGTGAAATTTCCGGAGCCGTCGCTGCTCCAGACCGTGGGCTCCTCTGAACTCGAGAAGTCGTTGTAGTATACCACCCGGCTGCTTCCGTCGGCGGAGTATTCCGTCACGGTCAGATCATCAAATACCGCCGTACCGCTGCCCAGCTGCCATGTATGCAGCACCGGGGAGTACATGTTGTATTCATCGGTGAGCTGGAAATAATCACTCTCAAAGTAATTGTTGTTCTTGTTCGCATTGCCAGCGGAAACGCAGTCCACCCAGTCGCTCAGCATTCCGGAAACGTATGTACCGGAGGGGTACGACACATTATCCCCGGCGGACTGGTGCGTGAAAACGAACGGCTCGTAGTAATGCGCCTCATAAACGACATTCGGGTCATCAATAAGGTACCACATGTCGTTATAGTCGTATCCGGTCCAGCTGGTTACGCCGGTCGCGGCGTCCTGCCAGGCGCACACGCGCTCCGCGAAGATTATGTGGTTGCTGTCCGTCCGGCGTATCTCGTCGGTGCAGCGCTGCACCAGCGACTGGCACTGCGCCACGGACTGCTGTATCGTCCCGATATTCGGGACCACGGGCTCGTTCACGATACCGTAGCCGATTATCGTCGGCTCGTCCGCGTACCTCCGTGCGATCTCGCCCCAGAGGGAAACGAGCCGCTTCTGATTTTCGGGGTCGGTCCACAGCGCCGTGCCCTTCCCCTGGGACTGGTACCCTCCCTGGGGGTAGTGCATGTTCAGCACCAGACCTATGCCGTATTTCTTCGCCCAGGCTATGCTCTGGTCAATGTAGTCAAAGCCCTCCTGCTTGTAGGTATACGGCTTGTCATCGTCCTCAAACCAGCGGTAATTCAGCAGGAACCGCACAGAGTTGAATCCCAGATCCTTCATCTCCCGGAAGCTGTCCTCATTATGATGGAGCCCCACTTCGGAAAGCGAGCTGCACCACACATCGTTGCCGAATCCCATGCCGTAAAGCGTGGTCTTTTTCCCGTCAGGCGAGATTATATTCCTGCCCACGGTGTGGTAGAATCCGCTCTGCGCCGGAATGCTGTCCGGCAGCGATGTCATCATAGTGACCGCGCCAAGAACCGCTAATATCAGCTGTTTAAGCATAACCGAACCCTCCTCAGCGTGCCATATCCTTAGCCGCTTCCTCTTCCAGCCTTGCATAAAGCTCAGGCATTGCCTTCTTCAGATTGAGCGGGCGGAATGTCTGCGAATCCACGAACGCGTGTGCGCTGGTACCCTCACAGCGGATATCCGTTTCGCCCTTTAACACCGCGGTGTAGCTGAACTCCACCCGTGCCGGGGAAAACCGCGTGATCTTCGTGGTTATCACCAGGGTGTCGTCATAGCCGGTGGGCAGGCGGTATCTGCATGAGATCCCGGTGACGGGAATCATCACACCCTGCCGCTCCATCTCGGCGTAGCTCATCGCCGCGTTTCTGATATAATCCGTGCGCGCCATCTCGAACCAGATCGGATATACCGCATGGTGAGTTACTCCCATGCGGTCGGTTTCGGCGTAGCGCACCGTTACTTCCGTTACTGACGCCATATCACAGCCGCTCCCGTCTGCTCTGTATCTGCCGCGCGAAGAATGCGAGGACGCAGTCCGGTACGACCTTTCCGAACACTATCCCTGCCTTGAGGAGATTGGACGGAACTATGGTCAGCTTTCCTGCAAACATCTCGCGCACAGCGTATTCCGCCACATATTCACTGGACTGAGGAGGCACGGAGAAATTCACTCTTGCCTTGTCCATGAACTCGGTCTGTACAGGACCCGGGCACAGCATTGACAGCGAAACATGGCTGTGGTCCGCGCGTAATTCCTCGTGGACAGCCTGGGTCATTCTTACCACATACGCCTTGCTTGCGTAGTAGGAGGAGAAGCAGGGTCCCGGGAAAAATCCGGCGCTGCTTGCGGTGTTCAGAATGAAGCCGTAGTCGCGCTTCCGGAAATCCTGGAGGAACAGCTTGAACAGAATGTGGAACGCCCGGATATTCACATCAAGCTCGTCAAGTTCGCGGTCGAGATCGGTGTCGGTGAATTCGCCGAAAACTCCTAATCCTGCGTTGTTGACGAAAATGTCGATATTGTATTTTCTTACACGCCGGTGTAATTCCACACACTGGGCGGTATCCGAAAGATCGGCGGCGATTATCTTGACCTTTACGCCGTACTTCTCGGTAAGCTCCGCTTTGAGTTCCTGTAAGCGGTCGCGTCGGCGCGCGCTGATTATCACATTTATGCCGTGCTTTGCCAGGGAGCGCGCGATATCCCTGCCTATTCCGGAGCTTGCGCCGGTAACTAATGCTATCATTTCTTTCCCTCCGTGTTCACTCCGGGTATTTTTACCTCGCCCTTGACCGCCTTTACAAGGCTGCCGTCCGGCATTTTGTAGTAAACATTGTCCAGGTGCTGAGCAAGACCCTTCTTGAATCCCTCGCGGTACTCGTTGCGGAGCGCTTCCTGCTCAGCCTTTTCCTCGTCTGTAAGACCGTGTTCGCGGTGCTTTCTCGCAAGGTGGTTTATCCTGTCTATCTTTTCCTTTTCCATGAAACACAGCTCCTTTATCAGCCCTGATAATCGGGCTTCGTGAAGATGAACGGCGGCATGGGAACTTCGTTCTCGCCGTCCCTCAGCGGAATATCCTCGGTGTAGTTCGTCCAGAGGTAGCGCACTCCGCAGGGGTATTCAACTCCGGTGACATGGAGTATCTCGGTGCCCTCGCCGGCATTCCACAGTTCCTTGTCGGAAAGCACTGCCGCTGCGCTGTGCCACTCGCCGTCGATGTCCATCAACTCGAAACCGCTTATCTGATCTGCGTCGTCCTTTACCTCCAGGCAAAGCCCGGTAGACACGAACACGTCAACGCTGTCGGAATTCCAGCATACTTCATACGCCTCCGGATTGAAGGTGGAATATCCGCCCTCTTCCCTGCCGTCCTCGGCGTCAACGAACTGCACCTGATAGCAGCCGTTCAGCGCCGCAAGGCAGAAGCGATGTCCCGGGGTCTTTTTGTCCTTCGGGTGGATCTCGCTGAACTCGCCGCAGTCGATAAGAACTGCCAGCGCGGTTCCTGCGGTTTCGCGGGTGGTCTTTGCCTGCGCCTCGCGTATCCTGCACCAGTGTTTGATATCCTGGTCTGCCTCCCAGCGATGCATGGGCAGCTGACCGATAACGAAGAACAGCTCGTCGTTCCAGTCGTCGCGCCAGCAGCGTATCATCTGGTTGAGCAGCTTATAGTACATATCCGGACGGTGGTCATCGCTCTCTCCCTGGTACCAGATAACTCCGGTCATGGTGTAGGGGGCGATACGCTCTACCATGCTCTTGTGGAGCACTCCCGGGGACATGGGATTCAGCGGAGAAGCCGGACCGGGGTACTTATTCTCGCCGCAGTATTCCAGACATCCGTCCCAGGTGGGATTCGGGGTGTTGTTATAGTACTCCGCGCTCTTGCGCTCCCATTCAGCGTGGTACGCCTGGTAATCCAGGTAATCCTGACGAAGCTGCTGCTCGGACTTTCCCTCTATCGCCTTGTCGTACTCATCGAAATATATCGCCGTTTCGCCGTCCGCGTATTCACGCCTGAGCCACGCGCTGGCGGAAGTTCCTCCCCAGTTGCAGCCGATGATTCCGACCGTCATGTTGAGCTTCTCGGACAGTTCCTTTGCGAAGTAGTATCCTACCGCACTCCAGCACCTGGCGCTCTCCTTGTTGGAGAATTCGTTCCAGCCCATCTGCTTTTCGCTCTCAAAGAAGCTCTCGTCCGCGATGGATTTCTTCATCGTGTAGTAGAAGCGCACGTTCGGAGTATCGTCGTTTTCAAGGCTTTCCTTGCCGGTATTGCAGTTCTGGAGTTCCAGCTCCATATTGCTCTGACCGCCGGCGAGCCATACAGCTCCGACAGCCACGTTGCTGAACTTCACGGTGTCCGCGCCATCAGTCACGGTAAGCTCAACGCAGTCCTGCGCAGGCTGCGGAGGGAGCATTGCAAGCCACCTGCCGTTCTTTACGACTGTGGAGGTCTGCGCGGCTTCCTCGCCGGTAATGCTGACTGTCACAACAGTGCCGTCAGTGCCGGTGCCGAACACGCTCAGCGGTTTGCTGAACTGAAGCACCATGTTGTCGCTGAATATCCTTGCTGTCTGGAAATTGCTCATATCTATGGTTTCCTTTCGGTTTAGAATTTCGAATGAAAAAAGGGTGCAGGAACAAACACTGCACCCTATTATATTTTACCCCTAATACGCCGGAATGTCAAGCATTTTCACCCATTTATCAGTCCGCGTCGGGGTGATTTTTGCGCCAGGCGAGGTAGCCGTCCAGGATAACCGCCGCCGCAGCGGAATCCAGCACTTCCTTGCGCTTCTTTCCGCGTTTGTTCACGTCGTTCATGAAGCCGATAGCCGTGACGGTGGAGGAACGCTCGTCCCACATCACAACGTCAACGCCGACAAGCTCCCGGAGCCTGTCCGCGAACAGCCTGCACTTCTCGGAGCGCGGACCCTCCGTGCCGTTCATGTTTATCGGATTCCCGACGACGATACGCTCCGCCTTGTTCTCCTGCGCCGCCTGCGCGACCATCTCGACGCAGCGGTCGAAATCCTTCATGTTTATCGTGTACAGCGGAGAAGCCAGGATCTCGCTCTTATCGCACATCGCGAGCCCTGTGCGGCTGTCGCCGTAGTCTACTGCCATTATCTTCATCAGATATCTCCTGTCAATCTTATATTACTGCGATTTACGCAGATCGTTCCCGGCATAAGATCACCAGGGCTTTACCTGACCGACTATCTCCGAGAGATCCTTTATGCCGTTCTTGTCCATGTAGTCGTTCAGACCCTCGATGACCTTTATCGGCGACCACGGGTCGGTGAATATCGCGGTGCCCATCTGGATAGCGGAAGCGCCGGCAAGCATCATCTCAACCGCGTCCTCCCAGGTGGAGATTCCGCCCATGCCGATTATCGGTATCTTTACGGCATTGTAGCACTGCCATACCATGCGTACCGCAACCGGGAATATCGCCGGACCGGAAAGTCCGCCCACGTTGTTGTGGAGTATCGGGCGTCTGCTGCGGATATCAATGCGCATTCCAAGCAGCGTATTGATCAGCGAAATGCTGTCCGCGCCCTCGGCTTCGACCGCCTTTGCTATCTCGGTGATGTTGGTGACGTTCGGGGTCAGCTTGACTATCAGAGGCTTGTTGGTAGCTGCCCTTACCGCCTTTGTGACGGAGGAAGCACCCTCGCAGGTAACTCCCCAGGTCGCGCCGCCAGCCTTGACATTCGGGCAGGAAATATTCAGCTCGATCATGTCAACGTCGGTGGAATCAAGCGCTTCCGCCGCGGCGATGTAGTCGTCGATGACTGCGCCGGCTACGTTGGCAATGATCACGTTGCCCTCCTCCTTGAGGGTGGGGAGGTAATACTCAATGAAGCCATGCACGCCGATGTTCTGGAGTCCCACGGAATTCAGTATGCCGGAGGGAGTTTCAGCTATTCTCGGAGGAATATTGCCCATCTTGGGCTCGATGGTCATTCCCTTGCAGGAAACTCCGCCAAGTCTGGAGAGCGGATACAGGTCGGTGAAACACTCGCCGTTGCCATAAGTTCCGGAAGCGGCGATGACCGGGTTCGGGAATTCCACCCCGGCGATTTTAACGGAAAGATCAGCCATTGAACTTTACCTCCTTTGCGTCGAATACGGGGCCATCCTTGCATACCCTCGCGTAATGCTCCTGACCGTTGCGTACAGTCAGGCAGGAACATACCACGCACGCTCCCACGCCGCAGCCCATTCTCTGCTCCATGGAAACCTTACAGGGCACGTTGTTGTCAGCGCACACCCTTGCAACCGCATTCAGCATGGGCATAGGGCCGCATGCGCACACCAGGTCGGCGCCGGAATTCTTCAGGGTACTCTCCAGCGGAGATGTGACCATGCCGTTGTAGCCGACAGAGCCGTCGTCGGTGCATATCGCGGTGTTCGCGCCGTATTTCTCGAATTCGTCCGCGAGAATTATGCGGCTGTAATCCCGGAATCCCAGGATAGCCGTTGCGCGGTCGCCGAGCTTCTTGGCAATCCCGAGCAGCGGAGGGACTCCGATACCGCCGCCAACCAATACCACCTTACGGGCGCTGTCAGGGATCTTGAATCCGTTGCCGAGAGGGCCGAGCACGTCCAGGTTGTCCCCGGGATTGAGCCTTGAAATAGCCTCGGTCCCCTTGCCCCTTACCTCAAACACAAAGCGGATTGTGCCCTTGGAACGGCTGAATTCGCAGATGGAAATGGGGCGGCGCAGGGTGAATCCCGGCGCGGCAATGTTTGCGAACTGACCGGTGTGAGCGGCCTTTGCAGCCTCCGGTGCAAGTATCGTGATGGAATAGGTGTCCCGGGAGAGGGTCTTTTTCTCGATTATCGGGTACCTGTCGCAGTAGTAGCTCATTTTAGCTCCTTTCGGTATCGTTGGTTTTTTCGGGCGCAGGCTCCTCGGGAGTTTCCTCCTTAACCACCGCCCGGACATGCATAGTGTTTTCGTCAGCCTGTTCCGCAGGTTGTGTTATCCTTATCAGCAGCCGGCGGAAATAACAGATCAGCAGCACGATTATAGCCAGGTCAAGCACCAGCTGCACGGTGAACCAGCTTTCATCGGACATCAGCATTTTGTTGTGGGTTATCATCATCATCTCGCTGATGAACATAAGCGCCGGGATCTTGCACAGGGACACGCACAGCGCGTACATATCCCGGACCTTCTGCGCGTTCCGCTTGGTGATGTTCAGGCTGCGGAAACTGTGGCTCTTCAGCACCAGTATCAGGTACGCCACGAACACCGCCAGCACCGCCGCCGGGAATATCATGGTGACCCAGTGCTTCCAGCCGATGGTCGGGTCGGACAGCGCCAGCTTTTCGATGTTGTCGCCGATGTTCTGGCGCAGATTATCCTCGTAAACCGTCATGAACATGTATTCCACGGAGAGGATAAAAACTGCCAGTCCGACCGAAAAAACGTCGGTTATCAGCCGTGGGATCCTGTAGCTGTGCTTTACCGGGTATTTGCCGATCTTCATTTGAATTTCCTTTCGCAGGGGGTAATAAATGCTGTAAATAACACTGTAGGGGCGAGCAATGCCCGCCCGAACAATTGTTGTGAATAGACTCAGATCTTTGTAATGTCAACAAGCTCAACATCGTTGATGGTCTTGTGCATTTCAAGGCAGTCAAGCAGCGCATTCGCGGTGTCTATCGCAGTAAGGCACGCGATGGAGCGCTCCACAGCCTTGCGGCGCATCTTTACGCTGTCGCGGGACGGCTGTCTGCCGGTCTCAGAGGTGGAGATAACGTACTGTATTTTTCCGCTCTCCAGCAGCTGGATAACGTCCGGATCGCCCTTGCCTATTCTGTAGGCGTGGCTTGCCGCGATCATGTTTCTGTTGAGCACGGAAGCGGTTCCGCTGGTGGCGTATATCTTGAATCCCAGAGCCTCGAAGCGACTTGCGATCTCGATTATCTCGTGCTTGTCGCCGTCCTTGACGGAGATGAGCACGCCGCCCTCATGGTACAGCTTGTAGCCTGCCGCAATAAGTCCCTTGAGCAGCGCCTCGCTGAAGGTCTTGGCGATACCAAGGCACTCGCCGGTGGACTTCATCTCAGGACCGAGCTGGTTATCAACATCGTTCAGCTTCTCAAAGCTGAATACCGGAACCTTTACGGCGATGTAGTCGCCGACAGGATACAGACCGCTCTTATAGCCCATGTCCTTGAGCTTTGCGCCGAGGATTATCTTGGTCGCGATATCCACCATGTTCACGCCCGTAACCTTACTGATATACGGTACGGTTCTGGAAGAACGCGGATTTACTTCGATTACGAATACCTCGTGGTCGTACACAACGTACTGGATATTCACCAGACCGACTACATGCAGCGCCTTCGCAAGCTTTTCGGTGTAGTCGATGATAACGCGCTTGATGTGCTCGGAAAGAGTCTGCGCAGGATAGATGGAGATTGAGTCGCCGGAGTGGATACCTGCGCGCTCGATATGCTCCATGATACCCGGAATAAGGAAGTCCTCGCCGTCGCAGATGGCGTCTACCTCAACTTCAGTACCCATCATGTACTTGTCGATGAGCACGGGGTTCTCCAGCTTGTGGCTGGTGATTATCGTCATGTACTCGGTGACGTCGCTGTCGCAGTGTGCGATTATCATATTCTGACCGCCAAGAACGTAGGACGGACGGAGCAGTACCGGATATCCAAGCTCGTTGGCTGCCCTGAGCGCTTCTTCGGTGGTGAACACTGTGCTTCCCTTAGGACGGGGGATATTGCACTTCTCAAGCAGTTCGTCGAACAGCTCTCTGTCCTCTGCCGCGTCAACGTCCGCAGCGGAAGTACCCAGAATACGCACGCCCAGCGCGGTGAGGTGCTTTATCAGCTTTATCGCAGTCTGTCCGCCGAACTGAACTACAACGCCGTAGGGCTTCTCTGTGGCGATGAGGGCTTCAACGTCCTCCTTTGTCAGCGGATCAAAGTACAGTCTGTCGCCGGTGTCGAAGTCGGTGGAAACAGTTTCGGGGTTGTTATTGCAGATGATTGCCTCGCAGCCCTCTTCCTTCAGCGTCCATACGCAGTGAACGGAGCAGTAGTCGAACTCGATACCCTGACCGATTCTGATAGGACCGGAACCGAATACAATTACCTTCTTCTTATCAGTAGGGTGCTGCTCGATGAACTCAGCCGCTTCATTCTCGCGGTCGAACGTATTGTAGAAGTACGGAGTGCTTGCGGAGAACTCAGCCGCGCAGGTATCTACCATCTTGTATACTGCAAGGCGGCGCTCCTTTATCTTCTGCCCGGAAATACGCTCGATGGTGCTGTCGAGGTAGCAGTACTTCTTCGCCATGTCGTACTTTTCCTGGGTCAGCTCGCCCTCAGCCAGCCACTTTTCGAGCTGTACGAGGTTATTCAGCTTGCTGATGAACCACTTGTCTATCTTGGTGATGTTGTGAATTACGTCGATGGAAATGCCGCGCTTGAGCGCTTCGAATACGCAGAAGGAACGGTCAACGTCAATGTCCTCCAGCTTCTTCATGATCTCCTCATCGGTGAGCTTTACGAAATCCTCCTTGGTCATGGTGTCCATTCCAAGCTCGATGGAGCGGACCGCCTTCATCATGCCAGCCTCAAAGCTGGGCGCGATAGCCATGATCTCTCCGGTAGCCTTCATCTGGGTGCCGAGAGTCTTTTTCGCGTAAACGAACTTATCGAACGGCCACTTCGGGAACTTTACTACCAGATAGTCAAGCGCAGGCTCGAAGCATGCGTAGGTCTTTCCGGTTACCTGGTTTACGATTTCGTCGAGAGTGTAACCAACCGCGATTCTCGCAGCAACCTTTGCGATAGGATATCCAGTAGCCTTGGAAGCCAGCGCAGAGGAACGGGAAACTCTCGGGTTTACCTCGATAACGGCATAATCGAAGCTGTCGGGCTTGAGCGCGAACTGGCAGTTGCAGCCGCCCTCTACCTTGAGTTCCTGGATTATGTTGATAGCCGCGGTACGCAGCATCTGATATTCCTTATCGGCGAGGGTCACACAGGGAGCAACGACGATGGAGTCGCCGGTGTGTACGCCGACCGGGTCGAAGTTCTCCATGGAGCAGACGGTGATGACGTTGCCCTTGCTGTCGCGCATTACCTCGAATTCTATCTCCTTCCAGCCGGAAATACACTTCTCGACCAGGATCTGAGTGATAGGAGAAAGACGCAGTCCGTTGGTGGCGATCTCGTGGAGTTCCTCGGGAGTCTGCGCGATACCGCCGCCGGTGCCGCCCAGGGTGAACGCAGGTCTTACGATTACCGGGTAGTGGATAACCTCGGCAAAGTCCATTGCGTCCTCGACTGTTTCAACGACCTTGGAGGGAATACATGGCTGACCGATCTTCTCCATAGTGTCCTTGAACGCCTGTCTGTCCTCCGCCTTGTGAATGGTTTCGGGATTGGAGCCGAGCAGCTTTACGCCGTGCTCCGCCAGGAATCCGCACTCGGCAAGTTCCATGGAGAGCGTAAGCCCGGTCTGACCGCCGAGGTTTGACAGCACGCTGTCCGGCTTCTCAATCTCGATTACTCTCTTTACGACGTCAAGAGTCAGCGGCTCGATGTAGATCTTGTCCGCCATGTGCTTGTCCGTCATGATAGTAGCCGGGTTGGAATTGATGAGGACTACCTCCAGCCCCTCCTGCTTGAGCGCACGGCACGCCTGGGTGCCTGCATAGTCGAACTCCGCAGCCTGTCCGATAACGATAGGGCCGGAGCCTATAACCAGTACTTTCTTGATATCGCTTCTTAACGGCATGACTTTTTACCCTCCATCAGATCAATAAACTCATCGAACAGGTACGCGGTATCCTTCGGACCGCCGCATGCCTCCGGGTGGAACTGCACCGTGAACGCAGGCGCATTGTGATAACGCACGCCCTCGCAGGTGCCGTCGTTGCCGTTGACGTGGCTGACCTCGCCTGCCCCGGCAGGAACGCTGTCGCTTACGACTGCATAGCCGTGGTTCTGGGAGGTGATGAATGTTCTGTCAAGCGCGAGATCCTTTACCGGCTGGTTGCCGCCGCGGTGACCATACTTGAGCTTCTCGGTCTTTGCGCCGTTGGCGAGCGCCAGCAGCTGATGCCCCAGGCAGATTCCGAATGTGGGTATCTGCGCCGGAATAAGGTCGTGGAGGGTCTGTATAGCCTCGGTGTTGTCCGCAGGGTCGCCGGGGCCGTTCGAGAGCATGATCCCGTCAGGATTCAGCGCCTTTATCTCGTCCGCGGTGGAGTTCCACGGCATTACGGTGACGTTACATCCACGCTTGACCAGTTCGCGGCGGATATTGAACTTGTAGCCGTAATCCATCAGCACCACGTTGTATTTTGCGTTCTCAGCCGGGTAGTATTCCTTCGCCTTTACGCTGACTTTTGGGACCACCTTTCCGACATTATACGCGCGGATCTGCGCGAGAAGCGCGTCCTTGTCGAAATCGCCGTGGACTATCGCACCGTTCATTACGCCGCTCTCGCGGATTATCTTTGTGAGGTGGCGCGTATCGATGTCGTAGATACCGATGATGTTGTACTTCTTCAGATAGCTGTCAAGATCGCCCTCACAGCGGAAATTCGACGGATCCTCGCACTGCTCTCTTACGATGTAGCCGCTGACAACGCTCCCGTTGGACTCGGGGTCGATGGAATTCACACCGTAGTTTCCTATCAGCGGAAAGGTCTGGGTAACGATCTGTCCGCAGTAGCTGGGGTCAGTCAGGGTTTCCTGGTAGCCTACCATCGCGGTGGTGAATACAATCTCACCGACAACCGAGCCGTCCGCGCCGAACGCCCTGCCCACGAATTCTGTGCCGTCCGCAAGAACGAGCGTCGCTTTCTTTTTGTTCTCGAATATCATTTGTTCTCCTCCATGTACTGGTTAATTAACTGTATCACGGGACTCCCTTTATCCCCCGGCACAGTGCGCCGAGGGGGTATATCTCTGTATGGGCGTAATTACTTGCTTATGCTGATCTTTCCTACTATACCCATGATTTCATCTCTCATGCGGATAGCTTCGCGGCGTGCTGCCTCGGCGAATTCGTGCTCGTCGCACTTCTCCTTCTGGTATGCGCACATGATTCCTCTGGAGCTGTTGACGATTCCTCCCAGGCCATTCTTGTCGAACGCGCCGGCGATATCCTTAGCGCCTGCACCCTGAGCGCCGTAGCCCGGGATAAGGAAGAACGTTGTAGGGAGCTTCTCGCGCAGGTATTTCAGCTGCTCGGGATAAGTCGCGCCGACTACCGCGCCGACGCCGGAATAACCGTAAACGCCGGGGAGTTCCTTGCCCCACTCCTCGCACATGTGACCCATGGTTTCATAGATAGTCACGCCGTCGATCTTCTTGTCCTGGAGTTCGCCGGAGCTGGGGTTGGAGGTCTTGACAAGCACGAAGATTCCCTTGTCGTTGTCGCGGCAGGTAGCTACCAACGGCTTGATTCCGTCGCTGCCGAGGTAACCGTTGACCGTCAGCGCGTCCCCGAGGAACGGCTCGTAGGTCTGGCTGCCTACCTGTACCTTGCCCAGATGTGCGGCTGCGTATGCTTCCATCGTTGTGCCGATGTCGTTGCGCTTGCCGTCGGTGATGACGTACATTCCCTTGCTGCGCGCGTATTCCTGGGTCTTGTAGAGGGTCTTGACGCCAGCCGGTCCGTACATCTCATAGTAAGCCGCCTGGGGCTTTACTGCCGGTACGATATCATACAGCGCGTCGATGAGCCCCTTGTTGAATTCCAGCAGAGCCTTCGCAGCGCCCTTGAGGGTCTCGCCGTACTTCTCGAAGCACTTCTCCTTAATGAACTCGGGAACGTAAGCAAGCTTGGGGTCAAGTCCTGCAACGGAGGGATTCTGGGTCTGTTCGATCTTCTCGATAAGTCTGTCAAGTGACATTTCATTCTTCCTTTCCTGCGGCTCAGTCAACGCCGTCTGTGTAAACTATTTTTCCGTCTAATATTGTGTATTTCACCCTGCCCTTCAGGGTCATTCCCTTGAAGCAGGTGTTTTTCGATTTTGAGTGCAGCTTCGCCGGATCGACCACCCACTCTTCGTTGGGGTCGAAAATGCAGATGTCCGCGATATCGCCGCTCTTCAGCGAACCTCCGGGGATAGACAGTATCCTGCGCGGATTCACGCACATCAGCGTGACGATCCTCTGGAGAGATATCTTTCCGGTGTGGTAAAGCGCGGTGAGCGTAGCCGCCAGGGAGGTTTCCAGTCCGACAACACCGTTGGGAGCCTTCTCGAAATCCGCCTTTTCCTCCGGAGCGTGGGGAGCATGGTCGGTGATTATGCAGTCGATAGTGCCGTCGATAACGCCCTCGGTTATCGCCTGTACGTCTGCCGCCGTGCGGAGCGGAGGATTCATGCGGTAGTCCGCGTCCCGGCTGCGGAGCAGTTCGTCCGTCAGCATGAAGTAGTGCGGTGCGGTCTCGCAGGTAACCATAGTTCCGAAGCGCGCCGCCGTGCGGATATTCTGCATGCTCTGCGCGGTAGAAACGTGCGCAATGTGAATCGGCACCTCAAGGTCTGCCGCAAGGGTGATCTCACGCTCGGTTATGATATCCTCGCTCAGGCGGTGTATTCCCTTTACGCCGAGTTCCTTAGAAACCTCGCCGGCGTTCATGATACCGCCGTTAACGATGTCAAGATCCTCGCAGTGGGAGATCACCTTCAGCCCTGCGTAGTGCGCCTTCACCATGGCTTCCGCCATGATACGGGCGTTCCGGACCGGTCTGCCGTCGTCGGAAACCGCAACGCAGCCAGCGTCGTGGAGCTCCTTGAAGTCACACATCTCAACTCCGCCAAGCCCTTTTGTAATGCTGCCCACGGGATAAACGCGCGTTCTGGCGTTCTTCGCCTTTTCGATGATGTAGTGCACCGTTTCCGCATTGTCGATAGTGGGATTCGTATTCGGCATGCAGGCAACTGCGGTAACTCCGCCTGCCGCCGCTGCGTTTCCGCCGGTGATGATATCCTCCTTGTGGGTCTGACCGGGATCGCGGAAATGCACATGCATATCGCATATTCCGGGAATGACCGTCAGTCCCTCGCAGTCGATGACCTGCGCGTCCGGGGCGGAGATATTCTCGCCGACGTCCCGTATAAGGTTGTCGCGGATAAGTATATCCGCCCTGCCCTCGAATCCGCTGGCGCTGTCAACGACATATCCGTTTTTCAGTAATAAGTCCATCATGACCTCCCTGTATTGTATTTTCCGTTTATGATAGTCCCTTACTCACCGGGACATTGCGTGTAAATTACGACCTTGTCGCAGCCGTCAAGCTCGTTCACCAGCACCTTGACCTTTTCCTCGCGGGAGGTGGGGAGGTTCTTGCCGATGTAATCCGCCCTGATGGGAAGCTCCCTGTGTCCCCTGTCCACCAGCGCCGCCAGCTGTATCAGCATGGGTCTGCCACGGGACATTATCGCGTCGATGGCGGCGCGCGCAGTCCGTCCGGTGAAAATAACGTCGTCCACGATTACGACGCGCTTGTCCGTGATATCGAACGGTATCTCGCTGCTGTCCGGACAGCCGCCGCGCGGCTTGTCGTCCCGGAATGGCGTGATATCCAGCAGTCCCACCGGTATCTCGCTGCCGTCGATCTCGGAAAGCTTCGCCGCAATGCGCTTGGCAAGGACTGCACCGCGTGAAAAAAGCCCGATAAGGCAAAGGCCATCAGTACCCTTATTACGTTCGATCATCTCAAACGAAATACGGGTGACCGCCCTCGCCATCGAGCTTTCGTCCATTATTTCCGCCTTTAAAGAAAGACCCTCGACGGTACACATGGATATCACGTCCTTTCTAATCAGGACAAAAAAGCCAGCCGGATATACGGCTGGCTGATGAAATCTGTGTACAACAAGCGCTGCGCCGCCTGGGCGCAACTCCCCCTATACGAAAATCACAACCTTGCCGGCCTCACGGTGCCGCCTTAAAAGCCACTGATTTCTTCGCAAAACGCACCTGAAAAGTGCATTACTGTTATTAGTTATTATATACTACTCCGGAGGATTTGTCAAGTGATTTTTTCAACGTTCCTCGGAATTTTACGCTTTGCAAAAACCGTGGGCATTACCCGGGCGGATTATTGACATATCCGTCATAATGCTGTATAATGTTCACAGGCAACAAATTCATGAACGGCGGTGAAAAAATGCACAAGGTGAATGCAAAGGGAATACTCTCGGCGGAAAACGGAATAAACATCTACCGCGGCTGCACCCATGGGTGTATTTACTGCGATTCCCGGAGCGAATGCTACCAGATGTCCCACGCTTTTGAGGATGTGGAGGTCAAGGAGAATGCGCCGCAGCTGCTGGAATCCGCGCTGCGATCCAAGAGGAAGCGCTGCATGATCGGCACCGGCGCCATGTGCGATCCCTACCTCCACGCAGAAAGGGAGCTACGGCTGACACGGCGCTGCCTGGAACTGATCTCGCAGTACGAATTCGGCGTGAGCCTGCTGACGAAATCCGACCTTGTAATTCGCGACATCGACCTGCTGGAGGAGATCAACCGTAAATCCAAGGCAGTCGTCCAGATGACCCTGACCACCTTTGACGACGACCTCTGCCGTATCATCGAGCCGAATGTCTGTCCCACGTCCCGGAGGTTCGAGGTGCTGTGCGAAATGCGCGAGCGCGGTATTCCGACAGTGGTATGGCTGTCGCCGCTGCTGCCGTTCATCAACGACACCGAGGAAAACGTCCGTGGGATACTGGACTACGCACGGCGCTCCGGCTGCGTTGGCGTGATGGCTTTCGGAATGGGGCTGACTCTCCGGGAGGGAAGCCGGGAATACTTCTACAGGCAGCTTGACGAGCACTTCCCGGGGCTGAAAGAGCGCTATATGCAGCGGTTCGTGAATTTCTACGAGCTTCCGTCGCCGGACACCGCTCGGCTGCTGGATATATTCCACGGCGAATGCGAAAAATACGGAATGCTGCACATCCCGGATAAAATATTCGCCTATCTGAGAGAATTCCCGGAGTGTGAACAGCTTACATTATTCTGAATTCTGAGGTGGACTATGATAAACAACTACATCAAGATGATCTGCGGAATGCTGGATATTCCCATGCCGGCGGTGTTCTATAACGATTCCGCCCTACAGCCCGGCGAGCACGCGCGGCTCACTCCGGACGGAAAGCAGCTTTACCTGCGGAAGCTGAAGAATCCGTCCCTCGACCAACTGTTCTCCGCAGCATTCCAGCTGCGTAAGGAATGGCAGCGCCGCACTGACACGGAGCACTACTTCGGAATCTATCAGTCCCGGGAGAAGCTTCCCCTGAGGGAATTCAGCCTACAGCCCTCCGAGGTGGACGCAAACGCTTTCGGCGCGGTGGTCGCTTCCGCATTCTTCGGTGTGGAGCCGATATTCGATGACCTCCCTGGAATCACGCGCAGCCGCATAGACAACCGTATCGCCGAGATACGCAGCCGGGAATTCCCACAGCTGGCTCAGATGAAATTACCGCATTAATAAAATAAGGTGGAATATTCCACCTTACCAATTATTGCCGGTCCAACATCAAATTGATTATCCCATCAAGAAGCTGACGGTTACTATCGCTCAGCTTCTTGATTTTTTCTGAGATATCTTCAGGAGTCTGACGCGGTCTGTCCGTTCCGGTCAGCAGATAATCCGGAGTCGTATCAAGCGCACGGCAAAGGCTCATTACAAGTTCAAGGCTCGGCGCTGAACGCCCTGTTTCCAGATTGGAAAGGTATTTGTAGTTGACATCTATCATCTCACAGACCTGATATTGTTTCAGTCCGAGTTCCTTTCGGCGCGCAGCAATGCGCTTGCCGACCTCTGTGTAATCTATCGTCATTATATCACCCTATTACATGATATCAGGATACGCCATAAATAAAAACTATCTAACAACAAGAATATCCACTTGACAGATAGAATATTCTGTGATATAATAAGAAAAAACATAAAATTTCTATGTGTTGCAGAGATTTTATGCAGTAAAATATGCACAATAAAGGAGTAGTTACGATGAAAAAGGTCATTTCGCTTCTGGCAATTTGCGCTGTAATGGTGCCCTGCCTTACGGCATGTGGAAATAACAATGAAAGCGTTTTATCCTCCGCAGAACAGAGTTCAGTAGAAAACACATCGTCTGTCGAGTCGGCAGAAGAAAAAGAATACTTTGCGGAAAATTCCAAAATGCCGAAACCCTCCGAGTCGCTTGGAGCGGAGTTTATCAAGGAAGATAACGAGATATACTATTATTCGCTTTCATCTGATTCGGAAGCGGCTGTTGCAGCAATGCAGATATACATGGCTGATGTTATGAGTTCCGGCTTAACGCTTGAAAAGGTAGAAGGTTCGACCTACTATAACGTTTACGACGGCGAGACTTACGCGGCAATAATCGGGCTGGCGAAAGACGGCGACGATTATGTGATGTGCGTATCATTCTTTGACTAACCATCCGCATGAATAAAAAACGGCTGTTCGCATTAAACGAACAGCCGCTTTGCATTTATTTTACTTCTTCCACTTCATCGAAATATCAAACGCCTTTACGCTGTGGGTGAGCGCGCCAAGCGAAATGATATCCACGCCTGTTTCTGCGACCTCGCGGATATTCTCCATGGTGACGTTGCCGCTCGCTTCCAGCTTTGCGCGTCCGTTTACGAGCTTCACCGCCTGCGCCATGGTGGAGCAGTCCATGTTGTCGAGCATGATGACATTCACGCCGCAGTCCACGGCTTCCTGAACCTCGTCAAGATTCCGGGTTTCCACCTCGATCTGGAGCATGTGCCCTGCCTTCTGGCGGAGCGCATTGACAGCCGGGGTGATTCCGCCGTAGGCGTCGATGTGGTTATCCTTGAGCATTGCCGCGTCAGTCAGGTTGTAGCGGTGGTTTCTGCCGCCGCCGACTGTAACCGCATACTTCTGGAGCGGACGGAGTCCCGGCAGGGTCTTGCGGGTATCCGCAATGCTGGCGTTGGTTCCCTTGACGAGCTCCACGCACTTGTTGGTGTAGGTGGAAATGCCGCTCATGTGCTGGAGGATATTCAGCGAAGTACGCTCAGCCTTGAGCATAAGACGGGTGTGACCGCTGAATTCCGCGATGATATCGCCGTACTTCACCTTGTCGCCGTCCTTGAAATGGCACTCTATCTTCATTTCCGGATCGAGTATCGTGAATACGCGCAGGGCTACCTCAAGTCCGCACAGAACGCCGTCCGCCTTGGACATGAAGTACGCGGAGGAAATGCTGTCCTCCGGGATAAGCAGGTCGGCGGTGCTGTCGATATAGTTGATGTCCTCAGTCAGCGCTGTCTTAATAATGTCGTCAACGTAAAACGGTAAAAGTATCATTCGTCCTTACCCTTCCTTTCAAGTACCTCGGAGAGGATTATGTACGCCACGGTCACCAGGGACTTGGTTTCAACATAATCTGCGGTGATCTCATAGCCGCCGTTGTATACCTGGTCCTTCAGCTCCTTAATGCGCGCCAGTCCCTTTTCTGCTTCCTCGTAGTTCGGCTTGATGAAGTACGCCTTCTGCATGATGTGGCGTATTTCGGTTCGGATTCCGTGCGGAAGCGGCTTGCCCTCCGGGGAAGCCATCGGATACTCCACGGAAGCGCGGTCGTCCTTGCGGCGGTTCTTGGTGATATCCTCGGCGATCAGCCGGGAGAATACCAGCGCCTCCAGCAGGGAGTTGCTGGCAAGGCGGTTCTTTCCGTGGACGCCGGTGTGGGAGCATTCGCCTGCGGCATACAGCCCGGGGATATTCGTTGCGCCTTTGCCGTCAACGTTGATTCCGCCCATGAGGTAGTGCTGGCAGGGGTAAACCGGAAACGGCTCCTTGGTCATGTCGTAGCCCTTTTCGAGCACCTTGCTGTATATCATCGGGAAGTGTCCCTTGACGAATTCGGGGTCCTTATAGGAGATATCCAGCCAGAACTCGTCGCTTCCGGTGAGAGCCTGCTCCTTCATCATGCACTCGGAAACCACGTCACGGGGAGCAAGCTCCTTGCGCTCCGGCTCGTACTTCTGCATGAAGCGCTCCTTGTGACAGTTCAGCAGATATGCGCCCTCGCCGCGGACCGCCTCGGAAACCAGGAAGCACTCGCGGTTCTTGCGGTCTGCGAACGCCGTCGGGTGGAACTGCACATAACTGAGGTTCTTTATCTCAGCGCCCAGGTTGTACGCCAGCTGGATTCCGTCGCCGGTGGCGATAGCGGAATTCGTCGTGAAATCGTAAACTCTGCCGATACCGCCGGTCGCCAGGACTACTGCGTCAGCGCAGTAATACTGGTGCTCCTGCCTGCCCGGCTCGTCGTTGTGCGCCAGTACGTCCGCGAAGAACATTCCGTCCTGCTTCTCCAGTCGGCAGAGTACCGACCAGTTGACAACGGTAACATTCTTGAGTTCCTGCACCTGCTTGATGAGGTTGGTTTCGATCTCGAATCCGGTGGTGTCCTTGTGGTGCGCGATACGGCGGCGTGAATGTCCGCCCTCCCGGGTGAGCTCAATGCTTCCGTCCTGCTTGAGGTCGAACTCAACGCCGTACTTGTCCTTAAGGCGCATTACGTCCGTCGGTCCCTGCTCGACAAGTATCTTCACATTGTCGAGGTTATTCTTGTAGTGACCTGCGATAAGGGTGTCCTTGATGTGCAGCTCGTAGCTGTCGTTCTCCTTATCCATAACCGCTGCGACTCCGCCCTGCGCCAGCGCGGAATTACAGAGAGTCAGCTCACGCTTGGACAGCATGAGTATCTTCAGGTCCGGGGCGAGGTTCAGCGCGGTGTAGATTCCGGAAATACCGGTGCCTACGATGATCACGTCATATCTTTCGAATTTCAAAGCTATCAGCCTTTCTTTCGGACTTTCGTCCTTTTTTTGCTTGTGTATATTGAACTGCCTTGCGGCATTATTCATCAGAATTCCCTTGACATATCGTACCATTGCTGATATAATTACGATATGTGTGTAATTACTGACGTTCTGCACTCACGCAGAAACGGGAATTACTCTGCCGTTACCAGAGTTTTGAGTAAGGAGTAATTATGGAAGAAAAACATCTCACACGGGCGATACTCATCGGTGCGGACACCGGAGAATACGACGCCGAAAGCTCGATGGACGAACTCGCGGAGCTTGCTCAGACCGCCGGAGCGGAGGAGCTTGCGCGCGTTATCCAGAAGCGCGAGGCCTACGAAGCAGCCACCGTCATCGGCGAAGGCAAGCTTGCGGAGGTCAGGGAGCTTTGCGGCTCACTTGGCGCGGAGCTTCTGATATTCGACTGCGAACTGACCGCGTCCCAGATACGCAATGTCGAGGACGAAACCGACGTCCGGGTAATCGACCGGACAATGCTCATTCTCGACATCTTCGCCGGACGTGCAGTTTCCCGGGAGGGCAAGCTGCAAGTCGAGCTGGCACAGCTGAAATACCGCCTGCCGCGGCTTATGGGAATCGGCGCTTCGCTGTCCAGACTGGGCGGCGGAATCGGCACCAGGGGACCTGGCGAAACCCAGCTTGAAACCGACCGCCGGCATATCCGCAGGCGTATCGACAAGCTTTCCGCAGAACTGAAGGAACTTGAGGAGCGCCGCGGATTCACGCGCACGCGCCGCAAGAAGGACAGCGTGCAGGTAGGCGCGATAGTCGGCTACACAAACGCCGGTAAATCCACCCTGCTGAATCTGCTGACCGGAGCCGGTGTGCTCGCCGAGGACAAGCTTTTTGCGACCCTCGACCCGACTGCGCGCTCCATCGAGCTCCCGGACGGGCGCAGCCTGCTGCTCATCGACACCGTGGGACTAATCCGCCGCCTGCCGCACCACCTGGTGGAAGCGTTCAAATCCACCCTGGAGGAAGCCGCAAGCGCAGATATCATAATTCACGTCTGCGACGCCGCCGACCCGGAAGCCGCTGAAAAGGCGGAAGTGACACTGAGAACCCTCGCGGACCTCGGCGCCGCTGAAATTCCGGTGGTCACCGTGCTGAACAAGTGCGACCTGCTCGCCGAGCATATCCCGGAGAACAGCACCACCGTCAAGATCAGCGCGAAAAACAGCCAGGGCATTGACCGCCTGCTGCAGGTGATCGCCGCGAACCTCCCGGAAACCGCAAAGCGCATGAAGCTGCTGCTTCCCTACGACAAGGCGGGCTATACGGCGAAGCTGCGCGAGAACGGAAAGGTGTTCAGCGAGGAATACACCGAAAACGGCGTACTCGTGGATGCGCTGGTTGACCAGATGCTCATAACCCATATGGAACAGTACAAAACCGAATGATCAGGTGGGGCGAAAGCCCCACTTTTTCAATTCGGAATTTATCCGCCTGAGCAAGGCTTTATTCCTCGACAGTAACCTCCGTGCCGCCGACCGGGCGAACACTCAGCACATGGCAGGAACCGCTGCCGAAAGTCCTCTCGATGTTCATCTTGAACTGCTGGAGCATATCCAGCGGAACGAAAGCCTGGATTGTGCCTGCGAATCCACCGCCGTGTACTCTGCAAGCGCCCTTGCGGTGCAGTGAATATTCAGCCACGTTCAGCGCGATGGAAAGGCACTGGTGCTTCACGTCGGAAGCCGCGTAAATATTCTGGAGGTACTTGAAGGAGCTGTCGCCGGACTCCTTCACGCTGGAGAGGAAATCCTCGAAGCTGCCGGATTTCAGAGCATGCACCACCTTGTCAACACGCTCGTTCTCATCGAAGAAGTGAATGGAGCGCAGCACCGCACGGTCGCCGAACTGTTCGCGCAGAACGCGTATATTCAACATGATGTCGTCCTTGGAAAGCTGACGCAGCGTGTCGCAGGTGAAATAACCGGCAACCGCCTTCATCTCGCGCGGAATAGCGGCGTATTCGTCCGTCAGATCCGCATGATCGCCCTTGGCGTCAACTATGCACAGCGCATGACCGAACTTTTCAAAATCCGCCGGAACGCTCTCGATGATGGGACTTTCGGTGTCCTTGAAGTCGATGGCGATGAATCCGCCAACGGAGGAAGCCATCTGATCCATCAGACCGGAGGGTTTGCCGAAATACACGTTCTCGGCGTACTGGGAGATCTGCGCTACCTTTACCGGGCTGATCTGACCGCCGTTGTAAAGGTGGGAAAGGATAGTCCCGACCAGCACCTCGAACGCCGCAGAGGAGGATAGTCCGCTGCCCTTCATTACGTCAGACGTGGTGTACGCGCGGAATCCGCCGATCTTATAGCCGTCCTTGACGAATCCGGCAGCAACGCCGCGGATAAGGGACGCAGAGGTGTTCTTCTCGCTCTCCACAACGTCCAGCGCGGAAATGTCAATGCTGTCCTCCGGGAATCCCTCGGACTTGATGACGATCATTCCGTCGTCGGTCGGTTCTACGACTGCGATCACGTCCAGGTTCACGCTTGCGGCGAACACCTTGCCGTGGTTATGGTCGGTGTGATTTCCGCAGATCTCGGTTCTGCCCGGCGCGGAAAAGAAACGGTGCTCCCCCACTGAACCAAAATGCTCTGCGAACGCCGCAACAGCCGCCTTGTAGCGCTGCTTCTGGGATTCCGCCTGGCTTGCAGGGTAAATATCCTTGATGGTTGAGATTACAGGTTTCATTTGGTCTTACCTTTCGTTGGTTATATTAACAGCTGTGCTGCATAATGCCGATTTCGATTTCAGGCGACTGCCTGTCCGGGAAATTCCGTGGGGTCATTCCTTTTCCTGATAGAACATGTGCTTTTTCTTTTCCCGGTGTGATACCACCGAAAGCACCGGACCCAGAGAAGCGTAACACATGACCAGCGACGTACCTCCGGCGCTGACAAACGGCAGCGGGATCCCCACCACCGGGCCAACGGAAAGCACCATCGCAATATTGATGATGCAGTGGAACAGGAACATTGCGAAAACGCCCACGCAGATGAGTTTACCAAGGGGGTCTATCGCCAGTGAAGCGTCGGATAGAATCTTCAGGCACATGACCGCCAATGCAATAACGACCGCCATGCAGCCGATGAATCCGAACACCATGCCGATGTACGCGAAGATAAAATCGTTGTAGCCCTCCGGAACATAGGTGTAGAAAGCGTCGGAGTGCGTCCCCAGACCCGTCAGCTGACCCGAGCCCATGGCAATTTTGGCATTGTACTGCTGAAGATAGCTTCCCAGACGTTCCGCCTCCTGGAGTTCTGTATCCCAGATAAGCTCGAATCTTCTTCTGTGGTGATCCTCCATAACGAAGTTCCAGGCAACGTATCCCACCGCCGGAACCGCCATCAATCCTGCGATGATGTATTTCCAGGACATTCCTCCGGCGAACATCATACAGATGAATATAAAGAGGAAAACCAGCGCAGAACCTGCGTCGCCCTGTACCATGATAATCCCGAACGGAACCATGAAATGCGCGCACAGCAGCAGGAAATGCGGCAGAGTATTCATCTTATCGCCCAGCTTGGCTATATGCCACGCCAGCGACAGGATAAATGCCAGCTTGAGTATCTCCGACGGCTGGATCGTCGTGAACCCGAGATTGAGCCACGCCAGGTCGCCGGCTCTGGTAATACCCAGCGAAGTGAACAGCAGCAGCTGTAGTATCACCGCGACCGGGGCATAAACGAACCAGCATTTCGCCAGCTTCTTGTAGTCTATCATTCCGATTATAAGGGCGGCGCCTACGCCGATACCGCAGGCGACCAGCTGGGTATCTATATAGTCCTGCTTGATATACCCGATCTGGTTCAGCGCCATCATAACATAGATATCAAATGCCGAAATGCACAGGCAGATCAGCATAAGTATCCAGTCAATATGCCGGAAGTACCCTCCCAGCCACTTGAGAACAGTTTTCATTCATAATACCCGTATATTAAATCAGGGAGCCGCACGGCCGCCCTGCCGAATTATTCGTATACATTTTATATTATATACTCTTTTTCCGGCTTTTGCAAGATGAATCACTGTTAATTTTTCCGTGACACAAATTTTCGCCATTCTTAATAAAAACACCCGGTTATTCTGAAAATCTTCGGCTTTTTTGACAACACCCCGTACTGATGTGCCGGAAGGCAGTGCCAATTTCTGCACGTTTTCCAAAAGTAACCTCTGTTAAAATGCAAAAATGCAATGTGGAATAGATTTTTGTCTATTTTGCCAATTGAAAACGATTAACTTTTCGTGTATTATATTAATATAGACAAACGGACCGAAGAGGTGAACCCGAATTGAATATTACTATAAAAGATGTGGCAAAGGCTGCCAACGTTTCTGTTGCCACGGTTTCCCGTGTGCTGAACAAAAAGACGAACGTATCTGACGAAGCCGTGCAGGCTGTCAACAAGGCGGTGGAGGAATTAGGATACAGTCCGAATTTTCTCGGACGCGACCTGCGCAAGAGCGAAACCAAGCGTATTCTTGCGATAATCGCTTCGACTGAGCAGAGCTTCTACTCCGAGGTTCTCCGCGGAATGCAGGACGCCGCGTATTCCCAGGGATACGATGTGCTGATCGCCACCACCCGCGACGACCCCGAGCATGAAATGCACCTGCTGGGAATGCTGTTCTCAAAGGCGGTGGACGGCGCCGTGCTGCTGGCTCCTAAGCTGGACAGCCGCACCATCTCCGAACTGGCGAAGAAGTACTCCCTCGCGATGTGCCTTGAAAGGCTGGACGACTGCGACATACTGTGCGTGACCATCGACAACGAGCAGGCAGGCTACGACGCCACGAAATACCTCATCGGCAAGGGCAGGAAGCGTATCGGGCTTCTCACTACGGAAGCGCGCAGCCAGTCCTCCGTGGATCGTGAGAACGGATACAAGCGTGCGCTGACCGAATCCGGACTGGGAGTTGACCCGGATCTGATTTACTACGGCGGATACGACGCCGACAGCGGCACCCGTGGCTGCGAAGTCCTGATGAAGCTGAAGGACCGCCCGGATGCTATCTTCTCGATATCGGACACAATTTCCATCGGCGCAATGACATACGCCCTCAATAACGGAATCACTGTCGGCAAGGACGTGCTTTTCTTCGGATTCGACAACATCGCCTACTCGCATATGTTCATTCCGCATCTGACAACGGTCGAACAGCCATGCTACCTCCAGGGAAAAGCGGTCATCGAAAAGCTTATCGGCAACATAAAATCCGATGTCAAGGATAACAATACATATAAACTCCCACACCGGCTGATACTAAGAGAATCCACCGGCGACAAGAGCACATAAAACTCAATCCCCGGAGATATTCCGGGGATTGAGACCGTCGAAAAAGTCACTAAAGTGACTTTTCCGCCGAACAAATCCACTAGCTTGGCAAAGCCAAGCTTTACGCATTTTATCTTCGATAAAATGCACCCTGCACGCGTAAGGAATAAGGCGAAGCCGTTTCCGATACACTTGTGCGGATAGAAGTATTTTTTGACCCGGCAAAGCTGGGTCAAAAAATTGATTTCAAAAGCCCACTTCGCGGGCAAAATTTACTTTTTTCGACAAGCTGAATCCCCGGAGATATTCCGGGGATTTTTTAGTAGTATATTCCTGTTGACAACGTAAATATCATGTGGTAAAATATAGTATAAATCCAGATATGCAATTCGAGAAAGGAAACACCATTATGAAAAGAATACCAGCGCTATTCCTGGCGGCAGCGACCGCAGCTTCGCTGATGAGTATTCCGGCGGCAGCCGAGGACAACTCCCTGGTCGTACTCGGGGATTCCATAACCTCCGGCTACGGACTTGACGGCTACACCGCCGGCGACAACAGCAGCGCCGCGGACAGCTTCGCGAATCAGCTGGCGGCCTCCTACGAGGAATACAGCAACTTTGCTGTTGACGGCAGGACTTCCGGCGAACTGCTGACCGCCCTGGAAGATGCGGACATCTCCGCGGCGCTCTCCGGCGCGGATACCGTAATTATCTCCATCGGCGGAAACGACTTCCTCCAGCCTATGATGGCAGCGCTGATGAACGCATTCACCGAAAACGGGGATCTGATGGACTATATTTCCGGGCTTGCAGACGGAACCACCTCCACGGAAGAAGCAGACGGCTCCGGCATGCTTTCCGGATTCCTCGACGGGAACGACGAGGCGACCTCCGCAATTATGCAGATAATGCAGTCGGTGATCAAGGCGGCGAATTCCGTTGATGTAACCGCTGTCGTTGACAACATCAGCGATATCCTGGCGCATGTAGAGAAATCCGCTCCCGGGGCACAGGTAGTGATCCTGACAGTATACGACCCGTTCGAGGGAGTTACCGGAATGGAAATGCTGGACGTTGTCGCCCGGGAAAAGCTGGCTGAACTAAACTCCGGAATCGCCGATGCAGCCGTGCAGAACGGCGCCCAAGTGGCTGACGTGGCTTCCGCGTTCAAGGGAAATGCGGCAGAACTGACCAACATCACGCATGGAGATATTCACCCGAGCAAGGCAGGTCATGCGGCGATATATTCCCTGCTCTGCGAGATGACAGAGCCGTCAGTCCCCACAAATTCCGACGTCCCCGTTAAGGGAAGCCCGGACACCGGCGCTGAAGGAATAGCAGTAGTTGCAGGTATTGCCGCGCTTTCCGCAGCAGGATTGTTCTTCAGCCGCAGGCGCTGAGCAGATTTTCCGGTTTAACGTATTGAAATTTTGGCAGAAGTGTGATATAATAAGTCAAAGGCTTTGTCAACAGCCGAAATACGCCTGTTCCGGAAATCCCGGAGCAGCGCGGAATCACACACTACGGAGGAAAAAACAATGTCCATGTATATTACCTGCCTTGATCTCGAGGGCGTACTGGTACCCGAAATCTGGATCGCATTCGCAGAAGCAAGCGGAATCCCGGAGCTGAAGCGCACCACCCGTGACGAGCCGGATTACGACAAGCTGATGAAGTGGCGCCTTGGTATCCTCAAGGAGCACGGCCTTGGTCTGAAGGAGATCCAGGACACCATCGCAAAGATCGACCCCATGCCCGGCGCGAAGGAGTTCCTCGACGAGCTGCGGTCCATCTCCCAGGTGATCATTATTTCCGATACATTCTCCCAGTTTGCTGGTCCTCTCATGAAGAAGCTCGGTATGCCGACTATCTTCTGCAACACGCTTGAGGTTGCTCCGGACGGCGAGATAACCGGATTCAAGATGCGCTGCGAGCAGTCTAAGCTGACAACAGTAAAGGCACTCCAGAGCATTGGATTTGAAACCATCGCCAGCGGCGACAGCCACAACGACCTCGGCATGATCCGCGCAAGCAAGGCAGGATTCCTCTTCAAGAGCCCCGACAGCATTAAGGCTGCTAATCCTGACCTCCCGGCTTACGATACATACGACGAGCTCATGGCTGCGATCAAGAAGGCTATGGACTGATCTGCTGAATACAAAACTCCCGCCTATCGTTGATAGACGGGAGTTTTTTTGCGGCTTAAATCAGGAAAGAGAGGTTTCCAGGCTGTAAACGGTGATTGTTTCAGTTGTGCCGTCCTTTGCGGTCAGCGTGTATTCGCTCTTCAGACGGTATGTACCGCTGGTGAGGTTATACTGGAAGTTTCTCATATTGATGTAATTGGCATTGACAGTCTTGGTCCAGGTTGCGCCCTTGACATTACTCCAAACGGTAGTTTTCTTTACCTGTAAAGTCTGGGTAACGGAAATGGAAACCGCATCTCCTCTTGTTGTGCTGTAGCATGAAGCTGTTGTACCACTGATTGTTACTCTTGATACCGCTTCATTGGCGATAACATATGCGGGCTCGACAATATCAACATTGCCGAAGGACAGATCAGCTGCTGATACAGCGGTTGTCAGGCTTGTTGCCACAAGTCCCATGGACATGATTGCTGCTAAAATTCTTTTGCACTTCATAAAAATATCCTTCTTTCATTTTATTGAGAGAATACTTTCCCTCTAATTAAGAAAATCTGGATATCTTTCAGAAGTGACATCTATTGCATTCAACGGACAATTTTAGCACTTTCAGCCAATTTAACTGTATCTTCTTTGGATAAATTGCCTACCAAGGTGAATATGTATTTCCCATTATCCCATATTATTTCACTACAAATATACTCTGCGGTACTCCAATCTATCAGTAAACCATCATAGTCATTAACCTGAATCGACTCAAAATCATAGCCTTCTGTGTTAAAACGCCCATCATATACATTCTTAACCAACTGAGTAAATGTAATCGTACTATTAAAATCATCTTCAAATTGATATATAATCACACTTTCAAAGTCGTCAGAGTACGAATCTATCTCCCTGTACCCATCGGGTAAGCCATCAAGAGTATAAGTCTGTTTTATGGTTTCCGGAGCTTCGGATATACTTGCTGCCATAAGTTGAGTATTATCATTCTGCTCCTTCATAATAAAGGAACCAATGAAATATGCAGCTCCTGAAACCGCAACCAAAGCAAGAAAAATAGCCGCAACTATAATTGCGACAGTCCTACGGCATAGTTTGGGTTTTATTTCGGTAGTAGGGACTGAATATCGGCTGGCGAATAAGCGCTTCATATTCCGTCTGTGGCGGAGCGAAAAATGGTGCGCCGGGTAATCTTCCTGGCAGGAGTACTCTTCCAAGCATAACTGCTCAAGTATCCTGTTGAATCTGTCGTTCATCTTTCTCCCTTTCGTACATAATAAATTATCCGTCCGTAAGCGTCAGAAATCCTCCTTCGGACGGCGGATTCGGTTATTCCGAGAACAGCCGCGATCTCATGGGTGTTCAACCCGTAAACTCCCTTGAGGATTACAGCCTGTTTCTTGGCTTCGGACAATGTTTTAATGAAATCCATGAGTTCCTTGCTGGAGATCCTGCCAATAACATCGTCCTCGATCGAAACGCCATTGTCCGGAACATCTTCTGTCAGTTCGTCGTAGTCATGCTCACTTTCCTTTTTTAGCATTTGGTAAACGACGTTCCTAATTATAATAATCACATAAGGTAATTTTTTGTGAGCCTCTATCTCAAAGAATTTGTTTGGATATTGCATGATACGCACGAAAGCTTCCTGAACCGCGTCCTCGGCAAGTACACGGTTCTGTAATTTTGAATACGCCATTCCATAAAAGCGGTTCTTATTTTCTTCATAGAATTCAGACAGAATATCACGCTGCTCCTCTGTTTCGAGCATTGAAAGCGCACTAGAAATCATATTACCTACTCCTTGTTTTAGTATCCTCTTTATTTTAGCACAAACAGTGCGTCATTTCAAGCGTTTTTTTAAATGATGATAAAATTAATGTGCAATAACACAAGAACCGCTCCCAGAAAAACTGGAAGCGGTTCTTGTATATTAGGTCTGGCTCCCCCGACTGGACTTGAACCAGTGACACCCTGATTAACAGTTTTCAAAGGGCACAAGGGCATACAAAAAGGATCACAGATCCTGCTTGTGTGCCTTTTTTATATATCGTTACATCACTTGAAAGGGTTCGGGGATTGCCCCGAGGCTCTGGGTGTAAACCTCGGCGGGTGAGTAATTTTTCACGCGGAGCGGTTGGAAGGTCGTTAGCCTCTGTGTTGCGCCTGCGGCAGAGGCTAACGAGCTTTCAACGGTTTTGTGTGGAATATGACGCAGTCCTCCAGGTTTTCACCGCCAAAAGAAATGAGGTTTTGGTTTGAAAGTTCTTATAGCCTGTGAAGAGAGTCAGGCAGTTTGCAAGGAAATGCGCCGGATCGGATTCGAAGCATACAGCGCTGATATCCAGGACTGTTCCGGAGGTTATCCGGAATGGCACATCAAAGGCGATGTCTTGCCGTTAATTAATGGTCGGTGCAGTTTTGTAACTTGTGATGGGATATTTCATGAAATTTCTGGAAACTGGGATATGCTGATAGCACACCCACCTTGCACATTTTTGACTAAAGCAAGCGCTAATTTAATGCGCGTTAATGGGGATATCGTTCCGGATCGCTACGCTAAATCTTTAGCTGCAAGAGATTTTTTCTTAAAGTTTCTGGAAGCTGATTGCCTTCATATTGCCGTTGAAAATCCTGTCCCATTGTCTATTGTTGGTTTACCTCATTATAGTCAGTTAATACAGCCCTATGAGTTTGGTGCTCCTTATTCTAAAAGAACTTGCTTATGGCTTAAGGGTTTGCCGCCTTTGATGGGTACTGTTATTTGTTCTGACTATGTTAGCTATACATCTTTACACCGTTCTGCAAAAATGCGATCTAAAACTTTTCCTGAAATAGCTGCGGCTATGGCTGATCAGTGGTCATTATTCTTGTGTATGTAATAATAACTTGTGGAATTTTTCTGGTTTTCAAAATGCGAAAACTGGAAAAATTCCGCGTGAGCCCCCCTAGCTAACAGGGGGGCAGTGTGTACAATACCGGGGGCGCTCGTCCGGCTTCCCGTCCCGGCTCGTGAGCATTTCAGCAGTTGAAAAATAAAATTTCCAATTCCGGAGGTAAAAAATGACTGACAACATCATCTTGGTTGACTGGTTCTCGTTCACGCTGCACAATAGCATGACGATCGAGCAGGTCAAAGACTTCCTCGGGCTGGGATCTTCCTGCAGCTGGCTGGAGCGTTCCGGGCATTACGGCTACAAGCAGGCGCATTACTGCGGTGGCATATGGATCATGTGGGACGGCTTCGGCGATGATATGGGCGTATGTGTCGAGATGTCCGGTCAAGGCTGCCGTCAGTTCGAGACTTCCAGCTGCAAGAGCTTCGCGCAGCTGTTCGAAGAAGTCACTGCGGACGAGGAGCAGTTCCATGTTACCCGACTTGATGTTGCGTATGATGATATAGACAAGTCCGAAAACGGAAAAGGTCTGCTTGATATCGTCAAGATCTGCAAGTTCGCGTATTGCGGACGGTACATAAGCAAGTTCAGCAAATCGCACCCGGAAGTAGACTGCGAGACCGACGAGGCCGGCAAGGTAAATCGCGCGCATAGCTGCTACTTCGGCAGTCCTAAGTCTGAGCTGCGTATCAGATTCTACGACAAGGCGCAGGAGCGTGGCGGTCTGGGTTATCACTGGGTCCGGTGTGAGCTGCAACTCCGGCGCGAACGTGCGCTTGCATTTCTCAAGCTGAAAGAAACATGGGGCGAAAGGTTCTTCGGCGTTCTCAATAACTACATGCGGTTCATCGTTCCCAGTAAGACCGACACCAACCGCCGCCGTGCTCCGTCGCCTGTGTGGTGGGAAAAGTTCCTGCAGAGTGTAGAGAAAATCAGCCTGTACACTCCGAAGGGCGTTGAATACAACTTGACCAGGCTTGAACGATACGTATTCCAGCAGGCAGGAAATAGCATTGATACGCTGATCCAATGCGTGGGCGAGCTGAAGTTCCGCGAAATGCTCAAGCACCGGGATTCCCTGCTGAACGCAAACCAGCAGGCATTAATCAACGAATACAAGCAGTTAAGCGCCGAGAAAATCAAGGAGTTCTGGGAGAAACACCCGTGGGGATAAAATTAACCTTTTTTCTTGCCGAGCAGGATAAAAGCAAGAATGCATATTACAATTATTATAATTCCTGCTCTCACTCCATATATTATTGTTCGTATATCTTCACCTTTGGATATCATGTTGAGCACAGCAACTGTACAAAATACTATAACAATTGCTATTAACAATAGCATAATGATTCTAAGGACCTTTTTCATTGTTTCACCTCCTAAAAATATGTATTATACAACCGCTGGAACGCCTTACCCGATGTTGCCGATCTCCTCGGCACCTGTATCTTCGGAACGTCCTGCGATGTAATCGAGAGTTACTCCGTAAAAGTCGGCAAGCTTAATCAGCAGGTGCAAAGGTATTTCGCGCGTTCCGTTTTCGTAACGCTGATAAACCTGATACTTGATTTCAAGAATATCAGATACTTGCTGCTGACTTAGCTTGTTTTCCTGTCTGAGTGTCTTAATTTTTGTGTAAACCATTGAAAAAACCTCCATTGTTTTTGGTAAAACCTACAAAGTTTTGCCAAGCTATTGAAATTACAACCATATAGTTGTATAATAAATATGCAATCAAATGGTTGTATTAATCCCACCTAGAACAAGGTAACTAAGAAAGGATAATGAACATGGAAAAGTACAGTATTGAGTTAACTCGTGATGAGCTGGTTCGAGTAATCGAGGGTTTAGGGCTCCTCATGGACGAAGCGCAGGAAGAGCAGGACAAGAAAAAGCATCATAACGCTTGTGTACTTCGTCGTCAGCTGCTCGAGGTTGCAGACGGCGATCTTGCCGAGTTCGGCGGTCACCCGGAACTCGTCCCGACAGGAGAAGAGCCGGAAACTGCTTCTGATCATGAAGATTCTGATGATCCTGATGATTATTTCGATCCTGACGCGCATGATCATGATTACACTCCTTGGGGCGTGTGCACGATCTGCGGATATATCAAGTATATGTCGCCTGCATACTGTGATCTTCACGGTTGCGACCCGTTTTGATCAGCGAGGTGAACAGGTATGAATATTGAAATCAATATGGGCGAATGCATTATCATGCTTGAATCGCTCAATGCAAAGCGTGTTGAAATTGGTCGCGAAATTACCGAATGTCTCAATACAGACTTCAGTCAATTTAGTCCTGAATATCGGGATATTGTCAACCGTGTAATCGACGGTGACAAGGAACGTATTGCTTTCATTGATAATCTCTGCTATAAGCTTAAGGGGGCAGAGTAATGAAGATCGAGAAAATAACAATCACCTCCGAAGATATCGAAGTTCTGGAAGAAGCGCTCTCATGCTCGGAACTCTCCTGGCGCGATCTGCTCACGGAAAACCCCGAAGCCTGCGACGAAGACGAAGTACACCGGGAAATTGCGAAGATCCGAAAGCTTAGCACTGAGTTTATAGGCACGCTTCAGGATTCATCACCTGTTATCATAGAGGTGAAACATGATCATGAATAACCTTGAAGAACGCTTTACTAAACACATTTCAGACCCATCAACAAAAAATAATCATTTCCGCGCCGGTGGATTCCGTTTTGTTCGTTGTGATAAGTGCCACAAGCTTGTAAATACAGATACCTGCGCTTACTATGGCGGAGAGAACGAGCGAATGTTCTACGGCGGCTGCCGAAACTGCTACAGTCAGGAGGTGAAGAAATGAGCAGCGAACAAAAAGGTTACTATATTGTCGGCTTCATTTGTGCACTTCTCTTAGTTTTTGGTTTATATAATTTACTTAGCTTTGTTTTCAGCTTGGTTAGAAAAATCAAAGACATAAAAAGCAAGACAATAACAATCACCTCCGAAGATGTTGATCTCATAAGAGAAGCGTTAGCAGTTTCTCGAATTAATCATGATAAACTCTATGAAAATAACCTTTTCGATTTTGAAAAGTATACGGTTGATCAAATCATAGCACTTCAAAAGCAGCTTACGACTATTGCAAATCAATCACCTGTGATGATCGAAGTTTCAAATAAATAGACCTACCTTTAAAGGCTCGTTTAGTGGTTGCGAGTGAAAACAAAACCACCTCCAAGCCCTTTGAGGGTTACCGCCCGAGCTTTCACCAAGAAAAAATGCATGAGCGCTTGAGATTATAGGTGTTTTTGAGATGGCGGCACGGTTTCGGCTCCGTTGACGTGAGGGTAGCAACGGGCTGCACGCTGGTGCATGGGTCAATGTCCCTTGTACTGGCTCCACGGCAATAACGCCGATAACATATAAACACGCCCGGAACGGGGCAGAAAGAAGGTAAAAATGAAAGTAAGACTTGTAGGACTCCAGCCCCTTGACTTCCCGAGCAAGGACGGCGGACAGATCAAGGGTATCAATCTTCAGTGCAATTTCGATGATGACAACGTCTACGGCAAGAAAGCCGATTCTAAGTTTATGTCGGATATCGTTCTGAAGAATCTCGACTTAAAGCTTGACGATCTCCTTCCGCTTGTTGGTTCTGATGTAGATCTCGAGCTGAACTTCAAGGGCAAGGTCAACGGTATCACTCCGATCGCCAGCCAGGCGAGCACAGCAGAAGTATCATGAACAACTACGTTGATTTCGCAGACGGTGATTTCATCGTCTATGATACGACCCTCGATGATATCTACATAGCGCTTATCATCATAATCATCATGCTTGGTATCATCGCAGGGGCGCAGATCTTCCGGCACCTGAGAAAGTAGGTGTCGTGATGTATCTTTTATCTTTCGGCTTCTATGGCTTAATGTTCGGATTTGGTCTGTCCGGCTGTGTGTGGCTTCTAGGACTGATTTTCACGATCTGTTACAGCGCCATTTTCAAGCATAACGACTAACCACGAAGGAGGTAATCACATGAAGGTATTCGAAAAGATCAAGAAGATCGGTAAGCGCTGCAAGGTTGTAGTCGCAACGGCAGCAGCTGCGGTTGTTGGTGTTGTTTCGTCTGTCTGCGCTTCCGCAGCTACTACCGAAGCTTCCGGCATTGACATGGCTAAGACTCTTTCCGAAGCTGGTACCCAGATGACCAATCAGTTTGGAACGCTCGTTGCTACTCTGATTCCGGTTATCATCGGTATTCTTACAGCTGGTCTTGTGATCTTCGGTATCATGCAGCTGATCAAGCTTGCTAAGAAGACATTCGGCAAGGTAGCCGGCTAATATTCCCCGGGGCGGTTCGGTTCTCCTGAGCCGCCATTCCTTTACACTAGAACAGTATGACAAAATACACACCTCACGAGGTTTACATATATGACTAAAAAAGAACGTATCACCATAACTATTCCGCCGGATCTGCTCCACGATCTTGACGAAATGTGTGCGCAGTCCGGGTATTCCCGGAGCTTCATCATCTGGCGGTGTATCCGCCTTTATATGAAACTGCTGGACGAGGAGGACGAATAATGATCTATCTCTACACCGGGACACCTGGAAGCGGCAAGAGCTATCACGCCGCCGAGGTCGTTGACCGGGCATTGCGCCGCAAGGTTCCCGTTATCGCCAATTTCCAGGTGAACTTAAACCCTAAAAAGCACAAGGGCGAATTTGTCTATATCCCTACGCTTGAAATGAACGTTGACAGGTTCGAGCAGTATGCCCGGGAACACTTCGACAGCAACAAGCGCGATGAACATCAGGGTGTTATCATCATTGATGAAGCGCAGATTCCGTTTAATTCCCGTGACGGACTTAACAAGAACCGTATGCGCTGGCTTGAATTCTTCTCGCAGCATAGGCATTACTTCTATGACATTATCCTCATCACCCAGAACGACCGAATGCTTGACCGTCAGATCAGATCACTGGTCGAAACGGAGTACAAGCACCGGAAGCTAACGAACTACGGCGCTAAAGGCATGTTCATGATCGTGGTGTTCCACAAGATGTTCGTCGCCGTTCAGTACTGGTACCCTATTCAGGAGCGCGTCGGCTCGGAGTTCTTCAATCTCCGAAAATCCGTCTGCAAGCTCTACGATACCTTCAAGAAGTTCGATAAGCCCAAGGAAGAGCAGTCCCAGGAGATCACCGACATGAAAGCGCGCATAGCTGCATTCAATCAGAAAGGAAGATCCGAATGAAAAAACGAATAGCTGCCGCTGCTCTGGCGGCTGTCCTCGTCTGCGGAATCATCGGGCTTCGTCCGAAGGCTGTTGGGCTTGCTTCTGCAGGTGTTGCCCTTGGTGTTCTGGCGTTTAATCTGCTCGGCGTTATGTCCGGGCAGTATGACGATGTAGCCGAGGGTATAGGCTGTTTCGTTGAAAGCGGCGTTGAAGGCTGGCAGAAAGCTTTTGTCGGCTCTGAGAATACTCCGTCCTGGTTCGTTTCCGGCTGGCAGCAGATTTATGATACCTGTGCCAGCTGGTTTGACTCCGGTGAGATTACAATCTCTGCTGACGGAAAAGTTGATCTGACATATGATCAATTTTTAGTACTATACGGTCAAATTATTGGTATAAGCTCCGATACAGTAGTTGATTTTAAATCAAAGTATGATTATCAATTCCTTTCTGCCGATATCACAAAACCGATAGCATTTGATTCTCTCCCCCTAAATGATGTTTATGCTAAAACCGTAATAGGACAAAGTTTTGCTCCTGTCTATTTTAACGATGATATTTGTATTTTTGGAGCTGGCTATCTCTATGTTCATATTACTCAAGGCGAATATTTGTGTTCTGTTCGTTATCTCCCCAATTTAGATCGTTCTACTTTTTACAATGTTGTTGGTATTAGCTGCTCGACTTCTGTTACAAGTTTTGCCGATTACTTAACTCAACACCAGATTTATGGAATTGTTAGTTTAAATCGTGTTTATGGTTCCTATATATCTAGTGGGGTTCAAACTGATAAGGATCAAGAATTAACTTCTTGTTATGTTTTCCGGAATGGAAAGTTAACAGTACAAGCTATTTCGGATCTTGATATAGATTTATCTTCGCTGAATAGCGGTCTTGTAACCAGCACAGGAGATTATTATAATTTCGTTCATGGGATTACTTCTTGTTCCTCTTCTGAGGTTATCCCCGGACTTGATGATCTGTCCGATGTGCTGCCAATGGATAAAACCAAGAATCCAACTCTTGAGGTTGACACCGATCCATCGATAGTTAATCCCGACGACGCTATAACCGTCAAGGACGTTCCGGGAAATCCGGACATGACGTTGACGGAATATAAAGCGCAGCTCAAGCTTGATATAGATATACCTTCGATCATCTCTACAAAATTCCCGTTCTGCATTCCCTATGACCTTATCCGGATCCTTGGCGTGTTCGTCGCGGATCCTGTCGCACCGGTTTTCCGGATTCCTATATCAACGGATCCTGCGCAGCTGGAGCCGTTCAAGGGTAATCAGACTATCGGAAATATTCCCGAGGACTTCGAACCCATGTTCGAAATAGACGAGGAACTCGTTATAGATCTTTCAGTTGTTCCCCTGGTGCAGCCGATATGCTACACTGTTTTCATCGTTGGATTTATCGTGCTGCTTATTCATATCACGCCGAAGATGATCAACCACTAAGGAGGTGTCGCCATGGGCGAATGGTTGAAAAGTTTATGGAACTCAATAACAGATGTTGTATCCGATATAGCTAATGCTATAGTTCTTCTTCTGCCGGACAGCCCTTTCAAGGACATTCAAATCCCGTCCGAGGTTAAGGAGATCATGGGCTATGTAAATTACTTCGTCCCGATCGGTGCAATGCTTACCATCGGCGCTAGTTGGTTGACTGCTATAGGCGTGTATTATCTATATCAAACTATATTGAGGTGGGCAAAAACTATCAAGTAGCAGCGCATGGGGCTGCGCGTGTGCGCGCGGGGCGCCCCATGCGCAACGGAGGTGATTTTTTTGACGATTCGCGAAATGTATGAGATGTTTCTTCTGGAACAAGAGTTTCGGAACAACAGTGCGGTAACTATCAGCTGGTACAAAGAGCAGCTCGAGGATTTTTTCATATGGCTTATGGACAATATTCCGAAAGGTTATAATGATCCTGCAGAATTAAATCTGCTTAATTTTAAGCGTTATGGAGCTTATCTTAAACTGCAAACCAAGCGGAACGGGGATCGGCTGAGCAGCAGTTCCGTTCAGGGTTCAATGAGAGCTGTTAAGGCTTTCTATAATTTCTGCATCGGCGAAGAATACCTCGATGATTTTTCCCGTCAGCTCCGGCTTCCGAAGGTTCATAAGAAGGAGCAGCTTATTCTTGATGACAATGAGATCATTCAGCTGCTTCGTGCCTGCGATGATTCATTTTCTCATTACAGCCTTCGCAACAAGTGCTTTGTGCTGCTTATGCTTGACAGCGGACTGCGCCGCGGAGAAATCCCCCGGATCAATATAGGCGATATCACCTTTAGCACTAAGTCCATGATCATACGCGGTAAAGGCAGCAAGCAACGGCTTATCCCCATAGGATACCAGACCTGCGAACAACTTCTGAACTATCGGTTAAAATTTCGTCAGTTCGCCAGCAGTTCCGAGCCGTTCTTCCTGGATCAATACGGAGGACGGTGCAACGATAATTCAATTAAGCTTGTTTTCCAGCGTCTTAAAGAAGTCACCGGAATAGAACGTCTTCACCCTCACTTGCTCCGGCACACATTCGCAACATATTACCTTGCGGACGGCGGAGATCTGGAGACCCTCCGGCTTATCCTCGGACACAGCAATATTCAGACTACGCAGATGTATTTGCATTTAGCCTTTAATCTGAAGCTTCAGCGCAGCCGGCATAACTCACATATCGACAAACTATTCGATCACTGACACCTTTTTGATAAATGCCCAGATACAGCGAAAGCGCCTTGCATGCCTTGAACGGCTCTACAATGCGCTTTCAGATATCTGGCTCCCCCGACTGGACTTGAACCAGTGACACCCTGATTAACAGTCAGGTGCTACTACCGACTGAGCTACGGAGGAATATAGAAACACAGCAAGTTTTAAGCTTGCTGTGTTTATTAAGTGTCGGCGCCTATCTATCTTCCCGGACAGTTGCCCATCGAGTATTGTCGACGCAAGTGAGCTTAACTACTGTGTTCGGAATGGGAACAGGTGGACCCTCACCGCTATCGGCACCGACTATGAGAGAGGACTCTCAAAATTGAATAACGAAGGAAAAGAGTGACAAGACATAAATCATTGAGGTTTAAGCCCTCGACCGATTAGTATTCGCTGGCTGAACACGTTACCGTGCTTACACCTTGAACCTATCAACCTCGTAGTCTACAAGGGGTCTTACTGCTTACGCATGGGATATCTTATCTTAAGGACGGCTTCACGCTTAGATGCTTTCAGCGTTTATCCGATCCGCACTTAGCTGCCCAGCTGTGCCACTGGCGTGACAACTGGTGCACCAGAGGTGCGTCCATCCCGGTCCTCTCGTACTAGGGACAGCGCCTTTCAAATATCCTACGCCCACGACAGATAGGGACCGAACTGTCTCACGACGTTCTGAACCCAGCTCGCGTACCGCTTTAA